>NZ_BNBT01000005.1 GCF_014656095.1 Streptomyces longispororuber
CAGCGTCCCGGGGTCGATGCCCGCGTCGTCCAGCGCCTCGACGGCCGTCTCCAGGAGCAGGCGGTGCTGCGGGTCCATCTTCGCCGCCTCCCGCGGCGAGATCCCGAAGTAGTCGGCGTCGAACGCGCCGAGGTCACCCAGGAAACCGCCCTTGGCGGTGTACGACTTCCCCGGCCGCGCCATGGCGGTGTCGACGAACCGCGCCACCTCGAACCGGCCGTCCGGTACCTCCCCGACCAGGTCACGTCCGGCCGCCAAGGCCTCCCACAACCCGGTCAGATCCGTGATCCCGCCGGGCAGCCGGCACCCCAGGCCCACCAGGGCGAACGCGTCGGTCTTGGGCAGAGCCCCCATGATCCCGCCTCCCCGCACGGTCACGCACCGTGCACAACTAATGCGCTGGGTAACGATGAAGAAGGGGGTACGTCAAGTCAAACGCCGCCCGGCGCCACGTGCGCGGTTCGCCGTGCCGAGGCGCCGCCGCTCGTACGGGCGTCCGCCCGACGCCAAGGCACACCCCCAGAAGGCCTGTTCGCCCACCCCCTGCCCCAGGGCCTCCACTCCACCGCCGTCCCCGGGGCCCCGCTGAGCCTGTACTCCCTGACGGCCCCGGCACCCCCCACACCGTCACCGAACGCACGACCAGTCATCAATGTGATGACCGCCCATGCGATAACCACCCCACCTACACCCCACTGCCCTCACGAAACCGCCAGGGTGAGCCCTCGGCCGAGAGCTTGACGACACGTGCAACCGACACCGCGCCCGCCCCGTCCGCGAAGGGGGTGCCATCGGTCCGCACGTAAAAGGGGCCGACGCAGGCTGTGGGGTGAGAGAGCGTCGGCCCCCTGATAACTCCACAGAGGAGCGTCTCCGCCATGGTGGGCCGCTCCGCCCTCGTCGCCTCCGAGACGGCTGTACACCATGAGTGAGATCGCCGAGGCGACCGGCCTCAGCGCGGGCGCGATCCGTACGGACCGGATGCGGGGCCGCTGGCCTGAGCCGGACGGCACCGCGTACGGCGTGAACCGCTGGTACGGCGAGACGGCCACGGCGGCCTCGGCCGGTCGAGGTGGTGACAGGCGCTCCTGATGCCGGGCGGGCGGCCGGGCGGCCGGGTATCGCAGTACGCTGAGTTGCCGGTTGGCCTTCGTACGGCGGAGCTTGCAGAAGGGCCCGGCTCGGCTGCCACCAGGTCGAGCCCCTCACGTAGTTCACGAGCCCGGTCGAGCAGCAGACGATCGGGCTCGCTATGTGTGCAGCCGCCGATCAACCGACCGGAGCCTCGGGCGGGGCTCAGCAGTGCTGAGGAACTACCCCCCAGGGCGATGACCGTCACCATCAGGCTCAGCACCGCCAGGATGACCTGCCACCTTTCGGGGCCTGTCCACTACCTGTTGGGCGCTCGGAACCCAGTCACGCGAACGGGATAAAAAAGCCGGCCGCGCCACGCATGTTTTCGGCAAACCGCACGACACTGCCTCACTGGAACCCCCTGAACCCGTCACACCGCTTTCCCCATCGGCACCCGGGGGTGGGTGCACCCATGGGATTCATGAACCAGGCCAAGACCGAAGTCGCCACGCGGTGGGGACCGCTCCGCCCTGCTCTGCCTTTTCCGCCGCTGCTGACCACGCACCATCTGGACCGGCCCCGCCCGCACATGTCCGGGCCCACGCATGCCCGGGGGAGGTGACCCTCATGGGCGGAACGCCTGGAAGGCAGCGTCCGCAGCGGCAAGACGATCGCGCGCCTGCTCCACTGGCCCATGTACGTCGTCACCGCCCAGCGCGGCGGCGCCCTGGTCGTCGTCGACGAGACCGACGACACCGTCGGCCGCAACGCCGTCGACCCCCTCCAGGGCCCGAGCATCTTCGGCGACGCCGCCAAGCACATCCGCTGCACCCGCGGCGCCCCGATCGCCTGGATCCTCGGCCGTGAAGATCGAAGTCACCACCGCCAACGACGCCAAGGCAGAGGCCCGGCCGATCCGCGGCCTCACAGGCGCCGGCGCCTACATCGACGAGCTGACGCTGCTCCCGAAGGAGTTCGTCAAGAGGCTCATCGACCGCCAGTCGGTGCCAGGCGCCCTGATCTTCGCCACGACCAACCCGGGCAACCCGGGCCACCGGGCCAAGAAGGAGTAACTGAACGCGACTGCGGAACTCGGCATCCCTACCTGCACCGGGGACACCCGGCGCCAGCGCTACCTGGAGCGGCAGGCACGCGCCTGGAAGCGACGGAGTGCTGCGCCGTGATCGACGCGGCCCGGCGCCGGGCGCACACGCGCGTCCGCGGCTACCCAGCCCGCACCCATGAGCTGACGGACGCGAAGGGCCTCGCACGCAAGCGGCAGCGCGAACGGACGGCTCCGCCCGCTAGTCGCTGTTCCTGTGCGTGCCTGGCTGGATGATCTCGTCCAGCACCAGACGCACAGCCTCAAAAGCGGCGGACCGGATGGTCAGCCCCAGTCCGTCAGTCTCATCGGCCGCGGCCCTGGCCGCCGCGTCCAGTTGCTGTTCCTCGCGAGCCGCCCAGTCACGCGCGGCCTGGATACGTCGCAGCAGTTCGTCAGCGTCCACCACATCAGCCATGCGCGGACCCTACCCCCGACTGCCGCACGGAACCCGGAAAGCCCGAAACGGGGGATCACCGATGCCTCACCCTCTCCAGCACCCGCTCGCCACGCACCCCGCTGGAGCGCGCCTAAGCCGACGCCGCAGCGGCTCGCCGATCTACATCGGAGAACCTGGACCTCGCCGGGGTCCTGACCGACGCGTTCGGCCAGACCCTCACCTTCGTACAGGTCAAGGGGCTGTTCATCGCGGCCGCCGCGGCGAACACGAACAACGTGGTCATCGGGAACGCCAGCGCGAACGCGTGGGCAGCGCTGCTCGGCTCGACCGGCACGGTGACGCTGCGGCCGGGCGCCTGCCGGGGCGTCATGACGGGCCCGGCGGACGCGATGGCGCAGGGGGTGACCACCTCGACCGGGGGCGTATTGGACGTCGCCAACTCCGCAGGTGGCACGGGCGTCCCGTACGACGTCGTGATCGTCGGCATGTCCGCGTAAGGGGGGCGTCCGGTGGCCCGGATCTACGCGACGTCGGCGCAGTACGAGGCGTACACCGGGCAGACGGCTCCCGCGGACTTCGCGGCCCGGCTCGCCCGTACCAGCCGCTTCCTCGAACCCGAGCTTTTCCGGCTGTGCTGGTACGACGTGCGGTGTGCGCGCAAGTGCAGTGGTGGGCGGCCACGGGCGGCGAGCTGGGGACAGCGGGCCTGTGGGGCTCGGTGAAGATCGGCTCGATGGCCCTGTCCGGTACCTCGTCCGGCGCCGACGGCACCGCTCAGGGCCGCCGAGTCGCTGACGCGGCTCTGGAAGCTCTCCGGACCCCCGACCTGACCCCGGACGTCTTCCGGCTCGGCCGGGTGGTGCAGTGCTGATCCCGACCACCTGCTCCAGCATCAGGTGGTCGTGGAGGCGCGGGCGGGCGAGGGACCGCACGGGTCAAAGTATGGCCCCCCAACGGCTGTGGGCTGCTTCCTCGACGAGCACCTCCTCCTCCACCTTCTACGCCTCCCCGAGCGTGCGATGCCCGGCCCGCTGGCGCGTCACGCTGCCTGACGGGCGTTGGACGACCGTCATCGCCGCGCTCACCCGCGACGGCGGCAGCCTGCCCACCCCCGACTACCTGGAGGTGTAGCTTCAGTGACGCAGTACGTCCGCATGAACGTCCAGGGGCGCCGACTGTGGACCTCGCGCGGCCGACGCCCCGCGAGCGAGGGCCTCTCCCTTGCCCCGGAGCACACACACTCGGCGTCTCCCACTCGCGCGTGCCGCTGGAGGAGGGCACGTTGGAGCGCTCCGGCCGCGCCGACGTCGACGGCTTGAACAGGACCATCTCGTACGACACCGTGTACGTGGTCCGCCAGCACGAGGAGCTGACCTGGCGGCACCTGCCCGGACGCCAGGCGAAGTATGTGGAGTCAGCGACGAACGAATCCCGGGAGGCCATGCTCCGGCTCATGACGGTCCCGCTTCGCCGCTGGCTACGGGAATAGCTCTTCAGAACCTACGCCGCCAAGGCCGGTCGGCCGGTTGCGGTGCTGCCTGTGAACCGAGAGGGCTGAATACGATCAGGTATTCCTCAAAGACTGTCTTGCGGAACTCGTCCTCTTCATCCTCGGAAGGATCATTGCCTTCGGTATACGCATCTTCCCCGGGGAACTCGTTATCCAGGTATTCCTCCCAGCGCACACGAGCGTCCTGACGCCCCTTCACATACACATGGACTGCATGCGTCCGCCCCGGATCCAATTGCAGTCGCACGTCAGGCTCCGCCGGGCCTGTCGTGCAGCCATATAACTGCATTGTGCCTCTATAAACCGGTCGGTACTCTACTGAATCAAGGTGAGCCCATTCTTCGCCAAGGGTCGGAATATCATCCACGGTGGGCACCTGGAGAAGAGTTACAGGCGCGTAGTGCCAATGCACCTCACTGCAAATCGTGATTGTCCCGGGCGTGAGGAGAACCGGCTTGTGGCTGGCGAAGTCAGGGCTCATGTGAGGAAGTTCGTCGAACTCGGACTCGTACATCTCCATCACGTAGAACTGGCTGTAGTCGACGCTGATCACACCCCGGATGGGCTCCATGCCTCTCCTCCGTCGCCTTCCTTGTCAACCGCATCGACGCTAGGCGACGTTCTGTTGCATGTCTCCCTCAACCAAAAATTCTCTTCCCAGGGCAGGTGAAGTGTGCGCTACACCGTCCTGCTTCTGGGCGGCCTCGCCTGCCTCATCGCCGAGGCTGGGCTGGCTGTGTTCCGGCCGGACGGCGTGTACGCGGCATCTGAGACCGGGCTCCTCGGTCCTGCGGGACGTCCCGGACGGCACCGTCACGCTGACGCGTACCCGGTCGAGGGCACACACCGACCTGACGGACGACGTGACGGGCGTCCAGGTGCGCATGCGGCGCGGCCGAGACCCGCGCGAGGTGGAGGACCTGGCCGACGACGTCTTCGACCTCCTCCACAACCGCCGCGGCCTGGTCCTCAACGGCGTCCACGTGGCGCTGATCTGGCGCCAGTCACAGGCCCCGATGGGCCAGGACGTCCACGGCCGCCAGGAGATCGCCGCCACCTACTACCTCCGGGCCACGCGGCCCTCACCCCACCTGTACGAATAGGAGGCCGCGTCATGTCGACGCCGACCGAGGTCACCGCTCTCGCCCGCCGCTGGCGGCTGGAGATCAACATGGGCAACGAGGCCACACCGGACTGGCAGCTCTGCCCCGCGATCGTGGAGTTCCAGCCCGAGTTCGAGCCGAACCACGAGGACTCCGGCACCTACGACGACGAGGGCTGGGACGACAACGACAAGACCGGCATGGGCTGGAAGGTCACCGCCAAGTTCAACCGCAAGAAGTCGGCCGACTCCACGCTCTACCACCCGGTCCACGAGAAGCTGCGCCTGACCGCGTTCGCCTGGGGTGCCGAGTCGAAGATCCCGGTCGGGTGGATGGACCGCGACGGCCTGCCCGAGGCCTACCAGGGGCGGGCGCTGGTCACCTGGGCGCCGGAGGGCGGCGAGAAGAACGACCTGGATCAGGTCGAGGTGACCCTCACCGGGGCCGGACCGCTGACGCCGATCACGAACCCGCTGGCCGCCTGATGGCCGTCGAGTTCGAAGCCCTGGACGAGCTGTTCGACGACAGCCTCACCTTGCCGGTCAAGGGCAAGACGTACCGCATCCCCTCCCCGTCCGGCCAGGACGGCCTGAAGGTCCAGCGCATCACCACCACGGCGGCCCGGCTGATCGCCGGGGGCGAGGCCCTCGACGCCGAGCAGCTCGACGACGCCGAGGAACGCGACCTGCTGGAGATGTGCCTCGGCCCGGTGTACGAGCAGCTCCTGGCCGACGGCGTCGACTGGGCCTGGATCAGGCACGCAGGCCTGACCGCGATGTTCTGGATCATCGCTGACGTGGAGCAGGCACAGGCGTACTGGAAGGCGGCCGGCGACCCTTCTCGCAGGGCCCCGAACCGGGAGACGCGGCGCGCGAAGGCGAAGGCCACCAAGGGTGGATCGGGCGCGGCGAAGACGACCCGCAAACGGGGCTCCACGAGTGGTACGAGCGCCCGCCCGGCTACCAGCCGCGCCCGAAAGGCCTCGAAGGACTGACATGGGCCAAGCTCTTGGAGCAGTGGCCGCTCATCGAGGCAGACCTCCACGAGGTGTACGGCATCGACGTCGGCACCGGCGTCCTACGGGGCCGCTCCTGGCGCTGGCTGAAGATCCGCATCCCCGGCCTGCTCTCCACGGAGTCCCGCCTCGTTCGGCACTTCGCGCCCGCTGATGACCGGGGGCGGTCGTCACTGACTGAGCGGCTGCGGGACCGCTCAGGGCGCTAGCGGTTTCGCTTGGAGTCGCCATCCCCGCACGCGCGGGGACCACAGGCCCCGACCAGGGACGTTACCCGGCCGATTCCCGCTTTTCCCTCACTTCTTGTGAGACCGGCATTCCAGACAAGTAATCACCAACCCCGCCACCTCGTACCCCGCCCAACTGGCTGCTGGTCACGGACGCTTCCTCAACACCCCTGACGTAGACGCCCAGCGTACCCAGCACCTCCTCACGGCAGGCGCGCCGCGCTCACCACCACGCACGACGGGAGGTGGGCGCCATGGCCCTGCGTCTCGGCGAGCTGGTCGGCTTCATCCGCGCGGACGACTCCGGCTGGCGCGCGGGCCTGTCCTCCGCCGAGCTGCGCCTGCGCGGCCTCCAGCGCTCCGCCGACGGCACGCTGCGCGACCTTCGCGGGCGTTTCGTCTCCGAGGGTGAGGCCGCGGGCGATCGCCGCCGGTGCCGTGGCGGCCGGGCTCGCCGTGAAGGCGTTCAGCCTCGCGGTGGGCCCGCAGATGGAGGGCGTCGCCGAGGTCGCCAAGCTCGCCGAGGAGGCGCAGAAGGCTGCGGCCTCCGGCGCGGCGGACGCGGCCGAGAAACAGAAGGCGTATGCCGATGCGCTGGCCGAGCTCCCGCCCGCGACGCGTGCGACAGCGAAGGCCTTCATCGGCCTGAAGGACAACTACAAGTCCTGGTCGGACAGCCTGGCACCGACCACGATGCCGCTGCTCACGCGCGGCATCGAACTCCTGTGGAATCTGCTGCCGAGCCTGACGCCGTTCGTGCGGGCAGCGGCGAGCACGTTCTCGTCCTTCTTCGACGACCTCGAAGAAGGGGTGAAGTCTGCCCGCTTCAAGGAGTGGGTGGCCGACACCCCGGCGGCGGCCGGGCCCGCGCTCCGCAACTTCCTGACGGTCCCGCGGAACCTGGTGGTCGGCTCTGCCGGGGTCCTGCACGCCTTCCTGCCGATGTCGGCCGGGGTGACCAGCGGACTGGTGGACATGTCGGCGGCGTTCGCCCGCTGGGGCATCTCGCTGGAGGACTCCGAGGGGTTCGCCGAGTTCCTGGAGATGGCACGCGAGGGCGGCGCCACCTTGGGGCAGCTCGCCATCACCGTCTGCGGGCTGCTGATCGCTATGGGGCCGCTGATCGGCTTGACCACGCAGGTGGCGCTCGTGCTGGCGCAGGTCGTCAACGCGCTGCCGCCGAGCGCGCTGTCGGCGCTGGCGACCGCGATCGTCCTGGTCGTCGTCGGGATGAAGGCGTGGGCGGTCGGCGCCCGCGCCATCGCGGTCGTCAACCGGATCATGGCGGCCTCGACGTGGACGGCGATTGCGGGCTGGCTGCGGATGATGGCCGTTGGCGGGCTGGCCTACGCGCGGGTCGCGAAGGCCGCGGTCTCTCGGCTGCGCGCGCGGCGGTCGCGTGGGCGGGCGCGGCGCTGCGGTCCATGGCCGTGTTCGTTCGTCGCCCAACCGGTCCGTACGGCGGCGGTGGCCGTTGCCCAGTTCGCGCTCATGGCCGCGCGGGTGATCGCCTGGGCCGCGGTCATGGCCGCGCAGTGGCTGATCGCCATGGGCCCGATCGGCTGGGTGATCCTGGCCGTGACCGCCCTGGTCGCGCTGGTCATCACGAAGTAGGACACGGTCAAGCAGTACACCCTCATCGCCTTGACGGCCGTCCGTACGGCCGTCGCTGCGGCGGTCCAGGGCGTCCTCGCCGTCGTCGCCTGGCTCGGACGGGTGCCCGGCTGGGTTCTGGGCTGGTTCACCAGCGCCAAGACCGGGGCGGTCAGCGCCATGCGGTCACTGGTCGCCTGGCTCGCCGGGCTGCCGGGCCGGGTCCGCTCCGCGATCTCGGGCCTGCTCGGCGTTCTGCGCGGCGTCGCCGTCGCCGCGTTCAATGCCTTCCGCGCCGCAGCGGCCGCGCGCGGCGGTGTTCCTCGCTTTGATCCGCGGTCTACCTGCGCGGACGTCGGCGGCGATCGGCTCCCTGCGTGGCCTGGTCGGCAAGGGTAAGGACATCGCCCGTGGCCTGTACGACGGTGTCCGTTCGATGGGCGGCTGGCTGAAGTCGTCGCTGACCAGCTTCGCCAAGAGGATCATCCCCGGTCCCATCGCGCGTGCCCTGCGCATCGGCAGCCCCTCGCGCCTGATGGCCGACCAGATCGGGCGGTGGATTCCGCCCGGCATCCTCCAGGGCGCCGAGGCCGAGGCACCGGCCATGAACAAGGGCCTGGCCAACCTCGTCACCACGCCTCCGCCGAGCCAGGCAGCCACGGCCGCCGGCACGCGCGCGGGCGCCCCGGCCGCGGGCGGCGGCCGGACGGTCGTGGAACTGCGCTCCAGCGGCAGCCGGGTCGACGACATGCTCCTGGAGATCCTCCGCGACGCCGCGGCCGTGCGCGGCGGCGACGTCCAGCTCGTCCTCGGGAGGTGACCACGTGGCCTTTCCCCGAGACCCCGCTGGGCCTGCGCATCGAGATCCAGGCGGGCGAGGTGTGGACGGACATCACGGGAGACGTCCGCACTCGCGATCCGATCACGCACGCACGCGGCATCCGCAACAGCAGCACGGGCGCGGACCCGGCCTCGGCGCCGCTGACGATCAACAACCGCGACGGCCGGTAGTCGCCGCGCAACGCGATGAGCCCGTACTCCAGGCTCATCGGCCGCAACACGCCCTTACGCCTCTAGTGCCGCGTCAGGCAACGTTCGCCCTGTCGACGATCTCCTGTAGACGTTGGTCGTGGGCGTGGCGGTTCCCCCAAATGATGTAGCGGCGGATCATGCTGCCCTGTTCCTTGTGGGTGGTGTGGTCGGTGCCGTCGAGGGTGAAGTACCGCAGGGCGGTGAACTGGGCCTCGATGCGGTTGAGCCAGGAGGTGTTCGTCGGCGTGTACGCGATCTCGACGTTGTTCGCGGTGGCCCAGTCGCCGACGCGCTGGCATTTTCTCGTGGTCAGGTGCGGGGAGAAGTTGTGACAGACGATCGCGATGCGGACCTGGGCCGGGTGAGGGTGCGCAGGTAGCGGCAGAACTCCAGGAACTGGGTGCGCTTCTTGATCGGCTTGATGTGGCCGTAGAGCTTGTCCCGGGCCAGGTCCAGGGCTGCGAACAGATGGCACATGCCGCCGTAGCGGTTGTAGGTGGCCCGCCGCCTGCGGCGCGGTTCCCGGTCGGGGTCCTTGTGCTTGCCTCCGTGTTCGGCCGACTGACGGCCGGGGTGCGGCATCAGGTTGAGAGGCCCGAACTTGTCCACGCAGAAGACCACTTCGGGCTCGCCGTCCTCGGGTATGACCTCGCCGTCGGCGATCGCGTAGAGGTGCTCGACTCGGGCCTTCTTGGCTGCGTAGTCCGGATCGCGGGAGGTCTTCCAGGTCTTCATGCGTTGAAAGGAGATGTCTTCCTCGCGGAGCAGGATGCGCAGGCCCTCGTGGCTGATGTCGTCGACCACCCCCTCGGCAACCAGGAAGTCCGCCAGCTTGGCCAGGCTCCAGATGGAGAACGGCAGGTCGTGCTCGGTCGGCTTCGACTTCGCGATCTCCTTGATCTCGCGCCGCTCGGGCAGTGTGAAGGTCTTCGGCCGGCCGCCCTTGTACTTCGCGTACAGCGAGTCGAAGCCGTCCGTGTTGGAGTTGTGGATCACATCCCTCACCCGGTCCGCGCTGGTGAACGACACCTCGGCGATCTTCGCCACCACCGGCAGGCCCTGCGCGGACAGCAGGACCATCTGGGCCTGCCGCCATGTCACCACTTGACCCGGTGCCTCTGCGGATGATCCGCAGCACGCGTTGTCCCTCGTCATCGTCGATCTGTCGAACCTGAACTCTCTCGGCCACGCCGACCATTTCAGTGAACGCGCCGATCGGGATCCGGGTTCCCGATCGGCGCGTCGCGGGACTGCGGTCGGCGGTATCAGCCGAGGTGCCGGGCGAAGAACCTCAGTGTGCTCTCCAGCTCGAATGCCGGGATCTCCCCGTGTTTGCCGGGGTTGGCGTGCAACGTTTTCTCGGCCGAGGCCAAGGCGTCGAACAAAGCCAAGCTCTGAACCCGCGGGACCCGCTCATCGTCCCACTGCACCAAGAACTCCACTGGGACGGTGATCCGCGCGGCGGCCTCGGCCGACGCCAGCGCCCCGCCCAAGCCAAGTACTGCCGCACGGACCCGCGGTTCGGCAGCGACGAAGGGAACACCGAGTCCGCATCCCAGCGAGACCCCCCAGTAGCCCACCGGGCCGACGCCAACGTGCGCAAGTTGCTGAACCGCGTCCAGGACGGCTCGCCATTCCGGCACGGTCTGGCGGGCCACGAGTGCCTGGAAGCCGGCGATCAGCGGGGCCAACTCTTCACCGGCTTCCACGCGAGCCTGGTTCTCAGTCGCGATCCGGTCGTAGTCCTCAATCTTCGGCCGGTCGCCATGGGCGGGAACGTCGACTGCGACGACCGCGAACCCGCATTCAGTCACGAAGCGGCGTGCACGAGCCAGGACGTCAGGAGCCTTCTTGTGCTGACCGCCACCGTGTCCCATCAAGACGAGCGGACGAGTGGCGACGGCGCCTTCCGGCGTCCACAACACGCCAGGAATATCACCGAGGGTGAAGAGCTGTTCGGGGACGCCGCCGGACGACGTCTCAGAGATGAAGCGCATAGCGATTCATGCCTTTCGGGATGCCTCTGCGGGCACTCCCTAGGCCATGCGAGGGAGGGAGGCCCGACCTGTCAAAGCGTTGATCGGTCTCACCTCCTCAGTTCGCAGCAGTGCACGGCGGCAGGAAGGTATCACGAAGGGCTCCGCCCTGGCCCGGGCGGGGATGCCGACAGGGCGAACGTTGTCTGATGCGGCACTAGCTGCTTGGCGGCCCCCGCTTCCTCGACCTCGACGGCTCACCGGACACGTACGCCTCCACCTCCGACACGGCGGCGCGGGGCATCACCGGCGACCTGAACCTGCGCATCAAGGCGGGGGCGTCCTGGACGCGCCGGGCGCCCGGACGCTGATCGGCAAGTGGGAGACGGCCGGTGACCGACGGTCGAACCTGCTCCAGTTGACGGACGGCCTGTCTGTTGGCCGTCGCGGCGTCCGTGGATTTCAGCGTGACGGCGTCGGCGTCTCCGGCCGTGGCGCACGCGGACGAGGACGTCGTCCAGGAGCAGCATGCGCCGGCGCTGGTGCCTGCTCCGCTGTGTGACCGCGGTGGGGGTGACACAGGCCCCGGTTGGATGTCCGGCAGAGCGCTGACCGCGGCTGGGTGCCCGGAAGGCCCCGGCTCGTCGGTCAGTTGCTCGGGAGGGCTCCAGCCGGATGTCGACGGCCACCTACCGAACGACGCTTGGGGGCCGTGGTGTTGACAGACGAGAGGCGGCGCGCCTCATTCGGCACCAGCAGGTGTCTGCGGGTGCTTCCGGTCGAGTTTCGGATTGTCAAGATCGTCCTTGGGGCCCTTGCGGTGACTGGCCGTCAGCTCCGCCTCGGCCCGGTACTGGTGATGCTCGGCCACTCGCTTCCCGACGTTCCCGCAGCGCGCGTGTGCTACTGCCCGGTTGCGGTCGCGTGGCGTCGTGGGGGCCGGGGAGTTGTCCGGGAATCCTCACGGAATTGTCCGTGATCGGTAACGAAGGGAGCGCTTCGCCTGCGGGGCTCGTCCTGCGAGGTGGCCGCAAGGTGGCCCGGGGGATCGGCCAGGAATTGTGTGAGAGGGGCGGGGCATGACACGGCATCGTGGTGGGCGGAGCTGGTACAGCAAGGTGATCGGGGCGGCGTTGGGGGTGACGGTGCTGGCCACCGGTGCCTCGGTGTGGACCGCGCAGGCCGGTGGCGCGGACGAGCCGGCGCCGAAGGCCTCCGCGTCGGCCACGCCGGGCAGTGACGTCAAGCCGGTCGACGAGTCCATCGTGCACGCCTCGGAGGAGGGGAAGCGCGGCGTCAACATCACCATCGACGACGGCCCCGACCCCGTGTGGACGCCCCGGGTTCTCGACCTGCTGCGCGAGTACAAGGTGAAGGCCACGTTCTGCATGGTCGGGACGCAGGCGCAGGCGCACCCCGACCTCGTGAAGAAGGTCGTCGCGGCCGGGCACCGGCTGTGCGACCACTCGGTGTCGCACAACACCGCCATGGACAAGGACACCCAGGCCTATCAGTCGCGGCAGATCCTCGACGCCGAACGCATGATCACCAAGGCTTCCGGGGGCGTGCGGCCCCTGTACTACCGGGCGCCCGGTGGGGCCTTCACCCCGTACAGCCGTAAGCTCGCCGCTTCCCGGGGCATGCGCCCGCTGGGCTGGAACGTGGACACCAAGGACTTCGAGCGGCCGGGTACGGACGCCATCGTCGCCACCGTCCAGCGGGAGCTGTCCAACGGCCCCACCCTCCTCTTCCACGACGCGGGCGGCGACCGCACCCAGACCGTCGAGGCCCTGCGCCGCCTCCTGCCCTGGCTCAAGCAGCAGGGGTACTCCTTCGGCTTCCCGGTGCGATGACAGCCGCGCCGAGGAGCGTGCCCTCATCGACATCTCTGTGCTGGAACGAGCGTTCTATCCACGCCGCGTTATGGTCGTCGGCCGTGGCGGCGGGCGATGTCGTTCCGGGCCGGGTGCAGCTTCGCGCCTTCCCCTCGTATCACCGTGAAGCCGTACGCCCGCCTGCGACGGTGCCCTCCTCGCGGTTCCCGCCCGCGTACGGCAGGTCGTTCACGACGCTGGCGGGGCTTCGCCCCTGCCCGCCGGCGCGAGCCCCTTGCCGCCGACCCGGTTCAGGCGTTGGTGGGATCGTTCGCGGGCGTGAGGCGGATGCCGGTGACCAGGTCGGGGTGGATACGGACCGCGTAGTCCATGGTGCGGTCCACCCAGGGGTGGAGCAGCGCCTGGTAGCGGGCCAGTTCGCGGGGGTCGGTGACCAGGCGGGCGTAGCCGGTGACGACCACGCTCCAGCCCAGGTGCCTGACGGGGTCGATGGCGTCGGCCTCGTAGGCGACGACGACGCCCGAGCCCGCCGAGTGGGTGTGCGAGGTCAGGGCCGAGCCCTCGTGGGTGCGGATGACGATGTCCCCGCCGTCGAGGAGGTGGTTGACGGGGCGGATCGTGGGGAGCGCGTGCTGGGTGAAGACGACCCTGCCCAGGGAGACGGTGCCCAGCAGCCGGAGGGCTTCGGCACTGTCGAGGTGCACGCTGTGCCGGGGTCCGGCGGCGGGGCGCAGGCTGCTGTCGGCGGTCATGGGGAGGCTTCCGTACGGGTTCGTGACGTACTGCCGGATGTTCTCGGCAGGCGTGCCGGTGCCGCGGCGGCGCCGATGGCCGCGGTGTCGCTTCCTGCCGGGCGGTACGGCATCCGCGCGTCCTTTCGCACGTCGCAGGTGGAGCCCGCCGCGCCCCGGACGCGTCCGCCGGGGGACCCGCGATGGGCGCGAGTCATGTCATTCGAACGCCCTTGGCACGGGCGGCGGTAGGGCCGTTCGGCCCTCGTCCGTGTCCCGGGGGCCTGTCCGGCGGGCGTCCCGCCGGCCGGACGTCCTGCCGCGCACCGGGCGGCCCGTCGACGCCGTGCTCCCGCGGTCGGTGTCCGTACGGCGTTCCCGTATCGGCGGATGATGGGGACGGGGCGCGCGAACAGGGCCGATCGGCCCTGGTCCCTCGGCCCCGAGCCGAGAAGGATCCCCACCGGGACACCCCCTCCGCGCGCCTCGGCGAGGGAGACCGGTCGGACGCCGACGACACAGGAGCACGGGATGGCGGACAGTGAGCAGAGCGGCCCCGACACCCCGGTCCGGGTCTTCCTGCTGGACGACCACGAGGTGGTCCGGCGCGGGGTGCACGACCTGCTGAACGACGAGGCCGACATCACCGTGGTCGGGGAGGCCGCCACCGTCGAGCAGGCGCTCGTCCGCGTCCCCGCGCTGCGCCCGCACGTGGCGGTCCTCGACGTCCGGCTGCCGGACGGCGACGGCGTCACCGTGTGCGGGGAGCTGCGTTCCCGCATGCCGGACCTGGCCTGCCTGATGCTGACCTCGTTCGACGACGAGGAGGCCCTGCTCGACTCGATCATGGCGGGCGCGTCCGGGTACGTCCTGCAGATCCAGGGCACCGACCTGGTGGCGGCCGTGCGTACGGTGGCCCGTGGCCAGTCCCTTCTCGACCCGAGCGCCACCGCCAAACTGATGGCCCGGCTCCGCGGCGAGCAGCGGAAGCGGGAGGAGCCGGAGGGGCTGACCGAGCGGGAGCGGGAGATCCTGGACCTGGTCGGCGAGGGGCTGACCAACCGCCAGATCGGCCGACGGCTGTACCTGGCCGAGAAGACGGTGAAGAACCACATCTCCCGGCTCCTCGCCAAGCTCGGCGTCGAACGGCGCATCCAGGCCGCCGTGATCGCCACCGAGGCCCGCGACCGGCTGCGGCGGGAGGGCCGCTGAGGCGGTGTCATGCCCGGCGCGTGTTGGGCGTTGCGGCTCCGGGCAGGGGAGGGCGCCCGTGGCCCCTCGCCGACCGAGGCCGGGTCACGCGGCACACCGCCGACCGCGGCGGGCCCACAGCCCGACGCCGGCCCCGCCCGAGCCGACCGCCCGCCCGAGCCCTCAGGTCCGGGTGCCGCACACGGCGGATCCACCTGATCCTGTACCGTCCCCTGCGGCCGACCGTTACCGTGAGACCACGGGGACGGTCCGCCGTCAGCATGCTGAGGGGACGTGGAGGACAGCCGGTGGGAAGCGCCGAGGAAGCTCGGGTGGCCCGCGTGCGGCTGCCGCAGCTCAGGCTGGACGAACTGCTGGAGGAGCTCCAGGCCCGCCTGGACGCCGCCCGCAGCACCCGGGACCGGGTGCACAGCCTGCTGGAGGCCGTCCTCTCGGTCGGGCGCGAACTGGACCTGGAACAGGTGCTGCGCGGCATCGTGCAGGCCGCGGCGGTCCTGGTGGACGCCGAGTACGCGGCGCTCGGCGTGATCGGGCCGGACGGCAAGCGGCTGTCGGAGTTCCTCACGGTGGGCGTCACGGACGAGCAGATCGCGGAGATCGGCCCGTTCCCGCAGGGCCACGGCATCCTCGGGGAGCTGATCCGCCACCCCGAGCCCCTGCGGCTGAACAAGCTCTCCCAGCACCCGTCGTCGTACGGCTTCCCGCCCCACCACCCGCCGATGAACAGCTTCGTCGGCGTCCCGATCCGGGTGCGCGAGCAGGTCTTCGGCAATCTGTACCTGACCGAGAAGCGGGGCGGGGCGCAGTTCGACGAGGACGACGAGTCGGTCCTTTCCACGCTGGCCGTGGCGGCGGGCGTGGCGATCGACAACGCCCGCCTGTACGAGGAGTCCCGGCTCCAGGAGCGCTGGCTGCGGGCGAGCGCCGAGGTCACCCACAGCCTGATGTCCGGCAGTGACCGCGGCGAGGTGCTGCGGCTCATCGCCGAGCGGGCCCGGGAGATCACCGGCGCGGCCCTGGCCGTGGTCGCGGTGCCCATGGAGGGCACCGACTCGCTGACGGTGGAACTCGCCATCGGGCAGCAGGCCGAGCCGCACCGCGGCCTCGTGCTGCCCGTGGGCGGCAGCCTGATCGGTGAGGCCTTCCTGGGGGCCACCCCCGTCTCGAGCCCGGACATCTCGTGCGACCCGCGGATCTCCGTGGAGCCGTCACGGTTCACGGGCCTCGGCCCCGCCGTCGCCGTTCCCGTCGGCTCCGGCGACGGCCTGCGGGGCGTCGTCCTGCTGGTGCGGGCGGCGGGCCGGACGGTGTTCTCCGAAGCGGAGACCGAACCGCTGCAGGGCTTCGCCGCGCAGGCCGCGGTGGCGATGGAGCTGGCGGAGCGGCGCAGGGACGCGGAGCAGATCGCGGTGCTCCAGGACCGCGACCGCATCGCCCGGGACCTGCACGACCTCGCCATCCAGCGGCTGTTCGCCACCGGCATGACCCTGCAGAGCGCCGGCCGCTTCATCGAGCACCAGGAGGCCTCGGAGCGCGTGGCGCGGGCGGTGGACGACCTGGACGAGACCATCAAAATCATCAGGTCCACGATCTTCGGGCTGCGCTCGCGCGACGAGGCCGCCGGTCCCGGCCTGCGGGCACGGGCGGTCCGGGCGGTCGGCGAGAGCGCGCCGGTCCTGGGGTTCGCGCCGAGCGTACGGATGGAGGGACTGCTGGACACCCACGTGCCGAAGGAGACCGCCGACCACGTGATGGCCGTCCTGTCCGAGGCGCTGACCAACGTCGCCCGGCACGCGCGGGCGAGCCGCGTCGACGTCGTCCTGGAGACCGACGGGCGCCACGTACGGCTGCGGGTCTCCGACGACGGCGTGGGCATCCCGGCCGGGGGCCGCCGCAGCGGGCTGCGCAACATGTCCGAACGGGCCCAGCAGCTCGGCGGAGCCCTCGACTGCACGAGCCCCGAGGGCGGCGGCACGACGCTGGTGTGGCGCGTACCGGTCACGGAGCAGTAGCCGGCTACGGGAGGTCCGTTCCGGCGCGTCTCCCGCGTCTCGCGCCCCTCGCGCCCTTCGCGTTCGGGGGAGCCGCGACCGTGGGCGGCGGGGTAGCTCACCGGGCGGCCTGGACGGCCTCCCGCGCGGTGACGCGGAGTTCACGCCCGCTGCGGTACGACGGCGACCGGGCAGGCGGAGTGGTGCAGGAGCGCGTGCCCGACCCGGCCGAGCTGGAACCCCAGGTGCGCGCGGCGCCGCGGGGCGCCCACGACGAGCAGGTCCGCGCGGTACGAGGCGTCGAGCAGTGCCCTGCGCGCGGAGCCCTCGACGGGGTGCTGGAGCACGGCGACGGACGGGTGGTCCGCCACGGCGCCGCGCAGCGCCGCCGCGAGCCCGTCCGCGGCCCGCCGTTGTGCGGGGCAGGCCGGCTCCCCGGGGGAGCGCGCGGGCCCGGAGGCGTCGTACCGGACCGGACGCCGCCAGGCCCGTACGGCCTCCAGCGTGACCCGGCGGCGCTCCGCCTCGGCACAGGCGAACTCTACGGCGGCCGCGCACTCCGGTTCCGCGCCGACGCCCACCACGACGCGCTGCCGCGTGCCGGCCCTGGCCTGGTTGTCGTGGCTGCCGCGCAACACGATCACCGGGCAGTCCGCGCGGGCGGCGACCCCGAGGCTGACCGAGCCGAGCAGCAGCTCCACGATGCCGCTGCGGCCGCGGGAGGCCACGACCAGCGCGGTCGCGTTGCGGGCCTCCCGCAGCAGGGCGGGGACCGGCTCCTCGTCCCGGACCCGGACGGAGACCCTGAGGCCCTGGCGCCCCCGCCGGGCGCGCCGTGCCGCCGCGTCGAGGACGGCGTCGGCCCGCTCCTTCGGCGCGAGCCGGCCCGGCTCCCCGGGGAGCGCGGTCCCCTCCTCGTCCTCCTCCTCGCCGTCCCGGGACGCGGCGTGCACCAGGCGCAGCGGCACCCCGCGCAGGACGGCCTCGTCGGCGGCCCACGCGACGGCGCGCAGGCTGTGCTCGGAGCCGTCGACGCCCACGACGAGCGGGAGCTCCATCCGCCTCACCTCTCTCCCGCCGCCGGTGGGGCGCCGCTAGGAGCCGATCGGGATGCGCAGCACCTGACCCGGCACGATCTTGTCGGGGTCGGTGAGCTGGTCCGGGTTGGCCCGCATGATGCGCTGGTGCAGGGAGGCGTCCTCGTAGTACGTCTTGGCGAGCGCCGACAGGGTGTCGCCCCTGACCACCTTGTGTTCGCGGTAGCCGTAGTAACCGGGCGCGATGCGCGGCCCGTAGAGGACCGGGACGGTCACGACGTTGATCTCCCTGCCGTCGTCGGCGCTGATCTCGAAGACCTGGACGAGCAGCCGGTCGGCCCGGAACGCCGCCCGGCGGAGATCGACCCGCACGTGGAACTGCCCGTGCTCGCCAGTGCCGCCACCGACCGTGAAGTGGCCGGTCACCTCGTCGTGCCCGTCGCCGACGCGGTAGTGCAGCGTCGCTTCGTGACCGGTGCCGACGCCGCCCACGTGGACCACGTCGTCCACCAGGTCGAACGTGCGCGGCTGGTCGATCCGGTTCGTCATGAACCCTCCCGGAGGACGAAGGGACGTGCGTGCTCCTGCCTCTCACTCAACACCCTTTCGGCGACGGGACAAGAGCGTGTTTCGGGCGTACGGCGATGGGCCGCGCGGGTTGCGGGGCGGCGCGGTGTGTGTGGCTGCGCGGGGCGCCCGGGTGCCGCTCGGGTGCTGTTGCGGCCGCGGGGGTCGGGCGGCTCCCGCGGCCGGTCCCGTGGGGACCGTGAGGGGCGCCCCTCACGGCCCGGTGCTGTTGCGGCCGTCAGGGCCGTTCGGCCCCCGTCCCGGTGCCGTTCGGCCCCGGTCGGTGCCCGCCCGGCCGCTGCACGGGGCGGGCGCCGGGCCTGGACGCTGGAGTCACCAGCCGCCGGGACGACAGCGCGAGGTACCCGATGACCAGCAGCGCCGCTCGCAGCCCTGCGGCACCTCGCCCTCTCGCGGCCAGCGCCGCTCCATTCCCTCGCGGCCAGCGACGCTTCATTCGCCGTCAGCCGACGGCCGCCGCCCGTCGTATCGGCAGCCCTGTGGCGAGCGGGGCGACAAGCCGAGGAGGCCCACGCAGATGCAGCACACCCCCCGACGGCCGCGGATGGCGCCCCGGCGCAAGGAGGCACGGACATGACGACGACTCCCTCCGGCACCCGCATCACGCAGGCACTCTCCACCGAGCACTGCCTCCGCCTCATGAGCGCCGCCCGCGCCGTCACCCTCCCGCAGGGGCAGCGACTCTTCGACGAGGGAGGGCGCGCCGACTGGTTCTGGGTCGTGCGCACGGGCACCGTCGCTCTCGACATGCACGTGCCGGGCCGTCGCTCCCCGGTCATCGAGGTGGTCGGCTCCGACGAACTGGTCGGCTGGTCCTGGCTGTTCCCGCCGCACCGGTGGCAGCTCGGGGCCTCGGCCGCGAGCGAGGTGCGCGCCTACGAGTTCGACGCCACGGCGGTGCGGATCATGTGCGCGAGGGACCCGAAGCTCGCCACGGACGTCGCCCGCTGGGTCGGCAGGGTCCTGGCCCGCCGACTCCAGGCGGCCCGCACACGCCTGCTCGACCTCTACGCGCCGTACGGCAGCGGAGGTTCGTGGTGACGACGATGGGGTCGCCCCCCTGCCGCATCAGCCAGGCCAGGACGACTTGCTTCCGGGTGGCGGCCAGTTCGTCACAGGGCGCTCACGACGTCCGTGCCCCGTGCCTCCTCGGGGCGGGCCCGGTCGACGACGGGGCCCCGGATGCCTTCGATGACGCGGGTGGCGCGCAGGAAGGCACGGTCCCCGGGGACCGGGATCCGGTACGGCACCCAGGGCATGGCCATGCGCCACAGCAGCGAGTCCAGTGCCGTCCCGCACGCCCGCCTCGACCGCGGCGGCGATCCGGTCGCCCTCCCGGCGCGGCATGCCGCCGGACAGGCCCTTGCGGAGGATGTCGCGGCTGGCCAGCCACTGCGGTCCTTCCCCCGCGATCCCCGCCCCGGTGAGCCGCCCCAACGCCTCCCACATCGAGGTCCAGCCGCGTCCCCGCGCCCTGGTCCTGCCGCCCCAGCCTCTCAACCAGACCGAGCGGGCCCGCTCGGCCCAACCGGAGCAGCAGCCCGGTACCAGGGCACCGTCAGGAGACGGCCAGCTGCCTCGCCGGGCACTGGCCCTCCCCGCTTCTCTCCCAGCACGCAGGCCGGACACATGCCACCGCTGCTCATCACACCCTGTATCCGCGCCCGTGCCGGAATCCGCACACCGCCTCGTCCTGGTACGGAGCCTCAACGATCCGTCCCTTGGCAGGTCATGCCTCCCCACGGGAGTACGGGAAGCCTGCCGCAGTCGGTCCGCCTGGACTTCGAGCATGCGGGCGGCCGCTGTGTGCACACCCCGTACTTCGGGGAGGCGGACGCATGGAAGTTCGCCGCGACGGCACACGACTGAGCTTGTCGGTGTGCCGGTGTGTGTCGTGGTGGGTTGGATACGATCGCCACATGACTGTGGGCGAGCGCATCGCGCAGGCTCAACTCCTTTACGAGCGTGCCGTGTTCGGCGGCGATACCGCTGCCCTGGCGACGGCCCATCTGGGTCTCGACGAGGTCGAGGCGGGTCTTGCGCTGGCCCGTGGTCGGCTGATCCATGCCCGCTTTCTGGCGGAGCGGGTGGAAGACGAGCGTGAGTTGGAGCTGTTCGAGCGTGCTGCCGCACTCTACGGCCGGCTCGGTCAGCGCCAGGGCGAGGGCGAAGCGGTGTTCTGGATCGGCGCCTTCCACCAGGTGGTGCGCGACGACAACGAAGCCGCCCTGCCGTGCTTCCAACGCGCCCTCGACCTTGCCACCCAGGCCGACGACCCGCTGACCATGTCCTATGCCCTGCGGCACCTCGGCTTCGCCGACCACATGGCCGGGCGCCTCGACGAGGCCCGCGCTCACCTCGAGGAGTCCACGCGCCTGCGCCGGGAACTGGGGTTCCTGCCAGGGGTCGCGGCGAACCTGGTCGGACTGGCCTATCTCGCCGTACAACAAGAGCGGCGGGACGACGCGCGGGCACTGCTCCAGGACGCCGCAGAGCTCGCCGAAAGCACCATGTCCCACGGTGTCCTGCGCTGGGTGGCGGAGGCCCGCGAAGAGCTCGGCCTGCTGGAAGGCTGACCTCAAGCCAGAGTCGCCTGTCGAACCTCGCCGGGCCGCCGACCGCCCATGCGGAACGGTCACCGGCCTGACGGCCACGAGTGCTCCCGCCTCACAGGGCGCCCCTGCGGAAGACCAGCGTGTAGCGCCAGAACAACCGGCGTCGCATCCGCGCGCCGGGCAGGATGCGGCGGGCCTCGGCGGCCACCTCGCGGGAGCCCATGGTCGCCGGTCGGGTCGCGGCCGTCATTGAGGCCGGCCGGGGCGCCGGGCGGCCTCCGTTCCTGCACCAGCCCACCACGGCGTTCGCCGGGACCGCGACCGCGCCCAGTACGTGATCGGCGAGGGTCTGCGGGCGGGACAGGCCGACCACGACGAGCGTGCCGCCCGGCGCGAGGTGGCGCCGGAAGTGGGCCAGCGCGTCGGCGAACGGCAGGTGGTGCAGGGTCGCCACGCACGTGATGACGTCGTACGGGCCCGGCGGCAGCCCGGTGAGCGCGTCGGCGGCCACGAAGGTCACCGGGGCGCCGGGGCGGGTCTGTTCCCGGGCCCGTACGAGGATGTCCGGGTCGGCGTCCACGGCGGTCACGGAGTCGGCCCGGGTGGCGAGGAGCCTCGCCAGGTCGCCGCTGCCGCAGCCGACGTCGAGGGCCCGGCCTACGCGCCGGGGGAGCTGCCGCATGATCCAGCGGTGGTAGTGGGCGTTGTGGTCCCACGGATGGGCGGCGTTGAACCGATCGAGGGCGCGGATTACTCGGGACGGCAGGGGCTTCATGCTTTGAGTGTGCGTGGAACAGACGCTCGCGGACATCCGGACCAGGCGCCCCGCACCAGGCCCCACGCACCAGGCCCCCCGCTGCGCGCCGCCCGCCGGTGCCCGGCCACCTTCCTGTGTGCGCCCGCCTCCCTGCGCGCCCCCGACTGTCCCCGTAACCGTCCCTGCTCGTGCCGCCGTCCCTGCCCGTGCCGCGGTACCGGTTCGTGCCGTCCCGTCAGGGGCCGACCCTGCCGTTCCCACTCGTGTCCGACCTGCCGTCCCCGCCCGTGCTTCGTCCGCGCTCCGGGTGGCGGGCCTCACGTCCCGGCAGCGCCCTCAACGACTCCCTCGGCGACTCCTTCCGCGTACGCCCCGGCATACTCAGCCGTCGGCGCGATGGGTGTGATGACGTCGATGAGGACGCCGTTCGGGTCGGCCACGATGAAGTGGCGCTGGCCGAAGTCCTCGGCGCGCGGCGGGAGTTGTGGGCGCAGGCCCTCGTGGACGACGAGGCGGTTCCACTCCGCGTCCACGTCCTCCACCTCGAAGTTGAGCAGCAGCCCCCGTGCCGGCTCGCGGTAGCCCTCGGGCAGGGTCGGGTGGGTGTGGTCGAGCAGGGCCAGCTCGTAGGGGGAGTCGCCCGGTCGTCTCAGGCTCACGTACCAGTCGGACGTGAAGGTCGTCTCGAAGCCCAGGAGCCGGGTGTAGAAGGCGTGGGACTCGCGCAGCCGCGCGGTGGCTATCACGGGGTAGAAGCCGGTCAATCGCATCAGGTGCCTCCTGGCCCAGGTTCGTCATGTGTCGGCAGGGCGCGCGGCGGGCGTCACGTCTCCGGCGGGCGCCACTGCCGTACGGGCGTTCGCATACCATCGGTACGCGAGTGAACGTATTCGCATACCAGTGGTATGTCAACGAGGTGGAGGACCGGCACCATGGCCGAGCGGCGGGAGCAACGGGCGCGGCGGCATGACATGGCGGCAGGGCATCCCGGTGTCCGTGCGCGGCAGCGGGAGCAGACCCGCGCGAGGCTCCTGGCGGAGAGTCGGCGGCTCTTCGCCGCGCGCGGCTACGCGGCCGTGGGCCTGGCGGAGATCGTCGAGTCCGCCGAGGTCACCAAGGGTGCGCTGTACCACCACTTCGGCGGGAAGGCGGAGCTCTTCCGCGCCGTCCTGGAGGAGGTGCAGCGGGAGGTCGGCGAGCGCGTCGCCGCGGCGGCCGAGCAACAGAGCGACCCCTGGGAGCAGTTGGCCGCGGGGTGCCAGGCATTCCTCACCGCGACCACGGAACCGGACCTCCAGCGGATCATGCTCATCGACGGCCCCGCCGTCCTGGGCTGGAACGAGTGGCGGGCCATGGACGAGGCCGCGTCCGCGCGGCACCTCACCGAGGCCCTGGCCGTGCTCGTCGAGGCGGAGGTCATCCCGGCGCAGCCCGTCGCCCCGCTGGCCCGGCTGCTGTCCGGGGCGATGAACGAGGCCGCCCTGTGGCTCGCCTCGTCCACGGACCCCGAGGACCTGGCCCACACCCGCGCCGCGCTGGACCGGATGCTCCGGGCGCTCCGGCAGGGGTGAGCGCCCCGCGCCCCCTTCCAGGCCCCTGTCCTCTCCCGTTCCTGTCACCCCTGCGGGAACCTCGCGGCGGCGACCGCGCGCAGCCAAGGAGTTGCCCCGCCGTCAGGAGGGGCGTCGTGCCACCCGGGCGTCGTGCCACCCGGGCGTCGCGCCACCCGGGCGTCGCGCCCCCCGGGGCTCCGCCCCACGCCGCTGACGCGTTCTGATCGGCTTGCGTTAGAAACTTGACCCGTCGTACGCAGTTATTGACGTGACTCGTTCACAAAATTTATGGTCCGTGGACCCTCACGGACCACCATGACGGAGAACAATGACGTACTCCCTGGTTTCGCGGCCGCGTGCCGCCCGGCTGTCCGCGGCGGCGCTCGCCGGAGTGCTCCTCGCCGCCGTGCCGCCCCCCGCAGGCTCGCAGCCGCAGCGGGGCGCCGCCTCCGCCACCCCCCACTCCACCTGCCGCGACGGCGCGGGCTGGACCCTCGACAGCACCCGCGTCGACCCCGAGGACACCCACCACGCCTTCGTCGGCAACGGCTACCTCGGGCAGCGCGTGGCGCCCAACGGCTCCGGATACACCGACAGCGACGCCAAGACCGGCTGGCCGCTGTTCACCCCGCGCTACGACGGCTCCTTCGTCTCCGGCCTGTACGCGCACAATGCGCGCACCGCAGGGAACCGGCAGGCCGTCGCCGCGCTGCCCACCTGGACGCCGCTCACCGTCACCACGGGCGGCGCGGGCGCCGACACCTTCAACTCTTCGACGCGGCCGGGCCGGATCTCCGCCTACCGGCAGAGCCTGCTGCTGCACTGCGGAGTCGTCCGCACCGCGCTCACCTGGACCGCCGCCGACGGCCGGAAGACCGACCTCGTCTACGAGGTGGTGGCCGACCGCGTCAACCCGCACGTGGGTGCCGTACGGCTGCGGATGCGGCCGCACTGGAGCGGTGAGGCGACCGTCACCGACGTCCTCGACGGCCGCGGCGCCCGGCGGATCCAGCAGACCGGCGGCGGCGACCGCACCCCCGCCCGCCACGCGGACGCCGACCACCCCGCCCCCGCCATGGACGTCACGTTCCGCACGGACGGCACCAAGGTCGCGGGCGCCGTCGCCTCCACCCTGCGCGGCGGGCACGGCGTCCACCACGCCCGCGTGCGACGCGCCGCGCAGGCGCAGGACTTGACCACGCGTCAGGGCCTCACGCTGCCCGTCCGCCGCGGGCGGAGCTACGAACTCACCAAGTACGTGGGCGTCGACACGGCCCTCACGGGCGTCGACCCGGGCGCGGCGGCGGTGGCGGCGGACCGGCGCGCCGCCCACCGGGGCTGGGACGCCCTGCTGCGCGCCCACACCGCCGCGTGGGCCCGGCTGTGGCGCGGCGACATCGAGGTGCCGGGCCGGCGCGACCTCCAGACCTGGGTGCGCTCCGCGCGGTACGGGCTGCTCTCCAGCACCCGCGCAGGCGCCGCCAACAGCATCGCCCCTGCGGGACTGACCAGCGACAACTACGCGGGCCTCGTCTTCTGGGACGCCGAGACGTGGATGTACCCGGGGCTGCTCGCCACGGACCCGGAGCTCGCCAGGTCCGTCGTCGACTACCGCTACCGCACCCGCGCGGCCGCCCGCGCCAACGCCCGCGCGCTCGGCTACAAGGGCCTCTTCTACCCCTGGAACAGCGGCAGTTCGGGCGACCTCGCCAAGGAGTGCCACAGCGTCGACCCGCCGCACTGCCGCACGCAGATCCACCTCCAGGCCGACATCTCCCTGGCCACCTGGCAGTACTACCTGGCCACCAAGGACACGACGTGGCTGCGGGAGCGCGGCTGGCCCGTCCTGAAGGGCATCGCCGAGTTCTGGGCCGCCCGCGTCAGCCGCAACGCCGACGGCAGCTACTCCCTCAAGGACACCGCGGGCCCCGACGAGTACAGCAACGGCGTCGACGACGCGGTGTTCACCAACGCGGGCGCCGTCACCGCCCTGCGCCACGCCACCCGCGCCGCGACGCTCCTCGGCGAGCGGGCCCCCGCCGCGTGGTCGCGGATCGCCGACAGGATCCGCATCCCGTACGACGCCCGCCGCAAGGTCTTCGAGCAGTACGACGGCTACGACGGCGGCCTGATCAAGCAGGCCGACACGGTGCTGCTCATGTACCCGCTGGAGTGGCCGATGCCGAAGGGCGCCGCGGCGGCCACGCTCGACTACTACGCGCGGCGCACCGACCCCGACGGCCCGGCCATGACGGACTCGGTGCACGCCATCGGCGCCGCCGGGATCGGCGAGCCGGGCTGCTCCACGTACACGTACCTGGAGCGCTCCATCAGGCCGTTCGTGCGCGGGCCCTTCGCGCAGTTCTCCGAGGCCCGCGGCGACAAGGCCGGGGCCGAGGACCCGCTGTCCGGCTCGCCCGCGCACGACTTCCTCACCGGCAAGGGCGGCTTCCTGCAGACCTTCACACACGGCCTGACCGGCATGCGCCCGCGCGAGGGCGCGCTGCGCCTGGACCCGATGCTGCCGCCGCAGCTCGCCGCGGGCGTCACCCTGCGCGGCCTGCGGTGGCAGGGCCGTACGTACGACATCGAGCTCGGCGCCCACCGCACGACGGTGCGGCTCACGCACGGAGAGCCCATGACCCTCGACACGCCGCAGGGCGAACAGGTCGTCAGCGAGGGCGCACCCGCGGTCCTGAAGACCCGCCGCCCCGACCTCGCGCCCACCGGCAACAAGGCGCGCTGCGTCCCCGCCGAGGCCTCCTCCGAGGAGCCGGGCATGTACGCGGGCGCCGCGGTCGACGGCAGCCCGGCCACGGCCTGGGTCCCCGACGCGGCGACCGGCACCCTGACCGCGGACCTCGGCGAGCCCGTCCGGGTCCGCGGCGTCACCCCGACCTGGACCGGCACCGAGCCGGTGTCGTACGCCGTCGAGGTCTCCCTCGACGGCCGCCGCTGGCACGCCGTGGACGGGACGGACCGCTCCCGCCTCGCGCGCTTCGTCCGGGTGACAGTACGGGGCGAGCCCCGGGCGAAGGAACGGCCCGGCATCGCCGAGCTGACCGTGCGCTGAGCACCCGCGCGGCTTGACGGCACGGGCCCCGCCTCCGCGCGAGCGGCGGCGGGGCCCGTGCGCGTCCCGTGCCCGTGCCGGGGCGGGTCAGGCCGCCGGGGCCCCCTCGGTGCCGCGCACGTGCCGGTCGCGGGCCGCGCCGAGGCCCACGGCGACCTGCGGGACCAGCAGGACGAGGAGCACGACCACCGGGACGGTCCAGTCGTGCGAGGCGTCGTGGACGGCGCCCAGGACGGCGGGGCCGGTGGCGGCGAGGACGTAGCCGAAGCACTGCGCCATGCTGGACAGTTGCGCGACGTGCCGGGCGTCCGGCGCCCGCTCCACGATGAACAGCAGCGCGAGACTGATCGCCGCCCCCTGCCCGAGGCCGAGCAGGCTCATCCACACGTAGGCGCCGCCGGCCGGCGCGGCCAGCAGACCGGCGTACGCGACCGCGCACAGCACCGCGCCCAGGGCCGCGAGGGCGCCGGAGCCGAGCCGCCCGCCGACGACCACCGGAGCCAGGAAGGAGCCCGCGATGCCGAGCAGCGAGGAGAACGACAGCATCCACCCGGCGTCGCCCGCGCCCATCCCGGAGTCCTGGAGCAGCGTCGGCAGCCAGGCCGCGGCGGCGTAGTAGTTCAGCGACTGCAGCCCCATGTACGCGGTGACCTGCCAGGCCAGCGGGGAGCGCCACAGGCCGCGCACCGGGTGGGCCGCCTGCCGGGCCGCCGCCGCGCCGACCCTGGTGTACGAGCGCACCTGGGGCAGCCACACCACGAGGGCCAGCAGCGCGAGCGCCCCCCAACAGGCCAGTGTCGTACGCCAGTCCATGCCCGTGGCGTCCCGCACCGGCAGGGTGACGCCCGCCGCGAGCGCGGCGCCGCCGAACAGCGACATCGAGTACAGGCCCGTCATCAGGCCCGCGCGGGCGGGGAAGTCCCGCTTGATGAGCCCGGGCAGCAGCACGTTGGCGACGGCGATGCCCGCGCCGATGACGACCGTCCCGGCGAACAGCGCCACCACGGAGTCCAGCATCCGCAGGGCCGTGCCCGCGCAGATCAGGGCCATGGTGCCGAGCAGCGCCCGCTCCGTGCCGAAGCGGCGGCCGAGGCGCGGCGCGACCGGCGCGAGCAGTCCGAAGCAGAGCAGGGGCAGCGCCGTCAGGAGGCTGGTGGCCGCCGCCGACATGCCGCTGTCGTCGCGGATGGTGTCCGCCAGCGGGGACACGGCGACGAGCGCGGGGCGCAGGTTCAGGGCGAGCAGGACGACACCGAGGCCGAGGTGGAGCGCGCGCCGGCCGGTCACGCCGGGTGGCCGGGGCCGGGTCCTGGCCGGTGGCGTGGCGTCGTCGTCCCGCGCCACGGCGGCCGTGGGGGCGGGCGCTTCCCTGCACATGAGGTGTCTCCTGAGGGGGGTGGGGTGGTGCGGTGGCGGCCGTGGGCCGGTGTTCAGCCGGTGGGTCCGGCGTCGTCGTCGTGCGGCGGCTGGGCGCGCAGCGCCGCCATGCCCTCGGCGAGGTGCGCGAGCACGGCGGCCTCGGCGGCGGCGGGGTCGCGCGCCTCGATGGCGTCGAGGATCGCCCGGTGCGCGCCGATCTGGTGCCGTACGGAGTCCGGGACCGGGGCGCCGACCACGGACTGCAGGGTCGAGCGCGTCGCGTCGCTGAGGTGCCCGTACAGGTCGGCGAGGACGTCGTTGTGGGCGGCGGCCGCCACCGCGCGGTGGAAGGCCATGTCCGCGTCGATGAAGGCCTCGATCTCCCCGGCCTCCCAGGCCCGGCCGCGCTCGGCGAGCGCCGACCGCAGCGCGTCGAGGTCCTCCGGCGTGCGCCGCTCGGCCGCGTACCGCGCGGCGTCCCGCTCCAGCGACGCGCGCACCTCGTACGCCTCAAGGACGCCGGCCTTGCGCACGCGGCGCTGCACGGCGGCGCCGAAGTCGCTGCTCGCGCGCACATAGGTGCCGTCGCCCTGGCGCGGCTCCAGCATCCCGGTGTGCACCAGGGCGCGGACCGCCTCCCGCACGGTGTTGCGCCCGACGGAGAGCTGCTCCACGAGCTGCGGCTCGGCGGGGATCTTCGTGCCGACCGGCCACTCGCCGTCGGCGATGAGGCTCTCCATCTGGGCGATGACGAGGTCGACGAGGTTGGTCCGTGCGGGGCTGCGCAGCGGCATCGGCGGGGTGCCCTCTCTGCCTGGGCGACGGGAACGAGGCAGACATGGGAACATCCCATGTTTGAGGGTGTCAAACGACGGCGAGCGGCGACACCCCCGCAGGAGCGCGGCGGGCGGGCCCGCCGGACCGGAACGCGCGGCCCCGGTCCCGGGCCCCGGCAGCGGTGTTCCCCGAGGGGGGCGGCCGGTCAGCCGGTGCGTCGCCGCCTGACCTCGTACGCCCCGAGCACCACCGCCACCGTCAGCAGGCTCAGCCAGAACTGGGCGCGGCTGTCCGGCAGGAACGCCATCGCGCCGATCACGGCGGTCATGGCGGCGACGGTGAGGCGGCTGAGCCAGGGGAAGCCCCACATCCGCAGCGTGAGCCGCTCGGGGGCCGTGCGTTCGAGGACGCGGCGCATGCGCAGGTGCGCCAGGGCGATCGCGAGGTAGACGAAGAGCGCGACGGCGCCGTAGGAGTCGATGAGGAACTGGAAGACGACGTCGGGGGAGATCCATGCGGCGACGACCGACGCGTAGCCGACGGAGGTGCCCGCGAGGATGGCCCGGCGCGGCACGCCGCCGCGGCCGAGCCGGGTGAAGCCGCGCGGCGCGTCGCCGCCGCGGGTGAGCGCGAAGAGCATCCGCGACGACGTGTAGAGCGCCGAGTTGAGGCAGGACAGCACCGCCACCAGCACGACGGCGTTCATGACGGTCGCCGCCGCGGGCACGTCGAGCCGCTCCAGGACCGCCGCGTACGGGCTGACCTCGACGGCCTCGTCGGTCCAGGGGACCACGGTGACGACGAGCAGGATGGACAGGACGTAGAAGGCGACGACGCGCAGCACGATCGACCGGATCGCCGCCGCGACGGCCCGCTCCGGCTCGGTGGACTCCGCCGCCGCGATGGTCACGATCTCGGCGCCGGTGAAGAAGCCCACGCACGGCACCACGGCGGCGAGCACCGCGCCCACGCCCTCGGGCGCGAACCCGCCGTGCGCGGTGAGGTGGCCGAACCCCCCGGCGGCGTCGGGCCACAGCCCCAGCACGTACAGCGCGCCGAGGAACAGGAACACGACGATGGCGAGCACCTTCACCGACGAGAACCAGTACTCGAACTCGCCGAAGGACCGCGCGGAGACCATGTTCGTCGCCGTGAGCAGCGCCATCAGTACGAGGCTGACGGCCCACAGCGGCGCCCCGGGCAGCCACAGCCGGACGATGCGCCCGCCCGCCACCGCCTCCACGGCGACCACGATCACGAAGAAGTACCAGTAGAGCCACCCGACCGCGAACCCGGCACGGGGGCCGAGCGTCTCGCGCACATGGGCGTAGAACGAGCCGAGCGCGGGCCGCGCCACCGTCATCTCGGCGAGCATCCGCATGATGAGCACGGTGAGCACCCCGGCGGCCAGGAAGGAGAGGACGGCCGCGGGCCCGGTCTGCCGCACCACGACACCGCTGCCGACGAAGAGTCCCGCCCCGATCACCCCGCCCAGCGCGATCAGGTTCATGTGCCGTCGCTTGAGGCCCTTCTCCAGGCCGCCCGTGTCGGTGCCCGCCGGGCCGCCCGCGCCGGGGCCGGGGTGTTCCGTGTCCGCGTACTCACGTCAGGCGACGCTAGACGGCGAACGCTGCGGCGCTGTTGCCGCCGTGTTGCGGTCGGGACGGCCGGGGGTGGCCGGGCGACGGCCGCCCACGCCCGTCAGGCGTCCGCCCCCGCCCGTCAGGCGTCCGCCCCCGCCCGTCAGGCGTCCGCCGCGGCGGACAGCCGCGCTGTGATCTCCTCCGCCGTGAGCACGAGCGCGAACCCCTTGCGCAGCACGGCCAGTTCCGGCTCCTGGCGCGCCTCGTCGTCGGTGGCCGTGGTGTCCGCGCCGAACACGACGCGGTAGCCGCGCTCGTACGCCTGCCGCGCGGTCGTGCCGCAGCAGTAGTTGGTGAGCGTCCCGGTGACGATGACCGTGTCCCGGCCGAGGTTGCGCAGGACGGTGTCCAGCGGGGTGTCGTAGAACGCCCCGTACGACGGCTTGCGGATCAGCACCTCGTCCTCGCGCGGCCCCATCCCGCCCCAGATCCGCGCGGGGCCCGGCCTGCGCCACCCGTCGGCACCGTGCGGCAGGTACCGCAGCGCGTGCGGGCGGTCGAGCCCGAGGTGGGTGTCGTCGAAGACGGTCCAGACGACCGGGACGCCCACCGTCCTGCAGTGCTCCACCAGGCCGCGCAGCCGGGGCGCCATGCGCGTGGCGGCGGGCACCCAGTACGGGCTGAACCCGGGTGCGACGAACTCCTCCTGCATGTCGACGACCAGCAGGGCGGAGCGTTCGGGACGCACGGCGAAGGACGCCCGTCCGCGCTCGTAACCGTCCCGCGCCCGGGCCGCCACCCACTCCTCGGTGTACGCGGTCGACTCCATCCAAGCCTCCAGAACTCGTCATATCGGGGTCCGTGCCGCGGATACATCGGGCTGGAATACATCGTCCCGAGGTATCTGTTGCGAGGTGACGATAACAGGGCGGCGGGCCCGGCGGCATCGGTTCGTCGGGGGATGCCGGGGTGCCCGTGCGGCCTGCCGGGAGATGATGGGTGCGTGCTGACAGTCGAAGAGGTACGGGACCTGCTGGCGCCGCGGGTCGTAGGGGCGTGGGACCAGGGCGGCGGCTTCACCCTTGAGGTGGTGGACCTCGAAGTCGTCCAGCGCGGGCGGCAGTTCAGCGTCTACCTGGAGGTCGTCGCGCCGGACGGGCGCTGGCTGGTGCGCTGCGACCGCGGCAGCGGCGAGTCGCACCTCTTCAACCCGTGCCCGCCCGAGACCCTGCTGGCCTGGGTGGCGACGGCGCTGCGGATCGAGATGTTCGAGTGGTGGGAGACCAAGGGGGCCGAGCGGCGCACCGCGAAGCAGGGTGTGCGGCTCGACGGCTGACGGCGGTGCCGCGGCCGGGCCCCGCCGCCTCGATGGCAGGCCGTGCGGTGATCTATGGGGCACCGTTACATGATCTTCGGATAGCCGTAATGACGGCTGAACTAGGTTGATTGCGTACTCGCCGGACAGCGCGGACGGCGAGGGCAAACAGGACAGTGCCCGGTGCGCCGCCGCCCGCCCTGCGGGGCCGCGCCCGTGTGCGCACCGATCCACCACCGTGAAGGGGAACCACGCCATGACCAGCACCCACCGCCGCAGCACCCTGCGTACCGCCACCGTCTCGGTCCTCGCCGGTACGGCCCTCCTGGCCCCGGCCGCGGCCGCGCTGGCGAGCGCGCCCGCCGCGGAGCGGCCCGCCGCGGTGCGGACCGTCGCCGCCAAGCCCGTGAAGATCGACATCGGCGCCGGTGTCACCGTCACCGTCAAGGACGGCAAGCCGTACTACAACGGCAAGGCCCTCAAGCCGGGCCAGATCGTCGACGACGGCATCTACCTGCACCTGAGCGCCGACGGCAAGCGCCTGTACAGCAAGACGCAGGGCGGGGGCACGCCGTACGCCATCTGGGACGTGAAGACCGGCAAGAGCCTCGGCACCCAGAAGAACAGCCCCACCGCCCCGGTGAAGGCCGCGCTCACCGCCAAGCCGTCGGCCACCTCCGTGAAGGCCTGGCAGGAGCTGCGCGTCAGCGGCAAGGCCACCGGCATCAAGGCGGGCACCAAGGTCGGCCTCCAGCAGAAGCAGCGCGGCGCGTGGAAGACGCTGCCCGCCTCCACCACCGTCAACAAGTCCGGCGCGTACAGCCTGCGCGTCAAGCTCGGCCTCAAGGGCAAGAACGAGCTGCGCATCAAGAGCGGTGCCACGCTGTCGCCCGTCTTCACGGTGACGGTCCGCTGACCCGCCGCCGCCTCGACGCGGCGTACGGCGCCCGGGCGCCCGCCACCCTTCGGGGGTGGGGGCGCCCGCGCTGTTTTCCCGGGCGGGGCGGCCCCTCCGGGCTGGGCGGCGGGCCTCCCGGGCAGGGCAGGGCTGGGCCAGGCGGGGCGGGTGAAGGGGCGTGCGGATGGGCGCGTGGACGGGCCGACGGACGCGGGCGGACGGGAATTCGGTGTCGGTTCCACCCCGGCGACCAGCATGATCGAATCGACCCGGGACCGGCCCCGGACCGATCCGCATCCGTACCGCAGCCGAAAGGTGCCGCTCATGCCCCTCGTCCCCGCCGACCCGACCGTGCTGCACCCCATGCCCGGCCAGCCCCGCGTGGTGCTCCTCAAGCCGCTGATCACCTCGCCGCTGATCGAGGTGGGGGAGTTCTCGTACTACGACGACCCCGACGACCCCACGGCCTTCGAGACCCGCAACGTGCTCTACCACTACGGGCCCGAGAAGCTCGTCATCGGGAAGTTCTGTGCCCTCGGGGAGGGCGTCCGGTTCCTCATGAACGGGGCCAACCACCGCATGGACGGGCCCTCCACGTTCCCCTTCCCGATCATGGGCGGCTCCTGGTCCGACCACTTCGACCTCATCACCGGCCTGCCCGGGCGCGGGGACACCGTGGTGGGCCACGACGTGTGGCTCGGCTACCGGTCCCTGGTGATGCCGGGCGTCCGCGTCGGCCACGGCGCCGTCGTCGCCTCGGGCTCCGTGGTGGTCGACGACGTGCCCGACTACGGCGTCGTCGGCGGCAACCCGGCCCGCCTCCTGCGCCGCCGCCACAGCGACGAGGACATCGCGCGGCTCCTCGAAGTGGCATGGTGGGACTGGCCGTTGGAGCACCTGACACGGCACATCCCGACGGTGATGGCGGGCAGCGTGGCCGACCTGGAGGCGGCGGCGCCCACGGCCTAGTACGAGCGACTCGTGGGCGGCCGTCAGGGCCTCGTACGCCTCGTCGTGGCGGGCCGGCCGGTGCAGGGCGACGCCGAGTTCGAGCCGGGCCGGTTCGCTCCAGGCGGGCATCCGCACGGCCTCGAAGCGGCGCAGCGCGTGGCGCAGGCGCTCGCGGCCCCGGGAGCGGCCGCGCTCCAGGTCCGACAGGGCCCGCACGCTCACCCCCGCGGCGTGCGCGAGCCCCTCCTGGCTCAGCCCGGCGGTCGTACGCAGCACGCACAGGAGCTCACCGAACCCGCGCGCGGCCGGTGAGTCCGTACTTATAGCCGCATGCCCCCTGATCAGCGGGGCCCGGCCGGAACGGCGGTCCCACCGGCAGAAGTATGCAAGACATTACTTCTGCCGGTGGAACAGCATGGTCCCGCTCTCTCACACCGTGTTGGCTCATGGGTGTCGGGCGCGGGACCGGACGACATCGTCACCGGCCACGCGCCACGACCGCCGACATCACCCCCCGGTCACCGCTGCCGCACCGCCGGCTTCGGGGCCGCCCTCACCCGTGGACCACGACATGCGTACAAGGGACTCTCGCGCCCTGCCGGCCGTACCCTCCTCACCGGCCGTACCCGAGCCACCGGCCGTGACGGCCACGAGCAGCGAGGCGGAGCCCCGCCCCGGCTTCTCCCGCGGGCACCGTGTGCTGCGCACACTGGCTCTCCCCGTCCTCTCGCTGCTCTTCCTCGCCGCGATGCTGCCGACCCCGACGACCGCGGCGGCCGCCTCCAGCAAGTACGGCAACGCCCGCTTCGACCAGTGGTCGTGGCTGACCACCCACAACTCGTACGCGTACAACCCGGTGCCCGCGCTTCCGCCGCGGAACCAGTCGCGCACCATCTCCCAGCAGCTCGGTGACGGGGTGCGGGGGCTGATGCTGGACACGTACGACTACGACAACCGGCAGACGCAGACGAAGGAAATCCGTCTGTGCCACACGGAGTGGGCCTGCTTCGAGACCCTGGAGAACGAGCTCGGCAAGGTCGTCGACTTCCTGAAGAAGAACCGGCAGGAAGTCGTCACCATCTTCCTGGAGAACTACGCGGCGGAGGAAGGGCTCACCCGCACGATCGGAAAGGTGCTGGAGGACAAGGACGCGAAGGACCTGCTGTTCTCGCCCTCCACCTACAAGATCGACCAGGGGAACTGGCCGCTCCTGCGCACGATGGTCGCGGACAACCAGCGCCTGGTGGTGTTCCAGGACAAGTGGACCAAAGACGTGCCCGTGAAGTCCGTCCCCAAGCAGGGCGAGCAGCCCGTCGAGTACGGCCAACTCATGTACACCTGGAAGCGCACGGTGGAGACGCTGTACAGCTACGACGGCCGGCCGCAGGGCTGCGAGGCCCGCGGGCAGAGCCGCCCGCTGAACGAGGTCCCGATGAAGGACACGAAGGCGCTCACGCCGTTGTTCACCATGAACCAGTTCAACTCGGACTCGCTGGACCCGGAGAAGAAGTCGCGGGGTGACAACGGCGACGCCCTGAGGAACCGCATTGAGAAGGACTGCCGTCCCGCCGCCGGGCGGAACCCGAACTTCGTCGCGGTCAACTTCCACCAGCACTCCGACACCGAGGGCGTCACGCCGCTGTCGGTCGTCGACGACCTGAACCGCACCACGTACATAGACGAGCCGCACCCGGCCCTGTGGACCGTCAACTCCAACAAGCAGTACGTCGGCACCTACGCGTCCAACCGCTGCATGGTGCGCGGCGATGAGTTCGACACGGGCGAGGGCGGCCTGGTCACCCAGCGGGACTGCGCGAACCCTGCGCCCAGCAGCCACCAGTGGACCGCCACCAAGCCCTCCTACGACGGCAAGGGCCACTACTGGATCAAGGCGGGCAACGGCTCCTGCCTCACGGTCCCGTACAACAACGGCACCCCGCCCGGCAGCGGCACGCAGCTCTTCTGGTGGCCGTGCGAGACCCGCTGGTCCTCCGGGAGCCAGCTCTGGAACGTCATGCCGGCGACCCTGTACGGCGGGGCCCGCGGCTACTACTTCGTCAACCAGTGGACGGGCAAGTGCCTGACCCTGGACCCCTCGACCACCGGCGGCAAGGTCGGCAAGGTCACACAGGCGGCCTGCCCGCCCCGCTGAGCCCGACCCACCCGTGACGGTGCCCCCGGAGCCCTCAAGCCCCGGGGGCACCGCCACGCCGTATCCGCGCCCGCGCCCGTGGACGGGCATCGCCCGCCGGGTCCGGGGCAACCGGCGGAGTATGACGACTCATGACGAGCACCGCGGTACCCCCGGCATGGGAGAGATGGAACGAGGAACCCCACATCGCCTCGCGGCTCGCGACAGCATGTGGACGGTGGCCTGGACGGCCCTGTGCGTCCTGCTGGCCCTCTGGTCCCTGGCCTGGGGAATCGGCGCGGCCCGCGGCACCACCCACGCCTGGGTGTACTGCTTCTGCGGCCTCATACTCCTCGCCTGCGCCTTGTGGGCCCGCCGCTCAGCGATCCGGAACAGTCCGCCGCGGCATCTGTGAGGTGAGGGCTCGTCGCGGGCATCAGGTTCGACGCCTGTTCGTTGTCGGCGAAGGCGGTCGTGGGCCGGGTCCTCGGCTGCCAGGGTGTGCTCATGGGTACGACACCGGATGGGCGGATCATCCCGCCCGCGCATGCCGACGAACGCGCCATGCTGGAAGCGTGGCTGGACTTCCACCGTGCGACGCTGGCCCTGAAGTGCGCCGGCCTGGAGGACGGGCCGTTACGGCGCGCTGCGGCGTCGCCGTCGTCGATGACGCTGCTCGGCCTGCTGCAGCACATGGCCGAGGTGGAGCGCAACTGGTTCCAACGCGTCTTCGCGGGCCTGGCGGTGGCGCCGGTCTTCGGGGAGGACAACCCCGACGGCTTCGCCCTCCGGCCTGAGCGAGGGCTGGACGAGGTGAGGGCCGCGTGGGAAGCGGAGGTCGCCCGCGGCCGTGAGCTCATCGCCACCGCGTCGCTGGACGACTCCGGCCGCCTCTCCGAGCGCGACGCGGGAGTCGTCGGGGACCGGGCCGTCTCCCTGCGCTGGATCATGATGCACATGATCGAGGAGTACGCGCGTCACAACGGCCACGCCGATCTCCTCCGCGAACGGGTCGACGGAGTCACCGGCGTGTGAGACGGGTGGCGAGGCCGGAGGCGCCGGGCGCCGCGCGGCGTGCGGCGTGCGGCGTGCGAGATGTCGGGCGGGGCCGGAGGTGCGGGCGCGAGGCGGTGTGTGCGACGGGGGCGGGGGGCGGGGCGGTGGCGCCAGGGGCGGAGCAACATGTGAGACCTGGTACGAGGCCAGAGGCGTCGGATACCAGGCGCGAAGCGGCGCGGGAATCCGTACAACCGTTCCAGTACGTCGAGGGTCTTGGAGGCGTATCTCTGATCGACTTCCTACTAGGGGGGAACGGACGTGCGACGCCACATCCGTCACGCCATCGCGATCGCCGCGGCGGCCACCACACTCTCCGGAGGCCTGCTGGCCTCCACCGGCACCCCGGCCGAGGCCGCCCCTGCGGCGCCCGCGCCCAGCCGGTACTCCGACGACTTCAACGGCGACGGCTACCACGACCTGGCCATCGGCTCCCCGGACGCCGGCGTGCAGGTCACCGGCACGGACGGAACCACCACCACGCTGGGGAGCGCGGGCTACGTCACCGTCTCGTACGGCAGCAAGGACGGTGCCCAGAAGACCGGCCTGAAGGCGCTCACGCAGAACAGCCCCGGAGTGCCGGGCGACGCGGCCCAGAACCGGCGGTTCGGGCAGGTCCTCACCACCGGCGACTTCAACGCCGACGGCTACGCGGACCTCGCCGTGGGCGGCCGGGACCAGGTCAGCCTGCTCTGGGGCAGCCGCACCGGCCTCAAGGGCGGCACCCTGATGGCCGACCCCCTGGACTGGCCCGGCTACGGCACGGTCCTCAAGGCCGGTGACTTCACCGGCGACGGGAAGACCGACCTGGTCGTCGGCCACGGCACCAGGCTCGACCTCTTCAAGGGCCCCTTCAAGGCGGACGGCTCGCCCGTCTCGACGAAGAAGGTGGACACCGGCCGCAACTACCCCGTCTATGACGAGGGGGCGCAGGACCGGATCGCCGTGGGCCGCGTCAACAAGGGCTCCACCGACGACCTCGTCGTCCTGGGCGAGGAGCGCATGCGGGGCCGGGTGCTCCTCGGCGGGGCCTCCGGGCTGCGCCTCACCCCGGCCACCATCCGCGGCGGCAACAGTGTCGCCGTAGCGGACTTCGACAAGGACGGCTACGGCGACGTGGCGGTGGGCGACGCGGCGTCCGTGCTCGACACCGAACGCTCCGCGGGCGTGGTCCGGGTCAACTACGGGGCCTCCAACGGGGTGGACGAGAACCGCAGCATGCGGATGTTCACCGAGGACACCCCCGGCGTCCCGGGCGGCGTCCAGCAGGGCGACCGCTTCGGCGCCTCCGTCGCCGCGGCCGACCTCAACCGGGACGGCTACGCCGACCTGGTCGTCGGCGCCCCCGGCGAGCGCAAGCCCACCTGCGAGCACTGCTACATCAGCGGCGGCGGCCTGTACGTGCTGAAGGGCTCGACCAAGGGCGTCACCGGCACCGGCGCCGCGTTCTACGCCTACAACGCGCCCGGTCTGCCGCGCCCCGCCGGTACGTACCGCATCCCCTCGCAGCTCAAGGCCACGGACCTGAACAACGACAAGCAGCCCGAGATCACCATCCCGGTCCGGGCGACCGCGCCGCAGGTCTGGTCGGTCGGCACGAAGGGCGGCAAGGTCGCCGGGACCTCGCCCACCCGCGTCGTGAACGCGCCGGTGGACCCCCAGATCGGCGTCGGCCTCGAGTTCGGCGTACTCGCCCGCTGACGGGTTCGCCACACCGTTCGACCCCCCGGGGGCCACGCCGCTGCGTCGGCCGCTGCCCCCCGGGGGGTGGGGGCTTGACGGACGCGTGGACCGGCACCGTGACCCTGCGCCTTCAGCTCGTGCTGATCCGTGGGACAGAGTGGAGGCATGACGACGTACAGGACGATGCCTTTCCACCTGGAGACCGCGCGGTTGGCACTGCGGCCGTGGGCCGAGTCGGACGCCGCTGACTTCTGCGCCCTGCTCGCCGAACGCGGCAAGGGCACTCCCGCGGTGGAGCACATCCGGACGTCCATCGCGGAGCTGCTCGCCGCGACGGCGACCACGGGGATCGCCCTGTTGCCCATCCAGCGCCGGGACGAGGGCGACTTCATCGGCTACTGCGGGCTGATCATCGGCCGTTCCACCGTGGAGGAGCCCGAAATCGCGTACGAGCTGTTCCAGCACGCGCATGGGCGTGGCTACGCCACCGAAGCGGCCGGCGCGGTGCTCGACGCCGCTGTGGCGACCGGGCGGAAACGGCTCTGGTCGACCGTCGGCGCGTGGAACACACCGTCGCTCCGCGTCCTGGAGAAGCTCGAGTTCGAGCGGCACCACGCCTCCATGGAGGACAACGGCGAAGTGGTCTGGCTCACGCGCTCGTTGCCGTGACGCAGATGGTGGTGGCCCGCGACGGCCACCGGTGGCGAGCTGCCTGGCCGGGCTGCCCACCCCCGCCGGAGGCGCCGACGGCCAGGCCCCGCCGGTCCTGGCGCAACGGCGGAATCCCGACCACGAACCCCTCTGGACTTTCCATCCAGGGCGTGTACGTTTGGTCCAGAGCCGCACGGCACGCGGGGAGGGCGAGGCACTGCCATGAGCGCCGAGAACGGCACCGGCACCAGTACGGGAACGGGCACCAGTACGGGAACCGGCACTGGCGTCCACGACGGACCCCTGAACCCCGTCGGCGCTCGGGGCGCCGACGGGGTTCAGGGCGCCCCCGCCGTCCAGACCGCGGCCCCGGAGGGCGATCCGGCCGCGGGCCGTGAGCGGAGTGCCGAGCGGGACGCGATCATCGCCGCCCTCGTGCCCGTGGCCGAGGGCATCGCGGCCACCTTCGGCTCGCTCTGCGAAGCCGTGGTGCACGACTACCGGCGGCCGGAACGGTCCGTCGTGGCGATCGCGGGCGAGGTCACCCACCGCAGCGTCGGCGGGGCCATGAGCGAGATCGGCCTGGGCATGCTGGCCCGGGGCGACGCGGCGGCCGACGAGCTGAACTACCTCACCCGCACCCAGGACGGGAAGCTGGTCAAGTCGTCCACCATGCTGCTGCGGGACAGCGGCGGCGCGGTGTTCGGGGCGCTGTGCGTCAACCTCGACATCACCGCGGTCCAGCAGGCCGGCGCCCTGCTCGGTGAACTCGCGGGCGTCGCCGCCCCGCCGGCCGACGTGCCGACCACGACCTTCGGCGACGACATGGAGTCCGTCCTCGCCTCGGTCGTCGACGCCTACCAGCTCCGCCGCAACCGGCCGTGGAGCGAGCTCGACCGCCCCGCGCGCCTGGAGCTGTTCCGCGACCTCGACGAGCGCGGCGTCTTCGCCCTGCGGGGCGCGGTCCCGCGGGTCGCCGCCCGCCTCGGCATCTCCCGCGCCTCCGCCTACACCTACCTCGCCAAGTCCCGTGACCGGGCCGCACCGGGGCCCGGGCCCGACACCCCACCAGGAGCACCCGCATGACGAGCACCCCCCTGGTCACCCTCGACGACGTGCGCGACGCCGCCGCCCGCCTCAAGGGCGTCGCCCACCGCACGCCCGTCCTGCGCTCGCGCACCCTGGACGCCCGCGTCGGCGCCGAGGTCCACCTCAAGTGCGAGAACTTCCAGCGGATCGGCGCCTTCAAGTTCCGCGGTGCCTACAACGCCGTCTCCCGGCTCACGCCGGAGCAACTGGCCAAGGGCATCGCGTCGTTCTCCTCCGGCAACCACGCCCAGGCCATCGCGCTCGCCGCCCGTGAGACGGGCAGCAGCGCGGTGATCCTGATGCCGGAGGACACCCCGCGCTCCAAGCGCGAGGCCGCCGAGGGCTACGGCGCCGAGGTCGTCACGTACGACCGCTACTCCGGCGACCGTACCGCCCTCGGCCAGGAGCTCGCCGCCGACCGGGGGCTCACCCTCATCCCGCCGTACGACCACCCGGACGTCATCGCCGGGCAGGGCACCGCCGCGCTCGAACTCCTGGAGGACGTCGGTGCGTTGGACGCGCTGGTCGCGCCGGTGGGCGGTGGTGGGCTCATCGCGGGCAGTTCCACCGCCGCCAAGGGGCTGCACCCGGACATCCGCGTCATCGGCGTGGAGCCGGAGGTGGGCGACGACACCAAGCGGTCGCTCGAGGCCGGGCGCCGCGTCTCCGTACCCGTCCCGCGCACCATCGCCGACGGCCAGGCCATCGAGACCCCGGGGGAGCTGACGTTCCCCATCAACCAGCGCCTCGTGGACGAGGTCGTGCTGGTCTCCGACGACGAGATCCGCGCCGCGATGCGCTTCGCCTTCGAACGCCTGAAGATCGTCGTCGAGCCCAGCGGCGCCACGGCCCTCGCCGCGCTCCTGGCCGGTCGCCTCACCGACGTACCGCCACGCGTCGGCGTCATCGTCTCCGGCGGCAACATCAACACCCACCGCTTCGCGGAACTCTGCGCCGACCCGGCGGAGCGCTAAGTCTCCCGCCGGGCGCGCCCGTTGGCACCCGGCTCGGGTGGCCGCGCCCGGCGGCCCCCCGGGTCGGCGGACGCGCCGCACGCGAGGTTGTACGCGAGGCCGTACGCGAGGCCGTACGCGAAAGCCCCACCCCGCGTGCACGGGGTGGGGCTTCATCGGAGCGCCGGGCAGGCCTTGCACCTGCATTTCCCCGCAGGAAGCGGGGCGTCTTTCCTTGGACCACCGACGCGCGGTCAGCCACTGGGTGTTCCGGTGACCGGCTCAAGATCAAACATAGCACATGGGTCTCATCCTCCACGCCCGCCCCGGAACACCGGACACCAGGGCCACGGGGCGTCGCCGTCCCCGGCCTGGGGCTAACCCCCGCTGACTTCGGAGGCCGCCCCCAGGGCATGCGCACCTCTCCTCCCACCATGATCAGAGCAACGGCCGTGGCGAGCGCACGAGATGAGGAGCGACGAGGATGACGACGTACGGGCAGCAGCGGATCGGGCGGCGGAAGCTGCTGGTGGCCACGGCGGCCACGGCGGCCACGGCGGCCACGGCCGCCGCGGGCACGGTGCCGGCGGCACCGGTGGCGGGCGCGGCCGCACCGGCCTCGGTGCACCGGGCCGCCGGTCGGCGGACCACCGGCCAGGAGGCGGCCGCCGTACGGGCCTTGGAGCGGGCCGCCCACCCGCTGCGCTCGACCGAGCCGGGCGGCCGTACCACCGACCTGCGGGCGCTCGGCTCGATGATCGGTGACGCCAGGGTGGTCGGCCTCGGGGAGGCCACGCACGGCTCGCACGAGTTCTTCACCATGAAGGAGCGGGTCTTCCGCCACCTCGTCGAGAAGAAGGGCTTCACCACCTTCGCCTTGGAGATGAGCTGGTCGGCGGGGCTGCGGATCGACGAGTTCCTCCAGGGCGGCGCGGGCGACGCCCGGCAGGTCGCAGCGGAGACACTGGCCGGTTCGCCGTGGGAGCGCGAGGAGTTCGCGAGCCTCATCGGCTGGATGCGCGACCACAACCGCCGCCGTCCGCGACGCGGGGTGCGCTTCATGGGGGACGACATCGGCGCCCCCGCCCTCGGCGACCGGATCTTCACGCGGGTGACCTCGTACGTGCGTGAGGCGTGCCCGCGGTCGCTGCCGCGCCTGGAGGAGCTGTACGCGGAACTCCGCCCGCTCGACGACGTCTTCGCGTACCTGCGCAAGCCCCTCGCGGAGCGGCGGCGGAACGCCGTACGGGCCCAGGAGGCGCTGGACCTCGTCACCGCCCGCGCGGGCGCGGGCGGCGAGCACCACGAGCGGGGGACGCGGCACGCCGGGAAGGGGGAGCGCGGCCCCGGGACCGGGGGGCGCGAGAGGGCGGCGCGGCCCACCCGGGACGAGCCCCATGAGCGGGCGGCGCCGCACACCCGGAGCGAGGACCATGAGTGGGCCGTGCAGCACGCCCGGAACATCGCCCAGACCTTCGCCTTCGTCTCCCTCGACCCCTCCGACCCGGACTCGGTGGCCGCGGCGGAGCACCTGCGCGACCGGGCCATGGCCGACAACGTCGCCTGGTGGCACCGCCGGACCGGCGACAAGATCCTCCTGTCGGCGCACAACGGCCACGTGGGCTACCTGTCCACCGACCCCGAGATGTACCCCAGGACCCAGGGCGCCTACCTGCGCGACGCCCTCGGGCGGGGCTACCTCGCCATCGGCTTCACCTTCAACCGGGGCTCCTTCCTCACCAAGGACGCCCCCTTCGACAGGGACTGGAAGAAGACCACCGTGCCCCCGGCCGCGCCCGGCATGCACGAGCACACCCTCGACCGGGTCCACCACCGGGACCACTACCTGGACCTGCGCGCCCTCACGGACCCGGCCCGCTCCTGGCTGGGCACCGCCCGCCCCGTCTACGACGCCGGGTCGGTGTTCACGGCCGACCCCCTCCCCACGCTCGCCGTCGGGCGGGCCTACGACGTCCTCGTCCATCTGCACCGGGTCCGCGAGGCCGTGAAGCTTCGCACCCCGTAGGTGGGGCTCCGGACTACGAGGGTGCAGGGCTGCTGCCCGCCGACCGGACGCCCGCCGGATACCGGGTGTACGGCGAGGACGCGCTCGCGCGGCTGTCCTTCATCGGGGCGGCCGCCCCGGCCCTACCCGGCGCGGCCCCGTCGGCGCCTCCGGGCCATGGCCCGGTACAGCGGGTCCGTCAGGTCGGTGCGTACCCCGCCGCCCACCGCGGGGTGCGGCCCCAGCGTCGAGTGGCGGGCGACCGTCTCGAAGGGCAGGGCGATCTGAGGGACGCCGAGGGCCGCGATCCGGGCGCTGGACGTGCCGAACACCACCGCGCGGACCCCGGCCCACAGCAGCGCGCCCGCGCACATCGGGCACGGCTCCGCCGTACTGACCACGACGTGGCGCGCCATCGACAGGCCCCGCGCGGTGGCGGAGCGCAGCACGTTCATCTCCGCGTGCGCGGTGGGGTCCTCGTCCTGCACGGTGTTGGCGGCGCCCGCCACCACCTCCCCGCTGTCCGCGGCGACCAGGACCGCACCGAACGGCCACCGCCCCGAGCGCGCGTACGCCACCGCCGCGGGCATCGCCCGTACCGCCGCGGCCCGCAGGCCGGTCGGCCACGGCCCGGTCCACCACTGCCCGTCGGGCCGCTCGTCGGACGGGGCGCTCCCCGTAGCCGACGGAACCGCCACCGCGGATGACGCCACGGATGACGCCACGGACAGGAACCGGCGCCGCGTACAGAAGACAGGGGTCATCCGACCTGATGTAGCAGCCCGGCCCCGCGCACCCACGGAGGCCCTGCCCCCGCCCCGGCCCCGCACCCCGTTCGGACGCCGCCGCACGGCGGCACACGCCACCCCCGGCGCGGACGGCCCGGCCCGGGGTGCCGCGGGCGCGGGTCAGTGGGTGACGACGTTGTGCGCCGGGATGATCTGCGGCTCCACGTCGGCGTGGCCCAGGTCGGCGAGGACCGGCTGCAGGACCTTCGCGAAGTTCTCCAGCGCCTCCTCGGACTCCCACACGTCGACGATCCGCCAGCCGCCGTCGACCGGTCCGGCCGCGTGGGAGATCAGGCCCGGCGCGGGAACGTCGGCGAGCGAGGTGAACTCGCCGCCGTCGGTGAGCCGGCTGACGCACGCGTCGTAGAGCTCCTGCCCGACGCCCGGGATGTCGAACGTGACGATGATGGCCATGTCGTCCTCCGCTGTCCGCTCGCTGCGCGGCGACCGCTCCCGTCGACGCGATCCCCTGGCTGCCTACCCGGGCCCCGCCCGTACGACGACGCCCGGCGGGGGCCGGACGAGGCAGCCGAGGGGCGCCGGAAGGCCCTCGCGCCCTCCCGCGAGCCGTCCGACACCCGTGGGCGCTCCCACGCGCCGCCGTGGCCACGCGGCTGCCCGGAGGCTGCCGTACACGCCGGTCGCCCGAAGGCTGCCGTACGCCGTCTGACCGGGGCATGCCGTACGCCGTCTGACCGGAGGCCGCCGTACGCCGCTCCCGCCGGGGGCGGCACCCGCTCAGCCCGCCCCCGGCGCCTGGGCCAGCGTCTCGCCCGCCCGGGTCCGCGCGTACAGCACGTGGCGGCCCGAGCGGTGGGCGCTCACCAGGCCCGCCGTGCGCAGCAGCGTGAGGTGCTGGGAGACGCCCCCGGGCGTGAGGCCGGTGCGCCGGGCCAGGTCGGTGGTCGACGCGGGGGCGGACAGCTCCGCGAGCAGGACCGCCCGGGCCCGGCCCACCACCCCCGCCAGCGCGTCGGAGACCCGCACCGGCCGGGACTGCCAGAGCGTGCCCACGCCCCGCGGCGGGTACCGCAGCGACGGCTGCCAGGGCTCGTTGAGGACCGAGAAGACACGCGGCCACACGAAGGCCGACGGCACCAGGAGCAGGCCCCGGCCGTCGAGGCGGCGCGAGCCGCGCGCGGTGCGGTGCTCCAGGTGCAGCGTGCCGCCCGCCCAGGTCACCTGGGGGTCGAGGTCCTGGAACAGCCGCTGGGCGCCCCCGTCCACCAGGCGGCTCGCGCGGTAGCGGATGTCGTCCTCCAGGAGGGTGAGCACCCGCGACCAGTACGGGGCGAGGGCCAGCTCCCAGTACGCCTCGATCACGTCCGCGAGGCGGCCGAGTTCCGCCTCGGGGTCCGCGCGCAGCGCCGCCATGCGCGCGGGCGGTACGTCGGCCTTGGTGCGCAGCAGCGCCGGCGGCGTGCCGCGCACCGTGGCCAGCTCCACCGCAAGCGACGGCAGCGGCGTCGTGGGCGGCGGGCAGAGGAAGCCGGGCACGTACCCCGCCCACGGCGCGTGCGCCGGTACCGGAACGAGGTCGAACAGCGGCGACAGGTCGACGCCCGACGCCGCGAGCCGCGGCCGCACCTGCCGCACCCAGGCGCGGTGCAGGCCGTGCTCGTCCGCGCCCTTCAACACCCGGACGCTCGCCACCACTTCCCACAGCGGGGACAGCGCGAAGCGGGTCCGGGCCACGTCCTCCGTACCGAATGCGATCTCGATCATTCAGCTCAGGCTAAATCACTGGGCCGTGGCGCCCGCCGCCCCGCATCGTGCCCCGCATGACCTCCGCACACGGCTCCCCGTGGGGGCTGCGGGACTTCCGGACGCTGTTCGCGGCCGGCGCCCTCAGCCACCTCGGCACCAACGTCGGCTACGTGGCCGTCCCCCTGCTCGCCGTCACCGCCCTCGACGCCGGGCCGGGCCAGGTGGGCGCCCTCGCCGCGCTGTCCACCGCGGCCTTCCTGCTCATCGGCCTGCCCGCGGGGGCCTGGGTGGACCGGCTGCCGGGCCGCCGCGTCCTGGTCGCCGCGGACGCGGCCCGCGCCCTGCTGCTCGCGTCCGTGCCCGTGGCCTGGTGGCTGGACGCGCTGTCGCTGCCGCAGTTGTACGCGGTCGTGCTGCTGAACGGCGCCGCCACCGTGTTCTTCGACGTCGGCTCGCAGAGCGTCCTGCCCGACCTCGTCGGGCGCGACCGCCTGGTGCGGGCGAACACCGCGGTCATGGGCCTGATGGCGGGCGCCAACATCGCCGGGCGCGGCGCGGGCGGCCTCGTGGTCCAGGCGTTCACGGCGCCCCTGGCGCTCGCGGCGGGCGCGGTCGCCTACCTCGCCTCCGCGGTCGGCCTCACCCGGATCGGCCGGGGGCACGCGCCCGCCGCGGCGCCCGGCGCCCGGCGGCGGCTGCGCGCGGAGATCGCGGAGGGGCTGCGGCACGTGTTCGGCCGCCCCGAGCTGCGGGCCATGGCCCTCGGCGCGACGCTGAACAACCTCGGCGGGCAGTTGGTCAACGCCGTCCTTCCGGTCCTGTTCGCCCGTGAACTCGGCCTGCCCGCCGGGGCGCTCGGCCTGTACTGGGCGGTGGGCGGCCTCGGTCTGCTGGTCGGCGCGCTCTGCGCCCGCCGCCTCGCGGCCCGCCTCGGCCACGGCCGGGCGATGGCCCTCGCCGGGCTGTGGCTCGCCCCCGCGGGCCTGGCCGTGGGGCTGGTCGGGGACGGGCCCTGGCTGTGGGTGGCGGGCGCGGGCTGGCTGCTCGCCACGGCCCGCACGGGCCTCGACAACGTCCTGGGCGTCACCCTGCGCCAGCACCTCACCCCCGACCCGCTCCTCGGCCGCATGAACGCCACCTTCCGCTTCCTGCTCACCGGCGCCCTGGCGATCGGCTCGGTCCTCGCCGGTGTCATCGGCGAACTGGTCGGCGTACGCGCGGCGGTGTGGACCGGTGCGATCTGCCTGACGTGCGCGTTCCTGCCGGTCTTCGGCTCACCGGTGCGCGCCCTGCGGGAGCTCCCGGCGCTCGCGCAGCCGCCCGCTCCGTCACCGGCGACGGAGCGCGCCCCCTAGCCCGGCCTGCGCCAACGGTGGTGCTACGAAGGCCTGTGCGGCCCGCTGCGCGCGCTCGGCCCGGCGGACCGCGAGCGGAGCCGCCAGGCCCGTCACGGCGAACAGCGCCCCCACGACGTACCAGCCGGGACGGCCCCACGTGACGCACAGGGAGAGGAGCAGGCCCGGTCCGAGAGCCTCCGCCAGGCCCGCGCCCAGGCCGAACACGCCCAGGTACTGGCCGGTGGCGCCCGGCGGGGCGAGCGCGAAGGAGACCTCGAACCCGGCCGCCGCGTGCCACAGTTCGCCCACGGCGTGGACGACCACGGCGACCAGGAGCAGCGTCACGGCGGCCCACGTCGGCGGGCCCGCGGCCAGGGAGATCAGCGCGCAGGAGGCGAGGAAGGCCACCCCCGAGCGGCGGTAGGCGCGCCCGCCCGCCGCGGGGGAGTCGACGCCGCGGCTCGCCCGCACCTGGAGGGCGACGACGATGACGGTGTTGACGAGCATGGTGCCCGACACCAGCCAGGACGGGGCGGTGGTGGCCTCGACCAGCCACAGCGGCAGCGCCACCGTGAGCACCTTGAACTGCACCGCCATGACCCCGTCGAGAACGGTCAGGACCAGGTAGGGCCCGTCGCGCAGGGCGGCCCGGCGCGGCCCGGGCGCGACGGGCACCGGCCTGACCGGCGGCAGCGGCAGCACGAGCACCGCCGAGGCGGCGAACGCGAGCGCGTTGCCGACGACCAGCAGGTGGTACGCGGTGAGCGTGCCGGCGTGCACGGCCACGCCCGCCAGCAGGGCGCCCAGGGAGATGCCGACGTTCGTCACGGCCCGCAGGTACGCGCGGAACTCCTGCGGCCGCTCGCCCCCGTGGTGGCGGATGAGCGGGCTGCGCGCCGCGACCCCCGCGGCCTTCGCCCCGGTGGCCACGCTCACCGCGACGACGAACGGCCAGAAGCCGTCCACCAGCACGAACGCTGCCGTGGCGAGGGCCTGGACGGCGAGGGTGGCGGCGTACACGCCCCGGGCTCCGCGCCGGTCCGCGAGGTGGCCGACGGCGATGCCCGCGGCCAGCGAGACGCACCCCGCGATGCCGAGGCCGAGACCCACCTGGTGCGCGGGCAGGGCGACCGCCTGCGTGAAGTACAGCACCCCGGCGGTCAGGTAGAGGCCGCTGCCGACGGTGTTGACGAAGTTGGAGGCGGCGATGACGCGCCGCGGACCCGCGGGAGGCAGCGCCTTGGACAGGGCGGACGGAAGGCTCATGGCCGCCCCGCACGCGGGTGGGCGGCACCGGTGTTCTGCATGGCCACGACAGTGCTGTAATAGTCTTGTGCAGCTCAACCCTTACGGTGTGGACGCGGTCCGACTGGCCGCGGACCTGGCGAACCGGCGCCCGGAGAGCCCCCAGGAGCTCGCGGCACGCTGCCGTGCCGCCGGACTGACCCTGGAACGCCCCGCCGTGCCCGAGGACCTGGACCGGGTCCTGGCCCTCCTCGACGCGTGGGAGGAGGTCGTCGACGCCGCCGCCGAGCCGGAGCGCGCCGCCCTGCTCAACGCGATGCTGGCGGCCGGCACGAGCCACCCCCGGCTCACCGACCACGCGGGCGACGGCTGGCACCTCCACTACCGCGACGACCACCAGTCGCTCGGCTCCCTCCTGTACGCGCTGATCGCCGTCGGCACCGCGCTGCACCTGGTGGGCCGGGGCATGCACCGGCTGCGGCGCTGCGCCGTCACCGAGTGCGTCACGACCTTCGCCGACACCTCGCGCACCGGGGTGCGCCGCTACTGCTCGCACCGGTGCGCCAACCGGGACGCGGTACGCCGCCACCGGGCGCGCGCCGGACGGTGACCCCGCCCGCGGGCCCGCCGCCGCGGCGGTGGGATCATGGCCCGTCATGAGCACAGACGGGCGCGCGGCCCGGCGGGACCGGGGGGCGGACGGGTGGCCCGACACCGTGGGGGACACGGCCCTCACCATCAAGGTCCCCGAGGCCGACCCCTTGGTCAGGGCCGGGTTCCCGGCGCACGTCACCGTGCTCTACCCCTTCCTGCACGAGAGCCGTGTCGATGCCCGGGTGGAGCGTGACCTCTCCACCCTCTTCGCCGCGCACGCCGCGTTCGAGCTGACGTTCACCGAGTTCGGCCGCTACCCCGGCGTGCTCTACCTCGACCCCTGGCCGCACGACCCGGTCGTGGCGCTCACCAAGGACCTGACCGGGCGCTGGCCGGAGGCGGTCCCGTACCGGGGGATCTTCGGCGCCGGCCTCGCGCCGCACCTGACGGTCGCCAACAGCGAGGGCCCCGCGACGCAGGACGCCGCGTACGCCGCCCTGGAGGCCGAGCTGACGCCCGCGCTGCCGCTGACGTGCGCCGTGGCCGCCGTCCACTTGATCACCTGGGACGGCGCGCGCTGGCGGGACCGGACGGCGTACCCCCTCGGCGGCGGTGCGCGCCCCGCGGGCGCCCTCACGCGTACGGGTGATGTCCGGTGCAGGGGCGCTGACAACTCGGCCCGCCCGCCCGACGCTTGAGGCATGGACAACGCGAGCACACGTCCGGTCCGCGCCCTCGCCCGCCGAGCGGCGCGGCTCGCCGCCGTGGTGGCGGCCCTCGGCCTCTCCGCCTGGGCCGCGCCCGTCGGCGCGGCCCCCGTGGCGACGGGCTGCGTCGTCAACGGGCAGCCGCAGCCCGGACCGGAGATCAACGGAACGAACGGCGACGACGACATCCGCTGCGACAGCCTCGGCCCCGGCGACGTGGTCTTCGGGTACGACGGCCGCGACACCGTGCGGGTCACCTTCAACCGCGCCGGTGTCGTCAACGGCAACCGGGGCGCCGACACCATCCGCGTCGAGGAGGAGAACACCGGCCTCGTCCAGGCCGGTGACGGCAACGACGACGTCGTCGCCTCCTTCAACGGCCCGTCGGGCAGGATCCACGGCAACCCGGGCGACGACCGGCTCCAGGTCCTGCTGAACGAGGGCGTCGTCGACGGCAACGAAGGCGTCGACACCTGCTTCGTCAACGAGGGCACGGTGCTCAACTGCAACCCGTGACCCGGGCCGCGCGGCCGGGCCTCACCCCGTGAAGTCGGCGGCGTGGTCGCGGGCCCAGGTGGCGAAGGAGCGGGCCGGTCGGCCGGTCAACTGCTCGACGCAGCGGGTGAGTTCGACGGGTGTGCCGTCGTGGGCCCGCCACCAGTCCAGCAGGCAGTCGGCGAAGCCCGGCGGCATGTAATCCGCCACCTCCTTCTTCCACTCCTCGCGGCCGACCTCCCGCACGGGCACGTCGCGGCCCATGACCCGGCTCAGGACGGCGATCTGCTCGGCGAAGGTCAGCGACTCCGGACCGGTCAGGACGTACGGGCGGCCGCCGAGGGCGGGGTCGGTGAGCACGGCGAACGCGGCCCGCGCCACGTCGGCCTCGTGGATCGGGTCGCTGTGCGAGTTCGGGTAGGGGAGGCTGACCGGCCGTCCTGCCCGCAGGCTCCAGCTCCACGCCAGCGCGTTGGCGGCGAACGCCCCGGGGCGCAGGAAGGTCGTACGGAACGGGGCGGGCTCCAGGGCGGTCTCCGCGTCCAGGTGGGACCTGGCCATGGGGTTGTCGGCGGCGTCGGGGGCGAGGACCGCGGAGGACGACAGCAGGACGACGTGCTCGACGCCGGCCGCGGCGGCCTCCTCGGCGAAGGCGCCGGCGCACGACGGCTCGGCGTACAGGAAGACCGAGGTCACGCCCTTGAGCGCGGCCGCGAAGGTGGTGGGGTCGGTCAGGTCGCAGGGGACGGTGTCCGGGCCTTCGGGCTGCCGCGACGCCGCGCGCACGGCGACCCCGTGCTCGCGCAGCAGGGCGGTGAGGCGGCGGGCGACGGCGCCGCGGCTTCCGGTGACGAGGACGGTCATGGTTGGAGTTCCTTCCGGTGGTGGGGTGCGGGCGCGGGCACGCGCGGGGAGCCGGGAACCGGTCCGGCGGGGTGCGGGGGCGCCGCGAGGTCCGCGGGCGGGCGGCGCGGAGCACCGGTCCCGCATTGGGTGGCCCAGGGAGGCGTGTCCCCGGGGAAGTCGGCGAAGCGTGTCCCCGGGCGAGCCCGGATAGAATGCCCGCGTGGCGAATAAGCTTCGCCACGAAGATACATCGTGGTGCAACATCTTCGCCACGCATATTTTTCTGGGGAGACGCAGGATGCCGAACCGCCCGGAGCTGCTGGCCCGTGTGATCGCGGAAAGCCAACGGCACTACGCCGCGTACACGCTGTTCAACCAGGCCATGGCCGACCGGGTCGGGCTGCACCCCACCGACGTGCAGTGCCTGGCGCTGCTCGACCTGGAGCCCGGCCCGGTCACCACCGGCGACATCGCCCGCCTCACCGGCCTGGCCTCCGGCTCGGCCTCCCGCCTGGTCGACCGGCTGGAGAAGGCGGGGTTCGTGGAGCGCCGCAGCGACCCGGAGGACCGCAGGCGGGCCCTGGTCGCGCTGGTGCCCGACGCGGGGGAGCGGCTCGCGCGGGCCTGGGAGGCCCCGGGCACGGCGTTCGGCGCGGTCCTGGAGAGCTACAGCGACGAGCAGTTGGAGGTCATCGCGGACTACCTCCACCGGGCCGCGGAGGTCGGCCGGGACCAGGCCCGCCGCCTCGGTTCATCGCCGGGGCGATGACGAACCGCCGCGCCTGAACCGGTCCCGCCTCCGGGCAGGTTAGGGCCCGGTGTGCTGCCGGGCTCAGCCCTGGCTCAGGCGGACGGTCAGGCCGTGGCGGGTGGGCCTGCGGCGCTCGGGGGCGCCCTCCGCCCACAGGGAGCGGACGTGGCCGAGGTGGCGCGTCATGCAGGCCTCCGCGCCCCGCGCGTCGCCCGCCACCATCAGGTCGAGCAGCTCCAGGTGCTCCCGCGCCGACGGCAGCAGCCGGCCGCTCTCGTCCAGGGCGGTCAGACCGTACAGGCGGGAGCGCTTGCGCAGGTCGCCGACCGTCTCCACCAGGCGGTCGTTGCCGCCGAGCGCCAGCAGGGAGAGGTGGAAGCGGCGGTCGGCCTCCAGATAGCCGATGAGGTCGTGGTCGCGGGCCGCGGCCACGATCTCCTCGGCGACCGGCCGCAGCGCCTCCAGGTCCGCGCGGTCCGCGGTACGGGTGATCCGGCCGGTCATGGGGACCTCGATGAGGGTGCGGATCTCCGTGTACTCGTCCAGGTCGCGCTCGTTGACCTCGGTGACCCGGAACCCCTTGTTGCGCACCGGCTCGACGAGGCCCTCGCGCGCCAGGTCCAGCATCGCCTCGCGCACCGGCGTCGCGGAGATGCCGAAGTCCTCCGCGAGGCCCGGCGCCGAGTACACCTCGCCCGGGCGGAGTTCGCCCGAGATGAGCGCCGCCCGCAGGGCGTGGGCCACCTGGTCGCGCAGGCGCTCCCGGGTGGTGATGAGGTTGCGCTGCTTGAGGTGGCCCATGGTCGTGGTGTCCCTTCGTGACCCCGCCGCGCACAGCCGCTCACGGCCGCTCGCACCGTGACGTGGCGCCCGGGGCGGGGCGGATCACCAGCGTACAATGTCACGTTGTCGTCGCCGCGGCCCCGGCGGGGCCCGGCCGGTACCGGTGCGGGTCACAGCAGGAACCCCCCGGGGAACGGGTCGTCGGGGTCGAGGAAGTACTGGGCCGTGCCGGTGATCCAGGCGCGTCCGGTGACGCGCGGCACGACGGCGGGGACGCCGCCGACGTCCGTCTCGGCGACGAGGCGGCCGGTGAACTCCGTACCGATGAACGACTCGTTGACGAAGTCCTGGTGCAGCGGCAGGGCGCCGCGGGCGTGCAGTTGGGCCATCCGCGCGGAGGTTCCCGTCCCGCACGGGGAGCGGTCGAACCAGCCGGGGTGGATGGCCATGGCGTGCCGCGAGCGGCGCGCGTCGGAGCCGGGGGCGGCGAGGTAGACGTGTTTCAGGCCGCTGATCTCCGGGTGCAGCGGGTGCGCGGGCCGCTCGTCGGACGCGTTGACCGCCGCCATGACGGCGAGGCCCGCCGCGAGCAGCTCGTCCTTGCGGGCCCGGTCGAACGGCAGCCCCAGGGCGCCGAGTTCGACGAACGCGTAGAAGTTGCCGCCGAAGGCGAGGTCGTACGTCACCGTCCCGTACCCCGGTACGTCCACCTTGCGGTCGAGGCCGACGCAGAACGCGGGCACGTTGGTGAGCGTGACCGCCCGCGCCGCCCCGTCCTCGACCTGTACGTCGACGGTGACCAGGCCCGCCGGGGTGTCGAGCCGGACCGTGGTGACGGGTTCGGTCACGGTGACCATGCCGGTCTCGACGAGCACGGTGGCCACGCCGATGGTGCCGTGCCCGCACATCGGGAGCAGCCCGGAGACCTCGATGAAGAGCACGCCGTGGTCGGCGTCGGGGCGGGTGGGCGGCTGGAGGATCGCGCCGCTCATCGCGGCGTGCCCGCGCGGCTCGTACATCAGCAGGGTGCGCAGGTGGTCGAGGTGGTCGATGAAGTGGAGCCTGCGTTCGGCCATGGTGGCGCCGGGGACGACCCCGACGCCGCCGGTGATCACGCGCGTGGGCATGCCCTCGGTGTGCGAGTCCACGGCGTGGAAGACGCGACGCGTCCGCATGGAAGTCTCCCTGGGATCAGCGGTGGTCGTCAGCGGTGGCCGTCGGCGACGGCCTTCTCCGTGGCGGCCCGCACGCGGGCGCCGGCGTCCGCGGTGAGCGGCAGGCGCGGCGGCCGGGTGGGGCCGCCGCGGAACCCGACGACGTCCATGGACGCCTTGATGGCCTGGACGAACTCGGTCTTCGAGTCCCACCGCAGGAGTGGGTGCAGGGACCGGTAGAGCGGCAGGGCCGCGGCCGTGTCCCTGGCGGTCGCGGCGCGGTAGAGCTCGGCGCAGGAGGCGGGGAAGGCGTTGGGGTACCCGGCGACCCAGCCGACGGCACCGGCGAGGGAGAGCTCCAGCAGGACGTCGTCGGCACCGGCCAACAGGTCGAGCCCGGGCGCGAGTTCGGCGATCTCGTACGCGCGGCGCACGTCGCCGCTGAACTCCTTGACCGCCACGACGTGGCCCGCGGCACACAGGTCGGCGAGCAGGTCCGGGGTCAGGTCGACCCTGGTGTCGAGCGGGTTGTTGTAGGCCACGACGGGCAGCCCGGCCGCGGCCACCTCGGCGTAGTGGGCGCGCACGGCCCGCGCGTCGGCCCGGTAGGCGTTGGGCGGCAGCGCCAGGACACTGCCGCAGCCCAGTCCGGCCGCGTGCTCGGCCCAGCGGCGGGCCTCGGCGCCGCCGTACGCGGAGACGCCGGGCATCACCCGGGCACCGTCGCCCGCGGCCTCGACGGCGGTCCGCACCACGCGGGCGCGCTCGTCGGCGGTGAGGGTCTGGTACTCGCCGAGGGAGCCGTTCGGCACGACGCCGTCGCAGCCGTGGTCGAGGAGGCGGCGCACGTGCTCGGCGTACGCGTCGTGGTCGACGGACAGGTCGTCGCGGAACGGGAGCGCGGTGGCGACCATGAGGCCGCGCCACGGGAGGTCGGGGGTCCAGGAGGCGGCGGGGGAGGGGGGCGTCGTCAGGGACGTCATGAAGGGGCCCTTCTGTGGTGTGACGTGTGGCGTGGAGGGCAGGGGCTGCGGGCGGGCCAGGGCTGAGGGGGCGTCTTGCGCCCCGGTCCTACTGCTCGTCGGGCGGGGAGCACGCCTGGGCGTCGGTGGCCGTGGCGGAGTCCTCGGCAGGGGTGTCGGCGGTGGCGGTGGCGGTGGTGGCGGTGATGTCGGCGGTGGCGGTGGCGGTGGCGATGGCGGTGTCGTGTGAGGGATGGTCGTCGGGGTCAGGGTCAGGGTCGGGGTCGGGGTCCGGGTCTGGGTCCCGCGTCCCGGTCTCCTCCGTGTCAAGGGCCGCGAGCACTCCCAGGGGCACCGGTGCGGCGAGCGGTCTGCGCTCCGGGGACGGCGGCTGCCGGGGGCCGGGTGCCGCCTCCGCCAGGCAGGCCACGGCCGTGCCGCACACACGGCCCTGGCACCAGCCCATGCCCGCGCGCGTGAGGAGCTTGACGGTGCGCGCGTCCCGGGCGCCGTAGTCGGCGACGGCCTCGCGGACGCGCCCCGCGGTGACCTCCTCGCAGCGGCAGACGTCCGTGCCGTCGTCGAGCCAGCGGGTCCAGCCGGGGCCGGGCGCGTGCGCGCGGGCCATGGCGTCGGCGAAGGCGCGCAGCCGGGCGCGCCGCCGCCCCAGCTCGCGCACGCGTGCCGTGCGGACGAGCGCGGACCGGCCGAGCAGGTGGGCCGCCGCGGCGACACCCGCCAGCTCGCCCTCGGTATAGGCGAGTTGGGCACCGCCCACGCCGCCGGTCTCGCCCGCGGCGAACACCCCGGGGACCGTGGTGGCCTGCACGCCGTCCAGGACGAGGGCGTACGTCCCGTCCGGCGTCCGCCGCGTCGCGCAGCCGAGCCCGAGGGCCAGCTCCACCTGCGGCACCAGGCCGTGGCCGACGGCGAGCGCGTCACAGGCGATACGGCGGCCGGTGCCCGGCACGGGCCGCCAGTGGCGGTCGAGCCGGGAGACGGTGACCGCCTCCACCCGGTCGGTGCCGTGGGCGCGGGTCACCGCGCTGCGGGTGCGCAGCGGCACCCGGTGGCGCAGCAGCGCCGCGCCGTGGGCCGCGCCCTCCACCAGCTTGTGCGGGGCGGCGAGCAGGGCGCGCGGCACGCGGGCGTACGCGCGGTAGGCCGACGCCTCCACCACCACGGGGACGCGGGCGCCCGCCGCGGCCAGGGCCGAGGCCACCGCAAGGAGCAGCGGACCGCTGCCCGCCACCACGACCCGGCGGCCGGGAAGCACGAGGCCCGACTTCAGCATCGCCTGAGCACCACCGGCGGCCACCACGCCCGGCAGGGTCCAGCCGGGGAAGGGCAGATGGCGTTCGTGGGAGCCGGTCGCGAAGAGCACCGCGCGGGCGCGCACGCACACCGGGCGGCCTCCGTCGCCGGCGCCGTCGTCACTGTCCCCGTCCCTGTCGCCGTCCCCGTCGCCGTCGCCGTCGCCGTCCGGGCCGGTGACCGCGTGCACCGCCCAGAGGTCGCCGTCGCGTACGACGGTCCATACGTGGTGGCCGGTCAGGCGGGTCACCGCGCTGGAGGTCAGGCGGTGGTACAGGCCCGTGAAGACGGACCAGTCGTGGTGGAGGGCCCCGGGACGCGCCGCGCCCAGCGCCGGATCGGGGTGGCGGTGGAACTGGCCGCCCGGCCGGTCCGCGCCGTCCAGCAGGGTCACGGAGAGGCCGAGCCCGGACGCGGCCACGGCACCCGCGAGCCCTGCCGGACCCGCGCCGATCACCGCGAGGTCGCAGGGTTCGGCGGGCGGGGCGGGGGCGGGGCCCGGCCCGTGGGTGTCCGGCGTCGGCCCGTCCGTGGTGCACCACGGCCCCGGCCCCTCCGCCTCAGGTGTCGAGTCCGGCACGGCCGTGTCCCTCCTGTGTGGTGACGGCGTCGCCGGGCCGGGCCGGGACCAGGCAGGCGCGGCGGTTGGGGCGGCCGTTGACGGTGGCCAGGCAGTCGTGGCACTGGCCGATGCCGCAGAACGCGCCGCGCGGCCGTCCGCCGACGCGGGTGGTGCGCCAGGCGAGGATGCCCGCCGCCCACAGCGCGGCCGCCACCGACTGGCCGGACAGGGCCGGGACCGGGCGCCCGTCGAAGGTGATCTCGAAGGCGGCCCGGGGCGCCGCGCCCACGAGGCGGGCGGGCGTACGGCTGTCACGCGCCATGGTTCGCTTCCTTTCCGCAGGCGGAGTGCGCGCCGAACCGGTCGGGCCGGAACGGCGCGGTGTCGAGCGGGAGTTCGCCGCCGGTGAGCAGCGCGGCCACCAGCAGGCCCGTCGCCGGGGCGAGGCCGATGCCCGCGCCCTCGTGACCGCAGGCGTGCAGCAGGCCGGGGACGCGGGGGTCGGCACCGATCGCGGGCAGGTGGTCGGGCAGGTACGGCCGGAACCCGGCGTAGGCGCGCACGGCCCGTACGGTGGCGAGGACCGGGAAGAGCCGTACCGCCTGCGCGGCCAGGCGGTGCAGCGCCGCCACCGACAAGGAGCGGTCGAAGCCGACCCGCTCCCGGCTCGCGCCGATGAGCACGGGCCCGGCGGGGGTGCCCTCGACGACGGCCGAGGTCCGCAGCGCCGCCGAGTCGCTGGCGACGTCGGCGACGTAGTCCGCCGCGTACACCTTGCGCCGGACCACGCGCGGCAGCGCCTCGGTGACCAGGACGAAGCCGCGCCGCGGCAGCACGGGCAGGGCCACGCCCGCGAGCCGGGCGAGGTCGCCGCCCCAGGTGCCCGCGGCGTTCACGAGGTACGGCGCGTGCAGCTCGCCCGCGCGGGTCCGCACGCCGCGGATCCGCCCGCCGGCGCCGGTGAGGACGCCGGTGACCTCCTCGCCGAGCCGCAGCCGGACCCGGTCGCCGCCCGCGCGCAGCAGATGGGCGGCGGCGAGGGCGGGCTGCACCTGGGCGTCCTGCGGGTAGTGGAAGCCGCCCGCGAGGCCGGGAGCCAGATGGGGTTCCAGCTCGCGGAGCCGCTCGCCCGGCACCTCCCGCGCGGTGACGCCCGCGTGCGCCTGCCGCCGGGCGAAGTCGCGCAGGGCGGCCATGGCGCCCGGCTCGGAGGCGACGACGAGACCGCCCTTGGCCTCGTACTCGATCCGGGGCGGCAGCAGTTCGGCGAGCGAGCGCCACAACCGCGTGGACAGCAGGGCCAGTTCCAGTTCCGGGCCGGGCTCCTTGTCCGAGACCAGCAGGTTGCCCTCACCTGCGCCCGTGGTCCCGCCCGCGACGGGGCCGCGGTCGACCACGGTGACGTCCAGGCCGGCGCGGGCCGCGTAGTAGGCGCAGGCGGCACCGACCACGCCCGCTCCGACGACGATGACGTCCGGGGAGGTGCTCGCTGTCCGCTCGACCGTGGCCACGTCAGTAATATTTCACATTGCACCGAGGCTGCCAAGGGATCGCGTGGCTCCTCAACTGCCGCTCGTCAGATGCCCGTTCGTTGCGGCAAAGGCGTGTCTGACCCCTTGTCAGTGCAATTTCACATTACTACGTTACGCGTCACATGGCGGAGAGCGAGCCGCGTGGGCAACGCCGCCAACGGCCCTACAAGGACCTGCACTTGAGCTCCGGCGCATCATGCCGCGGCGCCGCTCTCCCACGACCCCCCACCTCGGGAGCCCCTGTGTTTCCTTCGAGACCCGGTCCGAGACCACCGCGCAGGCCCCTGCACGGACCCTTGAGCCGATCCTTGTGCAGAGGCGCGCTCACCTTCCTCACGGCGGTGGCCCTGTGCGTCACCGTCGCCCCGCCCGGGCAGGCGGACACCACCGCCCCGGCGCCCGCGGAGCGGCGTACGGCTGACCGCGGGGCCGCCGCGGCCGACCCGTACGATCGGGCCGAGCGGGTGGCCAGGGCGCCCGAGCCGTCGGCCCGGCGGCTGCTCGCGCCGGGCGGTCTGGCCGACGGCCGCGTCCCCGGCCCGCGCACACCCGAGCCCACCGAGCGCACCCGCGTTGCCGGTTGCACGCTCGACGATCTGGCGCGGTTGTCCCCCGAGGGCCTCGCCGACTTCCTCGCCGACCGCGCCGTCACCGCCGACGGCTGCCTGCGCGGCCTCGTCTGGACGTGGGACCGGCGCCTCGCGCCGGTGATGTCCGACGCCCACGTGCAGGCCGTCGCCCGCCGCGCCGGCGCGCTCGCGGCGGGCCACGACGGCAGGAACGGCAGCCACCTCCTGGAGATGTTCACCTATCTGCACGCGGTGGCGTACCACGACTTCTCGCGCGACGAGATCGACGTCACCGACCCGCCGACCGTCGCCGCCACGCGGGCGGCCGTCGACGCCTTCGGATCGGCCGCCCGCACCTTCGACGTGACCCGTACCAATGCCGAGACGCTGCGCGAGGCCCTGTACGCGGCGAGCGCCCCGGGCCTGCGCCAGCACCAACTGCCGCTGATCCAGCGGGTCCTCGCGACCATGGGACCGGACCGGCCGGACACCCACAAGGACGCCTCGTGGGCCGGTGCCGCGCTCGCCGCCCTCTCCGTCAACTACCTGGGCGTGTACCCCGGCAACCAGGACACCGCCTTCCACGCGGCCGTCACCGCCGCGCCCGCCTACCGCGCCGCCTTCAAGGCGTTCGCGCACCACACCCACCTCAAGGGCACGGCCAACGCGTGGGTGGCGCGCGACGCCGTCTCGGAGTACGGGCGCATGGGTCAGATCGACGCACTCCGCGGCGAGATCGTCCCCGGTCTCGGTCCGCTGCTCGCCGTCACCGCCCGCGCCTTCGGCGACCTCAGCGCGCCCTGGGCGAAGGTCGCCGCCTGGCTGATCGCGTTCGACGCCTGCGCCCCGTACCAGGTGTGCCGCCCGGACATCGAGAAGCGTCTCTTCCCGCACACCTACCGCTACGGCGTCCAGGGCACGGACGGCATGGCGGTGCGCACCGCACTCGGCCGGGACACCGTGGACCAGCTCGCCTACGCGAGCCGCCAGGTGGAGGCCCAGTTCCGGCGGGTGGTCGGCACCCGGGCCCCGCTGGCGGGCGACCCGAACACCGACCTGCGCGTCGTCCTGTACGCCTCGCGCGCCCAGTACGAGGACTTCCAGCCGCTCCTGACCGGCCTGGGCACCGACAACGGCGGCATGTACATCGAGCGGGGCGCCACCTTCTACACGTACCAGCGCCGCGTCCCCCAGGACTCCTCGCTCACGCTCGAAGAGCTGTTCCGGCACGAGTACACGCACTACCTCAACGGCCGCTGGGCGGTGCCCGGCTTCTTCGGCGAGGGCCCCTGGTACGAGGGCGACCGGACCACGGCGATGGACGAGGGCACCGCGGAGTTCCTCGGCGGCGCCACCCGCGACGACGGCGTCAAGGTCCGCAAGTCCCTGATCCAGGGCGTCATCGCCGACACCGCGGGCGGCCGCCCGCGCATGACCGTCGACGAGCTGCTGCACGCCACGTACGCCGGTGACGGCTTCCGCTTCTACGACTACGCGGGCGCGTTCTTCACGTACCTGTGGACCGAACACCCGTCCCGGCTCCAGGAGATGTACCGCCTGCTGCGCGCCGGCGACCCGGCGGCCTTCGACGCCTGGCGCGACCGGCTCGGCGGGAACGCGGGCGTCCAGCGGGAGTTCGACGCGTTCCTCGACGACCAGATCGCCCAGGTGGACGACCTGTTCGTGCCGGACACCACGTACGTCCCGGTGGGCGAGCTGCGCGCCGCGACGGCCGCGCGGATCCGCGACTCCCTCGCCGCGACGACCGGCCTCGCGCCGCGGTGCGCCGCCGGGGGTTCCCCGGAGCGCCCGCGCTTCACCTGCACCGGCCGGGTCACGGCGCGGCTCACCGACGCCGCCGACGCGGACCTCGTCCTGAAGGACATGTCCGAGACCGTCGACCACTTCGTCCTGGACCGGGCGACGGGCGGCGACAACAACCTCACCGACATGACCTGCTCCTTCGGCCGGGTGGACATCTGGCCCGACGGCCACGGCGGCACCTCTGACGTGCACTGCGAGGGCCCGCTGCGCGGCTGACACCCGTACCCCGGCGGCACCCCGCCCACGGGCGGCAGCGGCGGAGGGCGCCACCAGTGCCCCCCGCCGCACGCGTGACCCCCGGGATCCGGGGCAGAGGGGAGAGCCGATGCCGCGTCGGCGGGCGTGCGCGAGCCGAGGACCGAGGAGGACAAGGGTGTTCGAAGGTTTCGAGGAGACACGGATCGACGTCGGTGAGGCGTCCGTCTTCGTCCGCTTCGGCGGTGACGGCCCGCCGGTGGTGCTCCTGCACGGCTACCCCCGTACGTCGGCGACGTGGCACCGGGTCGCGCCGCGGCTCGTGGCGGCCGGCCACACGGTGGTCTGCCCGGACCTGCGCGGCTACGGGCGCTCCACCGGGCCGCGGTTCACGGCGGACCACGCGGGCTACTCCAAGCGCGCCGTCGCCGGGGACGTCGTCGCGGCGATGCGCCACCTCGGGCACCGCCGCTTCGCCCTCGCCGGACACGACCGCGGGGGCGCCGTGGCGCTGCGCCTGGTGCTCGACCACCCGGACGCCGTCTCCCGGGTGGCCTTCCTGGACTGCCTGCCGGTGACGGAGCACCTGTCGCGGATCACGGCCGAGTTCGCCACCCAGTGGTGGCACTGGTTCTTCTTCGCGCAGCCGGACATCCCCGAGCGGGTCATCACCGCCGACCCCGACGCCTGGTACCGCGGCGACCCGGACGCCATGGGCCCCGAGAACTACGAGGAGTGGCGGCAGGCGACCCGCCGCCCCGAGGTGGTGCGGGCGATGCTGGAGGACTACCGCGCCGGGCTCACGGTCGACCGGTTCCACGAGGAGGCCGACCGGGACGCCGGGCGGCGTGTCACCTGCCCGGCGCTGGCCCTGTGGTCGCTCCGGGACGACCTGGAGGACCTCTACGGCGATCCGCTGGCCATCTGGCGCCGGTGGGCCACCGACGTGCGCGGGCACGGCATCGACTCCGGCCACCACGTCGCCGAGCAGGCGCCCGAGGCCCTGGCCGCGGCGCTCGCCGACTTCCTCCGGGACGAGCCCCGCGCCTGAGCCGCGGGCCCCGCCCTCAGCGGACCAGCAGCCCCGCGATCCGCCCGGCGGTCCAGTGCCCGAGCGCGCCCGGGCAGGCCGCGAGATAGGCGGCGACGGCGGCCTCGTCCCAGGCGGCCGTCTCCAGCAGGCCCGCGGCCAGGTGCCGCAGATAGGCGCGCGCGGGGACATTCAGGGCGACGTCGGTCAGCCGCCAGGGGGCCGTGAAGGTGAGCAGGGGCAGCCCGTCGAGCAGGCCCGCGCACACCAGGGTCTCGTAGCGCCCGGCGCCGAGGCGGGCCCGCCCGTCCCGCAGGACCGCCGTCAGGTCGAGGTCGGTGCCGGGCGGCCGGTACATCTCCTGGGCGGCGATGTCCGAGAACTGCGCCGGAGTCACCAGGTGCGCCCGCGCGTACACCCGGCCGTCGGCGCCGGGGTCGTAGAAGGCCCGGCCGCCCGTCCACAGGACCGACTCCGTGGCGAAGTACAGCACACCCGGCAGCTCCACGGCCCGGGACACCCGCGGCGGGCGGCGGTCGCGGCAGCCGGGGTGGTCCCGGGACGACCCCGGGGGCCTGCCGCCGGCGATGTACGCCATCAGGCGGTCCAGGTGCATGTTCGAGCCGTAGGAGACGTACCAGACGTGCTCCGGGCCCGGGACGGGACGCGGCACGAGCGGCTCCGTGTGCGGCGGGGGCGGACTCCTGACCAGTATGAGCCCGACATGGTCCGTCATCACGCGAAAGTGATCGAAAGCTCTCGAAAAGAAGATCGACTCCTCCTTATACTTCGCTTTGTTCGAAGGGCGGGGGGCTGTGTCTTCGAGACGTCCCTCCTCCCTGCCGCCGTCACGCCACGCCATGCCGCCCCATGCCATGCCCTGCCATGCCATGCCGCGTCGTGTCGTGCCGTGCGGCGCACGAGCTCCGAGAGACCCCCAAGAGACCTACGAAAAGGGACCCCCATGTCACGCAAGAGCCTGGCCGCCGCCGGTCTGCTCGCCACCGCCCTCACCGCCACCCTGGCCCCGTCCGCGCAGGCGGCCTCGGCCTCGATCACGCGGGCCGAGTACGACAAGGTCAAGCTGGGCGCGACCGTCGCCAAGCTGCACTCGACCGCGGGCTCGGGCGCCTGCAAGAAGACCTCGAGCAGCAGCTCGCCCGGCTACTCCAGCAAGACCTACACGTGCAAGGGCAACAAGAGGGGCAGCACGGCGTCCTTCCTGTTCGTCAACAGCAAGCTGGAGCTGAAGTCGCAGGGGGGCCTGGACGGCAGGACGTCCAACGGCAAGATGACGAAGGCCAAGTACAAGAAGATCACCAAGGGCAAGACGGTCGCCCAGATGCACGCGGTCGCGGGCAGGGGCGTGTGCGTGCGCACCGCCGACGCCGAGGCCAAGGGCGCGAAGTCGGCGGTCTACACCTGCGAGCAGAAGTCCCCCTTCGGCGTCGCGTCCTTCTCCTTCACCAACGGCAAGCTGAACGGCCGCAGCCAGTTCGGTCTGCGCTAGGGCACGTCCGGGCAGGGCGCCCGGGCCCGGGCCCGGCCGCGTCGGACCGGCTCGTGCCCGGCCCCGGTGACCCTCCTCAAGGCCGCCGTTGGACGAGCGACACCGACGGCGGCACCGGCGTCCCGCCGAGGCGGGCCTCGAAGGTCAGCGGGTGGTCCACGCCGGAGGGCACCCGTTCGCCCGCCGTGACGGTGAAGGGCACGCCGAACCGCCCGTGCGCGGGCACCCGCACCTCCTCCACCCGCTGGGGCGTCACCCGCCAGCCCTCGGGCGGCCGTACCCGGAGCGTGACCGTCCGCGCGACCCGGTCGAAGTTGTAGACGTCGAGGACCATCCGGGTGCGCGCCCCGAGGCGGTACCCGAGCGGCGGCTCCGCGTCGCCGTCGGCCTTGCCGGGAGCGGAGTCGGCCGCCGCGTACCGCTGGGCCAGGACGATGTGCTCCGCCGGGGAGAGGACCCGCGGCCGGAGCGGGCCGGACGGGGGCCGCGGCGTGCCGGGCGGCGGCGCGTCCGTCACCAGGTAGAGCGGGTCGCGGGACGCCCGCACGCGCACGGTGCCGCGCCGCGACCGGGGCGGCGCGGGGTGCGGGGCGCCCATGATGTCGTACACGCGCGTCGCCGCGTCCGGCACCGGCACGTCCACGGTCCGCGTGCGCGGCGCGCACACCACCGTCACCGTGCGCCCCGCGCCGTCGGCGAAGACGAACCCGGCCGCGCGCGGCAGCAACTCCGCCAGCGTCCGTACGTAGTTGGCCTCGCCGAGGAGCGCGGTCAGCGCGGCGTACGCGCTGTACGCGGGCAGCGGCTGGAAGGCGCGGCTGAACAGCGCGAACGAGGTGCCCTCGTCCGTGCACGGCGGCCCGCAGAACCAGAACTGCCGGTCCGTGCCCGCGGCCAGGCTCTCCACGGTCGACAGCACCAGGTAGCGGGCCTGTACGCGCTGCGTGGCGTACGGCAGGTCCGCGCCCGGCTCCGCGGGCAGGAAGGCGCCGCACTCCGTCATCCACATCGCGAGCCGCCGGGCCGGGGCCCCGTACCGCTCCCGCAGCTCCTGCTGGTCCTCGGGCGCCGACGGCGGCTCGGGGTCGGGGTCGTCCAGGGGCGGATAGCCGTGGAAGCTCCACACGTCGGCGTACCGCGCCACGTCGTTGCGCAGCATCAGCTCCTGGAAGACGCCCTCGCCCGCGATGCCCGGCAGCACCACGGGCGGCCCGCCCGGCCGGTCCCGGACGCCGAGCGCCGCCGCCTTCACGTACGCGGCGTGCTGGTCGCCGGTGCTCGCGGTGTCGTCCACGTCGGGCTCGTTGGAGAGCTGGAGCGCGTCGGCCACGGCCCGCTTGCCGCGTCCGGCGAGGTGGGCGGCGTAGCGGTAGGCGTCACGCAGGTCGGCGGGCAGCGGCACGGAGACCGGCGTCAACGCCCAGTCCGGGGGCGGGGACACCACTTCGAGGACTGCCAGGCCGTGCTCGTGAAAGGTGTCGATGACGGTGTCGTGCACCTCGCTGTCGAAGGGCGCGTGCCGGGCGCGCTGCGCGGCCGGCCAGGAGCTGCCGTCGCGGACGCACCCGACGCCCATCGCGGCGACGGCCGAGGCGAGCGCGGGCAGCCGCGCGGGCGGGACAAGCGCGAACGTGGCCACGTTGACGCCGAAGCGGTTCGCAGGGCCGGACACCGCACGGCGCGCGGGCAGCCGGGCGAACCGCCCGGTGACGGTGGACCGCGGGGACGTGCTCAGGGCCGCGACGGCGCGGTAGGCCCCCGGCGGCAGCGGGGGCAGGGGCGCCGCGGCCCCGGTGGCCCCCGCCGGGACGCGCACCGAGCCGGAGGCGACCCGCCGCGAGGAATAGTCGAGGACACGGTAGGAGACGGTCAACGGCTCGGGCGCCGACGCGTTCAGCTCGAAGCGCAAGGGCGCGTGCTCGCCGTCGCGGTGGTGGCCGAGACCGGCCGCCGGATCCCCGGCGTGCACCCGGCGCAGGGCCACCGGGACACGGGTGAGCGTGAACTCGTCCAGCAGGAAGCGGTATCCGGTGTACGTGTCCAGGACCGTCGGCCCGTCCACCCTGAACGTGACGGTGTTGGCGCCCCGGCACAGCTCGACGTCGCCGAGCGCGACCCGGGACAGCGCGCCCCAGGCCCTGGGCGACTCGTACCAGTGGGGCTGGGAGTGGGCGAGCGGCACCGGCTCGCCGCCGTTGACCGCCAGGCGGACGTACGAGCCGGGCTCCTCGGCGCCGGGCCGCTCCACGGGCACGGAGGTGACCGCCTCCAGACGGTACGGCCCGGCCGCCGGGGCCGTCACGGTGTACGTGGCGTACCAACCGCCCCCGGCGGGCGGGGGGTCGGCGGTGGCCAGCGCCAGGTACGCGCCGCCCGAGGCGCGGCGGTCGCGGGCGACGGGGAGGGTGGTGCGGGTGGGGAACTCCCCCTGAACGCTGATGATTTGCCGGTCCGGGGGTCGGCCCGCGGTGGCGTTCCTGGCCGTGGCCGCTGCGGACCCGGCCGCCAGGGCAAGTCCGGTGGCGATGCCTCCCGTGACGGCGGTGCGTCGGTCGATGCTCATGGGTCAAGGACACCGTGGCCGGGGCGGGGTCGCGTCCTGCGCGGGCAGGGGTCCGGCACCGGCCAGAGGGCCGGTCTCTCCTCCACCCCTGGGTGGAGAAGGGCGCCGGTAGGGTCGCGGTGTGGGACGGGGACCGACGGGTGCGGGGCCGGGCGGGCCGAGGGCCGCCGATGTGGTGGTTCCCGCGCTGCTCGTGGCGGGACATGTGGCGGCGGTCGTCCTGGGCGGGGTCCTCGACGGTTTCCCGGGCGGGGCCGGAGGCGAGGGCGGAGCCGGGGGCGGGGGAGGCGGCGCGGGCGCGGCCTGGCAGTCGGCTGTCGGGTCTCTCGTGGTGGTCCTGGCCGCGGCGGCCCTGGTGCGGCGGAGGACGGCCCCGGCACCGGTGTGCTGCGCCGCGCTCTGCGCCGACGTGGTGACACGGGCGCTGCTGCCCCAGTCGGTCCTGACGGCCGCGCTGCCCGTCGCCGTCTGGGTGGCGCTGTACTCCCTGTCCGTGCACCGGCCGGTGCGCCTCGCCCTGCCCGTCGCCGCCCTCGCGACGGCGGCGACACCGCTGCCCGGCGCGGGCGGTGACCTGGCCGGGCCCCTGCTCGACGACCTCGTCGCGGGGGCCCTGCTGCACGCGGCCGTCGTCCTTGGCGGGCGCCTGTGGGCCCACCGGAAGGCCGGGCGCGCCCGCGCCCTGGCGCGCCTGGCCGACGTGGCGGGCGAACGCCGAGTCGCGGCGGCCGCCGAGCGCGAACGGCTCGCCCGCGACCTGCACGACACCGCGGGGCACCACTTCACCGCCCTGGCCGTGCAGGGCGCGGCGGCGCGGCGTCTCCTCGACGCCCACCCCGAACTGGCCGACGAGGCCCTCGCCGCGGGCGCCGCGGTGGGCCGCGACGTGCTGGCCGCCCTCGGAGCCATGGTCGCGGCGGCCGCCGACGTACCGGACGAGGGGGACGGCGGGGGCGACGAAGGCGGTGGGGGCGGTGGGGGCGGCGGGGCCCGGAGGGGTGAGGGGTCCGAGAGGACGGTGGGGGCTTCGGGGGTTGAGGGGGCCGAGAAAGCTCTGGGAGCCGAGAGGGTTGAAGGCACGGAGAGGGATGAGGCCACGGAGAGGGGTGAGGGCACGGAGAGGGACGATCGGAACGCCGGGCTGCACGACGTCCTGCCGTCCCTGTGCGCGGGCCTGGAACGCCTCGGCACGCCCGTGTCCCTCGACCTCCACGGACGCCCCCGCGCCCTGCCGCCCGACGTCCGCGTGACGGCTTACCGTGTCGTGCAGGAGTCGCTGACCAACGCCATGCGGTACGCCGCCGGGGCACCGGTCACGGTACAAGTACGCCAGGGTCTCGTGGAGTTGACGGTCGCGGTGACCAACGCCCCCGCCCCGCGGCCCGCCGGAGGTGCCACGGCGTGGGGCAGCGGCCGGGGCCTCGGGCTCCTGCGGGAGCGGGTGGCGGCGCTGGGCGGGAGGCTGACGGCGGGGCCGGGGGCGCACGGGGGCTGGACCGTGGCCGCGAGCCTGCCGACCCCCGTACGGCGCGCCCGGCGCGCGTGGTGGCCGAGGGCGCTGGACGTGGCGGCGTTCACGGCCTGCGCGGCGGGGCCCCTGCTCGCGACGGCGGCGGGGCCCTTCGCCGCAGCCGCGCGAGGCGGCCCCGAACTCGCTGCCCTGGCCTGCCTCTTGACGGCGCACGCGGCCCCCCTGCTGCTGCGCCGCCGGGCCCCCGCGACAGCCCTCGCGGCCCTGCTCGCCGTGTCCCTGGCCTGGTCGGCGGCCACGGCCGCGGGCGTCCTCGGCTTCGCCTGGCTGACGGCGCTGGCCCTCGCGTGGCCGGGCGAACTGATCGCCCTGCACGCGGTCGGGGCGTACGGGCCCGCCCGCGCGACCTGGCCCGCGCCGGTGGCGGTGGGCGTCGTCGGCGGGACGGAGCTCGGGCTCGCGGTGGTGGCCGACCCGGCCGAGGCGGCGGGCTTCGGCACCGTGGCCGTGACGACGGCCCTGGGGCTGGCGGCGGTGCCCTGGCTGCTGCCGGTCTGGGGCCTCGGCCTGCTGGCGCGGGCCCGGCGCGGCGAGGGCGGCCCGTGGGAGCGGCGCGTGCTCGACGCGGTTGCCGTACGCGTCGGCGACGCGGCCGCCGGCGAACGGCGCCGCGTCGCCACGGCCCTGCACGGCACGGTCGTCGGCCACGCGGTACGGCTGGTGCGCAGCGCCGAGGCGGGCCTCGCCGGGACGGCCGACCGCAGCTCGGCGCTTGCGGAGATGACGACCGCCGCGCGCGGGGCGCTGGCCGGGCTGCGGGACCTGCTGGACGCACTGGACGCCCGCGCGCCCGCGCCGGGCCTGGGGAAACCGGATGCCGCGCACTCCCAGCCGGACGAGGGCCGTTGAGCGAGGCCGCACCGGCGTGCCGCACCACCGCCGTACCGGCGTGTCGTACCGCCGGTGCCGCACCACCGGCGCTCGTCCCAACTAGGACATGATCTGACCTACTTGAGTCCTACTGTCGTCGTGTTGCGAGGCCCGGCACGCACCGCGTCGGGCAGGACGGCACGAGGGGACGAGAGAACCATGGAGAACACCGCACCCGAGGGGTACACCAGCGTCGCGCCGTGGGTGGTCACCGACGACACCGGCGCGCTGCTGGACTTCGTCGCCGCCGCGTTCGGCGGGGAGGAGCTCGCGCGGGTGCCGGTCGAGGACGGCACCATCGGGCACGGCGAGATCCGCGTCGGCGACACGGTCGTGCTGGCCTTCGACCGGCGGCCCGACTGGCCGGTGATGCCCTCGCTGCTGCGGGTGTACGTCCCCGACGCGGACGCCGCGGTGGACGCCGCCGTCGCGCACGGCGGGCGGATCGTCACCGAGGTCCGCGACAGCGCGTGGGGCGACCGCGGCGGCCGCGTACGGGACCCCTTCGGCAACATCTGGTGGGTGATGAGCCGCCAGGAGGAGGTCACGCCGGAGCAGGCCTGGGAACGGATGTCCGAGCCGAAGTACGTCGAGGCCATGCGCGTGGCGCAGGAGACGCTGGACGTGGAGCTCAGCGGCCGCGAGACGGGCATCGCGAGCCGTCCGGTGGGGCCGCGTAACTGAACTCAGCGTCATTGACGGGAGCTGACGGCCCCCTCAGTGAGGGGCCGGGCCGGACGCGGGGGCGGCCGCACGAGCGCGCGTGTCCAGCCGGGCCGGGCGGGGGCGCGCCCGCGTCCACGCGGTTCACGCCGCGGCCGTGACCGTGGCGAGCGCGGAGCGGAGCGCGGCGTTGAAGCGGTCGGGGAACTCCTGGTGGGGCATGTGGCCGGCGCCGGCGAGCACGGTGAGGCCGGCGCCGGGGGTGAGGGCGGCACAGGTTCGGGCCACCTCCAGGGGGATCGCGGCGTCCAGCTCGCCGTGGACGTAGTGGACCGGCACGCGGAGGCCGGGCAGCGCGGGACGCGGGTCGTAACCCCGGGCGGCGGCCTGGTGCTCGTCGATGTGGACGCCGGAGTCCAGGATCTGGCGGACGGTCCGCTCCACGAGCGCGGGCGCGGTGCCCGGCGCGTACCACCCCGGCACCCAGGAGGTGACCGTGCCGGTCCGGTCGCGGCGCAGCCGGGTCAGCAGCTCCGCCTGGTCCTGGGGCCGCGTCGACGGCCAGTACGCCGGGGCCCCCACCGGGATCACACCGGCCGCCAAGTCGGGCCGGTGCAGGGCGAGTTCCGTCGCGAACGTCCCGCCGATCGACGAGCCGACGACCACCGGCCGGTCCAGCCGCAGCGCGTCGATCAGTGCCACCAGGTCGGCGACCACCCCGGCGATGGTGTTGCCCCGCCGGGGGTGGGCCGACCGGCCGCAGCCCCGCCAGTCCACGGTGACCACCCGGTGGTCCCGGGCGAAGTCGGGCACCTGGGCGTCCCAGGCCCGGCCGCTGGTGCCCCAGCCGTGCAGGAAGAGCAGCGCGGGGCCGCTCCCCTGGTCCTCGTAGTGGAGCGTGGTGTCGTCGACGTGCAGGCTGGGCATGGTTCTCCTCTGTTCCGGGGGGTGTCCCGTGGGCTGCACCGGGACTGCCCCATGGGCTGTGCCGCGGGCTCTCGCGGGCTCCCGCGGGCCACGGCTTCGCGGCGTCCTCAGCCAACCGTGATCACCTCCGCCGACCAAGGGGCGTCCCGCGCCTAAACTGATCGCGAACGGTGATCAATGCTGGTCACGGCGGGCGTGAGGCAGGTGGACGAAGGGGAGGGCGGGGAGCCATGGAGCTGCGTCAGTTGCGCTACTTCCTCACCGTGGCGGAGGAGCTGCACTTCGGCCGTGCCGCCGAGCGGCTGCACATCGCGCAGTCCGCGGTCAGCCAGCAGCTCCGCCGCCTCGAACGGGAACTGGGGGCCGAGCTGTTCACCCGTACCACCCGTGTCGTCCGGCTCACCGAGGCCGGCGACCGGCTCCTGCCGTACGCCAGGGAGATGCTGGCCCTCCAGGCCCGGGCCAGGGAGGCCGTCGACGACCTGCGCGCCGAAGGGGCCGCCACGGTGCGCCTCGGCACCAGCGCGGGTCTGGGGGCCCGCCTGGACGCCGTGCTCACCGCGTTCGGCGGGCACGCCGGAGCGGCCCAGGTGGAACTCGTCACCGGCAGCGTCGAGCACCGCCTGGCGCAGGTGCGGACCGGTGACCTGGACGCGGCCCTGCTGCGCGGCGAACGGACCCCCGAACCCGGGCTCGAGTTCCTGCCGCTGTGGGAGGACGCGCTGCTGGCGGCGCTGCCCGCGAGCCACGAGCTGGCCGCCCTGGAGACGGTCGAGCTGGCCCGGCTCGCGGAGCTGCCGCTGCGGCTCGCCCCGCGCTCGCGCAACCCCGCCCTCCACGACCTGGTGGTGCGCTCCTGCCGGGCGGCCGGTTACACGCCCGTGCCGGGGCCGGAGTTCACCAACGACCAGGACACGCTCGCCGCCATCGGCCACGGCAGACCGACCTGGACGGTCTTCTACGCCCCGCATGCCCGCCAACTGCCTGTACCCGGCGTGGTGTTCCGCCCCTTGAGCGGACCGGAACCCACCATGCCGACGTACCTCGTGGTGCGCGACGGCCCGCCAGGAGCCGCGCTCCGCGCCTTGATCGAAGCCTGCTACGAGGCGGCCGAGGCGACCCCGGTGCGAGGCTGAGGGGGGCGCGGCGCCCCGGCCGTCCGCGCGCGTCCGCCGTGCGGAAGCCGAGCAGCACCTGGCGGCTCGTCCGGGACACGAGGCTGCCGGAGGCATGGTCGGCGAAGGGGAGTCCGGGCACCGGGGTGGCACCTCCGCGGCGCACGGCACGGCGCCGAGGGCGCCGCCGAACGCACCATCCGCACAAGCCCCTTGGCCGGATCGCGACGGTCCCACCACACGGCAAGTTAGGGTGACCTAACTTGCGCGGCTCGCGGGGGACGGCGCGCGTCCGGAGCGGAGATGGGGAGGCAGCGGTGGCGGAGACGAACGGCGGAACCCTGGGGGCGGGCGGCGCGGACCGCGCGCACGTGGTCCAGCTCGTCCTCGGGAGCATGGCGGCCCAGACGCTGCGCGCGGCGCTGCGGCTGCGCGTGGTCGAACTCCTCGGCGACCAGGAGCGGCAGGCCGCCGAGGTGGCCGCGGACGCGGGTGCGCAGCCGCAGGCCATGCACCGGCTGCTGCGCGCCCTGGCGGGCCTCGGCGTCCTGGAGGAGCGCGCCCCGGGCGCCTTCGCGGTGACGTCCGCGGGCCGCCTCCTCGACCCGGGGCGGCCCGACTCGATGGCGGCGTTGGTGGGCATGTTCACCGAGCCGGCGATGCTGCGCGCCTGGGAGCACCTGGACGACGGCGTACGGACCGGCGGGACCACCTTCCCCAAGGTGTTCGGCAAGGAGTTCTTCGCCCACCTCAAGGACGAACCGGAGCTGTCCGCGCAGTTCAACGCGGCGATGAGCCAGGGCACCAGGGTCACCGCGGCGCAACTGCCGGACGCGTACGACTTCGGCCGCTTCACCACGGTCGCCGACGTCGGCGGCGGTGACGGCACCCTCTTGGCCGGGGTGCTCGGAGCCCATCCGAAGCTGTCCGGCATCCTGTACGACACCGAGGAGGGGCTGGCGCAGGCCGCGGAGAACCTGGCGCGGCACGGCGTCGCCGAGCGGTGCTCCCTGGTGGCCGGGGACTTCTTCGCGTCGGTTCCCGAGGGCGCCGACCTCTACCTTCTCAAGAGCATCGTGCACGACTGGCCGGACGACCGCGTGGTCACGCTGCTCGGCCACTGCCGCGCGGTGCTGCCGCCCGGCGGGCGCGTCCTGATCGTGGAGCCCGTCCTGCCCGACGTGGTCCCCGGCCCCAACGGCGGCCTGACGTACCTGAGCGACCTCAACATGCTGGTGAACGTGGGCGGCCGGGAGCGCACCCGCGACGAGTTCACGCAGGTGTGCGCCCGCGCGGGCCTCACGGTCACGTCGGTGACGCCGCTCGGCGAGGGCAACGCCTTCCACGCCATCGAGGCGGAGGCCACCGCCGGGTGACGGCGGGCGCCCAGGCCCGGGCACGACTGCCTCACGGGCCGGGCTTCCGCCAGGTCAGCGAGTACCGGCGGAGGACGTGCCGGCGGTAGCGCACGCCCGGCAGGATCCGGTGCGCCGCGGCCCGCACCTGGCCGTAGCTCAGCCGCGGGGCGGCCAGCGGCATCCCGTCGGGCGTGCGGGCGCGGCGCACCAGCTTCGTGAGGCGCACGACCGGGGCGGCCGCGACGGTCACGGCCCACTCCGCCGGACCCGCCGAGCGGGCGAGTCCCACCACCACCAACGTGCCACCGGGGCACAGGAGTTCCCGCATACGGGTCAGGGCCGCCTCGAAGTCCATGTGGTGGACGGCCGACACCGAGCAGACGAAGTCGTAGCCGCCGGTGGGCAGGTCCGCGGCGAGGAAGTCGCCCTCGACGAAGGTGAGCCCCGGCCGTCCGCGGGCGAGCCCGCGGGCACGGGCGATCATCTCCGGCGCCTCGTCGACGCCGGTGACGCGCTCGGCCCGCCCGGCCAGCTTCCGCGCCAGCAGCCCGTCGCCGCAGCCCACGTCCAGCGCGTCACGACACCCCGGCGGGACCGCCCGGAGAATGTCCCGGTGCCGAGCGACGTTCGTGTTCCAGTACGGCGAGAGGTCGTCAGGGGCGGGGTTGTCCCGGCCGGGGTTGTCCTGGCCGGGGTTGTCCTGGCCGGGGTCGTTCCGGCTGTCGAGGTCGCCCTGGTGGGGTTCGTTCCGGCGCATCGGGCCACCGTAGCCACCCGCGGCGGGCCGCGGACGCGCGGTCCTGCGCTGTAATGGTCACCGGCGAACGGGGGGTGGCTCCGCGGCGGCGGGGGAGGGGGAGCGATGGCGGTACGGGTGCTCGTGGTGGACGACCAGGCGGTGGTGCGCGCGGGCTTCGCGGCCGTCGTCGACGCCGAACCGGACCTGGCCGTGGTCGGGCAGGCCGCGGACGGCGCCGAGGCCGTCGCGCTGGCCCGCGCGCACCACCCCGACGTGGTCCTGATGGACGTCCGCATGCCGGGCATGGACGGCCTGGAGGCCACGCGGCGGCTGACGGCCCTCGACCCGCCGGCGCGGGTCCTGGTGCTGACCACCTTCCGGCGCGACGAGTACGTGTTCTCCGCCCTGCGCGGCGGCGCCTCCGGCTTCCTCCTGAAGGACTGCGAACCCGGGGAACTCGTCGACGCCATCCGCACCGTGGCCGCCGGGGAGGCGCTGCTCGCCCCGGCCGTCACACGCCGGCTCGTCGACGCCTTCGCCTCCGGCGCCGTGTCCCCGCGGCCCCGGCCCGACGGCCGCCTCGACGCCCTCACCGCGCGCGAGACGGACGTACTGCGCGAACTGGCCAGGGGCTCGAGCAACCCGGAGATCGCCCAGGCCCTCGGCATCGGCCGCTCCACGGTCAAGACCCACGTCAACGCCATCCTGTCCAAGCTGGGGCTGCGGGACCGGGCGCAGGCCATCATCTTCGCGTACGAGGTGGGGCTGACGGGGCCGGGCGCGAACGGGGCCGACACGGACGGCTGTTGACGTGTGAGCCGGGTGGTCCGTGAGCGGCCGGGGATACGTTGGGCCGTATGGCTGACGAGAGTTACGGACATCCGCGGCTCGCCGCGATCTACGACCGGCTCGACCCGGACCGGAGCGACCTCGACCTCTACCTCGGGTGCGTGCGGGAGTTCGGGGCGCGCCGGGTGCTGGACATCGGCTGCGGTACCGGGGTGTTCGCCCTGCTCCTGGCGGACCGCGGGGTGGAAGCCGTCGGCGTGGACCCGGCCCGGGCGTCCCTCGACGTCGCCCGGGCGAAGCCGGGCGGTGAGCGGGTGCGCTGGATCCACGGCGACGCCACGGACCTGCCGCCGCTGCGGGCCGACCTCGCGACGATGACGGCGAACGTCGCCCAGCACCTCACCGACGCGGCGGCCTGGAGCGGGACCCTGCGCGGCGCGCGCGAGGCCCTGCGCCCCGGCGGGCGCCTGGTGTTCGAGACCCGGGACCCGGCGTGGCGCGCCTGGGAGGGGTGGAACCGCGAGCGCACCCACGGCGTCACGCGCGTCCCGGGGGTCGGCGCCGTCGAGTCCTGGGTCGAGCTGGTCGAGGTGAGCCTGCCGCTGGTGACGTTCCGGTGGACCTACGTCTTCGCCGCCGACGGGCAGGTGCTGACCTCGGACTCGACGCTGCGCTTCCGCGAGCGGGACGAGGTCGGGAGCGACCTGGCCGCCCACGGCTACACCGTGGAGGACGTGCGCGACGCCCCCGACCGGCCCGGCAGGGAGTTCGTCTTCGTCGCGCGACGCCCCTGACTGCTCCGCCACTGAAGGGGTGTGGCGGGGGGAGACGCAGGTCACAACGGGCCGTGTCACATCCGGCCGCTGCGGTCCGTCGTATGGGTGGAACCACCGACCGACACGATGGAGCAGATCATGGAAGCGCGCCTGAACCCCTTCACCAACCCGGTCCTGGGCAAGGTCTTCAAGCACATCGTCGCCGCCAACAAGGTGCTCGAGGAGTCGACCCTGCCCCGCTCGACGCAGGAGCTGGTGAAGCTCCGCGCCAGCCAGATCAACGGCTGCGGCTTCTGCACCGACATGCACTTCAAGGACGCCGTGCACGCCGGGGAGTCCGCGGAGCGGCTCAACCTGGTCGCGGCCTGGCGGGAGGCCACGGTGTTCACCGAGGCCGAGCGCGCGGCGCTGGAGTTCGCGGAGGAGGCGACCCGCATCGCCGACGCGGCCGGCGGCGTCCCGGACGCGGTGTGGGCGAACGCCGCCAAGCACTACGACGAGGAGCAGCTCGGCGCCCTGGTGGGCGTCGTCACCGTCATCAACGCCTTCAACCGCGGCAACGTCGCGATCCAGACCCCCGCGGGCGACTACCAGCCGGGCCAGTTCGGCTGACGGGTCTGTCGACAGGGGCGCCGACGGGTCCGTCCTCGGGAGGGAACCGGCCTGCGGCGACGGAGGCGGGCCGGTCCATGGCGCCGGAGGCGGACGGGCCACCGGACCCGCCCGTCTCCCGCCCGGCAGGGCCGGGCCGACCCGGTCGCCCCGGCCCGGTCAGCGCTCCAGGACGCTGTCCAGTTCGGCCGCGAAGAGCACGGCGGGGTCGAACCCCATCCCGCTGAAGTGGCCCGCGAGTTCCAGGGACAGCGCGCCGTGCAGCCGGGTCCAGAAGGCCAGGGCGCGGCGCAGGGCCGCGGGCGGCGCGGGGTGGTCGCCCGCCCAGTCCCGGTGCCCCGCGAGGTGCTCCTGGAGCGGGCCCCCGGAGTCGCCCGGGGGCGGCGGCGTGAAGGCGTCGAGCAGGGTCGTCATGATCTCGGCGGCGATCCGGGTGATGTCGTCGGGCGCGTGGTAGCCGGGCACGGGCGTGCCGTAGACGAGGAAGTACCGCTGGGGGTCCGCCAGGGCCCAGTCGCGCAGGGCGTGCGCGAGACCGGCCGCGTCGGCTCCCGGGGCGGCGGCCGCGCGGAAGGCGTCGGCGAGGCTCCGGTACGCGTCCCGGACGAGTTCGGTGATCAGCTCGTCCCGGCCGGCGAAGTACCGGTAGAGGGCCGGGCCGCTCATGCCCATCTGCTTGGCGATCGCGTTCAGCGACAGCGCGGACGCCCCCGCCGTGGCGATCTGCTCCCGGGCGTGCTCCTTGATCTCCGCGCGCACCTGCGCGCGGTAGCGCTCCCGGGGCCCCTGCGGGCTCTTCTCCGCCATGGCGTGCCGCCTTTCCCGCCTGCCCGGCTAGATCGTGCAGATTTCGTTAGAGGTTATCAGGGAGCGTGGTCGCGACGCAGGGGCGCACATGTGTGGAATGCATACCCCTGGGGGGTACTTGACGTCGGCGGGGCGAAGGCCCTAGCGTCCTCTCTTGTCGGCGTGCATACCCCCCCGGGGTATGCACCACGTGAGGACGCTGTGAACGCCCCCCTCACGCCCGTCTCGCCCCTCTCGCCCCTCGACCCAGGAGGAACCCACCATGTGCACCACCACCGCCACCTCGCGGACCACCCCCGCCGGCCCCGCCGTCGTACGGGCGGGAAGCGCGGGGAGCAACGGCACGCTGCCCGACTGGCACCTGCGGGGCGAGTGGTTCGACGTGTGCAGTTGCGCGCTGCCCTGCCCCTGCACCTTCGCGCAGGCCCCGACCCACGGGGACTGCCTGTTCACCCTCGTCTGGCAGGTCCACGAGGGGCACTTCGGGGACGTACGCCTTGACGGCCTCGGCGTGGTCGCGCTCGGCGAGTTCGCGGGCAACATGTGGGTCGGGGACCCGGACGCCACGATGAAGGTGATGCTCTACATCGACGCCAAGGGCGACCGCGCCCAGCGCGACGCGCTGGAGCAGATCTTCGCCGGGCACGTCGGCGGCTGGCCGGGCGAGTTCGGCTCGCTCATCAGCGAACTGCGCGACATCCAGTACGCGCCGGTCCACTTCGACGCCGCCGAGGACCTGTCGTACTGGCGGGCCGACGTCGACGGCAAGGTCGCTGTCGGCGCCACCGCCCTCACCGGTCCCACCGCCGACCCCACACGCCGGGTCCAGCTCGTCAACGCGCCGGGCGCCGAGGCGGGGCCGGGGCAGATCGCCACCTGGGGCGTCGTCGACCGCGACCACGCCGAGGGCTTCGACTTCTCCCACACCTACCGCGGCGGGTCGAGCAAGCACTTCCCCTTCGACTGGCGCCCCTGACCCGCGCCGGGCCCTGACCCGCCCGGCCCAGGGCCCCGTCCGGCCTGGACCCGCGCCCGGCCCCGGACCCGGGCCGGGCGGGTCCCTCGCGGTGTCCTGTCTCAACGGGACACCAACGGGACACCCGAACCCGTATCCCCACACGCGTACCACCGACCAACCCCCTTCTCGCGCCCGCCACTTGGCGCTTCCGGTGGAACGCGCATCCCTTCGCAGCGGTGTGGGAACCGCAGTGGTGAGGGTCGACCCATGAGGCATCCGCGGGACCGGAAGGGGCACAACGCCACCCCGAGACCCCTGCCGCTCCGTCGACACGTCCACCGCACCGCCGAAGACCTGACAGCGCGCACCAACGGGGGAGAACGATGAGACGTACGCACAGTGCCGCCCGCTTCCTGCTCTCCGCAGCACTGATGGTGACAACGGCCGGTATCGCGGCGCCCACCGCCACCGCCACCGCGGCCGAGGCCGAGTCCTGCACGTGGACACGGACCGCCCTGAGGATGCCCGCCGGCGCGCTCGCCGGCAGCGTGACCGCGGCCGACGGAGAGGGCGGCTACGCGGGCGCCCTCTCCTACGGCGCCCATTCCGAGAAGAACGGCGCCGCGGTGTGGAAGAACGGCGAGTTCACCGCGTACGCCAACCTGAACGATCCGGACTTCCAGAACCGGGTGGCCGTCCACGGCCTCAACGACGCCGGGACGGTCGTCGGCGACGTCCACCGGCAGGCAACCGGCTTCCCCGCCGCCGTCCACTCGCGCAACCACGGGATGGAGCGCCTGCCCGAGCTGCCCGGCGCCTACGCATCGAGGGCGGAAGGCATCAACGACCACGGGGACGTCGTCGGCGGCGTCGCGATCGACGACGAGGACGGCAACCGGTGGCATCCGGTCCTCTGGCCCGCCGACAAGCCCGGCACCGTGGTGGCGCTGACCGGCCTGCCGACGGGCACGGACGCGATCGCCACGGGCATCGACCAGGACGGCACCGTGCTGGTCTCGGTGGGGAACGGATTCGGCGAGGACACGCCCTACCTGTGGAAGGACGGCGAGGCACGCGCACTGCCCGTCCCCGACCGGACCCGGGACGTCGTCACACGCGGGATGTCCAACGGCCGGGTCGTCGCGGACGTCACCTCCTACGAGGGGCCCCCGCGGAGCGTGCTGTGGGATCGCGACGGCGAGCCGCGGGTGGTGTCGCGGAACGCGGACATCCGGGGCATCAACCGCGATGGACAGATCGTCGGGCGCACCGACGACCCGAGCTGGCGGGAACAGGGCGTGTGGCGGTTGACGGCGCTCGACGCCACGCTGAAGTGGGAGCCCGACCGCGGACTGCAACTCCTCGTCTCCAGTGACGACGGCACGATCGCGGGCCGGAGCTGGGCGATCCCCGGCGGGCGGGACGAGCCGACCGTCTGGGCCTGCCGCTGAGCGCACTCCCGCGCCGCGTCCGACGCTCCCGCAGGCGCGGCCTTTCCCTTGCCACCGACCGCGGTGACCCCGCCGTCGGCGGCGAGGTCACGTACCGCGCGACCGATGAGTCCGCGGCCCCCGGCCGGTCCAAGCTCGTGACACGCCAGCACTGGTGACACGCCAGCACTGGTGCCACGCCGGCACCCGTGACACCCCGGGAAAGGACACCGCCATGTCGGAGCTTCTCGTCGACTTCATCACCTCCCTCGACGGCCACGCGTCGGGGGAGGGCTGGCCCGGCTTCTGGGGCCTGGAGGGCCCGGAGTACCTCGCATGGCTCGGTGAGCAGCCCGAGGCCACCTACCTGATGGGAGCGAACACCTACCGCCTGATGTCGGGCTTCGCCGCGGGCGAGGTCCCGGACGGCCAGGACGAGTTCCGGCCCGAGGAGGAGGCGTCCGTCGACGAGCTCACGCAAGCGCCCAAGGTGGTGTTCTCCTCCTCGCTCAAGGAGCCGCTGACGTGGGCCAACTCCACGCTCATCCGTGACGACGCCGTCGGGACGGTCCGTGCCATGAAGTCGAGTGGCTCCGGACTCCTCAGCACGATCGGCAGCCTCAGCCTGTGCCGGTCCCTGCTGCGGGCCGGACTCGTCGACCGCTTCCGGGTCGTGATGTTCCCGGTGATCACCGGGGCCACGGGCGAGGAACGCATCTACGACGGCTATCCGGACGTCGCCCTCGAGATGATCGAGCACCGGACCTTCGACGGCCGCATCCAGCTCGTCGAGTACAAGCCCCGCGTGCTCGAACACCCGCCGCTCGGCGCCCCCGCCTGACGTCGCCGGTACACCGGTCCCGGACACCGGTCCCGTACGCCGGTCCCGTACGCCGGTCCCGTACAGCCGGTCCCGTACGTCGGTCCCGTACGGCCGGTCCCGTACGCCGGTCCGGACACCGGTGGCGCCCGGCGACGGCTCACAGGTGCGGTGCCGAGTCCGACGGGCAGCCGGATTCGGGCAGGACGCCCCGGCCGACCCCGCGGCGCGTGGGGCGCGCGCGGGGTGGTGGGGCAGAGGGGGTCCCGCCCGGGGCGTTCGTCGTGGGGCAGCGGGGGCGGACGTCACCCTGGCCGCCACACGGGCCCCCGGAGTCCGCAGCCGGCGTACTCGGCATCCGCCCGGAAGGGGACACGCGCCGACAAGTGGTCGGCGCGAACGGCTCATTGCGGCACATGCCCGGCGGCAGTAGAAGAGGCATTGACCCCCTACGTTGCGGCCGCGGCGTCCAGCAAGGCATCACATCGCAGCTCTCAGAGAAGCCGGGTGATCCAGCATGCCGCACGACCCGCACACCGCAGTGACGAACGAACCCGACGAAGCGGCCGTCGCTCCGGTCGTCGAACAGGAAACCGTCCTGCAGCCGCCGTCCCAGGGCACTCAGGGCGACACCCAGCACGCGACCGGAGAGGGCCTGGAGCACGTCGAGGGCTACCGGCGCCCCGAACACTTCGCGCCGGAGGCCTGGACGGCCCCGACCGCCGTGCTGCCCGACATCGGCGAGGCCTCGTACGGCCCACCGCCCCCGGCTCCCGAGACCGTGCACGGGCCCGACGACCGCGTACAGATCACCAACACCACCGTGTACCCGTGGCGGGTGCACTGCTACCTGCTGATCACGGCCCGCGACAACGCCCGCTACCAGGGCACCGGCTGGCTGCTCGGCCCCCACACCCTCGCCACCGCGGGCCACTGCGTCTACATCAAGGGCAGCGGCGTGGCCGGCCGGGACGGCTGGGTCAAGAGCATCCAGGTCATGCCCGGACGCAACGGCGGTTCGCTGCCCTACGGCAGCATCACCTGCACCAGCTTCCGGTCCGTGCTCGGCTGGACGCAGGACGGCGACGAGAACTTCGACTACGGCGCCATCATCGCGCCCTCCGACATCGGCTCCACCACGGGCTGGTTCGGCTTCGGCGTGTGGTCGGACTCGGACCTGCTCAAGACCACGGGGAACATCGCGGGCTATCCGGGCGACAAACCGCCCGGAACGCTCTGGTACGCGGCACGCGGCATCGACTCGGTGGCCGCGCGCAAGGTGTACTACGACATCGACACCGCCGGCGGGCAGAGCGGAAGCTCCGTCTACCGCATCGACAACAACAACCGCTACGGCTTCGCGATACACGCCTACGGCGGGGCACGGGTGAACTCGGGAACCCGGTTCACCACACCGGTCTTCAACAACTACGTGGCATGGAAGGCGTGAGCACACCCCCATGAGCGGCGGCGACTCCGCGGTGGAGATCACCGGACGCGTCCGGGACGCCTCCGGCGCGCCGGTGCCGGGCGCGCACGTCCTGTTCACCGACGGGCCCCGGCCGCTGCCGGACATCGCGGCCGTGACGGACGCCGAGGGACGCTTCTCCCTCGGCGCCCCCACGGCGGGCCGGTACACGCTCACCTGCCGGGCGGACCCCCTCACGGGCCCGCCCGGCACGGCCGAGGCCACCGTGCGCGTCGGACCGACGCCGTCGGCCACCGCTCCGGGGCCCGTACGGATCGAGCTGACGCTGGGCTGACATGCCCTGAGCCCCTACGCCCTCGCCGCGGGAAAAGACCTAGCCGGCGACAATGGCACCGAGGATCATGCCGCCGATCAGCCCGACGGCACCGACTATCAGGGCGATGGTGGAGAGCCGCTCGTGCCGGGCGAACTTGGCGATGAGGGCCAGGATCAGCCCGCCCAGTCCGAAGACGATCGGCAGGAAGAGGAAGCCGATCGCACCCATGACGATCGCGATGATGCTGAGAACGTTCTCGCCGGCACCGCTCCTGGCCGGGGCGTGGTGCTGCCCGACCGGCTGGTTACCGTACTGCGTGGTCATCTCTCGCTCCTTCGCGTCGGTCGCTCCGAGATCCGGTCTGACGACGACCGGCCTGACGTCCGGGTGCCCCGAACACCCGGCTCCATACGGCCAGCAGCCGTCCGTCCGCTCCTCGCTGGTGCGCGTGGGCTGCTGCCCGACGAGCCCATGACGGCCCATCAGAGCCGTTTGTATCGGGCCCTGTTGCCGCGCCGCCACCGCGCCTGAGCTGTCCGGCGTCGACCCCGCCCGGGCCGTCCCCCCGGTCGGCAGGGCGCTCGCAGACGCCGATGGGATGACACGCTGTTTGAGTGATAGTCGTGCCGGACGCTTCAGGCGTCGGCCGGTGCCGCCGATGGATCGAGGTGTCGGGGACGCCTCCGCGTCCTCGCCTCAAGATCGGCAAGGAGAATCATGACTGCTGTCCATCGTCGTGTGCTGAACGTCGCCGTGCCCGGGGCGCTGGCCCTCATCGCCCTGGTCGCACCGGCGCACGCGGCTGCCGCGACCGTTCCTTCGGTTTCCGCCACGCCCAGGGGGTGCGACGCCATCGATTCCTACGCCCCGAACGCCCATGAGGAGCACTCCGTCGCACTCGTCGACGGCCGTGCCTTCGCGGGTGAGTGGGACCCCAAGCTGCGCACGATCGTGTGGCAGGACCTGTCGGACAACCCGGGCTTCCCCGCGCACGCGTGTGACATCACCATCAGCGAGCAGGGTGACAGGGCGTTCGTCAAGACCATCACACGCGGCGGGGCGGTATACGAGACCACCTGTGACGCCGGTGGCATCGACCTGAAGTGCGACAAGCGGTGGACGCAGCTCAAGCCCTCGCACCACTGATCGTGACGTGACGGGAAGTCACCCGGTCTGAGCGACCGCGAGTGCCGCCAGGTCCACGAGGCCCGGCGGCGCTCACGCATGGCCGCGCAAGGTCCAGCCTGCTGTGGGGTGCTCGGCGCACGCTCAGAGCCGGCACACGACTTGCAGGTGGCCTTGATTGGGCGACGGCTGCAGTTGGTAGGCGCGCTCGAAGAAGCGCTGCAGCAAAGGGCTGGGGCGGTGGTAGCAACGGACGGACGACTCCGCTCCCACGAGGGCTCCGGTATCGATGCACGTGGGCATCTTCTCGAGCAGGTAACGGGCGGCCAGCGTCAGACGCGCCGGATCGTCCAACGCGACGAGACGGCGTACCAGTTCGGGCGACCGCACCACGGTGAAGTGCCAAGCCTGGTTGTTGACGCATGACGGAGCGGCCAGAGCGGCATCCAACAGGCTCTCGACCTCCCAGGCCTCCACCGGCTCCTGGGCGAGAGCACGCACGGACCTTCGGGTGCGCAGCACGTGCAGCACGTCAGTGCCGGGGCGCGCCGGAGGGGCCTCGTCCGCGCCGATCGCGCCCGCCCGGCCGTGACCGCTCGGCCCCTGTCGACCCGCATGGTCCCCCTCCCGGCCGGTCGAAGTGGAGGACGGCCCCGGCGCGGACTGGTCCGGCCGGTCACTTCGGGAAGCCAGGCACCCAAGGCGGCCCGGCCGTGGGCCGGTTATCCTGCGCTCTACCGCTGACGAGCAGGAGCAGACAGAGGATGACGGGCGTGGACATGCGCAGGGCCGTCGAGGACTTGACGGAAGAAGCGGAGCGGCTGATCCGCGACCAGGTGTGGGTCCTGACGTCCGCCGAGCGCTACGCCGCGGCCAAGGCGGCGGCCGAGCTGCGCGCCGCCGTGGGCGCCGAGCAGTCCCAGCAGTCCCTGTCACAAGTGGACCGGCTGGCACATCTGAGGGGAGCGCTCGCCGCTGTGGCCATCGCCCTCGCCCACGTCCACGGACGCCTGGCCTGGTTCTTCGGCGCGGCTGCCACCGCGCTCACGCCAGTCCTGCACTGGCGCGCCGTACCGGCCGAGGACGGCCCCACCTTCGGCGCAGTCCCGCCGACCCCCGAGCAGTACACGGAGGCCGAAGAGGCGGTCCGCCGGCTCGAGAGCACCCTCGTCGGCATGGCCCGCATCGGCACCGCCTGACACCGTCCGGCTCGGCCCGAGGAGCCGCCGCGCGGCGACTGCAGCAGACAACCCCCCCCGCGCGCAGCGCGTGCACATGGCCCGTCACATCACCGCCCCACAGGTCCATCGCGGCCATGAGGCGACGACCGGACCGTCTGCTGCTGCGAGCCACGCTTGGGGCACGGGGAAGCCCTGGGCGTGCGCGCACAGGGCTTTTCCCGCGAGGGCCCGGTCAATCCCTTCGGTACTGTCCGCCGCATCGGGAGGTGCACTGTGCTCAGCCTCGGACACCCCGCTCAGCAGCGCTGAATGGGGCGTTCTGGCGCACTGGATGTCGCACATGCCGTCGAGTTGCTTGAAAGGAGGCTGTCGATGTCGAGCACGTGAACGACTCGTCGCTGCTGAACAGGGATTTGGCCATCAGGTGTGCGCCGACCTCTTGTACGGTGCCGTGCCGACGGGCACCGGCCACGAAGCGGCAGGCCGCGCACGTGGACGTCTACCAGCGCACACCACCATGGGTCCTGCCGTCACCGTGCCGGAGTTCCCCAACCTGTATCTGCTGCTGGGCTGTCCAGACGGCGCCCGCGCCTCGCTGGATCCTCCCTCGCCAACCGGGGCCCGATCAGCGTCAGAATCGCGGGGACCAGCAGCCGCGCGTAGAGGGCGGACATCACCAGCATCCCGGCCGTCGCCGTCTCAAGGCCCACCGGGGGTTGAGGGGTTCACGGTCATCCCGAGACGCTGGACGATTTAGCGGAGCATCGGATGGCTCATGCACCACCGCCGACTCGCCCACGACTACGAAACCCACCCCCACCGGTCCGAAGCCATGATCCACCTCGCAGTACCGGCGTGCAGCCGGCCTCGGCCAGGTGTGCGGCGGCGCTGGCCGCGAGGGCGGCGTCGTACTCGATGCTGATGACGTTCCCGGCGGCGAGCCGGTGGCACAGCAGGGCGGTCGAGTAGCCGGTGCCGGTGCCGGTGCCCACCTCCAGGACCTTCAGGCCGGGCCGCAGCTCTGCCACCTGGGCGGTGCGGACCACCAGGGAGGGCAGGGTGGCCCGGGAGGTGGGAATTCCGGTAACCGGGCGGGCCATGTCGGCGGCGTCCTGGCCCTCGACTTGGGTGACCCACGTCTGGTCGCGGTAAGCCATCCGCAGCCAGTCCTCCTCCCCGGCCTGCGCCCGGTGGGCCGGTTCCCATGGGCTGCCGGCGGGGCGAGAGACCGGGGAGCCCAGCAACAGCTCGCGGGGGACGGCGGCGACGGCGTCTCGCCACCCGGCGTCCAGGGCCGGGTCGGCAGCGGCGATCTGGTCGGCCAGCGCGCGGCGCAGTGAAGTGGGGTCAGCGGGGGCGCCAGGGGTGGTTGACGTAGTGCGCGCTGGGCGGGGAGGGGAGGATGCCGCCGAGCCCGTACCGGGCCTCGTTCACGCACCAGCGGGCATCCTGCTCGGCCAGGCCGGTAGGAGCCGTGTAGAGGTGTGGGCGGCACCAGTACACCGAACGCACCCGCTGGAGATCCACCACGCGAGAGCGCGTCCATGCGCTTCCGCGCATCCCGTCCTCGTCCAGGCGGGCCGCAACGGACAACTCCCCGGGGGAATCACCGGGATCCAGGCGTACCACCGGGATCCGCCGCCGGTTCAGCTCACCGGTGACCGCATCGGCGGTCGCGTCGTCTGCCTGTGAGACGGCCAGGACAGCGGCGGCCGACGTCAATCCGTGTCGCCTTCCTGGTCACTGCCCTCATCAGTGTTGTCGTCCAGGCTGGTCCTGGTGGAGGTCTCCTTGCTCGTCTCGGTCCTTTTGTGCCTGGCTGTGCGAGGTAGGTCCCGGCCGTCCGGGCCGATGAAGCGCCCGGTCTGGGTCTCAGGAGCAAGGATGATCTCGGCAGCAGGGAGAGCGGCCGTGTCGGGATAGGGCCGCATGTGCGTTACACCCCAGGGCACTGCTGTGTCGCGCACTACTGCCTCCAGTCGCTGCCGGATCGGCGCGCAGTGTGCCGCCTTGCACCGCACCGGTAGAGCACATTCAGGCACTGCTGGATCGCCCGTGGCCACCCGCGACGCACCGCGCCCGGTGCTGGAGCCGCTCAAGGCGGTCACGGCACTGGGCGCAGAGGATTTGGTCGAGGTGGCAGCGCATGGCATTGCCTGGGAAGTCTGGTGGCTCCGAACTGGCTCATCGCCATTGCCACGCTGCTCGGCTCTGCCGCCGCCTTGATCACAGCCATCCGCGGGTAGGCGGCTAGCGCTTCACCCGCCCCCGGATCGCGAGGGCTCCGAGGCCCAGCAGAATCGGCTCGGAGAAACGGGACGCCATCTCGATGTACTCGCCGGCCGTAGTCAAATCCTGGCCGCTGGACCGGAACACGACCGAGTTGAGCGTGACCTTGAGCGCCTGTTCGAAGCGCTTTGTCGTGAACCGGTCTCCGCTTGGGTTCTCCGGATCGCCCTTGTCGATCTCGAAGGTGACCTTCCCGCCGCCCGGCGGCACGGTGCCGGTGGCTTCCTGCTTGGGGGAATTCTGCGGCAGCCCGAGGCCCATCATCAGCAGGATCGTCGTCAGCATCGCCACGGCGAGCCACCCCAGCGCCCGCGAGGCGCGCAGACCGTAGCCGGACAACAACCAGTAAGCCGTTAGGACGGCTTGTTCCGAGCAGGGGGACCCTTGGAATTGACGACGCGCGCTCATTCGGCGGGGATTTATTGAACGCGATCGTGTGGGTCGATCAAGGCGGCGCATCTCCATTTCGCCATAGTAGAAGTCCGCCGCTCCGGGCTCATTCTTGGCATCCTCCAAGGCCTTGCGTAATTGTCGGTAGTTTCCGGCTAGCGCTTTGGGCCAAGGCAGGGTCGGTACAAGGTCAGGTGGTGTGGGCGGCCGCCATCTGTATCGCAACACGCCTCTCTGGGACCGCAATGATGCCTCTTCGGCCAGTATGCGCCGTCTGGTGAAAGGGCTAGGAGTCGTGCGGAAGATGCACCCCCCTTCAAGCCTGATTTGATCCAGATGGATCGCGCCGGTGAACCAGCATTCGGAAAGGTCTACGTCTGTCAGGGATAGAAGTGCGCAGTCGACACCTCTCACGTTTGATACCTTTACGCCGTCGGCCATGTGGCGTGAATGTGGCGTGAAGAAGCCCTCTCTCCCGGTGACGGCGAGCGGGGAAGTCAGTACACAATCGCTCAAGTCGACGGTCGTGCGCATCAGTCGCAATGTGGCGGGCGCTTCCCATGTCGTTCGGTGACACATGAGCGACCCCGCCGCAATGTCCATGGTGACGGCAATAGCGAAATTTGCTCTCGACAGGTCGAGTTTCCCGTGACAGGTAACGTGATCTATCGCGTGTACACCCTCGAACCGGGCTCCTGTGAATATGGCATCCGATTTGAAGAGTAGATTCCTGAAGGAGGCCGGCGTATGGAATTGGGCAGCCGTAAAATCTGCATCGCCTTCAAACGTGGCCAATTCGAACGATGTGTCACTTGCGAAGATGGACGAAGTGAAGTCGACTGACCCAAACTTGGCGCCCATGAAGTTGACGCCGAAATGGAGATTGCGATCGGCGAAGGATGTATTGTCGTCGAATTGGGCACTTCTGAAATCAAGACTTGCTACGTCGGCCCAATCCAGTATGTCCAAAAGTTCTAGCAGTGAATTCCGAGTGAAGTGAGTTCTTGAGTAATTCAGGTGCCCTACGTTGCGTGCTCGTGATCTGACGTCTGCGGAAGCATGTTCCCAGCACGGAGGGCCCGAAGGGGAATCACCTGTCGCAGGGATCACCACATCAAGTGACGCGGCCAAGCAGCCGAGGGGATCGGCGTCCGGATCGGCGCCGTGCCCACAACGGGGCCACCGCGTGTGACTGTCAGTCGACGCACTCATGGCGATACAGCTACCTCATTAGCTGCTTCCGAGCAGGAAGTTGAGGAAACTCGTTGCACCTGACTGCCCACGCCATCGCTGCCTGGCAGCGCGGCTTTACAATCTTCCCGTGCAACCCGCCGGGGACCCGCTGCCCGCAGTCCGGCGACGTCATCGACAAGCAGCCGCACCTCGTGCAAAAGGACAAGCCCTACAAGATCCGGTGGGGCGAGTGGGCGACGCGCGACCTCAACCGCATGGGTTCCCCGTGCGGGGTGCCGGTCTTCACGTTGGCGTAGGTGCCCTCCGCGTTCACGCTGACCGCGGGCACTTGGGTCTTCAGACCTTCACCCAGTAGGCATCGCGGTCCACGACCCGTTCGTACCAGGTCCGCGGGCTGTGCGACCGGTGCGCGGTAGAAGACCACGTCACCATGCTGTTCGCCGGCGTGCCCGAGGACAACGGCCCCTACGCCCACATGCGCGCGGCCTTGGCCGAGTGCCCCGAGCCGCGCAGGGTCCTGAACTGGCTGTGCAGCTCCCGCTCGGCCCGCCTGCTGGCCGACCTGATCGCCACCGGCCGCCAGCTCACGCACGAGGACCTGGATGCCACCGCCACAAGCCGCTCCGCCGCGATGACCGCGGAATACCTGCGCGGCCTCCTCATGGCCTACCAAGTACTCCCCGAGCGCGACGAACCGACCGCCCGTATTACCCGCCACCTCGATCCGGTCACCGCCCGCCACCCCGAGCACGCGGTACTGCTGCGCGCTTACGTCCGCTGGTCCTTGCTGACCCGGGCCCGGCGCCACCAGCGTCTGCGCGGCGGCGGGGCCACGCACCGCATCCACTGGGCCTACACCCGCATCAACCTCGCCGCACGCTTCCTGACAGCGATGACGGCCCGCGGGCTGACGCTCGCCGAGGTCACTCAGCATTACGTCGACGACTGGCTCGTCGGCGGCCGCCCCAGACCCGCTACGACGTACGCGGCTCTCTCGTCTGGGCCCACCGCCGCCACCACGCCAAAGGCCCTGCACGTCCCGCACCGCCCCAAGGCCGATCCCGTGGGGCTGGAGGAAGATTCACACTGGGACCTGCTGCACCAGTGCCTGACCGACGCCACCCTCCCGCTCGAGGTCCGGACCGCGGGCGCGATCCTCCTGCTGTTCGGCCAGGACCTCACCCGCATCACCGCGCTGACCACCACCGCCCTGACCACCGTGGACAACACCTTCTTCCTCACCCTCGACCACGCCCCCATCCCCCTGCCCGTCTACCTCGGCCACCTCTTGGCCCATCTCGCCAGGCGTGCCGCGTCCACCGGCTGGGCCGCCAACACCCCAGCCGACTGGCTCTTTCCCGGCCACCTGCCTGGCGCCCACCTCTCCGCCATCGCCGTGAGCCACCGCCTGACCGCCCCCCCCCACATCCCCAGCCGCCCCGCCCGCACCACCGCACTGATCACCCTCTCCCAGGACCTCCCCCCGGCGGGTGCGGTCGCGGATGTACTCGCGTTCCATGCCGGACATCGCGGGCGAGCACGGTGAACACGATGCCGGAGGGGTCGTGTGAGCCCTTCAGTTCCCTGGTACGGTGAGGTACTCCAGGCCGACGTCGCTCGTCTTCAGCTCTTCGGCGGGCATGGCCAGTCCGATGCCGCGGCCGAGGCGCTTGTGCTCGTGCACGACGAGGGCGACGGCGACGTCGGAGGAGCGGATCTTCCCGGCGAGCCTGACGGCGGCCTCCAGCTCCGGGCGCCGGGCGGCGCGGGTGGAGATCTTCACCGAGAAGACCCCGGTCGCCTCGGTCTGTGCGAGCGAGTCGAGCTGGGCGTCCAGGGACTGCCGGGCGGTGGAGGCCTGGGCGTAGCCCAGGCGGACGTGTCCGACCGGTGCGGCGCCGGCGTTCACCGGCCGGGGCAGCTCGGTCCACGACGACCCTGGCTTCCGCGCCGCGGGGGTCGGGACGCTCAAGACCTTGACGAGTTGGGGCACGAGGCGGAAGCGGGCGGTGTGGCACGGGACGGCCACCTTGCGACGTTTCGAGACCTGCACCATTTCGTTGACGCGGTGCTCATCGCTTCGGGTGTTGAGCCGCGCAAGGTTCAGGCGCGCATGAGGCATGCGCCTGTCGGAGACGCTGGACACCTACGGTTATCTGGACTGGGTAAACGCTCCGGCTTCGTTCGAGGAGCTGTACGGCATGCCGGCGCCGCCCGGCCTCCCGGGTGCTGCCCTGGTGCCTGGGGCTGAGCGGAGGGGCGGCGCCGACATGGCTGAGTGCTGTCGCCGTCTTCGTCATGTGCACGTGGTGTGCACGGGCGTGGGAGAAGCCCTGGGTAGGCGCAGTTCACAGGGCTTCCCCGCGGAGGCCCCGTCAGTCCCTTCGGTACTGCGCGGGTGACGCCTTCGTGGCGTCGTCCTCGTACGATCCGGTCTTGCCCCGGTCCACGTGGAAGGTGGTGAGCGTGGAGACGGGGGAGTTCGGGTCGCGGCGGTCGCCGATCACGCGCATGTGCGCGCTGAACCGCTCCGGGGTCACCTCGTACACGTCGTAGCCGTACCGGTTGCCCTCGAAGTACTTCAGGTGCGGGTTGGCCTTGCCCATCAGGGGGCCGTTCTTGGCGTTCCACTCCGGGGAGTACGCGCCCGAGGTCACCGAGTGCGCCGTGAACTCCGTGCCCACCAACGGGGAGTCGGGGGTGTCGAAGTCGGTGCGGATGTCGTCGACGAACGCCGAGTGCCAGTCGCCGGTGACGACCACCAGGTCCTCCAGGCCGCTCGCGTGCACGTGCCCGAGGACCTCCTTGCGCTCGGCGAGGAAGCCGTCCCACTGGTCGGTGAACATGTAGGAGCCGCCCGGCCGGCCGCGCAACTGGCTCAGCATGATCGAGTTGGCCCAGACGTGCCAGGAGTCCGGGGCCCGGTCGACGGTCTTCTTGAGCCACGCCTTCTGCTCGGCCCCGAGGATCGTGCCGTCGGGCAGGTTCTGCGCGGAGCGGTGCGAACGCAGGTCGAGGACGGTGAGTTCGAGCAGGTCGCCCCAGCGCCGGACGCGGTGGATCTCCGGGTCCGGCAGCGCCGACCCGCCGAACGAGTCGCGGTGCGGCATGTGCTCGAACCACGCCTGGTACGCGGCGGCGCGGCGCTTCATGAACGGCGCGCCGCCGCCGGTGCCGCTGTAGTCGTTGACGACCTCGTGGTCGTCCCACGTCAGGAACCACGGGTGCGCGGCGTGCGCCGCGCGCAGCGACGCGTCGCCCTTGTAGAGGGCGTGCCGCTTGCGGTAGTCGGCGAGCGTGAGGATCTCCGGGCCGTCGTGGTCCCGTACGTGCGCCTCGGGGACGCCGCCGACCTGCCCGTGCTCGTAGATGTAGTCGCCGAGGTGCACGACGAAGTCGACGTCCTCGCGGGCGATGCCCCGGTGGGCGGCGTAGTAACCGTCGTGGAAGGCCTGGCAGTTGGCGGCGGCGAAGGTCACCTTGGCGACCTTGCCGCGCGGCGCGGTCCGCGTCCGGCCCACGCGGCTGGTGCGGCCCAGCGCCGTGAACGCGTACCAGTAGGTGCGGCCCGGCGCCAGCCCGTCCACCGGCACGTGCACGCTGTGCCCGAGCGTGGCCGACGCCGGGGCCGTGCCCCGGGCGACGACGCGGCGCAGGCCGGCGTCCTTGGCGACGACCCACGCGACCTCGACGACCTCGGGCAGGTCCTGCTCGGCGGCCAGCGGCTCGGGCGCGAGCCTGGTCCACAGCACCACCGAGTGCGGCTGCGGGTCGCCGGAGGCCACGCCGAGCGTGAACGGCGCCCGGTCGTACACGGCACCCAGCTTCTCGGCGGCCTCCCGGGCCTGCGCGGGGCTGAGGCCGGTGGCGAGCGGCCAGGCCAGGTTCAGGGCGCCCGCGGCCGCGGCGGCCTTCAGCAGGTCACGGCGGTTGACGGTCATCGGTGGCCTCCGGCGGCGCTCAGGGTGAGGGAGACGGCGTCGGCGTAGCCGTCGTTGGAGGTGCCGCCGCCGCTGCGCGTGAACACCAGCAGGACCCGCGCCGAGCGCGCGCCCGGCGGTACGAGGGCCTCCGCCTCGCACCGCACCAGACCGGTACGCCCACCGCGCTCGGCGGCGCTCACCGGGCCGAGCACGCTCAGGGCCACCGGCGTGCCCTGGTCGTCCCGGAACTCCACGGAGAGCCGGGCGCCGTCCTCCTGCCCGGCGTAGCCGCCGAGCCACGCGGTCACCGCGTAGCGCACCCGCCCCGCGTCGACGGCGCGCCGCCCGGCCGGGCCGGACCAGGGCAGGGGTATGTCCTGCGACAGTGCCGTGCGGGGGCTGTTCCCGCCCGAGAAGAAGCGGCTCCCGCGCCGCTCGGGACCGGGGTCGGACGCGGTCGGATAGCCGCCGCCCAGGCTGTACGGGACCAGCGCCGGGGCTCCTTGGACGACCTTCCAGCCGCGTACCGCGGTGACGGGCTCGGCACTGCCGCCGGGCCCGCTCTCCGCGTCGCCGTTGACCACGAGATTCACTCGCGCCTCCTGTGGTGGGGTGACATGGGCGCGGTCAGCCCACCAGCCCCGTGTGAACCAGGAGAAGCGGCATGGCGAATTCTGTTACCGGGGCGGGCCCGCCCGGCGGCGTACCGGCGACGCACGGACCGGCCGGACGGCCCGCGCGCGGCCCCGACGGGCGGCCGGTCGCGTGCGCCCGCGCGCGGCTACGGCCGCGCCCCCCGGTACGTGCGGCCGCCGCGCCGCGGCAGGGCCGCCGGTACGTCGTCGGGGGCCGCGGCCGTCTCCACGGCGAGGCGCAGCTCGGCCCGCACGGTCGCGGACGACAGGTCGAGGCCGAGGGCGCGGCCGCACTCGCCCAGCCAGGTGGTGAGCGTGGTGCGGTGCAGGACCAGCTCGGCGGCGGCCGGCGCGGTCCGGCCCCGGTGCGCAAGCCAGCAGCGCAGCGCTATCCGCAGCCGCTTGTCCAGCGGCTCAAGCAGCGCCGAGGCCCAGCCCCGGGCGTGCTCACGGCCGAGCAGGGCGTCCGGCACCGGCGGGTGGGGCAGCACCGGCACCGCCGCCGTGGCCCGCGCGGGCCCGGCGGGCACCCGCAGGGCGAGCAGCAACTGGGCCTGCACCGTGGGGTGGTCGAGGTCCGCGGCGAGCCGCGCGCCGACGCCCCGCAGCCGGGTCCGGACCGTGCCCTCGGACACGCCGAGGGCCGCGGTGGCGGCCTGCGCCGAGCCCGACCGCAGCCACGCCTCCAGCGTCCGCCGCTGCTCGCCGTCCAGCGGGAGCAGGACGGCCGCCGACCACGCGGCGAGGCGGTCCGGGGGCACCACGTGGAGCAGCCCGTGCGCCGCCAGGCCGTGCGCGGCGGCGATGCGGCCGACGGCGGCCCCGGTGCGCGCGGCCCCCGCCTCCGCCCAGGCGGTGACGAACATGTCCAGCGGGGCGGGGGCCGCCTCGCCACCGACGAGCTGGTGGCGCTCGGTGAGGCGGGCGAGGAGCGGCCGCGTGGGGTGCTGGTCGCCGTCGGCGCCGCGCGGGTCGGGGGCGCCGTGGCAGGCGACGACCGCCAGCTCCGCCCCGTCCAGGCAGACCAGCACGCGCGGCCCGGCACCGGACGCCTCGGTCTGCGTCGCCCGCCACAGCGCCTCGTGCGCGGCGCCCGCGCCGGGCCCGGTGAGCCGGTACACGGTGGCGTGCGTGGCGGACGTCCCGAGCACCTCGGCGGCCGTATCGGCCCGGCCGCGCAGCAGCAGCCGCAGCACGGCCGTGTGCAGCCGCTGCTCGGCGCCCCGCGCCTCCTCGGCCCGCCGGGCCCGTACGCGCAGCAGGTCGACGGCGGTCTGCGCGGTCAGCGTGACCAGGGACGCGGAGGCCGCGGGCCCGGGGGCGAGGACGAGGACCGGGCCGTCGGCCCCGGACACCTGGTGCAGGGACAGGCGGGAGTGCGCCTGCGGCTGGGTCACGGCCCGCAGCCCCGCGGCCCCGGCGCTCCGCGGGGTGCTGTGGCCGGCGCCCGCCAGCGGGTCCACCAGCGCCGCCCGGCCGTCGGCCAGCGCGGTCACGTCGGCGACCAGGGCCGCGCCGGAGCGCGTCGCCGCGCGCGTGAGCCGCCGCACCACCTGGGCGTACTCGGCGGCCGACGGGGTCGCGGACGGCGTGGCGTGGGGGTCGCCGCCCGTGGCGCGCGTCGTCACGGTATCCGGGCGACGCCACCCCAGCCCGCTCGCGCGGTGAGGGTGCCGGTGGTCGCGTCGGGCCGCCAGTTGGGCCAGGACACATAGCCGGGTTCGACCAGCTCAAGACCCTCGAAGAACGCGATCGTCTGCTCCGGCTCGCGGAAGACGTAGGGGATCGCGCCGGAGTTGTTGTACTCCTCCTGCACCTCCCGGTGCTTGTCGTCCGAGGCGGTGGAGTGGCTCAACGACACGTAGCTGCCCGAGGGCAGTCGCGCCACCAGTCGGCGCACCAGGCCCAGGGCGTCCTCCCACTCCACGATGTGGCCGAGGACGTCGTTGATGACCAGGGCCACGGGCCGGGCCAGGTCCAGCGTCCGGCCCGCGCCCTCCAGGACGGCGTCGGTGTCCCGCATGTCCGCGAGTACGTAGTCCATGGCGCCCTCGGGGGTGCTCCTGCCCATCGCCCGCACGTGCAGCAGCACCAGCGGGTCGTGGTCGACGTACACCACCCGGCACTCCGGCGCGATGCGCTGGGCCACCTCGTGGGTGTTGTTGGCGGTGGGCAGTCCGGCGCCCACGTCCAGGAACTGCCGCATCCCGGCCTCCTTGGCCAGCCAGCTCACGGTGCGGACCAGGAAGCCCCGCGACTCCTGGGCGAACGGCTCGATCAAGGGGTACTTGTCGCGGTAGGCGTCCCCGGCGGTCTTGTCGGCCTCGTACCAGTCCTTGCCGCCCAGCCAGTAGTTCCACACGCGGGCGCTGTGGGCGACGGACTTGTCGATCTCGTCCCACCGCGGCGGGAGCCTCATGGGTTCGGTCATGGGAGGGCCAGTACCTCTTTCGACTTGTCGGGGTGCAGGGCGGTGGCGCAGGAGTAGTCGAGGAGCAGGCGGTAGGCCGTCACCGTGTCGGGCGCGTCCCAGACGTCGGCGGTCCCGGCCAGGCCTCCCTCCCGGACCACGTGGTCGGAGATCTCCGGCACCTCCACCCGGAACAGGGTCAGCGTGGGCTTGCCCGTCAGGGCGTGCGGGGGCCCGTCCAGCGGATGCACCTGGAGCGTCACGTCGGGCCGCTCGGCCGCCGCCCGCAACGCCTCCACCTGCCCGGCCATGACGTCCGGCGGCCCCACCCGGGTGTACAGGGCCGCGGCCGACATCACCGCCCAGATGCGGGTCCGCTGCGTGCGCAGCCGCTCCTGGCGCTCCATGAGCAGCTCCGTCCTGCGGTCCCTGGCCGCGGGCGACAGGTCGGGCCGCAGGACGTCGTCCACGGCGCGGGCGTAGGCCGGGGTGCGCAGCAGGGCGGGGACCAGGGCGGGTTCCCAGGTGCGCACGATGCCGGCCGCGGACTCCACGCTCATCAGGTCCAGTTGCCAGGGGTCCATGACGGACCGCCAGGGGTGCCACCAGCCGGGCGCGTTGGCGCTCGCCAGCTTGCCGAGGAAGTCCTCGGTCTCCGCCGCTGCCGCCCCGTACGCCCGCAGCAGCACGGAGACCTGGCCCGCGTCCAGGGACGTCTGCGCCTGCTCGATGCGGCGGACGGTGGCCGGGTGGGCGCCCAGGGCACACGCGGCCTGCTTGAGGGAGAGCCCGGCGGCCTCCCTGAGGACCTTCAGCCGGGTGGCGAGCACGAGGTGCGCGACGGTCCTTCCGGATCGTTCGCGAGCCACACGCGCCCCCTCCTGACACTCCCCGCAACTTGTGGATGCTGCACACCTTGTCGCTTGCAATCCCCGCACGCAACCCGTTGAGTATGTCCCGTACCGGAGCGGCCGGGGAAACCCGGAGCGGGCAGCACGTCGTGCGCACGGGGGAGTCAACGGGGGAGATGACGTGTTGACGCTGGGCACGCTGGCCGGCAGGGCCGAACTTGAGCTCGCCTTCGCCGGAGGTGTGTCCTCCGCTTCGCACGGGGCGGTCAGGGTCGTCCAGGTGGCGACCCTGACCCTGCCCCAACTCCTGGAGGGCGAACCGCAGCGCCGCCTCGCCCCCGGCACCCTCGTCCTTCTCACCGAGGTGCCGTTCCGGCTCCGGGGCCGCGCGGAGGTCGCCCTGGAGACCCTCGTGGAGCAGCTCGCCCTGGACGACTGCGCGGGCCTCGTCGCCCACGTCGCCTCCGGCGACCACCAGCCGTTCCCGCACGGCGTCCGCGCCCTGGCCGCGGCCGTCGGGCTGCCGCTGCTCACCACCACCGCGCCGCTGCGGCAGTGGACCGTCGTACGCCGCGGCCTCCAGGACCGGCGCCTGGCCGTCGTGGAGCGCCAGGCCGCGCAATTGAGCGCCCTGGTCGAGGAGTTGCCCGCGCGGCTCGCCGACCCCGGGGCGATGCAGCGCGTCGCCGACGGCCTCGCGCGCGCCCTGCGGGCCCAGGTCCTCGTCAGCGAACCGGAACGCGTCCTGGCGGCCGCACCCGCCACCGCGGCCGACGCCCTGGCCCGGGCGCTGCCCCGCGGTCCGGGCGAGGGCACCGGGCCGGGCCCCTGGACGCGGATCGTGCCGCTGGGGCTGACGGGGGAGGGGGACGCGCGCCTCGGCCCGCAGGGCGCGGGCCCCCGTGGCGAGCCCGACGCCGTGCATGGGGGCGCCACCTTCGGGCGAGGGGGCTCCACCCTCGATGGAGGGGGCTCCACCTCCGGCGTGGCGGCCTCCACCTCCGGCCAAGGTGGCTCCACCCTCGGCGCAGAGGCCCCCACCTCCGGCCAAGGCGGTTCCACTCCCGGCCGCGAGGACGCCTCCACCCCCGGCCAAGACGTCTCCACCCTCGGCGCAGAGGCCCCCACCTCCGGCCAAGGACGCTCCACCCCCGGCCAAGACGGCGCCGTCCTCGCCGTCACCCGTCCCGCGCCCTCGTTCGACGACGCCGACCTCCGGCTGCTCGACCACGCCGCGCGCCTGCTGGGCCTCCTCGACCAGGCGCGCCGCGAGCACCGGACGGCCACCGACACCGCGTACGCCGTCCGCCGGGCCGCCGTGGAACTGCTCCTGGACGCCGAGGTCGACAAGGCGCGCCGGGTCATGGCCGCGCAGGCCCCGGGCCTGCTGTCGCCGGAGGCGGTCCGCGCCTTCGTCGTCGACGTCCCGGCCACGCACCGGGACGCCGTCCTGCGCCGCTGCGAGACCGCCACGGCGGGCCTCGCCCTGGCCGTCGCCGACCCGCGCGAGGACCGGCGCGTCCTCGTCGTCGAGCCGGTCAGGACCGGCCGGGCCGACGACCGCGTGGCCACCGCGCTGACGCGCCTGGTCGCCGGCCTCGGGTCCGACGCCTCGCTGGGCGGCAGCGGAGTCCACCGGATGGCGATGCTCGCCGACGCCGTGCAGGAGGCCGTCACCGCCCAGCGGTTCGCGCTGCGCCGCCCGGACGCGGTGGCGCTGTCCGCGCAGAGCACGGACCTCATCGACGTGCTTCCGGCGCCCGCCGCGCGGCGCTGGGCGCGCGCGTTCCTCCGGCCCGTGCTGCGGCCCCTGGACCACTGGGAGCTGCTGCGGGAGACGCTGCCCACCGCCCTGGCCTACCCGTACTCCGTCGCCGCGCGGCGGCTGCACGTCCACCGCAACACCGTCAGGCGCCGCGTGGCCCGGGCGGCGGAACTTCTGGAGATGGACTTCTCCACCGTCACGGACCGGATCGCCGTGGGGTTCGCCCTGGACGTGCTCGCTGCCGAGCGGCAGGTGCCCGCCCGGCCGGCCGGGCCGTTCGCCGATCCGGCCCCCACCCTGCACGACCTGCTGACCACGCCCGAGGCCACGGCCTGGGCGGAGAGCCTGCTGTGCGGCGCGCGCGGCGACCACCGGGGCCTGCTGGCCACCGCCACGGCCTGGCTCGCCCACGACGCCCACGTCGAACCGGCCGCCCGGGCCCTCGGTCTCTCCGAGTTCACCGTCCGCTCCCACCTGCGCGCCCTGGAGGCCCACACGGCCCGCGACCTCGGCTCCCTGCGCGGCCTGCGGGACCTCCAGTTCGCGCTGCACATCCTGACCGGCAAGGTCGACATCACGGACCTGCGCGGCGGGCTGTGCGCGACACCGTGACACGAGGGCCGTGGCCCGCCTGGAGTGAGCGACGTCACAGAGAACGGGCTCCCTTCCGCGTGGGGTCAGGGCTCCACCGTGCCTATAACACCCATGTGACACCAGCGCCGAGGCAGTACCTCGGGACACCGGAACGGGGGCGATGTGCGGGACGACGCCCAGCCACGGCTCACGACCCCCGCGGACGAGTCCCCTGAGGCCCCATCGCGGGCCGAACCACCGCGAGAGGTCCGGGACCGCCTCCACGTGCACGGGCACGAGACCTTGCGGAACATGATCCGCTCACAGCGGGTCTACGAGCGGTGCCGGACACAAGGGCGCTTCGTCACTCCCACCCCCGCCGAGCTGGACGCCTTGCGCGGGTCGCCGGAGGACCGCGACGACCTGGCGGGTGACACGCTGCTCAAGGTCCTTGAGCAGGCCGAGCAGCCGTGGACCACCTGGGACGCCCGGAAGGGCGCCTCGCTGGAGACGTACGTCGTCGGAGCCCTGCTCCTGCACTTCCCGCGGGTCTTCTCCTCGTGGCGGAAGGCCCGGAGGCACCGGCAGGAGCTCCGACGGCACCTGGCCGCCGACGCGGGAACCGCGCCCACGCCCGCCGGCACCGGCACGGCCGACCCCGCCCTCACCGTCGTGGCCCGTGACGTGCTGGAGCGGGCGCTGCGGACCGCCGATCCCGACGTACGGGTCATCCTCGTGCTGGTGGCCGCCGGTCACCCGCGGCGCGCCGTCGCCGAGCAACTGGGGATCAGCGAACGGGCGGTGGAGGGACGGCTCCACCGCTTCCGCAAGCAGATCCGCGACAGCGCCCTGGGCCAGGACGTCCGGGACGTCCTGCGGGAGCAGGCGTCGCTCCGCGCCTGACGGGTTCCTCGTCGGGGTGACCGGCCCGCGGACCCATCGCGCCACGAACCTGGCAGGGGCACCAGGCCGAGCCGCTTCGCGGTCGCGCGAGCGCGAGCCTGGTGCCCCTGCCAGAACCGTGGCGGAGGGCACGCGCGGGCCGGTCACCCCGAGGAGGAACCATGGACCAGCTCACGGCACCCGCCGCGCGCCCCCCGCCACCCGCGGGCGCCGTACGCCCAAACCCACGTACGACAGCGGTAACTGACGGCCAGTCAACTTACTGCCCTTCCGAAGCCCCGCCTCACGCAGGCGGGGCTTCGTCGTTTCCCGCCCACTTCCCGACACCTCTCGACCCCGCGCGCGGCCCGCGGGCCCGCGCCCCACGACCTGATCCGGAGGAGAACCCATGGACACCAGGACCACACCGCCCGCCCCGCCCGTCTTCGAACTCCGCGTCGGAGGCCTGCGCCTGACGATCCAGCGCGTGCCGTACCGCCTGCTCACCCTCGCCGCCGCCGTCGGGGGCCCGCTCGCGGGCGCGACCTGGTTCGCGCGGTGACCCGGCCGGGCCCTCGCCCGGGGGCGCGGTGCCGCCCCCGGACGAGGGCCCGCACAGGGCACGGACCCGTCGGCGGGGAGGCCGATTTCCGCCGAGGGTTGCGCCTCCCGCGCGAGTACGGCACAAAAGTCCGCCGAAGCGCCGCGCCCGCCTGATGCAACCGGCCCATCCGCACCGTGGACGGCACGCGACACATTGACCCCCGGGCGGCGCAGGGTGTTCGCTCGGCTACGGTGCGCCAGGACCTCACCTCCGCCGCGGTGGCGGGCGCCCGGCCCCACGTGCCCGGACGGCACCCGGAGACCGCTGTCGACACAGGAGGAACCGATGACCGTTCAGCAGCGCGTGACGGCGGCGGGCGCCGCGCTCACCGCCCTCTGCGCCGTGGCCGTGCTCTCCCCTCCGGGCGTGTCCGCCGCCGAGACCTCCGCGCCGCGTACCGAACGGGTGAGCGTCGGCCCCGGCGGCGCCCAGGGCAACGCCGCGTCCACGCACCCCTCCCTCAGCGCCGACGGCCGCTACGTCGCGTTCGTCTCGGCGTCCAGGAACCTGGTGGCGAACGACACCAACGGCACGCCGGACGCCTTCGTCCGCGACCTGCGCACCGGGACGACGGAGCGCGTCAGCGTCAGGAGCGACGGGAAGCCGAGCCACGGCGTCGTCCGCGAGGTCTCCCTCAGCCCCGACGGGCGGTACGCGGTCTTCACCTCCACCGCCGACGACCTCGTCCGCGGCGGCGACCCCAACGACCTCGACGACGTGTTCCTGCACGACCGGCGCACCGGCAGGACCGAACGGATCAGCCCCACCGGTCCCTCGTACGACGGCCTGCGCGGACCCCTGACGTACGACCCCGCGGTCAGCGGCGACGGCCGCCACGTGGCGTACGCCTCGGGCGCCGGGGACCTCGTCCCGGGGGACGGCAACCAGCGCGACGACGTCTTCGTGTACGACCGCGGGAACAGGACGACGGAGCTCGCGCAGCTCGACAGCGCGGGCGGGCACGGCCAGGGCGACGCGTTCGCCCCCGCGTTCGCGGGCGACTCCGGCGGCCGGTACCTGGCCTTCACCTCCAACACCTCCGGCCTGGCCGGGGTGGAGGACCACGCCTCGGCGACGGACGTCTTCCTGCGCGACCGGGAGCGGGGCACCACGGAGCTCATCAGCGTGCCGCACGGCTACAACCGCAAGACCCCGTCCTGGGACGCCGCCGTCAGCGGCGACGGCCGGTACGTGGCGTTCACGTCGGCCTCCCGGGTGCTCCGGCCGGAGGGCCCGGCCCCGACCAGCTCCCACAACGTCTTCCTGTACGACCGTGAGACGCGGCGCGTGCGGCTGGTCAGCGCCGCCGCGGACGGCACCCCCGCCGACGGGGACAGCGGCGGCGTGTCCCTGAGCCGGGACGGGCGCTACGCGGCGTTCACCTCCGCCGCCGCCAACCTCGCCCCCGAGGACGACGGCGACAGCAGCGCGGACGTGTTCGTACGCGACATGGTGACCGGCCGGGTGGACCTCGTCAGCCGCGAGAGCGAACCGGTGTCCGAGGACACCGCGCCCGGACCGCGCACCGGCGTCAGCGAGGACGGCGGCGCGGTGGCGTTCGACTCCCCGGCAGGGAACCTCGTCCCCGGCGACACCAACGCCGCCGCGGACGTCTTCCTGCGCCGACTGCGCTGACGCCCCGCCGTCCGACCTCCCCCTGACCTCCCCCCCGACCGACCGAAGCCGGTGCGAAAGAGGCTGAACCGTGGCCGCCGAGGAGAACCGTCCCCGCCCCGTGAACTCCCCTGCCGCCGGGCGGACTTGGCGGCCGCGGCACCGCGCGGTGGCCGCGGCCGTCGCGGTGGGGCTGCTGGGCGGTGCCGCCGGAGGCCTCGGCGCGCACCTGCTGTGGCCCGGGGACCCCGGCCCCGGTCCAGGCGGCCGCGAGCGCCCCTCCGCCACCGCCACCGCGGGCCCCGTGGCCGCGCCCATCCGCGCCGCCATGCTGGACCGGCGGCGGGTCGGCGTCGACGTCGTGGCCCGCACGGGCGGCGACCCCGGCTCCTTCACCGGCCAGGCCCGCCTCGACCTGCGCGGCGCCACCACCGCGAGGGCCGCCACCCACGTCCTGTACGACATGGGCGAGGGCCACGCCTGGCACCCGCCGGAGGTCGTGCTGATCGGCAACCGCGCCGTCATCACCCCGGCCGGGGAGATGACCGGCCCCGCGTACGGCCCGGCGGGCTCGTACCGCACCGAGCCCGACGCGACCGCCGCGGCGGCGGACGACACCGCGGTGCGCAACGCCCTGGAGACCCGCTGGCTGGCCCAGCCCGCGCACCTGGTGGCGCTCCTCGACGGCGCCACCGCGCTGCGGACGGACCGCGCCCGCGGCCCCCGCACCCTCACCGGGACCACCCCGCTGCGCGCCCTCGCCGCCGCCCCGGCCGTCGGCCCCCTCTACCGCCCGTACGCGGCAGAGGGCCGCCCCGGGGCCGCCGTCCGCTTCACCCTGGTCGTGGCGGCCGGTGAACTGCCCAGGAGCCTGCGCACCGAGGTGCCCTCCGGCTCCGGCGACGACGTGTTCCGCGTGGAGTACCGCGACTGGGCGAGGGGCGGGCCGATCACCGCGCGGCCGGGTCCCACCCCCGCACCCCAGTGGACCACCGCCCGGGAATCAAACGGTGGTTCGCCGGGTTAGGCATGCGCGTGGCGCCCGGTCCTGCCGGGATCCCGGGCGCTTGGCTCACGTCCCTTCCGTAGCGACGCACAAGGAGACACCGATGGCCCTCACCCGTGAAGAGCGCGAGCAGTTCCTGGCGGAAGCGCACATCGCGGCGCTGTCCGTGGTGGCCGACGAGGAGGAGCGGGCACCGCTGACCCTGCCGATCTGGTACCAGTACGAGCCCGGCGGCGACGTCTGGATCATGACGGGGCGCGACTCGCGCAAGGCCCGACTGATCGCGGCGGCGGGACGGTTCACCCTGATGGTGGACCGACTGGAGCCGACGATCCGGTACGTGGCCGTGGAGGGGCCGGTCGTCGCGACGGAGCCCGCGACCCGCGAGCAGTTGCGCGAGATGGCCGCACGCTACCTGCCCGCGGAGAAGGTCGACGGCTACGTGGACATGGCCGCCAAGGAGCACGGCGAGCAGGTGGTCATCCGGCTGCGCCCGCAGCGCTGGGTGTCCTCGGACCTCGGCAGCGTCTGACCCGGCCCGTCCGGGGCGGCGCACGGGCCCCCGGACCGTCCGGGGCGGTGCGGGGCGCACCCGGCCCCGTCCGGAACGGCGTACCACACCCGGGAGTTCGGGGCGGCCCACGACGGCCGCACTCCGGGGGAGCGCGCGGTCCGGCGGCGCCGTACGGCGGTGACGCGCGCCCCCGGCACCTGCCGTCCCGTCAGCGCCCGACGGCGGCCGCCGCGAGCAACCCCCGTGGCCCGTACGGCCTCTTTCTCTCCAGTGGCCCTCGCCAACTGACCAGAGGGCCCTGACGAGAGGGGAACTGTGCATACGCACGGCTGGAGAAGGGTCGCCCTGGCGACCGGCATGGCCGGGGTGCTCGCGGCGACGGGGGCCACGGCCATGGCCGACACCGCGGCACCGGTCCGGGCCAAGGCGCCCGACCTGCGCGCGGACGTGAACCGCGACGGAAGCGTCGACGTCGGGGGCGACAGCGACACGAGCGGCGAGAACACCTGGACCGCACAGCGGGGGGCGGTCCTCCTGCCCAACATCGACGACGACGCCAAGCGCTGTCCGGTCAAGGACAGCCGGGGGCGGCCCCTGTCGGACGCCGAGCTGGCCCGGTGCAACGACGCGTCGGACACCAAGGTCAACGGCGCCGAGGACGCCGCCGACCTGGCCCGGCTGCGGACCGTGCCGCTGCCCGACGCGGCCGACGGCAGCCGCGGCACCGTCAAGGCGGTGGGCGCGGAGGCCAAGAAGGCCCGTCTGTTCGTCAAGCGGGACGGCCGCTGGGCGCTGCTGAAGCCCACCGACAAGCTCACCGCCAAGGAACTGCGCTCCGGCGTGGAGCTCGGCGTGGAGGCGACCGACGTCGTCCGCGACGCCAGTCGCTGGAACGGGCTCGTGACCGTGCGGTTCACCGTCACCGTCACCGGCGACGGCCCGGCCCGCTCCGACGACGTCGTGCTGCGCACCGCGCCGGTCCTCACCCACCACCACCTCCAGCGCGCGCAGGAGGTCCTGGTGACGAAGGTCAAGGGCGCCGGCGCATACGGCCGCGACCAGCGGAAGTTCGTCAAGGCGCTGGCCGAGCAGGTCAAGGCCGCCGGGATCGGCAAGCCGCTGACCACGTTCACGAAGTACGACGACGTCTGGGCGCAGGACTTCGTCGAGCCGGGCTACGCCAGCATGCCGGGCCCCGGCGGCAAGCCCCGCACGATGCGGGTGCTGATACGTTCCGCCCAGCTCGACCGCCCGGCGGGACGCGAGCTGTTCGAGAAGCTCCGCGGCCCCGACGTCGGCGTGGTGCAGGTCGGCAAGGCCGGTCCCGACGAGGAGTGGACGCTCAACTCCATGGGCAACCTGGAGACCATCCCGCCGTACACGCTCGGCGACAAGAGCTACCCCGCCGGGCGCATCATCCAGGGCTACCGCAAGGACACCGGCTCCAAGCCCGCCAAGTCCATGCGCACGTTCCTGAAGTCGCAGGGCGCCCAGGACCCGCTGCTGCTCGACACCTCCTGGCTGGCGGTCGGGCACGTGGACGAGTTCGTGCAGTTCCTGCCCGCCGACACCGGGCGCGGCTGGCGCATCGGCGTGGCCGACCCCAAGGCCGGCGTGGAGCTGCTGCGCAAGGCCCAGCGCGAGGGCCACGGCGGCAAGAAGATGTTCTCGGTGCCGGGCGGCCCCGGCATCCCGGCGCCCAAGGAGACCATCGACAAGGTCCTCGGCTCCGCGAAGTTCACGGCGGACAACAAGCTCGCCGCCGAGCGCATCGAGGCCAACCTCGCCGTCCTCAAGCGTGAGACCGGCGTCACCGACGCGGAGATCGTGCGCGTGCCCGGCCTGTACGTACGGGACGACGCCGGCGGCAGCGGCCTGAGCAGCAGCCGCAAGCTGCGCCGCCTCGGCCCCGACTCGCTGCGCGCGTTCAACCAGCTCCGCGGCGACGAGGGCCGCTCCGGCAGCGGCACCGGGCCCTCCACCCGCGCCGCCGCGTGGCAGAACAGCGCCTACGTCCCGGGAGCCGTCAACGGCGTGCTGCTCAGCCCGACCCGCTACCTCGCGCCCAAGCAGTGGGGCCCGGTCATCGGCGGCAAGGACATCTTCACCGAGGCCGTGACCTCGGTGTACGCCAAGGCCGGGTTCACCACGTCGTACATCGACGACTGGTACACGTACCACATCGGCATGGGCGAGGTGCACTGCGGCACCAACACGCTGCGGGACACCGGCACCCCGTGGTGGCCCAAGGCCTGACGGGCACGCTCGTGGGGCCGGTGCCCGTCCCCGGCACCGGCCCTTCGCGCATCCGCGCCGTCGCGTGCTGCGCCGCGTCCGCCGTCGTGTCGTCGCCCGCGTGACGTCGGGCGGCGGGGCTCAGGCGGCGAGGCTCAGGCGGGCCCGAGCCGGGCCGCTGCCGCGCGGGGCGGTGCCGACGTACGCCACGGAGGCGCGCGGCTCCGCCACGGAGGACGCCCCGGTGCCGTGGCCGCGGCCCCGCGCGCGCCGGGTGCCGGCCGTCAGCTCGTGGTACGTCAGCCCGAGCAGGTCGCCGAGGCCGAGGCCGAGCGCGTGCGCGGCCGCCGCGAGCACCTCCGACGACGCCTCCTTGCGGCCGCGCTCGACCTCCGACAGATACGGCACCGATATCCGGGCCGCGTCCGCGACGTCCTTCAAGGTGCGCTCCTGCGCCAGCCGTTCACGCCGCAGCACGGCTCCGACGAGGTCGCGCCACAGGGGCTCCTTGGGGGCGGGCTCCGCCGGGGCCGCGGGGGCCGCCGGGCGCAGCGGGATGACGCGGGCGCCCTCATCGGGCCGGCGCGCGGAGGTCGAAGGGCTGGTCGGGTTCGTCGCCTGGCTGCTCACGGGTTCAGCGTAGGAGCCGCGGGGGCGGCCGGGGTGATGTTCTGCCCTCGGCAGAAGCGGGACGGCGGCCTCCGCTCCCGGCCGGACCACCCGCCGTCGCGAGGGGCGGCACATGGCCACCGGGGGCGGGAACTCGCCGGTCGGCCAGGGCGTTGGAGCGGTTGACCCCTGAGCGGTGCGGCTCCCCGCCCGGGGTCTTCCCGGCGCAGACGGCCGGGAGGCCCGACGACCCGCCGACCCGGCCAGGAGGCCCGCGTGCCGTACCGCGCCCGGTCCGCCCGGTCGGCGGCCTCGCTGCTTGCGGTCGTCGCCGCGGTCCTGGCCTTCGTGGTGCCCTCCTCGGGCCCGGGGGCCGCACACGCGATCCAGGCCTGGGCGGCGGCACCCCACACCACTCACGTCGCCGCCGCCCCCGCGGCCCAGGCCTGGGCGGCGGCACCCCACCCCGCCCACGCTGCCTCGGTCCCCACGGCCTCCGGGCGCGCCGAGGCGGGACCCGCAACGCAGGCCTGGAGCACGGCGGCACCGCACCCCGCCTCGGCGCCCGGCGCCTCCGCACCCGCACGGGCCCGCCCGGACGCGCGGGCCCGTGACGACGGTGGACGGGCCGAGGGCCACCGGCCCCCGGACACCGCCGCGCACCAGCTCCAGGGTCCCGCCCCCGCAGGCAGCGCGGGCCCGCACGTCTCCGAGCTTCCGCACAGCACGGCCCCGCACGTCGTGGGGGCACACGCACCAGGGCTTCCGCGCAGCGCGGGCGCCCACGCCTCCGAGCTTCCGCATGCCGAGGGCGCGCACGCACCTGCCCAGGCGCGCAGCGCGGGCCCGCGCGCTCCTGGGCTTCCGTACACCGCAGGCCCGCACACCGCAGGCCCGCACACCGCGGCCCCGCCCACCGCCGCCCACCCCACCCCCGACCTGCCGTACGCCGACCGTGCGACGGTCGCGCACGTCACCCCCGCCCACCTTCCGCATCCGCCCTGGCCGGGTACCACGGCCGCCGACCGGGCCCCGTACCGCTCGGCGGGTGGGCCCGCCGTGGCTCCCGTGGTCGCCCCGCTCGTCCGGCAGGACACCGCCAGCGGGCCCCGGCCGCGTGGTCCGCCCCCGCGATGGAGCAACGACACCGTCATGGACGCCGCCTGACGGGCGCTTCGCGCGCCCGGCCGCCGCGCCGTCCCCCTTCGTCATGCCCTCATCGTGGATGTGGAGTACGCCCATGCCCCGCGCACCCCTGTGGCGGGCGCTCGTCGCGCTCGTCGCCGTCGCCGCCTCGCTGTATCTCGCCCTCACCCAGTCACCCCGCCTCGGCCTCGACCTGAAGGGCGGCACGCAGATCGTCCTGGAGACCAAGGACTCACCCACCGTCGAGGCCGACGAGGCCGCCACCCGCAGGGCCGTCGAGGTGCTGCGGCAGCGCGTCGACGCGCTCGGCGTGTCCGAGCCGAGCCTCGCCCAGGCCGGCGACCGGCGCATCGTCGTCGAACTGCCCGGCGTCCGCGACCCGCGCGAGGCCGCCGAGGTCATCGGCCGCACCGCGCAGCTCACCGTGCACCCGGTGACCGGCGAGACCGACCGCGCCGGCCGGGCCGCGCCCGCCGCCGACGGCTCCCGCACCCTGCCCGACCCCGACCGGCCCGGCGGCCACCTCAAGCTCGGCCCGACCGTCCTCACCGGCGACGGCGTGAAGAACGCCGACGCGGTCCTCGACCAGCAGACCCTCAACGGCTGGTACGTCACCCTCGACTTCCGCGGCGGGGCGGCGGCCGACTGGGCCGACGTGACGGGCAAGGCGGCGTGCGCGCCGCAGGGCGCGCCCGAGCGGCGCGTCGCCATCGTCCTCGACGGCAAGGTCATCTCCGCGCCCGGCGTCAACGCCGACGTGTCCTGCGGCACCGGCATCACCGGCGGCAGCACCCAGATCACCGGCGGCTTCGACGAGGACGAGGCCCGCGACCTGGCCGCCCTCGTCAAGGGCGGCGCCCTGCCGGTGCCCGTGGAGGTCGTCGAACAGCGCACCGTCGGCCCGACGCTCGGCGCCGCCGCCATCGAGGCCAGCACCCGGGCCGCCCTCATCGGCCTCGCCCTGACCGGTCTGTTCATCGTCGTCGTCTACCGGCTCCTCGGCGCCCTCGCCACCTTCGCGCTCGCCCTGTACGGGCTCATGGCGTACGCGGCGCTCCTCGCGGTGGGCGCCACCCTCACCCTGCCGGGCCTCGCCGGCTTCGTGCTTGCCATCGGCATGGCGGTGGACGCCAACGTGCTGGTCTTCGAGCGGGCGCGGGAGGAGTACCTGGGCGCCCGCGCGCTCCGCCCCGACCGGGAGCCCCGCACCACCGCGGCCCCGCGCAGCATGGCCAAGGCGCTGCACACCGGGTTCACCAAGGCGTGGAGCGCGGTCGTCGACTCGAACGTGACGACGCTGCTCGCCGCGGGCCTGCTGTTCTTCTTCGCCACCGGCCCGGTCAAGGGCTTCGGCGTGACCCTGTCGATCGGCGTGCTCGTGTCCATGGTCGCGTCGTTCGTCGTGACCCGGACGCTCGCCGAGACGGCGGTGCGCCGCCGCTTCGTGCGCGCCCGGCCGAAGCTGACGGGCCTCGCCGGCACCGGCCGCGTCCGCACCCTGCTCGCACGCCGCGACCCCCAACTGGTCTGCCACCGTGGCCGCTGGCTCGGCGCCGGCGCGCTCCTGGTCGCCGTGGCGGTCGCCGGGATCGTGGTGCGCGGGCTCGACCTGGGCGTCGAGTTCACCGGGGGCCGCATGGTGGAGTACAGCACCAGCCGCTCCGTGGACGCCGACACGGCCCGCGCGGCCGTCGCGGACGCGGGCTTCCCGCGCGCGGTGGTGCAGGAGTCCGGCGACGGCGAGACCGCCGACATCACCGTCCGCACCGGCGACCTCACCGACGCCGAACAGCAGCGGATCAAGGAGGCCCTGGCGGGCCCCGGCGGCGAGGTGACCGTCGAGCGCGACGAGCGCATCGGCCCCAGCATCGGCGACGAGCTGCGCCACAAGGCGCTCATCGCGCTCGGCATCGCCGTCGCCGCCCAGCTCCTGTACCTCAGCGTCCGGTTCCGCTGGACGTTCGCGACGGCCGCCGTGGCCGCGCTGGTCCACGACGTGCTGCTGGTCGTCGGCCTGTTCGCGTGGCTCGGCAAGACCGTGGACAGCGTCTTCCTCGCGGCCGTGCTCACGGTCATCGGCTACTCCGTCAACGACACCGTGGTCGTCTTCGACCGCGTCCGCGAGGCGCGGCGCCGCGACCCGCGGGCCGAGCTGGCGGCCCTCGCCAACCAGGCCGTCCTGCGCACCCTGCCGCGCACCGTGAACACCGGCATGGGCGCGCTGTTCGTCCTGGCCGCGCTGGCCGTCCTCGGCGGCGACTCGCTCGCGGACTTCTCCGTCGCCCTGATCGCGGGCGTCCTGCTCGGCATGGCCTCGACGGTGTCCGTGGCGGTCCCCGGGGCGGTGCTCCTGGAGCGGCGCAACCCGGCGCCGCCCCGCCAGGACCGGACCTCCGACGGCCGCGGCCCCGCCGGCCCGCCGGCGGCGCGGCGCCGGCGTGACGGCTCCGGGGCGGTGGTCTGACAGCCACCCCCCGGCCCGCCGTCCGCGCGGTCAGCCGCCCAGGAAGTCCAGGGCGACGGCCGCGTGGACGGCGCTGCCGACCGCCATCGCGTCCTCGTCGAAGACGACCCGGTTGGAGTGGATGTCGGGGGTGCCCTCGGGCGGTGTGCCCGGCGGCCGGGTGCCGAGGTACGCCATGGTGCCCGGGACGCGTTCGAGGACGTACGAGAAGTCCTCGGCGCCCATCACCGGCTCGGGCAGGTGGTGGACGCGGTCCGTGCCGAGCAGGGCATCGGCGGCGGTGTGCGCGGCCGCGGTGAAGCCCGCGTCGTTGACGACCGGCGGATAGCCCTCCTCCAGGTCCACCTCCGCCGTGGCGCCGTGCGCCGCCGCGACGTGGCGGGCGACCCGGGTGACGTTCTCCCGCATCAGCTTCCGCGCCTGCGGCGTCAGCGTACGGAAGGTGCCGTCCAGTTCGGCGGTCTCGGGGATGATGTTGGTGGTGGTGCCCGCGGCGATCCGGGCGACGGTCAGCACCACCGGGTCGAAGACGTGCGCCGTGCGGGTCACCATCGTCTGGAGGGCCTGCACGATCTCGCAGGCGACGGGCACCGGGTCGAGCGCCAGGTACGGCGCCGAGGCGTGCCCGCCCCGGCCGCGGACCGTGATGCGCAGCAGATCGGCGGCGGCGAACGACGGCCCGGGCCGCAGGTGCACGGTCCCCGTCTCGAACCGCGTGGAGACGTGCAGCGCGAAGGCCCCCTCCACACCGGCGCCGTCGGCGGTCTCCAGGACCCCCTCGTCGATCATGTGCCGGGCGCCGCCGCCCTTCTCCTCGCCGGGCTGGAACATGAACACGACCCGGCCGGGCAGCTCCGCGCGCCGCTCGGCGAGCAGTCGTGCGGCGCCGACCAGCATCGTCGTGTGCAGGTCGTGCCCGCAGGCGTGCATCACGCCCGGCACCTCGGAGGCGAACTCCAGGCCCGTCTCCTCCTGCTGCGGCAGCGCGTCCATGTCGCCGCGCAGCAGGATCGTCCGCCCGGGGCGGCCGCCGTCCAGCGTGGCCACCACCGAGCTGAGCGCCCGCCCCGTCGTCACCGTCAGCGGCAGCCCGTCCAGGGCGTCGAGCACCGTCCGCTGGGTGCGCGGCAGGCGCAGCCCGGTCTCCGGGGCGCGGTGTAGCGCCCGCCGCAGGGCGACGAGCCCGGGCAGCAGCCGCAGCGCCGCGGCGGTCAGGGGTTCCTGCGGGACGGAGCTCATGGCGTCGACACCCCCGGTCGGACGGACGGGACGGGCAGCGAGAACACTGCCCGTCCCGGGGGTGCGTCATACCTGGCCCGCGGCCGGGACGACGGCGTCCACGCCGGGCGGTGCCGGGGTCAGCGCGTGACGCGCCAGGTCAGCTCGCCCGTCAGGAGCCCGCGCAGCTCGGGGTCGCGGACCGCGCGGGTGGTGTCCCGCGCACGGACCGTCACCGTGTGCGCGCGGCCGTCGGCGGGCACGCCCAGGGAGCGCGGGGTGACGGTCCGCGCGTCCTCGCCCTTGTGGGCGGCCCGGCCGTCGACGAACCACCGCAGCCGGACGCCCTCGCCCGCCTCGACGGTGACGCGCTGTCCCCGCCGCACCGCGCTGTCGGTGGGCGTCCTGCCGGTGACGACCGACGCGTGCCGGTGGAAGCCCGCGATCATCGCCTCGCGCCCGGGCAGGTTGAACTCCCGGCCCAGGGTGCGCATGATCGAGTTGTCCGTGGGCCGGTACAGGCCGCGCGGATGGTAGCCGCCGCCCTGGTACGCGCCGACGGTGCCGCCGTCCGGGGAGGTCCGGCCGATCCAGCGGTACCACTTCTTCTGCTGCGCGGTGAGCTGCGCGGCCGTGAGCTTGCTGATGTTCGACTCCCACGGCTCGGCGCCCGTGTAGGTGCCGTACTCCTCGTACCAGTACTCGTCCGCCAGCTTGCCCAGCGAGTGGCCCGTCTCGTGTACGACGACCTGCGAGGACCGCGCGTTGTCGGAGGAGGCGGTGGCGATGCCGTCGTAGCCGGACGGCGAGGTGATGTCGTTGTAGCCCGCGCCGCCGTACTTCGTGGAGTTGGCGAGGACGATCACCAGATCCGGGTCGGCGGCCTTGCGCGCGTAGGCCTCCACCTTGTTGGTGTCGACACACAGCAGCCGCTCGATGCCGTCGCAGAAGAAGGCCGAGCCGAGCGCGGTGTCCTTGCGCACCCCGCTCGCCGGGTCGCCGGAGACACCCGACTGGCGCGAGTGGGCGTCCACCGCCCAGACGTTGAAGAGGTGCTTGTACGAGGCGTAGGGCTCGACCGCGGAGACCTCCGCCCACTTGGCGCGCACGTCGGCGTGGAAGTCCTCCTGCTGGGCGGCGGTGTAGCCGTCGCCGATGAACACGACGTCGGCCTTGGAGCCGACGGGACCGTTGCGCACGATCGGCACCACGTCGCCGTCGCCCGCGACGGCTCGGCGCTCCGCCCCGGACAGCGGCTCGGACGGCGGCACGTGCGTGTGGCGGGGGTGGCCGTCCACGCCGAAGTACTCCACGCGCTGGTGGGACGAGCCGGCGGACGGATCCGGGTGGGCTTTCGGACGGGCTGCGGGGCGGGCTTCCGAGGGGGTGGCCGCGCGGGTTCCCCGGGGGGCTTCCGGGTGGGCGGTGGCGGCGCCGGTGGCGGCGAGCGTCGCCGTGGCCAGGACGCCCGCGGCCAGGGCGATCCGCAGGCGCGTACGTCTGGCACTGCCGGATATGCCATATATGTCAGGCATGTCAGGTGTGCTGGACGCGCTGGATGAGCCGGATGGGCCTGATGCGCCGGACGGGCTGGAAGAGTCGTTACGCATGTGGGGGTCTCCTGAAGTGTGCCGATTAAACGGCGAGTTAAGCCGAGTTAAGGCGTGGCTCAACGTAGAGGCCTCCGCGAGGGGTGGCAATGGTCCGGGCGAAGTTGCGCACGGGACGCGTGAGTTGGCGGTGGCTTCGCGCCACCCGGCAAACCCGTCCGGCCCCTATCCAACCCCCGCGTCCATCGACTTAGCTCAGGTCACGGACCTGTGAACGCTGCACGGAGGGGGAGAGGTGGCGGAAAGCAGCCCCGAGGGGGCACGGCTCGACGACCCGGCGGAGATCGGCCGCCGGGTGCTCCGGCTGCGTACCGAACGAGGCCTCACCCAGCGGCAGTTGGCCGAACCCGCGTACACGCCCGCCTATGTCTCCACCCTGGAGTCCGGCCGGGTCCGCCCCTCCGAGGCCGCCCTCAGGCACCTCGCCGGGCGCCTCGGCGTCGGCTACGAGGAACTGGCCACCGGGCGCCCCGCCCGGCTGGGCACCGAGCTGCGCCTGCGCCTCACCGACGCCCGCCGCGCCCTGGCCACCGGCGCGCCCGAGGACGCCGCCGCCGTCTTCCGCGCCCTGCGCGACGAGGCCGCCGCGCACGAGCTCGTCCCCGAACAGGCCGCCGCGCTCCAGGGGCTCGGCGACTGCCTGCTGGAGTCCGGCGACCTCGGTGAGGCCCGCGACTGCTTCGCCGCCGTGGAGCGGCTGCTCGCCGACGAGCCGCTGCCGCGCCGCGTCCCCGCCATCCGCGGCCGCGCCACCGCCCACCTCCTCACCGGCGAACTCCGCTACGCCTGCTACCTCCTGGAGACCGCCCTCGACGAGCTCAACGCCTCCGGCCTGCACGACCCCGACGCCCTGCTGCTCCTCTACACCGCGTCCATCGCCCCCTACATGGACATGGGCGCCCACGCGCGCGCCGCCCACGCCGCCGAGCTGGCCCTCGCCCTGGCCCCGCGCGTCAGCGACCCGGCGCTCGTCGCCCACATGCACCGCGGCGTCGCCCGCACCCTCATCGCCGAGGGCCGCACCGCCGAGGCCGACGCCTCCCTCGCCAAGGCCCAGGAGCTCTACCAGCACCTGCACATCCGGACCGAACTCGCCCACTGCCACTGGATGCGCGGCTACGTCCACGCCCAGGACGGCGACCTGGAGAGCGCCGAGCGGGAGCTGCGCACCGCCCGCGACATGCTCGCCTCCAAACGCGCCGCCCTGTTCACCGAGCAGGTGGAGGTCGAACTGGCGGACGTCCTGCGCCGGCGGGGCAGGCCGAGCGAGGCGGAGGCACTGCTGCTGCCCCTGGTGGTCGGCACGAGGGCGGGGGCCGGGGCCGGTACCGATACCGGTATCAGGGCTGAGGGTGAGGGTGATGGTGCGTACGGGGACGACGGTGACGGCAGCGACGGTGGGGACGGCAGTGACGGCAGCAAGGACAGTGACGGCAGTGACGGTGGGGACCGGCGAGACGGCCGCGGCACCGGCGACGGTCGCGACACGTGCGACGGGGGAGACGTCCGCGACACGTGCGACGGGGGAGACGTCCGCGACACGTGCGACGGGCGCGACGGGCGAGACGGCGGAGTCCACGGCGAGGCCGCCCAGGCCGACGAAGGCCGCGGGCACGCCCGGGACGGCGGTCCGCTCGGGGCCGAGCGCGGTGCCGTGCACGCGGGCGGCGCGCACCGTCTGCTCGGCCTGATCGCGGAGGAGCGCGGCGACACCGAGATCGCGGAGGAGCACTACTGCGCGGCCCTGTCCCTCCTGGAGCGCTCCAGCGCCGCGGGGGACCTCGCCGACCTGTGCCGCCTCCTCGGCGACCTGTTCCGCCGCACCGGCCGCGTCGAAGCAGCCCTGGACGCCTACCGCACGGGCCTCGGCCACCGGGCCGCCCCCGGCACGACGACACTGGGCCCGGCCCCGGCGACGCCGCCGCTGTGAGCGGCGCGGGCCGCTGTCCCGGGCGCCCCGGCCCGCGGTCCCGGCAGGCGGGCGCGCACGGAAGCCGTGCGGGGTGATCTCCGGCTCTGCTTCGATGGGCCCATGGCATCCATGCAGCCCATGACGGTCGGCGGGGACGGCGGGAACACGGCGGCGGCGCCCGGCCGGGCGGCCCCCGCGCGGACACCGGTCGACTGGCCCGCCACCCTCACGACGGCGCGGCTGACCCTGCGCCCGGTCGAGCAGGCGGACGTGCCGTACGCCGTGCGGCTCTGGACGGACCCGCGGGTGCGGCGGTACCTCGGCGGGCCCGTGGCCGCCGACGTCGTACGCGTCCGCGAGCGCCACTGCGCGGGCGTCCCCGGGGCATTCGCCGTCGTACGGGACGAGGACGGCGCGGTGCTCGGCCTGGTCGTGGCCGAGGCCGACGGCCACGACGGCCGTACCGAGGTGTCGTACCAGTTCCTGCCCGAGCACTGGGGCCGCGGCTACGCACGCGAGGCCGTCGCCGCCGTGGCCGGCTGGGCCCGGGGCGGGGTGCGCTCGCCCGTCCCCGGCGTGGCCGCCGTCACCCAGCGGGCCAACAGCCGCTCGCGGCGGCTCCTGGACGCCCTCGGCGCCGTGCCCGCCGAGGACTTCGTCGCCTGGGGCGAACCGCAGGTCCTGTACGTGTTCCCGCCGACGGGACCGGCGGAGGGCGGCCCGGTGCGGTGACCGGGCGGGCCCGAAAACCGGAGGAAGCTCGGCAGGGGCCTTGTTACGCTGGAGGCATGGCTCGAGGTATCTGGTCGCAGAAGGTCCGCTCCGCCCGCTGACGGCGGCGCCCCCTCCTTGCTGACACCGCGCCCGCCGTCCCGGTTCCCGCCGGGCGGCACTTCTCGCTGCCCGGCTCCCTGCGAGCTGCGGAGCACCCTTGAACCCCACTCCCGCCCCGGAAACCCTCGCCCTGCCCGCCGACGCGGGCGCCGCCGCGCACGTCCGAGCCGAGGGCGTCACCGTCGTACGCGGGTCCCGGCGCGTCCTGCACGACGTCTCGGTCACCGTCCCGGCCCGGTCGCGCCTCGCCGTCGTCGGCGAGAACGGCCGGGGCAAGACGACCCTCCTGAGCGTCCTCGCCGGGCTCGTCGAGCCCGACCAGGGCACCGTGCACCGGGCCGGCACCATCGGCCTGGCCCGCCAGGACCTGCCCGCCCGCCCCGGTGACACCGTCGGCACCCTCACGGCACAGGCGCTGGCCGCCTCACGTGCCGCCCTCGCCGCGCTGGACGGGGCGACCCGCGCCCTGGCCGACGGCGACCCCGCCGCCGACGACCGCTACGCCGCCGCGCTCGACGCCGCGACCCGGCTCGACGCGTGGGACGCCGAGCGGCGCGTCGACGTCGCCCTGGCCTCCCTCGGCGCACCCGCCGACCGCGACCGCCCGCTGTCGACGCTGTCGGTCGGACAGCGCCACCGGGTCCGGCTGGCGTGCCTGCTCGGCGCGCACCACGACGTGCTGCTGCTCGACGAGCCGACCAACCACCTCGACGCCGACGGCCTCGCCTTCCTGACCCGCGCGCTGCGCGCCCACGGCGGCGGCCTGGCCGTCGTCAGCCACGACCGGGCGCTGCTGCGCGACGTCGCCGACCGGTTCCTCGACCTCGACCCGACCCGCGACGGCAGGCCGCGCCTGTACGCGGGCGGCTACGACGCCTGGCAGGAAGCCCGGCGGCGCGAGCGCGAGCGCTGGGAACACGACCACGACGAGCAGATCGCCGAACACCGGCGCCTGACCGACGCGGTGGCCAGGGCGCGCGACCGCCTGACCACCGGCTGGCGGCCGGACAAGGGCACCGGCAAGCACCAGCGCCAGTCCCGCGCCCCGGGCGTCGTCCAGGCGCTGCACCGGCAACGGGAGGCCCTGGCGGCGCACCGGGTCGACATACCGGTGCCGCCCCCGGCACCCCGCTGGCCGGACCCGGGCGTCCGTCCCGGTACGCCGCTGCTGCGGGCGCACGGCGTCGCCGTCACGGGGCGCCTCGCAGGACCGGTCGGCCTGACCCTGGACGGCGGCGACCGGCTGCTCGTCACCGGCCCGAACGGCGCCGGGAAGTCCACGCTGCTGGCGGTCCTCGCCGGTGCCGTGGAACCCACCGACGGGTACGTGCGCACGGCGCGGGGCGCCCGGGTCGTGCGGCTCGCCCAGGAGACCGCCGAGCAGGACCCCGACCTCACCGCCGACGACACGTACGCCCGCCACGTGGGCCTGCTGGTGGTGCGCGGGGTGCTGCGGGACGCCGACGCCGTGCCGCCGGCCGCCCTCGGCCTGCTCGACGCCGAGGCGTGGCGCACACCGGTCGGGCGCCTGTCGCAGGGCCAGCGACGCCGCCTGGACCTGGCGCTGGTTCTGGCCGGACGGCCCGGCCTCGTCCTGCTCGACGAGCCGACCAACCACCTGTCCCCGGCCCTCGTCGACGAGCTGACCGCGGCCGTCCGCACCACGAGCGCGGCCGTCGTCGTGGCCACGCACGACCGGCAGCTCCTCCGCGACCTCGCGGACTGGCCCCGCCTCACGGTGGATTCTCCCCGTACGGAATAGCGCCGCATTCTTGCCGGTCAATTTCCCGTCCCTATAGCCTGGTTCGGAAATCCGCCGGTGTTCCTGGTGGACCGGAAAGGCTCGTCCGAGACCGAAAGGACCTGGTTCGTGGGTCATGACGCGCACACCGCCCCTTCCTCGGCCAGTACGACCGTGGCCGAGGGATTCGCCCGCTGGAGCCCCCCGCTGCGGAAGGAATTCGACGACAACGCCCACAACGGCTGCGTCGGCCGGACGCTCCTGAAGGAGACCGACACCCTGCGCGTCTGGCGGACCGATCTCCGGCCAGGGGAGCGGATACCGGTCCACCGGCACGTCCTCGACTACTTCTGGATAGCCCTGACCGGCGGGAAGGCGCGTCAGCACAGCAGCGACGGAAGCAGCAGGGAGATCACGTACGACCGCGGCCACACCCGGTACTTCCGCTGCGCCGAAGGCCGTCACCACCTGCACGACCTGAAGAACATCGGTGACGAGATGCTTTCCTTCCTGGTCGTCGAAGAAAAGGGTTAGATTGCCGCTCGGGAGCCGAGTCTTTTCATCGGCTCTTTTCGCGGTCGTTCCCCTTCTCGGCCGCCCTCCTCACAGGGCGGCCGAGAGCGCTTCGAGCAACGCGTCGTTCGCGTGCCGGTCGCCGATCGAGACGCGGCAGGTGTCCGGCAGGGCGCGTCCGGTGTCGGCGACGAGAATTCCCGCGCCGTGGAGCCGATCGAGCACCTGCTCGTGCTTGTGGAGCCGCACCAGCAGGAAGTTGGTCTCGGACGGGAACACCCGGTCCACCGCCGGGTGCTCCGCCAGCGCCGCAGCCATCCGGTCCCGCTCGGCACGGACGCGCCGGACGCCGGCGAGCACCTCGTCCGCGTGGGTCAGCCGGTCCCGTACGGCGTGCTGCGAGGCGTCGGTGAAGCCGAACGGCACCTGCACCCGGCGCAGCGCCTCGACGACGCCGGGCGCGGCCAGCACGACGCCGCAGCGCGTGCTCGCGAGCCCCCAGGCCTTCGACAGCGTCCGCAGCACGACGAGGTTGTCGTACCGCCCCACCAGACCGGCGTACGACGGCTTCCCGCTGAACTCGACGTAGGCCTCGTCGATCACCACCAGGCCGCTGCCGCGCTCCACCAGCGCCCGTACGCGCGCCTCGTCGAGCCTGGTCCCCACCGGGTTGTTCGGGTCGCACAGGAAGGTCACCCGCGGACCGGCGGCGAGGACCCCGTCGACGTCCAGGTCGGACACGTCGTCGCCGCGCAAGGGCACGTCGACGACGGACAGCCGCTGGACCCGCGCGAAGTGCTCGTACAGCGGGAAGGTGGGCGACGTGACGCACACGCGGTCGCCGGGCGAGGTCAGCGCCGTCAGGAGCAGCGCGGCACCGTCGACGGCCCCGCTGGTGAACAGCAGGTGGTCCGGGCTCAGCTCCCCGAACCCGTCGTGGCCGGGCCACCGCCCGAGCGCGGTGAGGTACGCCGTGGCGAGTTCGGTCGTGTCGAGCTGCGGGTAGCGGCTCCCCGCGCCCAGGAACGGGTGGGTGTTGCTGGACAGGTCGACCAGGTCGAACCGCGGCTGCCGCCGGAACCGGGCCGGACCCGGGACCGGCACCGCCCTGACGGCAGGAGCCGCGAAGGCCGTGACGGCCGCCTCCTGCGCCCCACCGGCCCCCTCCGCCGCACCCGGCACCGGCGCCAGGCCGGGGGCGTACAGCCAGTGGTCCAGAGGGATCAGCAGGTCGGCGCCCAGGGAGCGCAGGCGCGCGGCGTCCCCGCGGCCCAGGTGGACCCAGTCCAGGCCGGAGCGGCGCGCGCCGAGGTACACCTCGTACAGGCACGCCGCCGCGAAGCCGTCCCGCGCGGCCGGGGCGTCGTCGTCCGTGGCCGGGGCGAGCACGTAGACGCCCCGGCCGTTGTGCGACGCGGTCAGCAGCGTGGCGTGCACCACCGCGCGGTCGTCACGGCTCACCAGCAGCGCGGTGCGCCGGCCCAACGGCCCCCGCGCCAGCGCGTCGAGAGCGGCGGCGCCGTACAGGCCGCCGCGCGCGCCCCCACCGTCACGGCCGCCCTCGCGCCGGTGGAGGGCGGCGAAGGCCTCCCGAGCCCACGGGCGCGCGTCCAGTTCGCTCAGCGGGACCCGCTCCCAGCCGACCTCCCGGGCCGCCTCGGCGTGGCGGCGCCGCAGGTCACCAAGCCGGTGTGGGCCCAGCCGGGCCCGCAGCACGTCGTCGGCCTCCCCGGGCAGCCGCACCACGCCCTCGACGCCCGCCGCCACGGGGACGAACCCCGCCTCCCGCAACGGCCCGGTGTCGTCGCCGCGGCGGACACGGGGCACGAGGACCTGGGACACCCCCAGCGCCTCCGCCCGGCGCACCAGCTCGTCGAGGGAGCGGTGCGAGGGCGCCGGGTGGGACGGGGCGTACGGCGCCCCGCCCCCGATCAGGGTCGGGCGGTCGAGGACCGCGGGGCCGAGGGCGGCGAACGCGTCGGCGTCCTCGCCCAGTCGGGCCAGGGAGCACACGGGCTCCCTCGACCCGAGCGCGGCGCACAGCACGTGCCGCAACGCGTCGATGTCCGCGGTCCTGCGCATACCGGGCACTCCTCTGGGTCACTGGGGCGGTGTGGTGCTGGTGGAGGTGAGGGCTTCGCTCGCTACGGCACGTCCGCCGCGTCCGCGTCCGCGTACGCCTCGACACGGCCGCGGTACTCCGGGAACAGCCCGGCCACGGTGCGGGCGATGCCCGCCCGCCAGCCGACGGCGCAGCCGCCGATGAGCTCGCGGCGGAGGGTGTGGTTGAACATGGCCGTGCCCCGGCTGCGGTCGCCGCGGTCCAGGGTGACCGGCACCCCGGTGAGCGCGGACAGGTACTCCAGGAGGTCGGTCATGCCGACCTCCTCGTCGCCGCCCCAGTTCACGACCCGCGCGCGCGTCCGCGCCGCCTCCCACAGCAACGGCACCTGCCGGACGATGTCGTCGGTGTGCAGCGGGTTGCAGTAGTTCTGGCCCTCGCGGGGCACCGCGCACGGCCGGCCCTGCCGCATGTCCCTGAACAGGATCATGGGCACGCCGCCGTGCCCGTACGGGCCGTAGGCGATGTTGAGCCGGGCGATCACCGAGGGCAGCGCGAGCGCCTCGGCGAGGCCGCGCACCAGCCCCTCGACGGCGAGCTTGGCGACGGGGTACGTCGGCAGCCAGGGGGCTCCCGTGCCGAGGGGGTCGCTCTCCCGGTAGCGGTGGGCGGGGTCGGTCCGGTCGTAGACCACCCCGGAGGACACGTACAGGAACGCCTCCGCCGTGGCGCAGTGCGTCATCAGCCGCGCGGTGCCGACGGAGTTGACGCGTACCGTTCCGTCGAAGTCGCCGCTCTCGCCCCGGTACACCGCCGAGTGCAGGACGTGGGTGAAGTCGCGCGGCAGGCCGTCCAGGTCGCCGGAGTCCATGTCCCAGGTGAAGGTGCGGGCGCCGCGCGCCTCGAGCTCCTCGCGGGCGGCCGTGTCGCCGAAGCGGCCCAGGCACCACACCTCGTTGTCCGGGGCGAGCGCCTCGGCGACGGGCCTGGCGACCTGTCCGGTGCCGCCGGTGATGAGGATCTTCCTGCCTCGCATGCTCAGTGCCTCCTGGTCGATGCGGCGGCCGCGCGGGCCCGGCGGCTCATCGGTCGAGTGCGCGGGCGAGTTCCCGCCGCAGGGTCGCCTGGAAGGTCCCCACGTGCCGGGGGCTCATCAGGGTGTAGTGCTCCCCGTCGACCTCGATGTACGCGTTGGGGGCGCGGGTGAAGTCGTCCCAGCGGCGCAGTTGGCCGTCCAGCCACTCCTGCTTGGTGCCGCGCAGGGGAGTGCAGTAGAAGACCCGCACCCGCTCGACCGACCCGGACGGCTCGTACGTGCGGCCGAGGTGCACCATGTTCTGCGCCAGGCGCACCCAGTCCGCGAACCGCTCGACGGTCAGGTCGAGTTCGGTCAGGCGGCGCGGCGGCGCCTGCTCGACCAGGAAGGCGAGCTGGTCGGCCTCGGGCAGCGGGCGGAGCGTCGCCGTCAGCCGCTCGACGTCGGCGGGGCCGATGAGTTCGAGGAACAGCGCCAGGTTGATCGCGCCGTCGGTGAAGGTGATCTCCTGCATGCGGCCGGAGATGTGCGGCGGCAGGTTGAAGACGCCCACGAAGGCGACGTCGTCCCCGTCGGCCTCCAGGCGCTTGGCGATCTCGAAGGCGACCGCGCCGCCGTAGGAGTAGCCCGCCACGGCGTAGGGCCCGCGCGGCTGCGTCCGCCGGATCGCGGCGACGTACGTGTCGACCATCTCGGTGAACGACCCGAAGTGCGTCTCACCGCGCCCGAACCCGCGCGCCCGCAGCGCGTGGAAGGGCCGTTCGCCCGTGAAGTACTTGGCGAGGTTCACGAACACCAGCACTTCGCCGAGGCCGGGGTGGACGCAGAACAGCGGTGTGCCCCCGCCCGTCACCTGGAGCGGCACCAGCGGGTCGTACGCGGCGTCCCCGTCGGCGCCGCGCCCGCCGGTCAGACGGCGGGCCAGGGCGCGCACGGTCGGGGCCTGGAGGAGCGTGGCCATGGGGACGTCGTCGATGCCGAACGCGGCCTGGATCTCCAGCTTGAGCCGCAGCACGTCCAGCGAGGTGCCGCCCAGGTCGAAGAAGCTCGCGGTGGCGGGCACCTTCGGGGTGGCGAGCACCCGGGCGTAGATGCCGGCCAGCGTGGTCTCGGCGTCCCCTGCCGGGGCCACGTAGGCGCCGAGGAACCTGGTGGTCACCTGCTCCGCGCGCCGGGCCGCGTGCGCCAGGTCCCCGGCTTCGACGGCTGCCCGCAGCCGGGAGCGCTGGATCTTGTTGAGGTTGCCGCGGGGGATCTCGGCCGCGGTGACCGGCAGGACGAGCTGGGGGCGGAACCCCCAGTGCAGCACCGTGGAGCTGCGGATCGCGACGAGGGCGCAGTACACGGCCGCGTCGTCGGCCGGGTCGCCCGCCGGGACGAAGGCGAGGGCCAGGTGCTCGGAGTCGGCCCCGTCCGGGCGCACCGGGAACGCCGCCACGTGGCCGCGGCGCACCTCGGGCAGCTCGTCCAGGACCGCTTCCAGGTCGTGGCTGTAGTGGTTGACGCCGTTGACGATGACGGAGTCCTTGGTCCGGCCGACCAGCGCCAGGCGGCCCGTGGCGTCGAGCCGGCCCAGGTCGCCGGTGCGGAACCAGCCGTCGGCCGTGAAGGCCTCCGCCGTGGCCCGGTCGTTCCCGAAGTACCCGGTGGTCACCATGGCGCCGCGCACCTGCACCTCGCCGGGCTCGGAGGCGGGCTCGGAGCCGGGTCCGGACGGGCGGGCCCGGCCGGTGGCGGGCGCCTCGGGGCCGCCGCCCGTGCCCTCGGGCTCTGGGCCGCCGCTCCCCGGGCCCTCCGTGGAGGCCAGTACCGTCCCGTCGCCGTCGGCGATCCGGATGCTCAGGCCGCGCACCGGACGGCCCAGCGGCGGGAACTCCGTCCCCAGGTCGCGGGCGGCGAAGTCGCGGTTGAACACGCTGCCCGCGCACGTCTCCGTCATGCCGAACGCCGGAACGATCACGTCCGGGGACAGTCCGTACGGGGCGAGCGCCTCCAGGAAGGCCCGCGCGGTGGCGGTCACGGTCGCCTCGCCGCCGGAGATGATGTGCCGCACCCGGGACAGGTCCGGGCCCGGCTCACCCGCCCGGTGCACGGCGGTTCCCCGCGCGAGCGCCTGGTTGATCTGCCCGAGCAGGAAGTTGGGTGTGAACGTCACGCGCACCCGGTGGGCGGCGAGCAGCCTGACGAACTCCACGGGGTCCGCGAGCACCGTCTCCGGTGTCGCCATGACCTGGTCGGCGCCGTGCGACAGCGGCAGCAGATGCGCTTCGATCGCGGCGACGTGGTCGGCCGCGATCCAGTTCATCGTGGTGTCGGCGGGACCCACCTCCAGCGCCTCGGTCTTGCCCGCCACCGCCGCCAGCAGATTGCCGTGGGTGAGCCGGACCGCCTTGCTCGCGCCGGTGGAGCCCGAGGTGAGCATCAGCAGGGCGAGGTCGCCGGGCGCGGCCGCGTGGTGCAGCCCGTCGTCCGACGCCGCCTGGCTCAGCTCCTCCACGGTCACGGCCCGCAGCCCGACGTCCGGCAGGTCTCCGGCGGCCGCCTTCGGCAGGATCACCAGCGGGTCCCCCAACAGCGACCGCAGGTGAGCCAGTTGGGCACGCCACCGTGACGCGTCCGCCGGTGGCGCGACGGGGCACGGTACGACGCCGCTGAGCACGCACCCCCAGAAGGCGCGGACGAAGCCCTCCGGCTCCTGGGCGGCGACCAGCGCGCGGTCGCCCGGCACGCTGTGGCCGCGCAGTCCGTGGGCGATCCGGCGGGCGCCGTCCCACAGTTCGGCGTAGGACAGGAACGAGCCACCGATGAAGGTGATACCTCGGGACGCGGCCTCGTGAGCCGCGCGCTCCAGCAGGTACGAGATCGTCGAAGCAGGACGTTGATCCGGCATAGGGGCGAAGACCTCCGACCGACAGGGATGGAGTACCCGTCCGGGATGAGCAGTGCGCCGCCGCGGACCGCGGAGCGTTCCGGTACGCGGCGGCCGCGGAACCGAAGAGGACGGGAACCGGGAAGGACGGGAACCGGAGAAGACGGGAAGCGCGGGAAGGGAACCGGGGAGGAGGGAAGCGCAGGAAAGCGAAATCCCGGGGGAGGGGAGGGAGGGGGAGCGAAGCGCGGAAGGCGGAGGCTCAGGAGACGCGGGCGGCCGTGTCGGGGCGCCCCGCCTCGTTGAAGAGGACGATGTCCTCGATGGTCCGCCGCAGTTGCCGCTCGTCCGGGTCGGACACGATGGCGTGGCCGACCTTCCCGTATGGGCCGGGCGGCGTGTCGGGCGACGACGAGTAGGCCAGGTCGTCGAAGCGGAAGCCGCGCTCGAAGTCCTCGCGCGTGAGCGTTCCGCTGCGCGGGCGGCGCAGCAGGATGTAGCCGTGGAAGCGGTCCGGTGCGCGCCCGTTCCGGACGGGCAGTGCTCCGTCGAGGCTCTCCCCGAGCGCGAGCCGGATCTCGACGTCGAAGAGGTCGACGCCGTAGGTGAGTTCGTTGATCTGCGGGGACAGCGCGCCGGGCAGCCGGATGGCGCACTCGCCGAAGGTCAGCCCCGACTCCCGGACGAAGGCCTCCAGGTGGAACACGCAGGCGGGGGCGCCCAGGTGCCCGAGCACGTCACGGGCGAGCGTCTCCGCCTCCCGGAACAGCGCCTCGTGCCGCCGTCTGTCCAGGAGGTGGGCGGCCAGGACGCCGCCGTGGGCGGCGCTGAGCGGTGAGTCGTGGTAGCGCGTCATCGACGACCAGCGCAGGCGGCCGTCCGCCCAGACGCCGTCGATGTACACCTCGGGCGCGTCGATGAAGGACTCGGCGACGACCGCGACGTCCGAGTCGCCGGGGAGGAGACGCAGGGCACGCCCGTACTCGTCGGCGGAGCGGACGACGGTCGTACGCAGGGAGCCGGCGCCGGTCGCCGGTTTGACGACGAGCACATCCCCCAGTTCGTCGACGACTTCGGCGAACGGCGTGTCCCGGGAGACGTACCGGCAGCGGGCGCGGCTGATGTGCGACGGCAGCGCGCGCTTCTGGAGGCACTTGTCGCGGAAGGAGGGCACCGTCCTCGCGTCCGTGTTGCCGGGCAGCCCGAGATGCTGCCGCAGGCAGGCCGCACCGAAGACGCCCATCTCGTGGACGGTGAGGACCCCGGCCACGTCGTCGAGGTTCGCGGCGAGTACCGCCCGCAGTATTTCCTGGACGTTCTCGATGTCGGAGACGCGGGTGTGGCGGACTTTCCCGGGCAGAAGTCCCGGTGGCTGCGTGAGATACCAGGGGTCCAGCCCTCGTCGCCGTAGTGCGCGGTCGAGATCGTCCCTGTATCCGAGAACAATGATGGTCGGCATTCTCGTCCCCCGTATGACGTCCAGCCGAAGCGTTCAAGAATTCTTCAGTAACCCGTGAGGCGGTTTCTCCAAGAGGTTGAACGACAGACGGCATCGTGGCACACGGGCGGCCGGGATGTGGATACGCCGCATCATGATCCTTTGAGCATTCGTTGTGGCGTGAGTCACAATCTGAGGTGATGAGGGCGGGGGTATGTGACATCTCGTCGTCCTCGCTCGGATAAGCGAGGGTGTGTCGGGGTGGCGGTGGATCGTCCCCCGGGACGGCGGGCGCCGCGGGTGATGCTGGCGGGATCGCGCCCCCGGCGCCGGTGGCGTACGCGGAATTTCGGAACACCCGTCCACCCGGGCTGAATTCGGCCTGGAGTGGTCTTGTATCCGCCCTGTGGCACTCCCGCGAACACTCGCGTAGCGGAATTGAAAACGGTCACCGATGCAGCCTTTGCGGTTCTCGTCGAACTGCGCTTGACTGCCGTGCGTCAGCCGCCGGTACGACGTGGGGGGAATTCTCCGTGGGGCACGCTCATACGCATCAGCACGGGCACGGCCACCAGGCCGGGGGCCATGCCGGGCACGGCCACGGGGTCTCCGCCGACGCCGATCGGCGCTGGCTTTCCCTCGCGCTCGTACTGATTGGCGTTTTCATTGCCGTCGAGACGGCCGTCGCTTTCCTCTCCGGATCGCTGGCGCTCATTTCCGACGCCGTCCATATGCTCACGGACGCCTTCTCCCTCGTCCTCGCGCTCATCGCGATGCGGCTGGCAGCGCGGCCCGCCAAGGGCACGTACACCTTCGGCCTGAAGCGCGCGGAGATACTCTCGGCGCAGGCCAACGGCATCACCCTGCTGCTCGCGGCGGCCTGGCTCGGCTACGAGGCCGTGGAGCGGCTGCTGCGTCCGCCGGAGGTCACCGGCTGGATGGTGCTCGTCACCGCGCTCGCCGGCGTCGCCGTCAACCTCGCCGCGACCTGGTGCCTGTCCAGGGCGAACCGCGCCTCCCTCAACGTGGAGGGCGCCTACCAGCACATCCTCAACGACCTGTTCGCCTTCATCGGCACCGCCGTCGCGGGGGTGGTCGTGATGACGACGGGCTTCGCGCGGGCCGACACGATCGCCACGCTCTTCGTCGTCGCCCTCATGGTCAAGGCGGGCTGCGGGCTGCTGCGCGAGTCCGGCCGCATCCTCCTCGAAGCGGCCCCCGCGGGCCTGGACCCGGACGCGATCGGCGGCGAGCTGGCCCGGACGCCCTCGGTGGCCGAGGTCCACGACCTGCACATCTGGACCATCACCTCCGGCGAACCTGCCCTGTCCGCCCACGTCCTGGTCCGCCCCGGCGGCGACTGCCACGCCGTGCGCCGCGACCTGGGCAGGCTCCTCGCCGACTCCTACGGCCTCACGCACACCACCCTGCAGATCGACCACGAGGACCCCGCCCCCGCCCCGGCCGCGGCCGCCCACTGCGCGAACGGCCACGGCCCGGCGCACCGCGCCGTCCCGCAGGGTCGGTAGCACCCGAGGGGAGCGCCCGCCGCCCCGGAAGCACACATCGGCCCCGCCGGCAGACTGCCGACGGGGCCGAAGAGGCGGCAGGCAGCCGAGCTCAACAGAACTCGGGCCAGCCCAACTCGCCACAGCTCAGCTCAAAACAGCTCAGCTCAGTGCAGCTTGTTTCAGTACAGCTTGTTCACGGCCGTCTTCACGGTCGTCTTGAACTTGCTCACCGGCGCGTCGGACAGGGTGCCCATCTGGCCCCACTGGACGAGCGTCACCGTCCGCCCGTCGCGGCCGACGGCCAGGAGGCCGACGTCCGAGGCCCCCCAGTCCCAGGCGGTGTGCACGCCGTAGACGTGGGCGCCCTCCTCCACGTTGACCTTGCCGTAGTACTTCTGCTCGGCCTTCACGTCCGGGTGCTCCTTCTCCAGGCGCTCCGCGCAGGTGTCGAGCTTCTTGCGCAGCAGCCCGGCGAACTCCTTGGCGCGCTGGACGTCCCGCTCCACCACGGTCACCTGGACGGCGTTGGTGTCGAACTCGGTCCAGAACGTACGGTAGACCGACGTCGACGGCAGCGCCTCGCCCGCGCACACCGGCAGCGCGTCGGGCTGGCCCGGAGTCACGGGACCGGCCTTCCAGGCGGACGTCGGGTGCGGCGGCAGCTCGCGGGCGTCGAGGAACCGCGGCTCCCCGCCGCCGGACGGGGCCGCCGCGGCCGGGCCCGCGACCGCCGTCGCCGCCACGCACAGCCCGGCCGCCGTCACTGCCAGCGCACCTCGATGACGAATGCTCACAGGTGTTTCCCCCAATTCCGTGCCGCTCGGCACTGTCACCCTCTTCGACTCCGGGCGCCCGACCGGCGTTGTGCGGGCGTCCGTCACAGCCTCGTCGCGTATGTCACCGTACGGAAACAGACGTACGTCACCGTACGGAGGCGGAGACGGTGGCGGAGACGCACGACCGCGCCGGGCGGACGCGTGACACCGCACGTGGGGCGGCACGTGGCCGTAACGGAACCGGACCGGGCCGCATCGGTCCGCACCAGGCCGGAGCCCGTTACGCACGTGTCCCCGGCTGCCTTGACGCCCGGAACGCCGTGGGAAAGCCTGTTCCATGATCATGGTCGGGTCGCACGGGTGTGCCCGCCCGGAAGTGGTGCGAAGGAACGGGGACTTCGGGTGGGTGACGTGGGGCCGCGACTGGTGCTGCTGGTGCTCGACGGGTTCGGCTGGGCGCCGGACGGTGCGCACAACCCCCTGCGGGAGGCGGACACGCCGTTCCTCGCGGAGCTGGCCGCGCGTACCCCGCCGACCCTGCTCGACGCGTCCGGCGCCGTCGTCGGGCTGCCCGCGGGCCAGGTCGGCAACTCCGAGGTCGGGCACCTCACGATGGGCACGGGGCGCACCGTCCCCCAGGCCGCCGTGGTCATCGACCGCGCGATCGCGGACGGGACGCTGCGCGAACGGCTCGCTCTGGGCGGCGTGTTCACCCGGGCCCGGGCCGCGGGCAGCACCGTGCACGTGGTCGGCATCGCCTCCACCGGCGGCGCCCACGGCCACCTGGACCACATCGCCGCCGTGCTCGACCTGGCGGAGGCGCACGGGTGGGCGGAGCGGACCGTCCTGCACGCTGTCGGCGACGGCCGGGACGTCCCCGCCCGCTCCCTCCTGGACGACCTCGGGCGCCTGGAGCGGAGGGGCGCGCGGATCGCCACCGTCGTCGGACGCCGCTACGCCATGGACCGCTCCGGGCGCCTGGAGCGCACCGCTCTGGTCGTGGACGCGCTGACCGGTGCCGGGCCCGGGCCGGTCGACGACTGGCGCGCCGCGGTCGCCGCGCAGTACGGGAGCGGCGCGACGGACGAACAGCTCCGGCCGATCGTGCTCGACGCCCCGCGCGTCGCGCCCGGCGACGAGGTCGTCATGACCAACTTCCGCCCCGACGGGCTGCGGCAGCTCGCGACCGCGCTCGCCGCGTCCGGCCGCCGCCTGACCACGATGACGCGGTACGGCGACGACGTCCCGGCGGCCGTCGTCGTCGACCGGGCGCCGGTGGACGGCACCCTGGCCCAGGCCGTGGCCGGGGCCGGGCTCGCCCAACTGCACGTCGCGGAGCGGGAGAAGTACGGGCACGTCACGTACCTCTTCAACGGCTACACGCAGCGCCTCCAGCCGGGCGAGCGGCACCTCCTGATCGACAGCAGGACCGACGTGCCCGGTTTCGACCGGGCCCCCGAGATGTCCGCGCGGGAGGTCACCGCCGCCGTCGTCCGTGAACTGGAGTCGGGCGGAGCCCACTTCGTCGTGGCGAACCTCGCCAACGTCGACACCGTGGGGCACACCGGCGCCTACGCCGCCGTACGCGAGGCCGCCGAGGTCGTCGACGGCTGCCTGCGCGCCGTCGCGCGGGCGGCGGACCGCCACGGCGCCCGCGTCCTGATCACCGCCGACCACGGCAACGGCGAGCGTATGCGCGAAGCCGACGGCACCACGCCCCACACCCGGCACACGGCCAACCCCGTGCCGCTGTGGGCGCCGGGCACCGACCGCGTGTTCGCCCGCACCGGCGACCTGCGCGACATCGCGCCGACGTGCCTGGACCTCCTGGGCGTCGCACCGCCGCCGGGCATGACCGGCCGCGTCCTGTGACCGCACCCGGCACCCGCCCACCGCTGTCCGGCCTTCCGTACGGGGCCGCCGTCACCCGGGAGCGTACTGAGCCTCGCCGTGGCCGAGCGACCAGTCGGCCGACTGGTTCTCGACCACGGTGACGAAGACGTTCCGCGGCTCCGTACCCGCGTACTCCTCCGCCAGCTCGGCGATGCGCCGGTACAGCGCCCGCTTCCGGTCGGCCGCCCGCCCCGCGCGCATCACGATCATCACGTAGACGATGCCGTCGTCCCGCCGCACGCCCAGGTAGTCGCCGTGGCGCAGGGTGCTCCGGTGGCCGTCGTGGCCGGTGAGGATCTGGAAGTGGTCGTCGGGCGGAATGCCGAGCGTCTCCACCAGGGCGTCGTGGACGGCGCGGCCGAGTGCGTCCAGGCGCTCGGCGTCGGCACGCAGGGCGTCGATACGGACGAGGGGCATGAGGAACTCCTTGTCGTCGCAGGCATGTACATACTAGTAGGTACAGAGGGGGGGTGGCGAGTGCGCGCAGGTCCTCGTGGGTCACCTTGCGAGGGCGCCGAGGTTCAGGAGAGCCAGTCGGTGTAGCGGGTGGGGCCGAAGTAGGCGTCCCTGTCGGTGAGGACGTCGCCCTTGACGGCGGCGAACATGCCCGCGGCGGGGTTCGTGACGACGGTCCGGTGGTCGCCCCTGCGGGACAGGGTGAGCCGGCCCAGCTCGTCCAGGGCGAAGACGTCGGGTCCCGCGATGTTGCGGATGCCGCGCAGCGGGGGCCCCGCGGCGACCTCCGCCACCGCGGCGGCCACGTCATCGGCGGCGATCGGCTGCACCGGTGTGGCGGGCAGCCGGACGGTGTCGCCGTCGGTGGTCCAGGACAGCACGCTGTCCATGAACTCCATGAACTGCGTCGCCCGCACGATCGAGTAGGGGATCGGACCCGTGGCCAGCAGGTGCTCCTGGAGCGCCTTGGCCCGGTAGTAGGCCAGTTCCGGCACCTGGTCGACGCCGACGATCGAGAGGACGACGAAATGGCCGACGGCGGCGCGCCGCGCCGCGGCGAGGAGGTGGTCCATGGAGGCCCGGAAGAAGGCCGCGGAGGCCTCGTCGAAGGTCGGCGAGTTCGTCAGGTCGACGAGGACGTCGGACCCCGCCACGGCGGCGTCGAGGCCCCGGCCGCTGACGACGTCGACGCCGGTGGACGGCGCGTGCGGTACCGCCTCGTGTCCCGCCGCGGTGAGCTTCTCCACGACGCGCGACCCGATCAGGCCGGTGCCGCCCATGACCGCGCACTTCATGAGGTGCCCTTCGCCGAGTGCTCACCCGTGCGTTCTTTCCGTCGCCGTACCGGCCGGCGGGGTCGACCGGCCTCGGCGCTGTGGACGGAGACCCTAGAGCCGGACCCCCGTGTCCGGTAGGGGTGCGGTGCGCCAGAATCCCGGTCGCGCCGAGGCGCCGGGCCTCAGCCCTCCGGACGCGGGCGGCGCCGCGCGACCCAGAGCAACAGGACCACCGAGCACAGCGCGGCGGCCGCGCACCAGGTCGAGACGTACTCCTGCCGCCACAGCGTGAAGGACACCGCGGCCCCGACGGCGACCAGGGCGCCGAACAGGACCAGGCCCCGGTCGCCGGACAGGAGCAGGGAACCGATGGTGGCGAGGAGGTAACCGGCGACGGTGGGGGCCACCCACGGCAGCCCCAGGGAGTACCCGACGGTGTGCCCCCGGACCTCGGCCGTCACGGTGCGGGTGGCCAGCGCGTGGGCGAGCACCGCCGCCGTCACGGCCCCCGCCGCCAGCGGGACGAGCAGGCGGCGGCGCGCGTCCGGCGGCGCGGCGCACAGCACGGCCACCGGCACCCACAGCGCGTGCAGCGGCAGCTCGACGACGGCCCAGGCGACCGTGGCGGGCCCGGTGCCGCCCCCGGCGCGCCAGACCGCGGCCTCGGTGATCTGGTGGCACCCCAGCAGGAGCGGCAGCGCGGCCAGCGGCAGGTCACGGGGGCGGCGGGCCGCCAGGGTCACCGCGGCGACCCCCACGGCCGCGATGCCCGTGCCCGCGACCAGGTCGGCCGTGGCGCTCCAGCACATGGCAGCAACGGTACGACCGCCGCGCCGCGGGAGCGCGTCGACCGGGGCGCTCCCGGCCGGGCCTTCAGGCGCCGGCCAGCAGGTGCGCCGCGAGCGCCGTGATCACCGCGCTCGACGTGAGCGCCGTGACCAGACGGCCCCGGCGGCCGGTCAGGGCGCGGCCCAGGAGCGCCCCGCCGCCCGCGAGCAGCAGTTGCCAACTGGCGGACGCCGCGAAGGCGGCGCCGGTGAAGACCGCCTGGCCCAGGCGGTCCGGCTCCGCGCCGGTCCCGGTGCCGACGACGAGCGCGGCGAAGTACACCACGGTCATCGGGTTCAGGAGGGTGATGCCCAGGAAGGTGGCGTACGCGCGGGCCGGGGTCGGCGGGTGCGCGGCGCGGGGCGCGGCGGCCTCCCCGGGGTCGCGGTACCGGACCGCCGCCGCGCGGGCCGCGCGCGCGGCCAGGAACACCAGGCCCGCCGCGGAGAGCAGGCGCAGCGGGCCGACGGCCGGTGCCACGACCCGGGCCGCGGCGGCGCCCGCGACCGTGGCCACCAGCGCGTACAGCCCGTCCGCGGTCGCCACGCCCAGCGCGGCGGAGGCACCGACGCGCAGCGAGGTGCGGGCGGTGAGCGCCACCAGGTAGGTCGCGACCGCCCCGACCGGTACGGCGATGCCGTACCCGGCGACGAGGCCCGCGACCAGGTGGCCGGTCACCGCGGTCGCGGCGTCGGCCTCCGCGGACGGCCGGGCTGCTGTCGCCCGGGCGCCGGACGGCCGGCGGGGGCGAGGGGCAGCGGGGCGGGCGTCGTGACGATGAGCATGGGCCGAGCGTGCGGCCCGGGCCTCCGCCCGGGCAACCGAATTTCCCCCGTCCGCACCTCGCGCCGCCCTCGGGGCCCGCCCGGCGTGGGACACCCGGGCCCGCCCGCCCCCTCACGTGGACACTCCCCGCACGCCGTACCGAAGCCCCTGCGCCACCTGTATCCGTCGCCCCTGCGGGACCTGTCCGGCACGGCCCCACACCGTTCGTCCAGAGCGCCCTGCGCGTCTCGTCCTGTTCGCGCTGCGCACCGCGTTCCACACGGTCCGGCGTCATGTGTATGCCACGTCCAGGGGTACCCCGGTGCGCGCTGCCCTGTACGGCCCCGACTCCGCGCCGCCCCTTGACATCCGTTCCCCGCGCCGCGACGCTCCGTCACGCTCGTGTTAACGCTAACACCGGGCCAGGGGACGCCCCCCGGGCAGACGCCCCGCACACACAGCACGCCCAGCACACACAGCACGCCCGGCACACACCGCTCGTACGGCACACTCGGGACCCACCTGGGGGCCGCCCATGTCAGGCACCACGTCCACCGCGCGCACCGCACCGGCCGCCCCGGCCGGGCTTCGCGGCCCGGCCCGCCGGACCCTGCTGGCCGGAGGCGTCGCCGCCGCCGTCACCGGAACCCTGGCCGTCGGCTGCGGCACCGACGGCGGCCAACCCCGCGGCAAGGTCGCCGTGTTCGGGGACAGCGCCGCCTGGGCCGGGCCCATGACCGCCGCCGGGAAGGCCATGCGCGAGGTGGCGGGGCTGAGCCTGGTCCCGGAGGTCAACCCGCTCCTGGAGTCCTTCGAGCAGGTGGTCAAGTCCTCGCTGCGGACCCGCAAGACCCCGGACCTGCTCAAGTACTGGTCCGGCTACCGCCTCAAGGACCTCGCCCGCACCGGCGGCACCGTCGACCTGACCGCCGCGTGGGAGGCCGCCGTGCGCAAGGGGTGGGCCGACCCCTCGCTGCGGGCCGCGTTCGCCGACCGGGGCCGCGTCCACGGCCTGCCCATGAACCTCGCGTACTGGGTGTTCTTCCACAACCCCGAGGTGTTCGCCGAGCACGGCCTGGAACCCCCGCGCACCTGGGCCGACTTCCTCGCCGCCTGCGCCCGGCTCAAGCGCAACGGCGTCACCCCGCTGCACGGCACCGCCGACGGCCGCTGGCCCTCCTTCATCTGGTTCCAGGAGATCCTCACCCGCCAGGACCCGCGCTTCTACCAGGACCTGATGAACGGCCGCGCCCGCTACACCGATCCGCGTGCCGAACGCGCCCTGCGCACCCTGGTCTCGTTCTTCGACGACGACTGGTTCACGCCCATGGACATGAACCACGTCGACGCCGCCGCGGCCCTGGTCCACGGCGAGGTCGGCATGGTGCCGTGCGGCACCTGGCTCGGCTCCACGCTGGCCGCCGCGGGCGGCGAGCCCGGCAGGAACGTGGGCGCCTTCGTGCTGCCGATGGCCGAGCCCGCGGCCCGCCCCAGCGTCGTCTTCGAGTCCAGCGCCCTCGTCGCCACCGTCAAGGGCCCCGACCACGACGAGGCCGTGCGCGCGGCCCGCGCCTGGCTGCACCCGGCCGTGATGAAGGCGTTCGCGGACACCCTCCAGGACGGCTGCCCCAACCCCGCGGTCGCGCCCGCCAACCCGGTGATCGCCGGACTCCAGAAGAAGGTGCGCGGCGAGAGGCTGTGGCTGCTCAACCGCTTCTGGGAGCAGGGCCCGCCCGAACTCGTCGAGGCCACCGTGGACGACCTCGCCGGCTTCCTGCTGAACCCGTCCTCGTACCGGAAGGTGCTGCGCACCATGCAGGACCGCGCCGACGACGCCTGGCAGGTGTGGCGGGAGGCGGCCGAGACATGACCGAGATGGTGACCCCCGCGGGACCGCCCGCGCCCGACGCCCGGGCGCCGCGCCCGCCGCGTGCCCGCCGCCGCGTCCCCGTACGCGGCCCCCACCAGGCCGTGCGCCCCGGCGCCCGGCTCGGCGGCCCGCTCGCCGCGCTGCCCTGGGCGCTGCCCGCGTTCGCCTTCGTCGGCGTCCTGCTGGTGTACCCGTTCGCCCGCAGCGTCTACGGCAGCTTCTTCGAGGACAACGGCTTCACCAGCGAGTTCACCGGCCTCGACAACTACGCCCGGCTCGCCGACGACCCCGTCTTCGGCCGCTCCCTGCTCAACACCCTGCTGTGGGTGGCCGGGACGCTGCTCCTGCCGGTGCTCGCCGGTCTCGTCATCGCGGTGGCCACGCACCGGCTGCGCTGGGGCGGCGCCGCCCAACTGGTGATCGTGCTGCCCTTCGCGATCTCCGGTACCGCGACCGCGGCCCTGTGGTACTTCATGCTGTCCTCCGACGGCGCCGTCAACCAGGCCCTGCGCGCCGTCGGCCTCGACTCCTGGGCGCAGGCCTGGCTCCTGGAGTGGCCGCAGAACACCCTGGCGCTGATCGTCGCGAGCACCTGGCAGGCCACCGGCCTGAACGTGGTGCTCTTCGCCATCGGCCTGCGCGCCCTGCCCCGCGACACCGTCGAGGCCGCCCAGCTCGACGGCGCGAGCGGCTGGCGCATGTTCCGCCACATCACGCTCCCGCACCTGCGCGCCGTGACCGTCGTCGTGGTCGGCATGGCCATCGTCAACAGTCTGAAGGCATTCGACATGATCTGGATCCTCACCCAGGGCGGCCCGTCCCGCTCCTCCGAGACCCTCGCCCTGACCATGTACCGCGAGACGTTCCGCCTCTTCCACGTCGGCTACGGCTCCGCGATAGCCCTGGTCCTGTCCGTGGTCGTCGTCGCCTCCTCGTGGCTGTACCTGCGCCGCCAGATGCCCGACACGGGCTGGGCGAAGGCCTAGGGGGACGCCATGGGCCGCACCGCACGCCACGTCTTCGTCGCCGGGTGCGTCGCGCTCTGGCTGCTGCCGCTGTACCTCCTCGTCGTCAACGCGCTCACCCCCGCCGCCGACTACCGCGGCGAGCCCGACTGGACCCTCCAGGGCTTCGCGCTCGCCGACAACGTCGGGACGGCCTGGAAGGAGGCCCGGATCGGCGACAGCTTCCAGGCCTCCCTCCTGTACGCCACCGTCTGCGGCCTGGTCGCGGTGCTCGTCGCCGCCACGGCGGCCTTCGCGGTGGTGGTCCTGCCGATCCCGCGGCCCGCGTTCTGGTTCTGGCTGATCTACTCCGGCACCCTGTTCCCGCTCCAGATCTTCCTCGCGCCGCTCTTCGGCCTGTACGCGGACACCGGCCTGTACGACACCCGGATCGGCCTGATGCTCGTGTACGTCGCCTGGGCCGTGCCGTTCGCGTTCTTCCTCATCCGCAACCAGATGACCACGATGCCGCCCGAGCTGACCGAGGCCGCCCTGATCGACGGCGCCTCCTTCCGCCGCATCTTCTGGCGCGTCCACGTGCCGCTGCTGCGCGCCGGGCTCGGCGCGGCCTTCCTCTTCCAGTTCACCGCCGTCTGGAACGACCTGCTGCTCGGCCTCACCCTCAGCCGCAGCGGCGACGTCCAGCCCGTCATGGCGTCCCTCGCCACGCTCCGCGCCACCTACGCCTCCAGCGGCCCGCCCGTGATCCTCGCGGGCGCCCTCGTCGTGTCCGTGCCCACGCTCGTGCTCTTCCTGCTGTTCCGCGGCCTGTTCCTGCGGGGCGTCACCGCGTCCGTCCGCTGACCGCCCGTACCGCCGGTCCGCCGTCCGCCGACCCGTCCGTACCGTCCGCCCGCCGACCCGTCCGTCCGCCCCTCCGCCGACCGTCCGTACGTACCCGGGGAGATCCGCATGACCACACGGGCCCTGGTCCGCACCACCGACTGGGACAACGACCGCGTCCGCGCCGCCCTGCGCTCCGGCGTGGTCACCGCCGAGGGCACCCTCGGCGGCACCGCACTGCGCCTCACCGAGGAACCCCTGCTGCGCCACGCGGCCGACGGCACCCTGCTCCAGTCCCTGCGGGTCGACCCCGTCAACGGCACCGACGTACCGCGGGAGTTGGAGGTACGCACGGAGTCGGGCACGGCCGTGCGGGCCGAGCGCGCGCCCGGGCCCGGCGGCGGGGTGCGGCTGCTCGTGCCCGCCGTGGAGGCGCCGACGCGGCTCACCGTGGGCCTGCCCGGCGCGGCGGCGGACGGCATCGGCGCCCGGCTCACCCCGCAGCGCCGGTGGACGGTGCACCTCGTGCACCACTCGCACCTCGACATCGGCTACACCGACCCCCAGGGCCAGGTCCTCGCCGAGCACCTGTCGTTCCTCGACTCGTGCCTGGAGTTGACCCGGGCGACCGACGACTGGCCGCCCGACTCCCGCTTCCGGTGGTGCGTGGAGTCCCTGTGGTCCTTCCGGCAGTGGGCCGACGCGCGCCCCGCCGAGCAGGTCGAGGAGCTGATGCGCCGGGTGCGGGAGGGCCGCATCGAGCTGACGGCGCTGCCGTTCAACCTGCACACCGAGACCTGCTCCACGGACGAGCTGCACGAACTGCTGCGCCTCGCCCACGACGTGCGCGCCCGCCACGGCGTCGCCCTGACCGCCGCGATGCAGACCGACGTGCCCGGCGCGGTCGTCGGCCTCGTCGACGCCCTCGCGCAGGCGGGCGTGCGCTACCTGTCGGTGGCGCACAACTGGGCCGGGCGCTCGGTGCCGCACCTGGTGGGCGGCGAGAAGCTGCCCCGCCTGTTCCGCTGGCGCGGCCCCAGCGGCAACAGCGTCCTGGTGTGGGTCACCGACACCCCGCACGGCCTGGCCTACATGGAGGGCCCGCTGCTCGGCTTCGACACCGCGTACGCCGACGTCGACGACCTGCTGCCCGCCTACCTCACCGCCCTGGCCACGCGCCCCTACCCCTACGACGGCGGGATCTTCGGCTGGGCCGTGGACCGGGCGGAGGTCAAGCGCGAGCCCTACCCGTGGGACGTGCTGCACCTGCGCGTACAGGGGAAGTTCGGCGACAACGCGCCGCCGCGCCGCGTCATCGCCGACACCGTACGGCGCTGGAACGACACCTGGGCCCACCCGCGCCTGCGCCTGTCCCGCAACGAGGACTTCTTCCGCGACGCCGAGGCCCGGCTCGGCGACGGCATCCGCACCTTCGAGGGCGACTGGGCCGACTGGTGGGTGGACGGCGTCGGCGCGGGCGCCCGCCCGCTGGCCCTCGCCCGCACCGCCCAGGCCGAGGTCGCCGACGCCCAGACCATCGGCGCGTTCGCGTCCTTCCTCGACGCCACGGGGGCCGAGGACGACACGCGCGACGCCGCCGGGGTGTACGAGGCGGTGTCGCTCTTCGACGAGCACACCTGGGGCGCCGGCGACCCGTGGACCCACGGCGACGAGGGCGGCCACTCCGGCGAGCACCAGTGGCACTGGAAGTACGGTCAGGCCCTGCGCGCCCACGACGACGGCCGGTCCCTGCTGCACCGGGCCGGGGCCCGGCTCGGCCAGCGCCTCGCCGCCGCCGACGGCGCCGTCGCCACGTACCACGTGGTGAACACCTGCTCCTGGCCGCGCACCGACGTCGTACGGATCTTCCTGCCGGAGAGCACCGCGCCCCTGGACCGGCGGGTGAGCGTGCACGACGCCCGCGACGGACACCGCCTGGACCACGAGGAGCGGCCGCAGACCAACGACGACCACCGCGACGCGGGCCGCTTCCTGCTGGTCCGCGTGGACGACGTGCCCTCCGCCGGGACGGTGCGCCTCGACGTACGGGCCGAGACCGTACGAGCTGACACCGTGCGGGACGGCGCCCGGCGGGACGGCATCGTGCGGGACGGCGCCGTGCGGGACGGCGCCGTGCGGGACGAGCGGCCCGGGGCGCCCGCCGCCGTCAAGGCCGCCACCGGGTGGAACCCCACCGGCTCCCACGAGCGCGAGGACCCCGCCGAGAGCGCCGCCCGCGCGGCCGCCCACCCCGACCCGACGCTCCTGGAGAACGAGTACCTCGCCGTCCGCGTCGACCTCGCGCACGCCTGCGTGGCCTCCGTCGTCGACAAGGCGACCGGCCGCGACCTCGTCCGCCCGCACGCGATCACCGGCTTCAACGCGTACATCCACGACAGCTACACCACCGCAGGGGCCTTCAACCACAACTCCAGCCGCACCACCGCCTCCGAGCGCCTGGAGCACCTCGGACGGCGCGCCGTCGCCCCGCCCGCCGCGCTCGTCGCCCGCCGCTCCACGGCGGTCGCGGAGTCGGTCACCTACGAGACCCGCCCCCTCGGCGCCAACCGGCTGCGCGTCACCCTGACCCTGCCGTGCGGCGTCGCCCGGCTCGACATCGAGAACCGCCTCGACAAGGACCGCACCCTGGGCAAGGAGAGCGCCTACTTCGCCTTCCCCTTCGCCGTCGAGGACCCCGTCGTGCGGATGGAGGCCTCCGGCGGGGTCACCGGCACCGGCCTGCCGGTGGTGCCGGGGTCCGCGCCGCACATGCGGGCCGTACGCCGCTGGGTGACGCTCGAGCGGGACGGGCACGCCGTCGCCTGGGCCACGCAGGACGCGCCGCTCGTGCAGTTCGGCAACATCGCGCTGCCCTACGCGCCGTTCCCCAAGACCCTCGGCCACGACGAGCCCGCCACCGTCTTCTCCTGGATCCACAACAACCTGTGGGACACCAACTTCCCGAGCGAGCAGGGGTTCGAGTTCACGTTCCGCTACAGCGTCGCGTGCGGACCGACGGCGACCGGGCTCGGGACCCGGACGGCGGCGGCGTGGAGCAGGCCGCTGCGGGCGGTGCGGGCCCGGGGCGCACGGGGGGACGCCCCGGTCTCGCACTGCTTCCTCACCCTGGACGACCCCCGCCTCCGGCTGGTCGGCGCCACCACGCCCCGGGCGGGGGAGACCCTGCTGCGGCTCCAGTCCTTCGCCGAGGAGCGGGTGACGTGCCGCCTGCGCCTCGGCTTCGCCGCCCGGGCCGCGTACCGGGCGGGCTACCTGGGCGGCCGCGGCGAGCGGCTCCCGCTGGCGGGCGGGGAGGTGAGCGTCGCCGTGCCCGCCCTCGGCACGGCGGCGGTGCTGCTCGAACGCCCCTGACCGCGCCCGGGGCCCCAGCGGCCCCGCACCACCACGACGCCTGTCGCGACGGTGAGGAGAACGTGTGTACCGGCTCGACCCGCGCTACGGCCCCGCGCCCGGGGCCGTGATGGCCGCCGGCTGGCCCGCCGTGGCCGCGCACCTGCCCCGGACCCCACGGACGGTGGCGGTGGAGGGGCCCCCGTCCGTGGACTTCACCCGCCTGGCCGCCCGCCTCGCCGAGCACCACGGCGCACCCGTACGGACCCTCGACGTGCGCGCGCACCACGCGCCGCCCGCCACCGTGCGCCGCCGCACCGACGACGGCACCGAGGACCCGTACTACCGCAGGCTCGCCGCCAACCCCCTCAGCGACTTCTTCGACGCGCTCCCCGACCCGCGGCCGCCGTCGGCCGGCCTGCTGCTCGTGCACGGCCCCGGCGCCTCCCTCGTCGCGCACGACGTGCTGTGGTACGCCGACGTGCCCAAGCGCTACGCGGAGGCCGCGGTCGCCGCGGGCACCGGCCGCAACCTCGGCCTGCCCGGCGAGGTGCCCGACCTGCGCCGGCTCTTCTACACCGACTGGCCCGTCCTCGACCGGCACCGCGACGCCCTCGCCCCGCGCGTCGACGCCTGGCTCGACGTCCAGGACCCCGACCGGCCCGTCCTGCTCGACGGCGACGGCCTGCGCGCCACCCTCGCCGCCCTCGCCCGCGGGCCGGTGCGCACCCGCCCGTACTTCAACTCCACGCCCTGGGGCGGCCACTGGGCGCAGCGCGCGCTCGGCTTCAACCCGGAGGCCCGCAACACCGCCCTCGGCTACGAACTCATCGCCCCGGAAGCGGGCGTCCTCGTCGGCACCGGACCGGACCTCCAGGCCGAGATCCCCTTCCAGCTCCTGTGCGTCCTGCACCCGCACGAGATGCTCGGCGCCGAGGCGCACGCCCGCTTCGGCACGTCCTTCCCGATCCGCTTCGACTACCTCGACACCGTCGGCGGCGGCAACCTGTCCCTGCACTGCCACCCGCGCGAGGCGTACATGCGGGAACGCTTCGGCTGGCCGTACACCCAGCACGAGTCGTACTACGTGACGCTCGGCGGCCCCGGCGCGCGCGTCTTCCTGGGGCTGCGCGAGGACGCCGACGTCGATCTCTTCCGCAAGCAGGTCGAGAAGTCCGCCAAGGACGGCGTGCCCATGGACCCCGAGGACCACGTCCAGACCTTCCCCGCCGACCGGGGCCGCCTCTTCCTCATCCCCGCAGGCACCCCGCACGCCAGCGGCGCCGGCAACCTCGTCCTGGAGATCAGCGCCACGCCCTACCTGTACAGCCTGCGCTTCTACGACTGGCTGCGCCCCGACGCCGACGGCAGGCCGCGCCCGCTGCCCTACGAGCACGGCCTGGCCAACCTGGACACCGCGCGGCGCGGCGCCGCCGTCACCCGCGACCTCGTCCAGGAGCCGCGCGTGCTGCGCTCCGGCCCCGGCCGGCGCGAGGAACTTCTTGGCGCCCTGCCGGAGATGTTCTACGAGGTGCGGCGGTGGTGCCTGGACGCCGGCGCCGTGGCGGACGACGACACCGCCGGGCGCTTCCACGTCCTGAACGTGGTGGAGGGCGCGGGCGTGGAGCTCCGCACGGCCGCGGGCGACCGGCACCCGCTGGCGGGCGCCGAGACGCTCACGGTCCCCGCGGCGGTCGGCCCCTACCGGATCGCCGCGCCCGACGGCCCCGCCCGGGTCGTCAAGGCACTGGTCCGCCCGGCCGCCGGGGCGGTGCGGCCATGAGGCCCGGCGCGGGACCCGGTGTGGACGGCGGCGCGGACAGCGGCGCGGGACCGGGCCCGCGGCCCGTCCTGGAGCTGGGCGGCACCCACGTCACGGCCGCCCTCGTGGACGGCGCGCGCGTCGTGCGCCGGGTGCGGCGCGCCCTGGACGGCGGCGGCAGCGCCGAGCACGTCCTGAGCGAGGTGGTGCGCTGCGCCACGGCCCTCGACGCGCCGCCCGGTGCCCGGTGGGGCGCGGCGGTGCCCGGGCCGTTCGACCACGACCGGGGCGTCGCGCACTTTGCCGGCGTCGGCAAGTTCGCCGCCCTGTACGGCGTCGACGTGGGCTCCGTGCTGCGCGACGGGGTGCGGCCGCGCCCCGCGGGCGTGGTGTTCCTCAACGACGCGCACGCCTTCGCGCTCGGCGAGTGGCACGCGGGCGCCGGGCGCGGCCACCGGCGCTGCGTCGGCCTCACCCTCGGCACGGGCGTCGGCTCGGCCTTCCTCGCGGACGGCGCCGTCCGCCGCGACGGCCCCGGCGTGCCGCCGCTCGGCCGCGTCGACCTGACGCGGGTCGCGGGACGCCCGTTGGAGGAGACCGTGTCCCGGCGGGCCCTCCTCGCCCGCTACGGCGACCCGCGCGCGGACGTCCGCGACATCGCCGCCCGCGCCCGCGCGGGCGAGCCCCGCGCCGCGCGCGTCCTGCACGAGGCCGTACGCTCCCTCGGCGCGGTCCTCGCCCCGTACGTACGGGACTTCGGCGCCACGGCGCTCGTCGTGGGCGGCGGCATGGCCGCGTCCTGGGACCTCGTCGGCCCGGCCCTGCGCGACGGCCTGCGCCCCGGCACCGGCTGGGGCACGGAACCCGAGGAGCTGTGGGGCCGCATCGGCTCCGGCGAGTCCCCGGTGACCGGCGGCGGGCACCCCGTGCCGACCGTCCCGGGCGACTACCCCGCCTACTACGCGGCCGTGGCGGAGGCCCTGCTGGAGGGCGCCCCCAACCCGGTGACCGCG
>NZ_BNBT01000006.1:0-103159 GCF_014656095.1 Streptomyces longispororuber
CGGGCCCGCGGCGCCGCGCCCGCCCGCCGCGCCGGGTGGTGGCTCCCGGCCCGCCTCCGCCCCCTCCGCGCAGCCCGCTCCCACGACCTCCGGCAGGTGACGTAAGTGACGGACCGACAGCCGACGCCGCGGCGTCGCGTCCCGAACCCCGCCCGGCCCGTCCGGCCCGGCGGCAACGACAGGAACGCCGGCAACGGCAGGAACGCCGGAACCGGCAGGAACACCGGGAACACCGCAAGCGCCGGGAACGGCGCCCCCCGCCGCCCGCGCCAGGGCTCCCGTCCCCCCGGCCGCGGCCCGCGCCCCGCCCCCGGCCGGCCCAAGCCGCTGCGCCTGGGCAGCCCCCGGCCCCGGCTGCGGCTGATCAGCCTCGTCCTCACCCTGGTGATGCTGGCCTTCGTGGTGCGGCTCTTCCAGGTCCAGGCCGTCGACGCCGACGCGTACGCCGCCAAGGCCGGGAAGAACCGGTACTCCACCCACAAGATCGCCGCCGAGCGCGGGGCCATCACCGACCGCAAGGGCGTCGAGCTGGCCACCAGCGTGGACGCGTACGACATCACGGCCGACCCGACGCTGTTCACGCGCGAGGAGACGAAGGTCAAGGACGCGCCCGAGCAGGCCGCCGCGCTGATCGCGCCGATCCTCGACGAGGACGCCGACGCCGTCGCCAAGAAGCTCAGGACACCCGGCACCCGCTTCACGCTCCTCGCGCGGCGCGCCACGCCGCAGGTGTGGAAGCAGATCAAGGACCTGCGCGCCACGCTCGCCGAGAAGGCCGAGGCCGACCCCAAGGCGGCGAACGTCCTCGCGGGCGTCATGGCCGTGCCCACCAGCAAGCGCGTGTACCCCAACGGCGACCTGGCCGCCGGGATACTGGGCTGGGTCAACGCCGACGGCAAGGGCGGCGGCGGGGTCGAGCGGCAGCTCGACAAGGACCTCGCGGGCAAGCGCGGCGAGATCCGCTACGCGCAGTCCGGCGGCCGCCAGGTGCCGACCGCGGGCTCCAACGAGAAGCCCGCCGTGCCCGGCTCGGACGTCGAGCTGACCATCGACCGCGACATCCAGTGGGCCGCCCAGGACGCCATCGCCGAGCAGGTCAGGAAGTCCGACGCGGACCGCGGCTACGTCATCGTGCAGGACACCCGCACCGGCGAGGTCCTCGCCATGGCCAACGCCCCCGGCTTCGACCCCAACGACCTGTCGGCCGCCGCGAGCACCAGCCTCGGCAACGCGGCCGTGCAGGACGCCTACGAACCCGGCTCCACCGCCAAGGTCATGTCGATGGCCGCCGTCCTGGAGGAGAACGCGGCGACCCCCCACACCCGGGTCACCGTCCCCAACCGGCTGCACCGCGGCGACCGGCTCTTCCAGGACGACATCGACCACCCGACCTGGTACCTCACGCTCAACGGCGTCCTCGCCAAGTCCAGCAACATCGGCACCATCCTCGCCACCGGCGAACTCGGCGACACCCAGAAGCAGGCCAACAAGGTCCTCTACTCGTACCTGCGCAAGTTCGGCCTCGGAAAGCCCAGCGGGCTCGGGTTCCCCGGCGAGACCAAGGGCATCCTCGCGCCGCCCGACAAGTGGTCCACGTCGCAGCAGTTCACCATCCCCTTCGGCCAGGGCGTCTCCATCAACGCCATGCAGGCGGCCTCCGTCTACTCGACCATCGCCAACGGCGGCGTCCGCGTCGAGCCCACGCTGGTGCGCGGCACCAAGGGCCCCGACGGCCGCTTCACGCCCGCCCCCGCGCCCCGCACGTCCCGCGTCGTCAGCCAGAAGACCGCGCGGACCGTGGCGCGGATGCTGGAGTCCGTCGTCGACGACGAGGAAGGCACCGGGACCAAGGCGCGCATCCCCGGCTACCGCGTCGCGGGCAAGACCGGCACCGCCAACCGCGTCGACCCGCGGACCGGCCGCTACCACGGCTACACCTCCTCCTTCGCCGGCTTCGCGCCCGCCGACAAGCCGCGCGTCACCGTCTACTGCGTCATCCAGAACGCCAAGCGGGGCAGCTACTTCGGCGGCCAGATCTGCGGCCCCGTCTACAAGCAGGTCATGCAGTTCGCCCTCAAGACGCTCCAGGTGCCGCCCACCGGCGGCGCCCCCGCGCGCCTGCCGGTCACCTTCAACCCGGGGCAGCCGGAGACCCCAGGACGCCCCGCCGGGTCGGGCACGCCCCGGCGCTGACCAGGAACCACCGTGACGACGATCACCCCTGATCCGGGGAACCGCACCGCCGGGGCCCTCCCTTTTGGCCCCAGCGGGGGTGCGCCCGGTACGCTCACCGCCGTGCCACACGCTGATCAGTCCCAAACCACCCAGAAGGACGCTCCCGTGACCCATCCGGGACCGCCGAGGCCGGCCCAGGTCTCCGCCACCCCCCTCGCGGAGCTCGCCGATCAGCTAGGGGCCGCGGTCCCGGGCACCGCGCCGGGTGCCCCGTCACCAGGCACGCCCGTCACGGGCATCACCCACGACTCGCGCGCGGTGCGCCCCGGCGACATCTACGCCGCGCTGCCCGGCGCCCGCGCGCACGGCGCCGACTTCGTCGCCCAGGCCGCCGACCTCGGCGCCGCCGCCGTCCTGACCGACCCCACGGGCGCCGAGCGCGCCGCCGCCACCGGCCTGCCGGTCCTGGTCGTCGACGACCCGCGCGGCAGCATGGGCGAACTGGCCGCAACGGTCTACGGCCACCCCGGCCGCGACCTGCTCCAGATCGGCATCACCGGTACGTCGGGCAAGACCACCACCGCGTACCTCATCGAGGGCGGCCTGCGCCAGGTGCGCAGCACCGGTCTCATCGGCACCGTCGAGATGCGCATCGGCGACGAGCGCATCAAGTCCGAGCGCACCACGCCCGAAGCCACCGACCTGCAGGCGCTGTTCGCGGTGATGCGCGAGCGCGGCGTCCAGGCCGTCGCCATGGAGGTGTCCAGCCACGCCCTGGTCCTCGGCCGCGTGGACGGCTGCGTCTTCGACGTCGCCGTGTTCAACAACCTCAGCCCGGAGCACATGGAGTTCCACTCCGGCATGGAGGACTACTTCCGGGCCAAGGCGCAGCTCTTCACCGCGCGCCGCGCCCGGCTCGGCGTCGTCAACTACGACGACGAGTACGGCCGCAGGCTCCTGACCGAGTCCGAGGTGCCGGTCACCAGCTTCTCCGCCGAGGGCCACCCGGACGCCGACTGGCGCGCCGAGGACGTCGAAGTGGGGCCGCTCGACTCCACGTTCACGGCCGTCGGCCCCAAGGGCGAGCGGATCGCCGCGAAGTCCCCGCTCGCGGGCCCCTTCAACGTCGCCAACACGCTCGCCGCGATCGTCGCGCTCGCCGTCGCCGGGATCGACCCCCAGCAGGCCGCCGACGGCATCGCCGCGGTGCCCGGCGTCCCCGGCCGCCTGGAGCGCGTCGACGCGGGCCAGGACTACCTCGCGGTCGTCGACTACGCCCACAAGACGGACGCCGTCGAATCGGTCCTGCGCGCCCTGCGCAAGGTCACCGAGGGCAAGCTGCACATCGTGCTCGGCTGCGGCGGCGACCGCGACACGACCAAGCGGATGCCGATGGGTGCCGCGGCCGCCCGGTTCGCCGACACGGCCATCCTCACCTCTGACAACCCCCGCTCCGAGGACCCCTTGGCGATCCTCGCCACCATGCTCGCGGGCGCCGCCGAGGTGCCCGCCCACGAGCGCGGCGAGGTCGCCGTCTTCGAGGACCGGGCCGCCGCGATCGCCGCGGCCGTCGCCCGCGCCGAGCCCGGTGACACCGTCCTCGTCGCCGGCAAGGGCCACGAGCAGGGCCAGGACATCGCCGGGGTGGTCCGTCCCTTCGACGACCGCCAGGTGCTTCGCGAAGCTATCCAGCAAACCCAGGGATGAAGTTGTGATCGCCCTCTCCCTCGCCGAGATCGCCACCGTCGTCGGCGGGCAGACGTACGACATACCGGATCCGTCCGTCCAGGTCACCGCGCCGGTCGTGCGGGACTCCCGTGAGGTCGAGCCCGGCGGCCTGTTCGCCGCGTTCGCCGGCGAGCGGGTCGACGGCCACGACTACGCGGCCCAGGTCGTCGAGGCGGGCGCCGTGGCCGTCCTCGCGACCCGGCCCGTCGGCGTGCCCGCCATCGTGGTCGAGGACGTACCGGCGGCGCTCGGCGCGCTCGCCCGGCACGTCGTCGCCCGCCTCGGCGCCACCCTCGTGGCCCTGACCGGCTCCGCGGGCAAGACCAGCACCAAGGACCTGATCGCCCAGGTGCTCCAGCGCCACGCGCCGACGGTGTGGACGCCGGGCTCGCTCAACAACGAGATCGGGCTGCCGCTCACCGCGCTGTCCGCCACCGAGGAGACCCGGTACCTCGTCCTGGAGATGGGCGCGCGCGGCATCGGCCACATCCGGTACCTGACGGAGCTCACGCCGCCGAAGGTCGGCCTCGTCCTGAACGTCGGCACCGCCCACATCGGCGAGTTCGGCGGCCGGGAGCAGATCGCACAAGCAAAGGGTGAGCTGGTCGAGAGCCTGCCGGCGGACGGCACCGCGATCCTCAACGCCGACGACCCGCTCGTGCGCGCGATGGCCACCCGTACGAAGGCCCGCGTGCTGCTCTTCGGCGAGGCCGACGACGCCGACGTACGCGCCGAGAATGTCCGGCTCACGTCGATCGGACAGCCGACCTTCACGCTGCACACACCCTCCGGGTGCAGCGACGTACGGCTGCGCCTGTACGGTGAGCACCACGTGTCGAACGCGCTCGCCGCGGCCGCCGTCGCCCATGACCTAGGCATGTCCGTGGACGAGATCGCCCTCGCGCTCTCCGAGGCGGGCACGCTGTCCCGCTGGCGGATGGAGGTCACCGAGCGCCCGGACGGCGTGACGGTCGTCAACGACGCCTACAACGCGAACCCCGAATCCATGCGCGCCGCCCTGCGCGCGCTGGCCGCCATGGGCCAGGCCGCGCAGGCGCGGGGGGGACGCACGTGGGCGGTGCTCGGCCACATGGCCGAGCTCGGGGACGAGGGGCTCGCCGAGCACGACGCGGTCGGACGACTTGCCGTCCGGCTGAACGTGAACAAGCTCGTGGCAGTCGGGGGCAGGGAAGCGTCCTGGCTCCAACTGGGCGCATACAACGAGGGTTCGTGGGGTGAGGAGTCGGTGCACGTGTCCGACGCACAGGCGGCGGTCGACCTGCTGCGCAGCGAGCTGCGCCCAGGAGACGTCGTGCTGGTGAAGGCGTCCAGATCGGTGGGCCTGGAGAAGGTCGCGCAGGCTCTCGTGGCCGACGCCGCCGGCGCCGCGACGGGTGGAGTTGACGCCCGATGATGAAGCAGATCCTCTTCGCGGGTGTGATCGGTCTGTTCCTGACCCTGGTCGGGACGCCCCTGCTGATCAAGCTGCTCGCCCGCAAGGGCTACGGCCAGTACATCCGCGACGACGGCCCGCGCGAGCACCACAGCAAGCGCGGTACGCCGACCATGGGTGGTATCGCCTTCATCCTGGCGACGCTCATCGCGTACTTCCTCAGCAAGATCATCACGGGTGCCGAGCCCACCATCTCGGGCCTGCTCGTGCTCGGCCTGATGGCGGGCATGGGCCTGGTCGGCTTCCTCGACGACTACATCAAGATCGTCAAGCGGCGGTCGCTCGGCCTGCGCGCCAAGGCGAAGATGGCCGGACAGCTCATCGTCGGCATCGCCTTCGCCGTCATCTCGCTGCAGTTCGCCGACGGCCGCGGCCAGACCCCGGCGTCCACGAAGCTGTCGTTCGTCGAGGACTTCGGCTGGTCGATCGGCCCGGTTCTGTTCGTCGTCTGGGCGCTGTTCATGATCCTGGCGATGTCCAACGGCGTGAACCTCACCGACGGCCTCGACGGCCTCGCCACCGGCGCCTCCGTGATGGTCTTCGGCGCGTACACGTTCATCGGCGTCTGGCAGTTCCAGGAGTCCTGCGCCAACGCCCAGGACCTGACCAACCCGGCCGCCTGCTTCGAGGTCAGGGACCCGCTCGACCTGGCCGTCGTGGCCTCCGCGCTGATGGGCGCCTGCTTCGGCTTCCTGTGGTGGAACACCTCGCCCGCCAAGATCTTCATGGGTGACACCGGCTCCCTCGCCCTCGGCGGCGCCCTCGCCGGCCTCGCCATCTGCTCCCGCACGGAGCTGCTGCTCGCCCTGCTCGGCGGCCTCTTCGTCCTCATCACCATGTCGGTGGTCATCCAGGTCGGCTCCTTCCGCCTGACCGGGAAGCGCGTCTTCCGCATGGCCCCGCTCCAGCACCACTTCGAACTCAAGGGGTGGTCCGAGGTCCTTGTCGTGGTCCGCTTCTGGATCATCCAGGGCATGTGCGTCATCGTCGGCCTCGGCCTCTTCTACGCCGGATGGGCAGCCAAGAAGTGAGCGAATCGCAGGACGCGTGGGGCGTGCCGGACACCGAGGCCTCCTGGAAGGGCCTGCGCGTCACCGTCGCCGGCCTCGGCGTCAGCGGCGTCAGCGCCGCCCGCGCCCTCGCGGGCCTGGGCGCCGTGGTGACCGTCGTGGACGGCGGCTCGGGCCCGGCCCTCGAAGCACGGGCCGCCGAGCTGGCCGAAGCGGGCGTCGCCGTGCGCCTCGGGGACGCCGAAACCCTGCCCGAGGGCACCGGCCTCGTCGTCACCTCGCCGGGGTGGAAGCCGGACAGCCCGCTGTTCGCGGCCGCCGCCGCGGCGGGCGTGGACGTCATCGGCGACGTGGAGGTCGCCTGGCGCCTGCGCGGCCCCGGCGCGGCCCCCTGGCTGGCGGTCACCGGCACCAACGGCAAGACCACCACCACGCGGATGCTGGCCTCGATCCTGAGCGCCGCGGGCCTGCGCACCGCCGCCGTCGGCAACATCGGCACGCCGATCGTCGACGTGATCCTGGAGGACCGGGCGGCGCGCGCTGCCCGCGCGTCCGAAGGCACCGGCGGGCAGCCGGCCGGCGAGCCCTACGACGTCCTCGCCGTCGAGCTCTCCAGCTACCAGCTCCACTGGGCGCCCTCCCTGCGCGCCCACTCCGCGGCCGTGCTGAACCTCGCCCCCGACCACCTCGACTGGCACGGCTCCATGGAGGCGTACGCCGCCGACAAGGGCCGGATCTACGAGGGCAACCAGGTCGCCTGCGTCTACAACGTGGCCGACGCGCGCACCGAGGACCTGGTCCGCGAGGCCGACGTCGAGGAGGGCTGCCGGGCCATCGGCTTCACGCTGGGCACCCCCGCCCCCTCGCAACTCGGCGTCGTCGAGGGCATCCTGGTGGACCGTGCCTTCGTACCGGACCGCCAGAAGCAGGCCCAGGAGCTCGCCGAGGTCTCCGACGTCCAGCCGCCGGCCCCGCACAACATCGCCAACGCCCTCGCCGCGGCGGCGCTCGCCCGGGCCTTCGGCGTGGCCCCGGCGGCCGTCCGCGACGGCCTGCGGGCCTTCCGCCCGGACGCCCACCGCATCGAGCACGTCGCGGACGTCGCCGGAGTCGCCTACGTCGACGACTCCAAGGCCACCAACACCCACGCGGCCGAGGCCTCGTTGGCGGCCTACGAGTCGATCGTGTGGATCGCGGGCGGCCTCGCCAAGGGCGCGACGTTCGACGAGCTGGTCGCCGCGTCGGCGAAGCGGCTGCGCGGCGCCGTCCTGATCGGCGCCGACCGCGCGCTGATCAGGGAAGCCCTCGCGCGACACGCGCCGGAAGTACCCGTCGTCGACCTCGACCGGACCGACACTGGGGCGATGGCCGAGGCGGTACGCCAGGCGGCACGGCTCGCGACGCCGGGGGACACCGTCCTGATGGCTCCGGCCTGCGCGTCGATGGACATGTTCACCAACTACAACCAACGTGGTGACGCGTTCGCGGAGGCGGTCCGCGAACTCGGCGCGAGCGCCTGACACGGACCCGGGAAGGGCGCCGGCGCCAGGCACCCGGCACCGTGGAGGAGGGCACGTGACAGCGTCGCAGCGGCGGGGTACGCGGGTACGGCCGCACACCGGGCCGGAGGGCTCCTGATGGCCGGGCGCGCGCCGGTCCGTACGCCCAGGGCACCGCGTACGCCGAAGCGCCCCGGGCGCCCGCGCACCCCGGTGGTGCGGGAGAACCCCGCCCGGCGCCTGGTCGACCGGGTCCGCCGGGCCTGGGACCGGCCGCTGACCGCGTACTACCTGATCTTCGGCGCCAGCCTGCTGATCACCGCGCTCGGCCTGGTGATGGTCTACTCGGCCTCGATGATCCAGGCGCTCCAGCTCAACCTGGCGGCCTCGTACTTCTTCCGCAAGCAGTTCGTCGCCGCCGTCCTCGGCGCCGTGCTGCTGCTCGTCGCCATGCGGATGCCCATCAAGCTGCACCGGGCGCTGTCCTACCCGATCCTCGCCGTCTCCGTCTTCCTCATGGTCCTCGTCCAGGTCCCCGGGATAGGGCGCAGCGTCAACGGCAACCAGAACTGGATCTACCTGGGCGGCCCCTTCCAGCTCCAGCCCAGCGAGTTCGGCAAGCTGGCCCTCGTCCTGTGGGGCGCCGACCTGCTGGCCCGCAAGCAGGACAAGCGGCTGCTGACCCAGTGGAAGCACATGCTGGTGCCGCTCGTCCCGGTCACCTTCATGCTGCTCGGCCTCATCATGCTCGGCGGCGACATGGGGACCGCGATCATCCTCACGGCGATCCTCTTCGGCCTGCTCTGGCTGGCCGGTGCGCCGACGCGGCTCTTCGCGGGCGTGCTGAGCGTCGCCGCCGTGCTCGGTGTGATCCTCATCAAGACGAGCCCCAACCGCATGGCGCGGCTGCAGTGCATCGGCGCCACCGAGCCGGGGCCCGGCGACTCCTGCTGGCAGGCCGTGCACGGCATCTACGCCCTCGCCTCGGGCGGATTCTTCGGTTCCGGTCTGGGCGCGAGTGTGGAAAAATGGGGTCAACTGCCCGAACCGCACACGGACTTCATCTTCGCCATCACCGGCGAGGAACTCGGTCTTGCGGGGACACTGTCGGTGCTCGCCCTGTTCGCGGCTCTAGGCTATGCGGGTATCCGCGTGGCCGGACGCACGGAGGACCCCTTCGTGAGGTATGCCGCGGGAGGCGTGACCACCTGGATCACGGCCCAGGCCGTGGTCAACATCGGTGCGGTGCTCGGCCTGCTGCCGATCGCCGGTGTCCCGCTCCCGCTGTTCTCCTACGGGGGCTCGGCCCTGCTGCCGACCATGTTCGCCATCGGGCTCCTCATCGCCTTCGCGCGCGAGGAACCCGCGGCGAAGGCGGCCCTGGCCATGCGGCAACCTCGGGTGAGATGGAACACGATGCGACGGCGCGTCAAGGCGCGTTCGTCCGGAGAGCGGTGAATTTCGGTGCATGTCGTACTCGCCGGTGGGGGGACCGCCGGCCACATCGAGCCCGCGCTTGCCCTCGCAGACGCCCTGCGCAGGCAGGACCCGACCGTGGGCATCACGGCCCTCGGCACGGAGCGCGGCCTCGAGACCCGACTCGTTCCCGAGCGCGGTTACGAACTCGCCCTGATCCCCGCCGTGCCCCTGCCACGCAAGCCCACGCCGGAGCTGATCACCGTGCCCGGCCGGCTGCGCGGCACCATCAAGGCGGCCGAGCAGATCCTGGAGCGCACCAAGGCGGACTGCGTCGTCGGCTTCGGCGGCTACGTGGCCCTGCCCGGCTACCTCGCGGCCAAGCGGGCCGGGGTGCCGATCGTCGTGCACGAGGCCAACGCGCGCCCCGGCCTCGCCAACAAGATCGGCTCCCGGTACGCGGCCGCCGTCGCGGTCTCCACGCCGGACAGCAAGCTGCGCGGCTCGCGCTACATCGGCATCCCGCTGCGGCGCGCCATCGCGATGCTGGACCGCGCCAAGGTCCGCCCCGAGGCGCGCGCCACGTTCGGGCTCGACCCGAACCTGCCCACGCTGCTCGTCTCCGGCGGCTCCCAGGGCGCGCGCCGCCTCAACGAGGTCATCCAGCAGGTCGCCCCGGTCCTCCAGCGCGCGGGCATCCAGATCCTGCACGCCGTCGGCCCGAAGAACGAATTGCCGTACGTCGAGAACATGCCCGGGATGCCCCCCTACATCCCGGTACCGTACGTGGACCGGATGGACCTCGCGTACGCCGCGGCCGACATGATGCTCTGCCGCGCGGGCGCGATGACCGTCGCCGAACTCTCCGCCGTCGGGCTCCCCGCCGCGTACGTGCCGCTGCCCATCGGCAACGGCGAACAGCGGCTCAACGCCCAGCCGGTGGTCAAGGCGGGCGGCGGACTGCTGGTCGACGACGCGGAACTGACGCCCGAATGGGTCCAGTCCCAGGTGCTCCCCGTGCTCGCCGACCCGCACCGGCTGTACGAGATGTCCCGCGCCGCCTCGGAGTTCGGGCGCAGGGACGCCGACGACCTCCTGGTCACCATGGTGTACGAGGCGATTGCGTCACGCCGCAGCGCGTGAGAAGGCAGGGGAGAGTGGCCGGACCGAAGACCGCCGAACGGCACAGGCCCACGTCCGGCCCGCCCCGGCCGCGCTCCCGCCGCCCACGGCTGCCGCGGCTGCGCACCCTGCTCCTCGCGGTGGTCCTGCTCGCCGTCCTCGGCGGGGGCGTCACCTGGGTGCTCTACGGCTCGCCGTGGCTGCGCGTGGAGCGGGTCACGGCGACCGGGACCGTGGTGCTGCGGCCGGACCAGGTGCGCGAGGCCGCCGGCATCGGCCGCGGGGGACCGCTCATTTCGGTCGACTCCGCGGCCGTCGAGGAGCGGCTGCGCAGGAAATTGCCCCGGATCGACTCGGTTGACGTCATCCGCTCCTGGCCCCACGAGATCACCCTGGAAGTGACGGAGCGTACCCCCGTGCTGCTCATCGAGAAGGGCGACAGATACGTCGAAGTGGACGCCAAGGGTGTGCGCTTCGCCACGGTCGACAAGGCCCCCAAGGGCGCCCCCCTGCTCAAGATGGAACTGGACCGCTCCGGCGGCGCGGCCGCCAGCCTGCGCCGTTTCGGCCCGGACCGGCTGCGCCGCGAGGCGGTGAAGGTGGTCGCGGACCTGCCCGGGGCCGTGGCCGGCGACACCGTCGCCGTCAAGGTCGGCTCGTACGACTCCATCGCGCTGGAGTTGACGGGCGGGCGTACCGTCGCCTGGGGCAGCAGCGAGAACGGGCGTCTGAAGGCCGAAGCCCTGAACGGGCTGATGAAAGCGGTCCCCAAGGCGCGGCACTTCGACGTGAGCGTCCCCACCGCGCCCGCGTCATCAGCGAGTTGACGTACATCAGCGCAGGCCAGCACCCTGGATGGGCATGGCTACGCCTGATCACATAGGGTGAAAAGAAAAACGGGAGGTTCGGCGTGTTCGTTGAACGCGCGCCACTTGTCGACTTAGTGTCCTGTTCGGAAGAGTCCAGGGAACAGACACACTGGTAACCCTAAACTTCAGCGTTAGGGTTCGGGTCGGCGATTCGGACCGTCCCATTCGGCATCAGTCGGCGCCTCGCGGCAGCGTGAGACGGCGACACGTAACTCGAGGCGAGAGGCCTTCGACGTGGCAGCACCGCAGAACTACCTCGCAGTCATCAAAGTCATCGGTGTCGGCGGCGGTGGTGTCAATGCCATCAACCGGATGATCGAGGTCGGTCTCAAGGGCGTCGAGTTCATCGCCATCAACACCGACGCGCAAGCCCTGTTGATGAGCGACGCCGACGTCAAGCTCGACGTCGGCCGTGAACTCACCCGCGGACTCGGCGCCGGCGCCAACCCGGCCGTCGGCCGCAAGGCGGCCGAGGACCACCGCGAGGAGATCGAGGAGGTCCTCAAGGGGGCCGACATGGTCTTCGTCACGGCCGGTGAGGGCGGCGGCACCGGCACGGGCGGCGCGCCCGTGGTCGCCAACATCGCGCGCTCCCTCGGCGCCCTGACGATCGGTGTGGTCACGCGGCCGTTCACCTTCGAGGGACGCCGCCGCGCCAACCAGGCGGAGGACGGCATCGCCGAACTCCGCGAAGAGGTCGACACCCTCATCGTCATCCCGAACGACCGGCTGCTCTCCATCTCGGACCGCCAGGTCAGCGTGCTCGACGCCTTCAAGTCGGCCGACCAGGTGCTCCTCTCCGGCGTCCAGGGCATCACCGACCTCATCACCACGCCCGGCCTGATCAACCTCGACTTCGCCGACGTCAAGTCGGTCATGTCCGAGGCCGGTTCGGCGCTCATGGGCATCGGCTCGGCCCGCGGCGACGACCGCGCGGTGGCCGCCGCCGAGATGGCGATCTCCTCGCCGCTCCTCGAGGCCTCCATCGACGGCGCCCGGGGCGTGCTGCTCTCCATCTCCGGCGGCTCCGACCTCGGCCTGTTCGAGATCAACGAGGCGGCCCAACTGGTGAGCGAGGCCGCGCACCCCGAAGCCAACATCATCTTCGGCGCGGTCATCGACGACGCGCTCGGCGACGAGGTCCGGGTGACCGTCATCGCCGCCGGGTTCGACGGCGGCCAGCCGCCGGCCAAGCGGGACAACGTCCTGGGCTCGTCCGCTCCCAAGCGCGAGGAGCCCGCGCCGCCGAGCCGTCCCGCTGAATCGTCCCGTCCGGCCCCGGCCTTCGGCGGCCTCGGCAGCGTCACGCCGCGCGAGGACCCCCCGGCCCCGGAGCCGGCCGAACCGGCCCCGGTGAGCGAGGCGCCCGCGACGCCGGTCGCGCCCCCGCAGGTCCCGCCGACCCGCCTGCACCAGGACAGCCAGGCCGAAGAGCTGGACGTGCCGGACTTCCTGAAGTGATAGGCAAGGGCTCAGGAACGAGCACAGTGAGCGGCGCGCACTTCGCCTTCACCGACCGGTGGGGCGGGGTGAGCGCCGTTCCGTACGAAGAGCTCAACCTCGGCGGAGCGGTCGGCGACGACCCCGACGCCGTACGGCGCAACCGGGACCTCGCGGCCACCGCCCTCGGCGTCGACCCCGCCCGCGTGGTCTGGATGAACCAGGTGCACGGCCGGGACGTCGCCGTGGTCGACGGGCCCTGGCCCGAGGGCCGGGAGGTCCCGGCGGTCGACGCCGTCGTCACCGCCGAGCGCGGCCTCGCCCTCGCGGTGCTGACCGCCGACTGCACACCGGTGCTGCTCGCCGACCCGGTGGCGGGGGTCGCCGCCGCGGCGCACGCGGGCCGTCCCGGCATGGTCGCCGGGGTGGTGCCCGCGGCCGTCGAGGCCATGGTCGGGCTCGGCGCCCGGCCGGAGCGGATCGTGGCCCGCACCGGGCCCGCGGTCTGCGGCCGCTGCTACGAAGTGCCCGCGGACATGCGCGCCGACGTCGTCGCCGTGGAACCCGCGGCGGGCGCCGAAACGAGCTGGGGCACCCCCGCGGTCGACGTGACCGCCGGGGTGCACGCGCAACTGGAGCGGCTCGGGGTGCGCGACCGGGAGCAGTCGCCGGTCTGCACGCTGGAGTCGGGCGACCACTTCTCGTACCGCCGCGACCGTGTCACCGGACGGCTCGCGGGCTATGTCTGGCTGGACTGATGGGGCATGACGGACCGTAAGTCGGAACTCGCCGCGAACCTGGCGAACGTCGAAAACCGTATCGAAGCGGCCTGCGCGGCCGCCGGGCGCAAGCGCGCGGAGGTGACCCTCATCGTGGTCACCAAGACCTACCCCGCGAGCGATGTGCGCCTCCTGGCCGAACTCGGCGTGCGCCACGTCGCCGAGAACCGCGACCAGGACGCGGCGCCCAAGGCCGCCGCCTGCGCGGATCTGCCGCTCACCTGGCACTTCGTCGGTCAGTTGCAGACCAACAAGGTGCGCTCCGTGGTGGGTTACGCCCACGAGGTGCAGTCGGTCGACCGGCCGAAGCTCGTCGGCGCACTCTCGGCCGCGGCCGTGCGCGCCGGGCGCGAGGTGGGCTGCCTGCTCCAGGTCGCCCTCGACGCGGGCGTCAGCGGCCGCGGCGACCGGGGCGGCGTGGGCCCCGCCGGGATCGAGGAGTTGGCCGGCCACGTGGCCGAAGCCCCCGGGCTGCGGCTCGACGGCCTGATGACGGTCGCGCCGCTCACCGGGGAGTACGCGGGCCGGCAACGGGCGGCGTTCGAGCGGCTGATGGATTTGTCGACTGCCCTGCGCGTGGCCCATCCGGCTGCGAACATGGTGTCGGCAGGGATGAGCGCGGACCTCGAGGAAGCCGTTGCGGCCGGTGCGACACATGTGCGCGTCGGCACAGCGGTACTCGGAGTCCGACGCGGGCTCGGGTAACGTCGCCAGGAAGTCGGACCACAGCAGAAAATATGGTCATTTCCGCCGAAGTGCGGAGATACCTCGTGGATCGCGGGCAGTTGGTGACGACCTCTCGATCCACCACAGAGCGGAGGACTCAGAGCATGGCCGGCGCGATGCGCAAGATGGCGGTCTACCTCGGCCTCGTGGAGGACGACGGTTACGACGGTCGGGGCTTCGACCCCGATGACGATTTCGAGCCCGAGCCGGAGCCCGAGCGCGACCGCCGGCGGCACGAGCCGCCGCACCAGTCCCACCTCGCCGACCGGGACTTGGAACGGGACGAACCGGTACGAGTGGTACAACCGCCGCCGCAGCGCGACCCGGCGCCCCGGGCCGCTTCGCTTCCCGCTGAATCGGGACGACCGGCGCGAATCGCCCCCGTGGCATCTATCACACCTGAACGCCAGAGCCTGGAGAAGAACGCACCGGTGATCATGCCCAAGGTCGTGTCCGAGCGTGAGCCCTACCGCATCACGACACTTCACCCCCGGACCTACAACGAAGCCCGTACCATCGGGGAACACTTCCGCGAAGGCACCCCGGTGATCATGAACTTGACGGAGATGGACGACACCGACGCGAAGCGACTTGTCGACTTTGCCGCCGGTCTCGTCTTCGGTCTGCATGGCAGTATCGAGCGAGTGACGCAGAAGGTGTTCCTGTTGTCGCCTGCTAACGTCGATGTCACGGCGGAGGACAAGGCCCGCATCGCAGAGGGCGGGTTCTTCAACCAGAGCTGAGACGCAGTGCAGTAGACAGCAGCAGCACGGACCGATGCAGCACGGATGCGAAGAGAAGCAGGGGAGAGGGAAACGCGGACATGGGCGTGGTCTTGCAAGTGATCTACATCGCGCTGATGTGTTTCCTCATCGTGCTGATCTTCCGGCTGGTCATGGACTACGTCTTCCAGTTCGCCCGCTCATGGCAACCCGGCAAGGCGATGGTGGTCGTTCTGGAGGCCACCTACACTGTCACCGATCCACCGCTCAAGCTTCTGCGGCGGGTCATCCCGCCGCTGCGTCTCGGGGGCGTGGCGCTCGACCTGTCCTTCTTCGTACTGATGATCATCGTCTACATCCTGATCACCGTCGTGAGCCGGCTGTGAACGATACGGTCTTGCCGAATGCCGACGACTACGTTGAGGTGAAGAGATGCCGTTGACCCCCGAGGACGTGCGGAACAAGCAGTTCACGACCGTCCGCCTCCGAGAAGGCTATGACGAGGACGAGGTCGATGCCTTCCTCGACGAGGTCGAAGCCGAACTGACCCGCCTGCTCCGCGAGAACGAGGACCTGCGCGCCAAGCTGGCCGCCGCCACGCGCGCGGCCGCGCAGAACCAGCAGCAGGGCAACATGCGCAAGGGCCCCGAGGGCGGTCCCCAGGACCAGCGCGGTCCGGGCGCCCCCGTGCCCGCCGCAATATCAGGACCGCAGCCGGTGCCGCCGCAGCAGCAGCACCCGATGGGCGGCCCGCCGCAGTTGCCGGGCGGCGCGCCGCAGTTGCCCGCGGGCCCCAGTGGGCACGGCCCGCAGGGTGGTCCGCAGGGTCCCGGCCCGATGGGCCAGGGTCCGATGGGCGGCCCGATGGGTGGTCCCATGGGCGGCCACGGCCCGCAGATGCCGCAGCCCGGCCAGGGCCCCGGCGGCGACAGCGCCGCCCGTGTGCTCTCGCTCGCGCAGCAGACCGCCGACCAGGCGATCGCGGAGGCCCGTTCCGAGGCCAACAAGATCGTCGGTGAGGCCCGTTCGCGCGCCGAGGGCCTGGAGCGGGACGCCCGTGCCAAGGCCGACGCCCTGGAGCGGGACGCGCAGGAGAAGCACCGCGTCGCGATGGGCTCCCTGGAGTCCGCCCGCGCCACGCTGGAGCGCAAGGTCGAGGACCTGCGCGGCTTCGAGCGCGAGTACCGCACGCGGCTGAAGTCGTACCTGGAGTCGCAGCTCCGGCAGCTCGAGACCCAGGCCGACGACTCGCTGGCCCCGCCGCGTACCCCGGCGACCGCGTCCCTGCCGCCGTCCCCGGCGCCTTCGATGGCTCCGGCCGGCGCGGGTGCCCCGTCCTACGGCGGCAACCAGTCGATGGGTGGCAACCAGTCCGCGGGCGGTCCGTCGTACGGCGGGCAGCAGCAGATGTCGCCCGCGATGACGCAGCCGATGGCGCCGGTGCGGCCGCAGGGGCAGCCGCCCATGCAGCAGGCGCCGTCCCCGATGCGCGGTTTCCTCATCGACGAGGACGACAACTGACGGGCCGCACCACGCCATAGGCGTCGGCAGCGTTCAGGGCGGAGCCCCCGGATTCCCGGGGGCTCCGCCCTTTTGCGCTGTGCCGTGCCCGTGTCCTGTCGCCGGTCCCCCCCGGGGGTGGTCGCCCGCGACCGGAAACGGCGAAGGCCCGGCCCCCGCAGCAGCGGGGAACCGGGCCTTCGCCGTCGCGGCTACGCCTTGCGGAGGCGGAACGTCAGGTTCAGCGACGCGTCCTCGAACGGCTCGCCGTAGCTGTCGTCCGCATCGCCGGAGGCGAAGTCCGTGGCCAGGACCTCGTCGGCGATGAGGGCGGCGTGCTCGGTGAGGGCCGTGACCGTGGCCTCGTCCGTGGACGTCCAGCGCAGCGCGATGCGGTCCGCGACGTCCAGGCCGCTGTTCTTACGGGCCTCCTGGATCAGCCGGATCGCGTCCCGGGCCAGGCCCGCACGGCGCAGCTCGTCCGTGAGCTCCAGGTCGAGGGCGACCGTGGCGCCGGCGTCGGACGCCACCGACCAGCCCTCGCGCGGGGTCTCGGTGATGATGACCTCGTCCGGGGCCAGCGTCACCGTCTCGCCGTCCACCTCCACCGAGGCGGTGCCCTCGCGCAGGGCGAGGGACAGGGCGGCCGCGTCGGCCTCGGCGACGGCCTTGGCCACCGCCTGGACGCCCTTGCCGAAGCGCTTGCCGAGCGCGCGGAAGTTCGCCTTCGCGGTGGTGTCCACCAGCGAGCCGCCGACCTCGGAGAGCGAGGCCAGGGAGGAGACGTTCAGCTCCTCCGCGATCTGCGCGCGCAGCTCCGGGCCGAGCGCCTCGAAGCCCGCGGCGGCGACGAGCGCGCGGGACAGCGGCTGGCGGGTCTTGACGCCGGACTCGGCGCGCGAGGCGCGGCCCAGCTCCACCAGGCGGCGGACCAGGGCCATCTGCTTCGACAGCTCGGGGTCGACCGCGGACAGGTCCGCCTCGGGCCAGGTGGCCAGGTGCACCGACTCCGGGGCGTCCGGGGTGACCGGGACGACCAGGTCCTGCCAGACGCGCTCGGTGATGAACGGCGTCAGCGGGGCCAGCAGGCGCGTGACCGTCTCGACGACCTCGTGCAGGGTGCGCAGCGCGGCCTTGTCGCCCTGCCAGAAGCGGCGGCGGGAGCGGCGGACGTACCAGTTGGAGAGGTTGTCGACGAAGGCGGACAGGAGCTTGCCCGCGCGCTGGGTGTCGTAGGCGTCCATGGCCTGCGTCACCTGGTCGGTGAGGGCGTGCAGCTCGCCGAGCAGCCAGCGGTCGAGGAGCGGGCGGTCGGCGGGCGCCGGGTCGGCGGCCGAGGGGACCCACTGCGACGTGCGGGCGTACAGCGCCTGGAAGGCGACCGTGTTCCAGTACGTGAGGAGGGTCTTGCGGACGACCTCCTGGATCGTGCCGTGGCCCACGCGGCGGGCCGCCCACGGGGAGCCGCCGGCGGCCATGAACCAGCGGACCGCGTCGGCGCCGTGCTGGTCCATGAGCGGGATCGGCTGCAGGATGTTGCCCAGGTGCTTGGACATCTTGCGGCCGTCCTCGGCGAGGATGTGGCCGAGGCAGACCACGTTCTCGTACGAGGACTTGTCGAAGACCAGCGTGCCGACGGCCATCAGCGTGTAGAACCAGCCGCGGGTCTGGTCGATGGCCTCCGAGATGAACTGCGCCGGGTACCGGCTCTCGAAGAGCTCCTTGTTCTTGTACGGGTAGCCCCACTGCGCGAACGGCATCGAGCCGGAGTCGTACCAGGCGTCGATGACCTCGGGCACGCGCGTCGCGGTGAGCGCGCAGCCCTCGTGGGTGCAGGTGAAGGTGACCTCGTCGATGAACGGGCGGTGCGGGTCGAGGCCGGACTGGTCGGTGCCGGTGAGCTCGGTGAGCTCGGCGCGGGAGCCGACGCAGGTGAGGTGGCCCTCCTCGCAGCGCCAGACGGGCAGCGGGGTGCCCCAGTAGCGGTTGCGGGACAGGGCCCAGTCGACGTTGTTGGTCAGCCAGTCGCCGAAGCGGCCGTGCTTGACCGACTCGGGGAACCAGTTGGTCTTCTCGTTCTCCTCCAGGAGGCGGTCCTTGACGGCCGTGGTGCGGATGTACCAGGACGGCTGCGCGTAGTACAGGAGCGCGGTGTGGCAGCGCCAGCAGTGCGGGTAGCTGTGCTCGTACGCGATGTGCTTGAACAGCAGGCCGCGGTCGGCCAGGTCCTGGGTGAGGGTTTCGTCGGCCTTCTTGAAGAAGACGCCGCCGACCAGGGGGACGTCCTCGGCGAAGGTGCCGTCGGGGCGCACCGGGTTCACCACGGGCAGGCCGTAGGAGCGGCAGACCTTGAGGTCGTCCTCACCGAAGGCGGGGGACTGGTGGACGAGGCCGGTGCCGTCCTCCGTGGTCACGTACTCGGCGTTGACCACGAAGTGGGCCGGAGCCGGGAACCCCACAAGGTCGAAGGGGCGCCGGTACGTCCAGCGCTCCATCTCGGCGCCGGTGAACGTCTGCCCCGTGGCCTCCCAGCCCTCGCCGAGGGCCTTCTCCACCAGGGGCTCGGCGACGACGAGCTTCTCCTCGCCGTCGGTGGCGACGACGTAGGTGACCTCCGGGTGGGCGGCCACCGCGGTGTTGGACACCAGCGTCCAGGGGGTCGTGGTCCACACCAGGAGGGCGGCCTCGCCCGCGAGGGGGCCGCCGGTGAGCGGGAAGCGGACGTAGACGGACGGGTCGACGACCGTCTCGTAGCCCTGCGCCAGCTCGTGGTCGGACAGGCCGGTGCCGCAGCGGGGGCACCAGGGGGCGACGCGGTGGTCCTGGACGAGCAGGCCCTTGTTGAAGATCTCCTTCAGGGACCACCAGACGGAGTCGACGTACTCCGGGTTCATGGTGCGGTACGCGTCGTCCATGTCGACCCAGTAGCCCATGCGGGTCGTCAGCTCGGCGAAGGCGTCCGTGTGGCGGGTCACCGACTCGCGGCACTTGGCGTTGAACTCGGCGATGCCGTACGCCTCGATGTCCTTCTTGCCGGTGAAGCCGAGCTCCTTCTCCACGGCGAGCTCCACGGGCAGGCCGTGGCAGTCCCAGCCGGCCTTGCGGGCCACGTGGTAGCCGCGCATGGTGCGGAAGCGCGGGAAGACGTCCTTGAAGACGCGGGCCTCGATGTGGTGGGCACCCGGCATGCCGTTGGCGGTGGGCGGGCCCTCGTAGAACACCCACTCGGGGCGGCCCTCGGACTGCTCCAGGCTCTTGGCGAAGATCTTCTGCTCGCGCCAGAAGTCGAGCACGGCGTGCTCGAGGGCGGGCAGGTCGACCTGGGCGGGTACCTGGCGGTACTGCGGCGGCGTCATTTTCGCGCTTCCTCCGGCGGACGTGCGTTCCGTTCCGTCGGAGGGACGAGAGCCGTCGTCTGCGCTCCCGCGGTACCACCCTCCTTGGCCGCCGCGGTGCCGGTGGCACCCCTGACGGCCCCCTCATTGGGGTCGCGATACCGGTTCTACTCGCCGTGCCCGGTCCGGGGGACCGTGGGCTGCGGCTTTCTTCCGGCGGCTCCGGGGTGATCTTCACGTCGCGCTCGCCCCCGGGCTCTCACCGTCCCCGGGTCGCTCCCGGCTGCGTACGCCGCTACTCGTCCCCATCCACGCTTTTCGCTCCGGCCAGTGTACGGCGCCCGGACGGGGGCGGCCGACCGGTTTTCCGTGGGGCCCGGGCGGTGCGGGTGCCGGGGCCGTACTGACCCGAATGGCGAGACGCGCGCCGACGCGTTCCGGTGCGCCCCGGTCGGCGGATTACCGGGCGAGGAGCTGGGCACAACGCTTGAAGGCTCGTCGCGCGGCACCCGCGGGGCGGGCGAATCGGGCGGCGTGCCCCGTTGCCGCGGGCTTGGAGTCGATTTATCGTCCCAGCACGATTCGCGAGCAAGATCACAATATGTGAAGGGGCCGCGGCCATGGTGGCGAAGAAGACCGCCGTACAGCAGTCGGCGTCCAGCAGATCCCCAGGCGCGGGTGGCTCCGGCAAGGGGGTGGGTACGGGGCCCGGCGGGGCCGACGGCACCGGGGAAGGCACGGGGAAGGCGGCCACGGCCAAGAGGACGGCAGGCGCCAAGAAGACGGCAGCCACCAAGGAGGCGGCAGCCACCAAGAAGACGGCAGGCGCCAAGAAGGCGGCTTCAAAGACAGCGGTCCCGAAGACAGCGGGCTCGAAGACGACGGCCTCGAAGACGACGACCCGGAAGGCGACGACCCCGAAGGCAGCGGTCCCGAAGGAGACGGCTGCCGAGAAGGCGGCTGCCCGGAAGGCCGCCGATGAGAAGGCCGCCGCTCAGTCACCCGCTGCCCGGAAGGTCACCGCCAAGAGGTCCGCGACAGCGAAGACCGCGGCGAAGAGGGTCACGGCCGAGGCGTCCACCACCAGGAGTAGCGAGAAGGCCGCCGCCACGAAGAGATCCAAGAAGGCCGCGGCGAGCTCCAAGAAGGGCGCGGCGCACACGACCGTCGCCGCGTCCGAGGAGGCGGGCTCCGGACAGGAGGCGGCCGCACGGAAGGCCGTGGCGAGGAAGGCGGCGGACGAGAAGGCGGCGGCCACCGGGAAGACCGCCCGGGGGGACGCCGATGCCGCCGAGGACGGACGAGTGACCGGGGACAGTGCCCCGGTGAGGGAGGCGGAGGGGGGCGGGAGCGCGTCCCAGAAGGAGGCGGGTACCACCGCCGAGGCCCCAGGGGCCAGCACACGTACGGCCAGGAAGACGGTCGCGTCCGCGGCCGAGGATGCGGCTCAGGCCGCGGAGACGACGGGAGCCACGACGGTGGTTGCGAAGAAGACTCCGGGCACGGCGACGGCGGCGCAGCAGCAGGGAGCCGTACCGGCGACAGGGCCGGTGCCCGCAGCGGGAGGGGTGCCCAAGGCACGGGCCGCCGCCGCGCCCGGCGAGCTCGCGGTGCGGCCCGGCGAGGACCCGTGGACCCCGGCGGAGGTCGCCGAGGCGCGCACCGAGCTGATGTCCGAGGCGATGCGGCTGCGGACCGAGATCGAGGCGTCCGAGGCGTCCCTGGTGGGCCTGATGCGGGACTCCGGGGACGGCGCGGGCGACGACCAGGCGGACACCGGCACGAAGAACATCACGCGGGAGCACGAGATGGCGCTCGCCGCGAACGCCCGGGAGATGCTGGAGCAGACCGAGCGCGCCCTGGAGCGCCTCGACGCGGGCACGTACGGGCTCTGCGAGAACTGCGGCAACCCGATCGGCAAGGCCCGCATGCAGGCCTTCCCGCGCGCGACCCTGTGCGTGGAGTGCAAGCAGAAGCAGGAGCGGCGTTTCTGAGCCCGGCCTGGACACCTGGGGCCGGTGCCGGTTGCCGTACCCTCGTCCCAGTCAGGTACCTAGGTTGAGGGATTCACGTGGCAGAGGCGGAGCGCATCATCGGTACGCCGGACACCCCCGAGGCGGAGCCCGGCCCCGACGGCGGACAGGAGCCCGAGGGGCAGCGGAAGCCCGCGGGCAAGCGCAAGATCGCCGTGCTGTTCGGTGTGGCCCTCGTCGCGTACGCTCTTGACCTGGTCAGCAAGATGATCGTGGTGGCCGAGCTGGAGCACCACGAGCCGATCGACGTGGTCGGCGACCTGCTGCGCTTCAACGCGATCCGCAACGCGGGCGCCGCCTTCGGCATGGGCGAGGCGTACACCATCATCTTCACGGTGATCGCCGCGGCCGTGATCCTGGTGATCGCCCGCCTCGCGCGCAAGCTGTACAGCCTGCCCTGGGCGATCGCGCTGGGCCTGCTGCTCGGCGGGGCGCTCGGCAACCTCACCGACCGGATCTTCCGCTCGCCGGGCGTCTTCAAGGGCGCGGTCGTGGACTTCATCGCGCCCAAGGGCTTCGCGGTGTTCAACCTCGCGGACTCGGCGATCGTCTGCGGCGGCATCCTGATCGTGCTGCTGTCCTTCCGGGGCCTCGACCCGGACGGGACCGTGCACAAGGACTGAGCTCCGTCCACAAGGGCTGAGTCCGTGTACGAGGACTGAGGTCCCTGCACGAGGGCTGAGGCGGGTGCCGGAGGTGGCCGGACCGGGGCCTTCGGTACGGCGGTGTCGGTGCCCTCCTGCATACTCGTGGGGTGAGCACGCTTCCCGAGATCCGTACCCTGCCCGTACCCGACGGCCTGGAGGGCGAGCGCGTCGACGCCGCCATCTCCCGCATGTTCGGTTTCTCCCGTACGAAGGCCGCCGAGCTCGCGGCCGCCGGCAAGGTGCTGGTCGACGGCGCGGTCGCCGGCAAGTCCGAGCGGGTGCACGGCGGGGCCTGGCTGGAGGTGGAGATGCCGCAGGCCGCAGCGCCGGTGCAGATCGTCGCCGAGCCCGTCGAGGGCATGGAGATCGTGCACGACGACGACGACATCGTCGTGATCGTCAAGCCGGTCGGCGTGGCCGCGCACCCGAGCCCCGGCTGGACCGGCACGACCGTGATCGGCGGCCTCGCCGCGGCCGGGTACCGCATCTCGACGTCCGGCGCCGCCGAGCGCCAGGGCATCGTGCACCGCCTGGACGTGGGCACCTCCGGCCTGATGGTCGTCGCCAAGTCCGAGCGGGCGTACACGTCGCTGAAGCGCCAGTTCAAGGAGCGCACGGTCGACAAGCGGTACAACGCGCTGGTCCAGGGCCACCCCGACCCCATGAGCGGCACCATCGACGCCCCCATCGGCCGCCACCCCCACCACGACTACAAGTGGGCGGTCACCGCCGAGGGCAAGCCCTCCGTCACGCACTACGACCTGATGGAGGCCTTCCGCTCCGCCTCCCTGCTCGACATCAAGCTGGAGACGGGCCGCACCCACCAGATCCGCGTGCACATGGCGGCCCACCGCCACCCGTGCGTGGGCGACCTGACGTACGGCGCGGACCCCACGCTCGCCAAGCGCCTCGGCCTGACCCGGCAGTGGCTGCACGCGGTGCGGCTCGGCTTCGAGCACCCCGGCGACGGCGAGTGGGTCGAGTTCGCGAGTGACTACCCCGAGGACCTTCAGCAGGCGCTCGACCGGGTCCGGGCGGAGAGCGCGTGAGTGCCGCGGACGCCGGGGGCGGCGTGCTCTGCCGGGTCGCGGTGAGCGAGGAGGACCGCCAGGCCTGCTTCGCGGTGCGCAAGGAGGTCTTCGTGGCCGAGCAGGGCGTGCCCGAGGACCTGGAGTACGACGCGTACGACGCGGGGGCCGTGCACGTGCTCGCGGTGCGCCGCGCGGACGGGGCCCCGGTCGGCACCGGGCGGCTGCTCACGGGTGAGGCCGCGGCCGCCAAGAACGGCGGGGACGCCGGCGTGGGGGCCCTGGGCCGGCTGGCCGTGCTGCGCGCCGCGCGGGGGCTCGGGGCCGGGGCCGCGCTGGTCCGGGCCATCGAGGACGCCGCCCGCGCGCGGGGCCTTGACGCCGTCGACCTGCACGCGCAGACGCAGGCGCTGGGTTTCTACGAGCGTCTGGGGTACGAGGCGTACGGGCCCGAGTTCCTGGACGCGGACATTCCGCACCGGGCCATGCGGCGGGCCCTGCGCTAGCGGGGCGTTTGCGCGCCGGTGCCGCACAGGTGGCGCAGGGCAGGCGGCGCAGGGTAAGTGGCGCAGGGCAGGCGGGTGCCGGGCAGTCGGGGGTGCCGGGCAGTCGGTGCCGGGCAGGCGGTGGGTGTCCCTCCGGGCGCCAGGGCGTATTCGTCCTCTTTGCGGGCATTCGTGGCAAGGTTGAGCACCTGATCATCCCTGCCTCGGCCCCGGAGGGCACCCGTGGACCAACTCGCGCTGCTGCTCGTCCTCTTGCTCGGCGCCGTGGTGACCGTGCCGCTGGGGGACCGGCTCGGGCTGCCCTCGCCCGTGCTGATGACCCTCGGCGGCATCGTCCTCGCCCTCGTGGACTTCGTACCGAACGTCGACGTCCCGCCGGACCTCATCCTGCCGCTGGTGCTCCCGCCGCTGCTCTACGCCGCCGTGCAGCGCACGTCCTGGCGCCAGTTCGCGGCCAACATCCGGCCCATCCTGCTGCTCGCCGTCGCGCTCGTCTTCGTGACGACGGCGGCGGTCGCGGCCGTCGCGCACGCCGTCGTGCCGGGGCTGCCGCTGGCCGGCGCGCTGGCGCTCGGCGCGCTCGGCGCCCCGCCGGACCCGGTCGCCGGGACCGCCGTCGCCGGGACGCTCGGCCTGCCGCGCCGCCTCGTCTCGATCCTGGAGGGCGAGGGCCTGTTCAACGACGTCACGGCGATCGTCCTGTACCACGTGGCCATCGCCGCCGCCGTCAGCGGCACCTTCTCCTGGCCCGCCGCGGCCGGCCAGCTCGTGCTCTCCGCGGTCGTCGCCGTTGCCGTGGGCCTCGCGCTCGGCTGGCTCAGCAACAAGCTGATGAGCCTGCTCGACGACGCCACCCTCCAGACCGGCCTGACGCTGCTCGTGCCGTTCGTCGCGTACGTGCTCGCCGAGGAGCTGCACGGCTCCGGCGTCCTCGCGGTGCTGACCACCGCCCTCTTCCTCGCCGAGCACGCCGTCGACGCCGACGACGTGCTCGGCCGGATCACCGGGCAGTCCTTCTGGCAGATCGTCGACACCCTGGTCACCGGGGTCGCCTTCGGCCTCATCGGGCTCGAACTGCACAACGTCTTCGGCACCTCCGCGGGGCGCGAGTGGCGGATGCTCGGCTGGGGCGCGGCGGTCGTGGCCGTCGTCGTCGGCGTACGGCTGCTGTGGCTGCTGCCCGCCACCTGGCTCGCCAAGCGGCTGCACAAGCGGCGCGACTACGACGAGGAGATCCCGGTGTCGTGGCGCGAGACCGTCGTCATGTGGTGGTCGGGGATGCGCGGCGTGGCGTCGGTGGCGCTGGCCCTCGCCATCCCGCTCACGACGGACGACGGGCAGCCCTTCCCGGGCCGCGACGAGATCGTCTTCATCGCCTTCTGCGTCATCATGGCCACGCTCGTCGTCCAGGGCCTCACCCTGCCCTGGCTGGTCAAACGGCTCGGCGTGCGCGCGGACACCGACGCCGAGCGGGCCCTGGAGCGCGACCTCGCGCTGCGCGCGGCCAAGGCCGCCAAGGCCCGCCTGCGGGAGATCGAGGAGGTCGAGGAGTTGCCCGAGGAGCTGTCCGAGCGGCTGCTGCGCGGCGCCTTCGACATCGGCGCGCGGATCAGCCCGGACATCCTCGACGACGAGCGGCGCGAGCGGTACGCCAAGCGCGCCGACCGGTTCAAGACGACCCAGCGCGTCCAGCGCGAGATGATGTCGGCCGCCCGGCACGCCGTCCTCGCCGCGCGCAGCGAACCCGGCTCCGACCCGGAGATCGTGGACCGGGTGCTGCGCCAGCTCGACGTCCGCAGCCTGCGCTGACCGGCACGCCGGAACCGGTCCCGGACATCGGACGAGGGGGCGGCCGGACGGCCGCCCCCTCGGCGTCGGCGTCGGCGCGGTCAGCCGCGGCCGGTGCGCGGCACGTGCGGGGGCGCCCGGCGCGGCCCCCCGCCGTCGGCGGACGGCAGCGCGGGCAGCTCGGCCCACGCGGTGTTGACCCGCGGCAGGGCGTACGGGTGGTGCTCGGTCAGCCAGGCGACCATCTGCTCGCGGACCGTGACCCGGGCCGTCCATATGTCGTCGGCGTCCTTGGCGGTGACGAGCGCGCGCACCTGGATGGTGTTCGGCGTGGTGTCGGTGACCGCGAGGCCCCAGTCGCGGCCGTCCCAGGCGGCGCAGTCGCGCACGATCTCGTGCAGCTTCTCGCGCATCGCGGCGACCGGGGCCGAGTGGTCGAGGTGGAAGAAGACGGTGCCGGTCATCTGGGAGCCGCCGCGCGACCAGTTCTGGAACGGCTTCGACGTGAAGTACGACACGGGCATCGTGATCCGCCGCTCGTCCCAGGTGCGCACGGCGAGGAACGTCAGGGTGATCTCCTCGACCGTGCCCCACTCGCCGTCCACGACGACCGTGTCGCCGATGCGCACCATGTCGCCGAAGGCGATCTGCAGCCCGGCGAAGAGGTTCCCCAGGGTGGACTGGGCGGCGATGCCCGCCACGATGCCGAGGATGCCCGCCGAGGCGAGGAGCGAGGCCCCGGCCGCCTGCATCGCGGGGAAGGTGAGCAGCATCGCGGCCGCGGCCACCACGCCGACCACGGCGGCGACGACGCGCTGGATCAGCGTCACCTGCGTACGGACGCGGCGCACCCGGGCCGGGTCGCGGTGGGTGCCGGCGTAACGGGAGTACGAGGCCTCCACTATGGCCGTCGAGATGCGCACGGCGAGCCACGCCACCGAGCCGATGAGCACCAGCGAGAGCGCTCTGCCGATGCCCGCGGAGTGGTCGAGGGCGACTTTCGCGTGCTCGTACGAGGCGCGCAGCAGGGCGGTGCACAGGACGAGTTGCAGGGGCAGGCGGCAGCGGCGCAGAAGTCCCCACAGCGGGCGCTGCGGCTGCCTGGCGTCGGCACGGCTCAGCGCCGTGTCCACCAGCCAGCCGACGGCCAGGGTGAGCACCAGCGCGGCACCGATCACGATCAACGGGCGCAGGACGTTCTCCATGTGTTCGAGGGTAGGGGTGAGCGGAAGTGACGATCTAGGACGGGTGGGGCGAGTGGGGCCAATGTGAGAAACAGCGCAGTGGGGGCTTATGTGCAGCAGGTGGTTTCCAGTGGGGCGAGTGGGGCGGGTGGGGCGAGTGGTCTCCGGTAGGGCGATGGCACGATGGCTCCCATGAACATCGTGCTCTTCCATTCGACGTACGGGCTGCGGCCCGCGGTGCGCGCGGCGGCCGACCGGCTGCGCGCGGCGGGTCACCAGGTGTGGACCCCCGACCTCTTCGACGGGCGCACCTTCGGGACCGTCGAGGAGGGCATGGCCCACCAAGAAGTAGTAGGCAGGGATGAGCTGCTCAAACGTGCCGTGCTGGCCGCGGCGCCGTACTCGGAGCGCGGACTGGTCTACGCGGGCTTCTCGCTGGGCGCCTCCGTGGCGCAGACCCTGGCGCTCGGCGACGACAAGGCGCGCGGCCTGCTGCTCCTGCACGGCACGTCCGACATCGCCGAGAACGCCGCGACCGACGACCTGCCGGTGCAGTTGCACGTCGCCGAACCCGACCCGTTCGAGACCGACGACTGGCTGAGCGCCTGGTACCTGCGGATGGGCCGGGTGGGCGCCGACGTGGAGATCTACCGCTACGCCGGGGCCGGGCACCTGTACACCGACCCCGACCTGGACGACTACGACGCCGAGGCGGCCGAGACCACCTGGCGCACGGCGCTCGGGTTCCTGGACACCCTGTAGGCCCCCGGGTACCTAGGGCCGTCCCGTGCAGCGCCCCTTCGGGCTGGTCACCGGCGGCTTGCACAGGAAGACGATGTCGGCCGCGCTGTCGCTCAGGAAGCGGCCCACGCACGTCCGCGCCGCGGTGCGACCGCGCTCGGCGCAGAACCGCAGCGCGGCGTGGCCGTCGGCGAACGGGCCCGGGGCGTAGAAGACCCAGTAGCCGGGCCGCAGCGAGGCGTAGTCGTCGCTGCGCAGGTAGCGGGCCTCGGGGATGCGCTGGCGTACGGCGGCGAGCTTGCGGTCGCGCGTCGCGGGCGAGGACGTGCCGGGCTCGGAGTGGAGCTGGGCGACCCAGCGGCCGAGGTGGGGCAGGGGCGCCTTCTTCGGGGGCGTCGGCGTACGGGGAGCTTTCGTCGGTGTCCGTGTCCGTGTCGGTGCCGAGGTCGGCGGCTGTGTCGGTGTCCGTGCGGGGGTCGTCGACGCGGAGGACTTGCCGGAGTCGGAGGGGGAGGCGGTGGGCGTGGGGCCGGGCGGGAGTCCCGCGCTCGTGCTCGTCCTGTCACCCGCCTTGTCGTCCGGCGCGTCCCCGTTCCGCAGCGCGAGCGCGAGGGCGGCCCCCGCCACCAGCGCCAGGACCACCGCGACCGCCGCGACGACCACGGGCGCCCGCCGCCGGGGCGCGTCCGCCGGCGGCTGACCGGAAGGCTCCGGTCGGGCGGCGGTCACCGTCGGCACGTACGCGACGGGCGAGACGGGCGAGACGGGTGGGACGGGCGCGGGCGGTGTGACCGGTACGGGCGGCGGCGGGGCGCCCTCGGCGGGGTGGCCCTCGGCGACCGCCGCCAGCATGGCGTCCAGGCGCTCCGCGTCGGGCCGCCGCGCCGGGTCGCGGACCAGCAGCGCCCGCAGCACCGGTGCCAGCGGCCCGGAGCGCACCGGTGGCGGCACCGGGTCGTCGAGCACCGCCGCGAGCGTGGCCAGGGTCGAGGACCGGCGCAGCGGACTGACGCCTTCCACGGCGACGTACAGGACGAGCCCGAGCGACCACAGGTCGGCGGCCGGGCCCTCGCCGGTGCCGCGGACCCGCTCGGGCGCCATGTACTCGGGGGAGCCGATCAGCTCGCCGGTGGCGGTGAGCTGGGTGGACCCCTGGAGCGCGGCGATCCCGAAGTCGGTGAGGACGGCCGGCGGCAGCGCGCCGGGGCCCGGCGGCTCCCGCAGCAGCACGTTGGCGGGTTTGAGGTCGCGGTGCAGGACGCCCGCGGCGTGGGCGACGCGGAGGGCGGACAGCAGTTCGCGGCCCGTCCGCGCCGCCTCCCGGGGTGTGAGGGCGCGCTCCTCCAGGAGGTCCTGGAGGGAACGGCCCGGCAGCAGCTCCATCACCAGCCACGGGGGCCGGTCCGGGGGTTCGACGATCTGGTGGATCGTCACCACGTGCGGGTGGTTGAGCCGGGCCAGCGCGCGGGCCTCGCGCAGCACCCGCTCCCGCGTCCGTTGCGCCGTGGCCGCGTCCGGCTCCGGGCCCGGAGCCCGGACCTCCTTCAGCGCCACCTCGCGGTGCAGCACGGTGTCGCGGGCCCGCCACACCGTGCCCATGCCTCCGCTGCCGAGCCGCTGGAGCAGCTCGAAGCGGCCGTCGACGACGTCCCCCTCGCCACTCATGGGCCACAGGGTAGGGGCTCCGCGGGCCCGCGTCGGCGTGCTTCACCGGGCTTTCAGCGCACCGGCTCGCGCACCCGCTCCACCTTCTGCGTGCCGCTGAGCGTGCGGTACGAACGCGCCCAGGCCGAGGCCGCACCGGGGTCCCTGCGGTCGGACACGACGTAGTAGTCCATCTGCGAGCGCTCGGCCGTCACGTCGAGGACGCCGTACCCGTGCGAGTCCATGTCCAGCCACTTCACGTGGCGGTTGGCGGCCTTGACGGCGGCGACCCCGGCGAGCGACACCGTGTGCGGCGGCACCTTCAGCAGGTCGTCGACGTTGTCGGAGGTCACGGACGTGACGACGAACTCCGTGGCGGCCGACGGCGACACCGGGTACGTGGCCGCCTTGACCGGCACGTCGTTCGCCCACGCCATGTGGATGTCGCCGGTGAGGAACACGGTGTTGCGGATGCCCTTGTCCCGCAGGTGCGTGAGGAGTTCCGCGCGGTCGTGCGTGTAGCCGTCCCACTGGTCGGTGTTGACGGCGAGCCCCTCCTTGGGCAGGCCGAGCAGCTCCGCGAGCGGCGCGAGCAGATACGCGGGGAGCGAGCCGAAGGCCACCGGCGAGATCATCACCGAGGTGCCGACCAGCTTCCAGGCGGCGTCGGAGGAGGCCAGACCCGCCTTCAGCCAGTCGAGCTGGGCGCGCCCGGTGATCGTGCGGTCCGGCGCGTCGACGGCGCCGCTGCCCGGCTTGACCTGCTGGGAGCGGAAGGAGCGCAGGTCGAGCAGGTGCAGATCGGCCAGCTTGCCGAAGCGCAGCCGGCGGTAGACGGTGCCCTCGGTGGAGGGGCGTACCGGCATCCACTCGAAGTAGGCCTGCTTGGCGGCGGCCACGCGCGCGGACCAGGGGCCCTCGGTGTCGGGCTGGTGGTTCTCGGCACCGCCCGACCAGGCGTCGTTGGCGACCTCGTGGTCGTCCCAGATGGCGATGAGCGGGTGCGTGGCGTGCATCGCGCGGGCGTCCGGGTCGGTCTTGTGGACGCCGTGGCGCACGCGGTAGTCGGCGAGCGTGACGATCTCGTGGCGCGGCCGGTGCTCGCGCACCACGCCGTCGGCGGAGGCGTACCCGCCGGACGCGTACTCGTACAGGTAGTCGCCGAGGTGCAGGACCGCGTCGAGCTCGGTGCGGGCCGCGAGGTGGCGGTACGCGGCGAAGTAGCCCGCCTCCCAGTTGGAGCAGGACACCACGCCGAAGCGGACGCCCGGCGCGGCGGCGTCGTGGGCGGGCGCGGTGCGGGTGCGGCCGACGGGGGAGAGGACCGCGGAGCCGCCGTCCGCGTCGCCCACGGAGAAGCGGTAGTAATAGGTGGCCGCCGGGCGCAGGCCCCTGACGTCGGCCTTGACGGTGTGGTCGCTCGCGGCCCGCGCGGTGGTCGCCCCCCGGCCGACGACCCGGCTGAACCCCTTGTCCTCGGCCACCTCCCAGCGCACGGTCACGTCGGGGCCCTTGCCGGAGCCGGGCACCGCGTCCGGGGTCGGGGTGACGCGCGTCCACAGCAGGACGCCGTCGGGCAGCGGGTCCCCGGAGGCGACGCCGTGCAGGAAGGCCGGACCCGCCTCGGCGGCGCGGGCCGGGAGGGCACCGGCCAGGGGCGCGGCGAGGGCGGCGGAGGCGGCCGCCGCCTTGACGACGGTACGGCGGCGCGGGGTGAGCGCGGAGGCCTGGGATCTGGCCAAGTCCTCGGCGGGCACAGGCGAGTTGCTCTCTGTTCGACTGGTCACGGGGAGGAACCCTACGTACCGGTAACGCGAAAGAGCGAGCGATCTTCGAAAGTTCGCTCGCTCTTCCGCTCCGTGTCTACTGCGCCTGCGTGATAACTCCCGGACGGGTGGTGCTGAAGCGCCGGGGACGCACGGTGCGCGTCAGCCCTTGAGGGCCTCGTCGACGGCCTTGTTGTAGTCCTTGACGTTCATCGGCGCGTTCTTGCTGCCCGGCGCCGTGAGGTGCTTGCCGTCCATGACGAGGGCCGGGGTGCCCTCGACGCCGTCCTCGTCGTCCTGGAAGGCCTGGCCCATCTCCAGGGCCCAGCGGTCGTACGTGCCGTCCTTGACCGCCTTCTTGAAGGCGGCGCTCTTCTTGAGCTCCGGCACCTCGTTGGCGATCTTCAGCAGGTACGCGTCGTCCTTGAACTTGTCGTCCGACTCGGCGGGGTGGTTCTCCGGCGAGTACAGCGCCTTCTTGTAGGCCAGGAAGGCGTCCGGGGAGACGTTCAGGGCGGCGCCCAGGGCGCTCATCGCGTTGCGCGAGCCCTCGCCCTGGAAGTTCCTGTCGAGGAAGGTGGCCCCGACGAACTGGATCTTGTACTTGCCGTCCTTCAGGTCCTTCTCGACGGCCGGGCCGACGGTCTGCTCGAACTGGGCGCAGATCGGGCAGCGCGGGTCCTCGTAGAGCTTCAGGGTCTTCTTGGCGCTGTCCTTGCCGATGACGACCGTGGTGCCGTTCTTGCCCGTCGTGTTGGCGGGCTTGACCAGCTTCTGGTCCTTGGCCTCGTCCCAGTGGCCCGGCTTGTTGGACTGCATCACGGCGTAGCCGACGCCGCCCGCGAGGGCGAGGACGGCCACGATGGAGACGCCGACGACGATCGACCGCTTGCGCTTCTCGCGCCGGCGCTCGGCCTCCTGCTGGGCGCGGATCCGCTCGCGGGCGGCCTGCTTCGCGGCCTGGCTGTTGCGCTTGCTCATGGGGAAACTCCGTGGGTGTGGTGGGGACGTACGTACTCAGGCGGCAGCGGCCGAGTACGGCGGTCCACGCCGTCCCACACAGTGCACGAGCAGCCGGGTGCGCGCCGCGCGGACCCGGGGCGCGGGCCGCGGCATCCGGCGCGCCGGGGCGCCCCGGCCGGTCACCGCGGCGACGGCGACGATCAGCGGCCGGAACGTGGCCGCGGCCGCGGCCCGCAGCAGTTGCGCGAGGGCGCGCTCGCCCCGGTGCAGCCAGGCGGCCGCGAGCAGCCCGACGTCGATGTGCGCGCCGAGCAGCGCCCAGGCCAGGACCGGGTCGGCGTCGGCGAGCAGCACGGCGCCGTGGCTCTCGCCGCCCGCCACCCGGGCCAGCGGCGAGCCGACGCTGCCGCCGCCGCAGAGCACGTCGAAGCCGACGGAGCGCAGCGGGCCCGCGACCGGGCCGCCCGCCTCGCCGTAGCAGACGTGCTGGCCCGTGGTGAAGACCGTGTCGGCGGCGAGCTCCAGCGGGACGAGCAGCGCGGCGATCCCGCCGAAGCCGCGCTCGCGCCCGGCGAGGGCGTACGCGATGACGTAGACGGCGGCCGTGATCCCCAGGCAGGTGGGCAGCGGCAGCGGGGCCCGGGACAGCAGGATGTGCGACGCGGCGGACAGCAGCACGACGAGTGCCGTGAACAGCGCCGCGCGCACCACTCTCATCTGGGTCCCGAATATGTCCATCGCGCAAGCGAGTGTGCCATGAGCCGTCGTAAGCGAGACCTCAAGGGTCCCTGTGAATCGGACCGGGGCCCGCGCGCGGCGGCCGGGCGCCCGCGCGGGAGGGCCGCCCCTACAGCCCCGGTATCCGCCCGTTGCGGAACAGGTCCACGAAGATCTGGTGGTCCGCCCGCGCGCGGGCGCCGTAGGCGTGCGCGAAGTCCACCAGGAGCCCGGCGAAGCCCTCCTCGTCGGCGGCGATGGCCGCGTCGATGGCCCGCTCCGTGGAGAACGGCACCAGGTCCGAGTGGCCGCTCTCGTCGTCCGCCGCCGCGTGCATGGTGGCCGTGGCCCGGCCCAGGTCGGCGACCACCGCGGCGATCTCCTCCGGGTCGTCGATGTCCGACCAGTCCAGGTCGACCGCGTACGGCGACACCTCGGCGACGAGCTGGCCCGCCCCGTCCAGCTCCGTCCAGCCGAGCCAGGGGTCGGCGTGCGCCTGCAGGGCGCGCTGCGAGATGACCGTGCGGTGGCCCTCGTGCTGGAAGTAGTCGCGGACGGCGGCGTCCGTGATGTGCCGCGAGACGGCCGGGGTCTGGGCCTGCTTGAGGTAGATCACGACGTCGTTCTCCAGCGCGTCGCTGTTGCCCTCCAGGAGGATGTTGTACGAGGGCAGGCCGGCCGAGCCGATGCCGATGCCGCGGCGGCCCACCACGTCCTTGACGCGGTAGGAGTCCGGGCGCGTCAGGGACGACTCCGGCAGCGTCTCCAGATAGCCGTCGAAGGCGGCGAGGACCTTGTACCGGGTGGCCGCGTCCAGCTCGATGGAGCCGCCGCCCGGCGCGAAGCGGCGCTCGAAGTCACGGATCTCCGTCATCGAGTCGAGGAGGCCGAAGCGGGTCAGCGACCGGGCCACGCGCAGCGCCCCGAGCAGCGGGCCCTGGGCGGTGTCCAGCGTGAAGGGCGGCACCTCGTCGCTCTTGGCGCCCGTCGCCAGGTCGTGGATCCGCTCGCGGTACGCCGCCGCGTACGTGCCGACCAGGGCGGTGATCTGCTCGTCGCTGAGCGCCTTGGTGTACCCGATCAGGGCCAGCGAGGCGGCGAAGCGCTTCAGGTCCCAGGTGAAGGGGCCCACGTACGCCTCGTCGAAGTCGTTGACGTTGAAGATCAGCCGGCCCTGGGCGTCCATGTACGTGCCGAAGTTCTCCGCGTGCAGGTCGCCGTGGATCCACACCCGGCCCGTGCGGTCGTCCAGGTACGGCCCGGTGGGGACGCCGCCCTCGCCGCGCCCGGCGTGCTCCCGCTCCAGGTCGTGGTAGAAGAGGGCCGCCGTGCCGCGGTAGAAGGCGAACGCCGAGGCGGCCATCTTGCGGAACTTCACCCGGAACGCGGCGGGGTCGGCGGCGAGCAGCTCGCCGAACGCGGTGTCGAAGACGGCGAGGATCTCCTCGCCGCGCTGCTCAGCGGTGGGCTGCGGGACCGACATCGCGGGGTGCCTCCTGGTACATGACGCGGGACGGCCCCGGGGCCGTCCCCTTCGAACGGATCTCTCCGTCCTCTTCCAACGGGCGACCGTACTCCGAAAGTGCCCGGCGCCCGGCCCGACCGTACTCCCGGACGGGCCTCGGTTGTCAGCGGCCCGGACTAGACTTCCCCGCTGTCCCCCCAGTCCGACCGCAGCCCGTCGTCCCGTGTTTCCCTTGGAGGCCAAAGCCGTGTCGAAGCCGCCCTTCACGCACCTGCACGTGCACACCCAGTACTCGCTCCTGGACGGTGCGGCGCGGCTGAAGGACATGTTCAAGGCGTGCAACGACATGGGCATGACGCACATCGCCATGTCCGACCACGGCAACCTCCACGGGGCGTACGACTTCTTCCACTCCGCCCAGAAGGCCGGGGTCACCCCGATCATCGGCATCGAGGCGTACGTGGCCCCGGAGTCCCGGCGCAACAAGCGCAAGATCCAGTGGGGCCAGCCGCACCAGAAGCGGGACGACGTGTCCGGTTCGGGTGGTTATACGCACAAGACGATCTGGGCGGCGAACAAGACCGGCCTGCACAACCTCTTCAAGCTGTCCTCGGACGCGTACGCCGAGGGCTGGCTCCAGAAGTGGCCCCGCATGGACAAGGAGACGATCTCCCAGTGGTCGGAGGGGCTGATCGCCTCCACCGGCTGCCCCTCCGGTGAGTTGCAGACCCGGCTGCGCCTCGGCCAGTTCGACGAGGCCCTGAAGTCGGCCGCCGAGTACCAGGACATCTTCGGCAAGGACCGGTACTTCCTGGAGCTGATGGACCACGGCATCGAGATCGAGCGCCGGGTGCGCGACGGCCTCCTGGAGATCGGCAAGAAGCTCGGCATCCCGCCCCTGGTCACCAATGACTCGCACTACACGTACGCGCACGAGGCGACCGCCCACGACGCCCTGCTGTGCATCCAGACCGGCAAGAACCTCTCGGACCCGGACCGCTTCAAGTTCGACGGCACCGGCTACTACCTGAAGTCCACGGACGAGATGTACGCCATCGACTCCTCGGACGCCTGGCAGGAGGGCTGCCGCAACACCCTCCTGGTGGCCGAGCAGATCGACACCACCGGCATGTTCGAGAAGCGCGACCTCATGCCGAAGTTCGACATCCCCGAGGGCTACACCGAGGTCACCTGGTTCCAGGAGGAGGTCCGCCGCGGCATGGAGCGGCGCTTCCCCGGCGGCGTCCCCGCGGACCGCCAGAAGCAGGCCGAGTACGAGATGGACGTCATCATCCAGATGGGGTTCCCGGGCTACTTCCTCGTGGTCGCCGACTTCATCATGTGGGCCAAGAACAACGGCATCGCGGTCGGCCCCGGGCGCGGCTCCGCGGCCGGCTCGATCGTCGCGTACGCCATGGGCATCACCGACCTCGACCCGATCGAGCACGGACTGATCTTCGAGCGGTTCCTCAACCCCGAGCGCGTCTCCATGCCCGACGTCGACATCGACTTCGACGAGCGCAGGCGCGGCGAGGTCATCCGGTACGTGACGGAGAAGTACGGCCGCGACAAGGTCGCCATGATCGGCACGTACGGCAAGATCAAGGCGAAGAACGCGATCAAGGACTCCGCCCGCGTCCTCGGCTACCCGTACGCGATGGGCGACCGCATCACCAAGGCCATGCCCGCCGACGTCCTCGGCAAGGGCATCGACCTGGACGGCATCACCAACCCCGAGCACCCCCGGTACAACGAGGCGGGCGAGGTCCGGGGGATGTACGAGAACGAACCGGACGTCAAGAAGGTCATCGACACCGCCAAGGGCGTGGAGGGCCTGGTCCGGCAGATGGGCGTGCACGCCGCCGGCGTGATCATGTCCAGCGAGCCGATCATCGAGCACGCCCCCGTCTGGGTCCGGCACACCGACGGCGTCACCATCACGCAGTGGGACTACCCGCAGTGCGAGTCGCTCGGCCTGCTGAAGATGGACTTCCTGGGCCTGCGCAACCTCACCATCATGGACGACGCCGTGAAGATGGTGGAGGCCAACAAGGGCGTCAAGCTGGAGCTCCTGGAAGTCCCGCTGGACGACCCCAAGACGTACGAGATGCTCTGCCGCGGTGACACGCTCGGCGTGTTCCAGTTCGACGGCGGCCCGATGCGCTCGCTGCTGCGCCAGATGCAGCCCGACAACTTCGAGGACATCTCCGCCGTCTCGGCCCTCTACCGGCCGGGCCCGATGGGCATGAACTCGCACATCAACTACGCGGAGCGCAAGAACGGCCGCCAGGAGATCACGCCGATCCACCCGGAGCTCGAGGAGCCCCTGAAGGAGACGCTGGGCCTCACCTACGGCCTGATCGTGTACCAGGAGCAGGTGCAGAAGGCCGCCCAGATCATCGCCGGGTACTCGCTCGGCGAGGCCGACATCCTGCGCCGCGTGATGGGCAAGAAGAAGCCGGAGGAGCTGGAGAAGAACTTCACCATCTTCCAGGCGGGCGCCCGCAAGAACGGCTACTCCGACGAGGCCATCCAGGCCCTGTGGGACGTCCTGGTGCCCTTCGCCGGCTACGCGTTCAACAAGGCCCACTCCTCCGCGTACGGCCTGGTCACCTACTGGACCGCGTACCTGAAGGCGAACTACCCGGCCGAGTACATGGCGGCCCTGCTCACCTCGGTCAAGGACGACAAGGACAAGTCGGCCGTCTACCTGAACGAGTGCCGCCGCATGGGCATCAAGGTGCTCCCGCCGAACGTCAACGAGTCGGTGCACAACTTCGCCGCCCAGGGCGACGACGTGATCCTCTTCGGCCTGGAGGCGGTGCGCAACGTCGGCACCAACGTGGTCGACGCGATCATCCGCTCCCGCAAGGCCAAGGGGAAGTTCGCCTCCTTCCCCGACTACCTGGACAAGGTCGAGGCCGCGGCCTGCAACAAGCGCACCACCGAGTCGCTGATCAAGGCCGGCGCCTTCGACACCATGGGGCACACCCGCAAGGGCCTCACCGCGCAGTACGAGCCGATGATCGACAACGTGGTCGCGGTCAAGCGCAAGGAGGCCGAGGGCCAGTTCGACCTCTTCGGCGGCATGGGCGAGGACGACGCGAACGAGCCCGGCTTCGGCCTGGACGTGGAGTTCTCCGACGACGAGTGGGACAAGACCTACCTGCTCGCCCAGGAGCGGGAGATGCTCGGCCTGTACGTGTCCGACCACCCGCTGTTCGGCCTGGAGCACGTCCTGTCGGACAAGGCCGACGCGGGCATCGCCCAGCTCACCGGCGGCGACTTCTCCGACGGCGCGGTCGTCACCATCGGCGGCATCATCTCCGGCCTCCAGCGCAAGATGACCAAGCAGGGCAACGCCTGGGCCATCGCCACCGTCGAGGACCTCGCGGGCTCCATCGAGTGCATGTTCTTCCCCGCGACCTACCAGCTCGTGTCCACCCAGCTCGTCGAGGACGCCGTCGTCTTCGTCAAGGGCCGCCTCGACAAGCGCGAGGACGTCCCGCGCCTGGTCGCGATGGAGCTCCAGGTCCCCGACCTGTCGAACGCCGGCGCCAACGCCCCGGTGCTGATCACCATCCCCACCGTGAAGGTGAGCCCGCCGATGGTCACCCGCCTCGGCGAGATCCTCAGCCACCACAAGGGCAACAGCGAGGTGCGGATCAAGCTCCAGGGCGCGCAGAAGACGACCGTGCTGCGGCTCGACCGGCACCGGGTGAAGCCGGACCCGGCCCTCTTCGGCGACCTGAAGGTGCTGCTCGGACCGTCCTGCCTGGCGGGCTGAGCGGCTGACCGGCCGACGGGCTGAGCGGCTGGCGGGCTGACCGGCCAGCGGGCTGAGCGGCCGACGGGTGACCGGTCGGCGGGCTGACCGGCCGGCCCGGCGGAAGCGCGGCGCGACTGAGGGGCGCACCCACACCGGGTGCGCCCCTCAGTCGCGCCTGCTCCTGCTCCCGCGTCAGTTGTGGCCGAAGCGACGCTCGCGATGCTTGCGCGCGACGTCTCCCGGATTGGCCTCGGCCGCGGACTTGGCCTGCGCCTCCATCGCGGACTGCTGCGCCTGCTGCTGTCCGCGCTCGGACTGGGCGGCCGCCTTCTGGTTGCGGTCGCGGTTCTTGTTCTTGGCCATGGTGATCTTCCTCCTGCGAAGGATCGGGGGGCCAGGACGCGACCAGCCTCACATAAGCTTCACAAGTGTGCATTTCGGGCAATCACCGTGTGTAAGAGGAGCTTGCGTAAGAGGCGTCGCCGACGGGTACGGAGTCGGTACGCCACGCCGAAGATCGAGTTCGGGCCGTTAACCTCCGCGAGGTCGGGCAGACTCGAAGGAAACCCGAAGCAACCTCCAGGATTCTCCGGATCTCCAGGTCCTCGCCGCGGATCTGTGAGACCTTCGGGCACCTTCGGGAAGCATCCAGGGAAAGAGGGTGGATCGCGTGGACCGCTGCGTCGTCCTGGTGGACGCCGGGTACCTGCTGGGAGCCGCCGCGAGCCTCCTCGCGGGGGAGCCGTCCCGGTCGAGGATCACCGTCGACCACTCCGCCCTGATCCAGGGCCTGCGCGAGCGCGCCGAAGCCGACACCGAGCGGCCGCTCCTTCGCATCTACTGGTTCGACGGCGCCCCCGACCGGGTGCCCCAGCCGGAGCACCGCAGGCTGCGCGTGATGCCGCGGGTGACCGTCCGCCTGGGTGCGCTGACCCGCAGCGACGGGCGGTGGGCGCAGAAGGGCGTGGACGCCGCCATGCACGCCGAGCTGACCGAGCTCGCCCGCAACCGCGCCTGCTCCGACATCGTCCTCGTCACCGGCGACGGCGACCTGCTGCCCGGCATGATGGCCGCCAAGGAGCACGGCGTCGCCGTCCACCTCTGGGCCGTCCAGGCCGCCGACGGCGACTACAACCAGTCCGAGGACCTGGTCGCCGAGGCCGACGAGCGGCGCGTCCTCGACCGCGCCTGGATCACCAAGGCCGTCCGCGCCAAGGAGTACGGCGGCGTCTGCGCGCCCCCGCCCGCGCCCCGCCCCGAGATCGCCGCCATCCTCTCGGCGCCGCTGCCCGAGTCCGCCCTCGCCGCCGCCACGGAGGCCGCCGAGCGGTCCGCCGCCCCGCACGCGGACGCGGCCCCGCGCGCCGCGGAGAACGGCGACCGGGCCGTCAAGGGCGTCCCCACCCCCAAGGACCTCGCCGCGCTGCGCGGCCCCGCCCCCGTCCAGACCGTCAAGGAGCACACCACCGCCACGCTGCGCTGGTCCTCCGACAAGGGCTGGGTCGACCGCCCCGGCGTCCCGGCCGAGCCCCCGGAGGCCGCGGCCCTGCCCACCCTCGCCCAGCTCACCACGGCCGAGCAGCGCTGGGCCGACCGCGAGGAGGACATCACCACGGTCGGCGGCGACCCGTACGAGGTGGGGCAGGTCTTCGCGCGCCGCTGGATGGCCCGCCTGCCCGAGCAGCACAACCTGCAGAAGCTGTCGACGATGTACCCGCGCATCCCGCACCGCATCGACGGCGAACTGCTGCGGTACGCCGCCCGCTTCGGGCTGCTCGCCCACAAGGACGACCAGATCGACGAGCACGACCGGTATGCGATCCGTGCCGGATTCTGGCGCGAAATCGACGTACGCACCGCCGCGGAGCCCGCCCCCGCCGGGGACTGAGCCGCCCGCGGCCGCCCGGGCGGGGGGCGGGATCGAGCCCGCGACCCGACCCGGGCGGGCCCCGAACGCACCCGGTCGGGGGTGTGAGGCACGCCCCGGACGCCCCGCCGCACACCCGACCCCGTACCCTCGTGCATCGTGAGTACGCGCGCGGCACAGGCAGTCCGAGGGGGGCTCCGGCAGGGGCACGGCAGCGATGCCGTCTGCGTGGTCCGCGACCTGGTCAAGGTCTACCCGGCCGCCCGGGGCCGGCGCGGCAGGCCCGCGACGCCCGAGGTGCGGGCCAGCGACGGCATCGGCATCGAGGTCGGCCGCGGCGAGATCTTCGGGCTCCTCGGGCCCAACGGCGCCGGGAAGTCCACCCTCGTACGCCAGCTCACCGGCCTGATGCGACCCGACAGCGGCAGCGTCGAGGTCCTCGGCCACGACATCGTGCGCCACCCCGAGCGGGCGGCGCGGCTGCTCGCCTACCTCGGCCAGGAGTCGACCGCGCTCGACGAGCTGACCGTCTCCCTCGCCGTCGAGACCACCGCGCGGCTGCGCGGGCTCGACGCGGCCGCCGCCCGCGCCCAGCGGGACGACGTCCTGGACGAGCTGGGGATCACCGCCCTGGCGGGCCGCCCCCTGAGGAAGCTCTCCGGGGGCCAGCGCCGGCTCGCCTGCTTCGCCACCGCGCTGGTCGGCGAGCGACGGCTCCTGGTCCTCGACGAGCCGACGACGGGCATGGACCCGGTCGCGCGGCGCGCCGTGTGGGGCGCGGTCGACCGGCGCCGCGCCGAGCGCGGCACGACCGTGCTGCTGGTCACCCACAACGTCATCGAGGCCGAGACCGTGCTCGACCGCGTCGCCGTGCTCGACCACGGCAAGGTCATCGCCTGTGACACGCCCACCGGCCTGAAGGAGAAGGTCGCGGGCGAGGTGCGGGTGGAGCTCGTGTGGCGCGACCGGGCCCCCGTCGACGTACCGGAGGTGGCCGCGCTGCGGTCCTCGGCCGTCGAGTCCGGGCGCCGCTGGACGCTGCGGCTCGCGCCGGAGGAGGCCCGGGCGGCCGTCGCCGCGGTCACGGGCGGCGTCGCCTTCGCCGCCCTGGACGACTTCACGCTGGCCACGCCCAGCCTGGAGGACGTGTACCTGGCCCTCGGCGGGCGCGGCGGTGACGGGCTGGTGAAGGCGTGAGGGGCCGGGCCGTGAAGCGTAGGGACGTCTGCAGGAAGGTTGTCCGTTGAGTGCCGTTCCCCTGGAGGCCGTGGTCAGGGCCGAGGACGAGCGCGTGGCCGCGCCGGACGTCGCGGCGCCGCTCGGGGCGCGGGCGCGGATGGTCCCGGCCCTGACGGCCGTCTACCGCGCGCAGCTCTCGCGGGCCCGGGTCGCGCGCATCCCGCTGCTGTTCGTCGCCACCTTCCAGTCGGTCGGGATCATGATCCTGATGCGCGGGGTCGTGGACGGCGGCAGCGAGGCCCACGCCGTGGTGGCGGGCTCCTCCGTCCTCGTCGTGGCCTTCGTCGCGCTCAACCTGCTCGCCCAGTACTTCGGCCAGCTCCGCGGCGACGGCGGGCTCGACCACTACGCCACGCTGCCCGTGCCGCCCGCCGCCGTCGTGCTCGGCGCGGCCGCCGCGTACGCCTCCTTCACCGTGCCCGGCACGATCGTCACGGCGGTCGTCGGGTGCGGGCTCTTCGGGCTTCCGCTGACCCACCTGTGGGTGCTCGCCGCGGTGATCCCGCTCTCCGGGGCCGCGCTCGCCGGGCTCGGCGCCGCGCTGGGGCTGCTCGCGCCGCGGCCGGAACTGGCCACGCTCCTCGGTCAGATGGGCATGTCGGCGGCGCTGCTGCTCGGCGTGCTCCCGGCCGAGCGGATGCCGGGCTTCCTCCAGTACGCGCGCGACCTGCTGCCCTCCACGTACGGCGTCGAGGCGCTGGCCCGCACCTTCGGGAGCGACCCGGACTGGGGCGCGGTGCTGCTCGACCTCGGGGTGTGCGCGGCCGTCGGCGTGGTCTCGCTCGCGGTCGCCACCTGGGCGTACCGGCGCGCGGCCGTGCGCTGACGCCGCCCGCCGCCAGGCCGCCGTCCCGTCCGGTGGCGCGGCCCACAGGCGGAGCTGGCACCATGTCTGGGTGACCGCACCGCTGACACCCTCCCAACCGCCGCACGAGCCCGAGCGCGACCCCTACCAGGCGCCGGACGCCTCCGCCTCCCCGGCGGGGCCCGGCGGGTACGGCAGGCCCCAGCAGGACGAGGAGGGCGGGCCCGGTGTGCGACGGGAGATCGCGCAGGCCGCGGTGATCATGGTCGCGGTGGCGGTCAGCGGTGTGCTGCTGGGGCTGCTGTGGCTGTGGCTGGCGCCCCGGGTGCCGCTGATCGCCGACAAGCAGGCGGTCTACCTCAAGGACACCGAGGGGGAGCAGGCCATCGGGGTCGACGGAACGTTCACCCTGCTGGGCCTCGCCTTCGGCTTCGTCACCGCGCTCGTCGTCTTCCTGGCGCGGCGGCGCGGCGGGATCCCGCTGGTGGTGGGGCTCGGCCTCGGCTCGCTCCTCGGGGCGGTGCTCGCCTGGCGGGCGGGGGTGTGGCTCGGGCCCGAGACGGACGTGGTGGCCCACGCGCGCTCCGTGGGGCAGGGGGTCGTGTTCGACGCGCCCATGGAGCTGAAGGCCAAGGGCGTGCTGCTGGCGTGGCCGGTGGCGGCGATGGTCACGCATCTGGTGCTCACGGCGTTGTTCGGGCCCCGGGACCCGGAGCCGGTGTACTCGCCGTACGGGGTGCGGGAGGGCTGAGCCCTCGCGGTAACCAGGGGGCTCCGCCCCCTGGACCCCTGTTCATCGCGCTGGCGCGCTCGTCCTCAAACGCCGGACGGGCTGAGAATCTCTACCGCGGCCACGGCTGAAGATCTCAGCCGCGCTCGGCGGAAAGTTCCAGCCCGTCCGGCGTTTGAGGACGAGGCGCGGAGCGCCGACAAAGCGGGGTCCAAGGGCGGCAGCCCCTGGGTCAGGCCGGGCGGCGGCCGTGGTTGGACTTGGACTTGCGTACCCGCCACTTCCGCTTGCGCGTTTTCTTCGACATGGGTCTGGTCCTAGTCGAGGACCACACCCCCGTCGAGGCCTCATTCACGCCCGATGGGCGCGAGCACCGCGTCCGTGAGGGCCGCCAGGTCCGCGGGGGCGAGCTCCACCTCCAGGCCGCGGCGGCCCGCCGAGACGCAGATGGTGGGGTGCGCCGACGCCGAGTCGTCCAGGACCGTGCGCAGCTTCTTGCGCTGGCCCAGCGGGGAGATGCCGCCGCGCACGTAGCCGGTGGTGCGCTCGGCCGCCGCCGGGTCGGCCATGACCGCGCGCTTGCCCGCGACCGCCGCGGCCAGGGCCTTGAGGTTCAAGGTGCCCGCCACCGGGACGACCGCCACGGTCAGCTCGCCGTCGACCTCGGCGACCAGGGTCTTGAAGACGCGGTCGGGCGACACGCCCATGGCCTCCGCGGCCTCCTCGCCGTACGAGGGGTGGGCGGGGTCGTGCTCGTACGAGTGAAGGGTGAACTCCGTGCCCGCGCGGGTGAGGGCGACCGTCGCCGGGGTGCCGCCCGCCTGGGACTTCTTCTGCTTCTTCGCCACGTCGCCTGCCTGTCGGATGCGTCGATTGCATCGGTCACGTCGGTTGCGTCGGTTGCGTCAGTTGAGGCTCGTCGCGCCGCGCGTCAGGTCCGTCGCGGGCAGCGACGGCAGGTTACGGATGATCGCGGTCTCGCTGCGCAGCAGTTCCAGCTCGTCGCGCAGCCGGGCCGCGGTGTCGGGCGCCTCCAGGAGGCGCTGCTTCGTCGGGGTGTCCAGGACGGCGGCCGCCGCGACCAGATATGACACCACCGACGGCTCGTCCGGCAGCTCCGTGCCCGTGGACAGGGACCGCTCCCGGGCACCCGCGAGCCGCTTCTGGTACGAGCGGAAGGCCCGCAGCACGCCCTCGGCCAGCGCCCCGGCCTCGTCACCGGGCTCCTCCGGCAGCGGTTCCAGCTCGGCGGTCAGATACGCGCCGGAGGCGTCCACCGAGCGCAGCCGCACCCGGGTGGTGCCGGTGGCGAGCACCTCGAAGCCGCCGTCCTCGCGCTCGCGGATGGTCGCCGCGTCGGCGACGCAGCCGACCTCGTGGAACGCCCGTACCGGGTCGGCGCCGAAGCCCGCGGCGGGGCCCTGCTCGGGCCGGGCCGTCGGGTCGGGGAGGCCGGGCGCGCTCGGCGCGACCTCGCTGCCGTCGCGGATCGCCACGACGGCGAACTGCCGCTGCTCGTCTTCGGGACTCTTGAGCAGGTCGCGCATCATGGCGCGATAGCGCTCCTCGAACACGTTCAGGGGCAGTACGAGCCCCGGGAACAGCACCGAGTTCAGCGGAAAGAGGGGGAGCCGGACGGTCGTCACGAGCCGAAAGCCTAACGGCCGCCGCCGGCCTTCCTCTCCCCGCGCCCGCGCCCGGACCGCACGGGTGTGCCCGCGGCCACCTCGATGCGGACCCCGTCCCGCAGCTCCAGGAACTGGCCGAGCGGGTCGTCGGAGACCCGGTCCCAGGGGAACGACGTCGCGTACGGCCCGATCAGGCGGAGCTGGTCCAGGGCGTCCTGCCAGCGCTCCAGGCGCACCAGGACGTACGTGAGGAGGTTGCGCACCTCGGCCGGCCAGGGGTCGGCGGGCGCGTACGACGCGGACAGGGCGATGGCCAGGTCCGCGGCGGCGTCCAGGCGCTCGCGCGGCAGCCGCCCGCCGCCGCTGGTCAGGTACGCGAACGCGGCGCGTACCGGCAGCGCCTGGATGAGCGAGCCCGGCAGCGCGTCCGCGGCCGCGCGCTCGGCGAAGTCGAAGCACTCCGGGTGCGAGCCGTACCAGTCCGCCGAGAGGTACATCAGCGCCGAGGCGTGGCAGCCGTAGTGGTACGAGGAGCGGCGCACGGCCTGGGACCACAGCTCCTCGAAGTCGGAGTGCGAGGCGTGGGTGCCGCGCGCGTGGTCCAGGGCGATGCGCCACGGCACGGGGTCGCGCGGGTCGGCCTCGGCGGCGGCCGTGAGCAGCGGGCTGACCTCGCGGAGCAGCTCGGCGCGGGCGGGCGACTCCCAGCCGCGCACGACCGCGAGCTCGGCCTTGAGCAGCAGCGCGTCCGGGTCGTGCGGGGCGGCGGCCAGCCACTCGTCGAACCACTCCGGGCGGGAGCGGGCGAAGGCGGCGAGGCGGGTGGCGTACCGGTCGCGGTTCTCCCACTCGGCGGCCTCGCGGGTGGCGGCGAGCAGTTTGGCCGCCGGGCCGTACTCGCCGCGGCCCGCGGCGACGAGCGCCGGGCCGAGGCGTTCGTCCGGCACGTCGAGCAGGACGTCGTCGTCCGGGGGCAGGCCCTCGGCGAGGCGCGGGGTGTGGCGGACCATGCGGGCGGTGCGGATGAGGGCGCGCAGCAGCGGCATGGTGCGGTTCCCCCTCTTCTCACGCCATGGGTGGTGGTGGTCTGGTGCGGTCGCTGTGTGATGACGGGCCGGGTGGGGGGATGGTTGTGCGGGGGCGGGTAACGGTTCAGCAAGTCTCTGGCCCCTGGCCTTGTGCGGGGCTCCGGCGCTGCGCGCCTTGTCCTCAATCGCCGGACGGGCTGGAATATCCGCGCCCGGCCTCTCCCGAAGTGGCGGGGGATCACGGGCGGCCGACGACGGCACCGCAGACGATGCAGCCCGTCCGGCGTTCGAGGACGAGGCGCGGAGCGCTGGTGAGGGGCGGGTGGGGGAAGGGCCTAGTTGCGGCGGAGGAGGCGGGTGGCGCCCGCGGCCACCGTGGTGGCCAGGACCCAGCCCATGAGGATCAGCGCCGCGGCCAGCCACTGCCAGCCGCCGCGGAGCTGCCAGTACGTGTCGTGGCCCAGGTCGATGACCGGCAGGAGCAGGTCGAGGGCGAACAGGGACGGGTTCCAGTGGGGGTGCTCGCCCTCCTTGAGGGGCGGGTGGTCGGCGCGGGAGAAGGCGATCGCGCTCGCCGCCCAGAGCACCGCCATCCACAGCGCGGCCCGGCCGGGACGATAGCCGTAGGCGACCGTCCAGTCCTGTGCGTAGCCCCACAGCTTGGCCGCGAGCGGCAGCGTCTCGCGGCGGCGGCGCTGCTTGGCGAGCAGCACCTCGCGGGCGTCGGCGTCCTCGCCGCCCGCGCGCAGCACGGCGGCGAGCTTCTCGTACGGCTCCGGGTGGTACTCGGCGGTGGCCGCGGCCACCCACTCCAGGCGCCGCGACAGCGGGAAGCTGCCCTGCGGGATGAGGTTCTCGTACGTGAAGCCGCCCATCTGGAGGCTGCCGGGGCCGGGCCAGCTCGCCGCGCGGTCCATGAGGTTGACGACGCGGGCGCCGGACAGGACGACCTTGCCGTGGAGCGGGGCCTCGCCGAGGAAGCGCAGCTCGGGGGTCTGCACCCGGCGCAGCGACACCTCCTGGTCGTGCTGGAGGGTGAAGCGGGCCTGGCCGAGATCCACCGCGTCGCCGAAGCGGCCGTCGTCGAGCCGGAGGCCGCCCTCGCAGGTGAAGCGCTGCACGAGGGTCCCGCGCGCGGGGGTCGTCCCGCTGGTCTGCATGGGGTTGCCGACGGCGGCGGGGGTCAGGTAGAGCGTGCGCTCGACGGTGAGCTGGGGGGCGTTCAGGGCGTAGCGGCCGTAGGGGTTGGTCAGGACGCTGCCGCGCAGGCTCAGGCTGACGCCGACCTTCGCGCCGCGCAGCCGCAGCTCGCCGTGGGACTCCAGCATCTCCGCCTGGAGGTCCTGGCCGACGGTCAGGCCGTCGCCCATCACCGAGCGGGCCCGCCGGTCGCGGTGCACGACGGCCTGGTTGAGCAGCAGGTCCGTGCCGATGTGGGCGTCGGTGAGGCGCATGCCGTTGTACACGCGGCAGCGCGGCAGGTGCAGGTCGCCCTCGGTGTGCAGCCGGGCGGCCTCCAGGCGGGGGATGGAGCAGTCGACCAGGCGCAGGGTGGTGAAGCGGGCCTCGGGGAGCAGGACCTCCTTCTCGAAGCGGCAGCCCCGCAGCTCCGTGTACGGCACCACCGTGCCGCCCGCCAGGTCCAGGACGTCCGTGATCCGCACGCCCGCCAGCTTCAGCGACGACACCCGGCCGGCCAGCGCGGGCGGCCCGTCGAGCAGCAGCCAGCACACGATGCGGGCCCGTACGCTGCGCTCCGGCCCCCAGGGGTGGACGCCGTGCGGGTCGTCCACCGCGGCGTCGCCCGACCTGAGGTCGTACAGCGTGCCGTTGCGGAACGCCTGCCACATGCCGATCTCCGCGGCGGTCAGCCCGTCCGGCGGGTCCCCGGTGCCGGTGTCGTCGACCACTGCTGTCGCCCTCCCGTGGGTGCCGAGACGCGTAGCTGCCTCGTACATCCGTTCATGCCCGATGCCGTGACCGGCTGAACGCCAGTGGTGAACGGAGTCCCGCGGTGAGCCGGTTCTTCGCCCGCTGAACTGGAATGAGAGCCTCCGGTGGCGCCCGGGGCCGGGCCGCGCCGGGTCGCGCGCCGGCGGACGTGCCGTATCACTCACTGATACGGGCGCTCGGTCGCCCGCGGCCGTCTGCGAGAATTGGCCATGTGATCTCTCGAATCGATCTGCGCGGCGAGGCCCTCACGGAGTTTCCGTCGGGTTCCGCTCTGCGCGCCCTGCTGCCCCGTGCCGACTTCGACGTCGCGGCCGCCCTGGAGAAGGTGCGCCCGATCTGCGAGGACGTGCATCATCGCGGCGACGCGGCGCTGATCGAGTACGCGGAGAAGTTCGACGGCGTGAAGCTGGAGCGGGTCCGGGTGCCCGCCGAGGCCATCGCCGAGGCCCTCGCGGGCCTCGACCCCGACGTGCGCGCCGCCCTGGAGGAGTCCATCCGCCGGGCCCGCACCGTCCACCGCGCCCAGCGTCGCGCCCCGCACACCACCCAGGTCGTCCCCGGCGGCTCGGTCACCGAGAAGTGGGTGCCGGTCGAGCGCGTGGGCCTCTACGCCCCGGGCGGCCGCTCCGTCTACCCCTCCTCCGTGATCATGAACGCGGTGCCCGCGCAGGAGGCGGGCGTGGCCTCCATGGCCCTCGCCTCGCCGCCGCAGGCCGACTGCGACGGCCTGCCGCACCCGACCATCCTCGCCGCGTGCGCGCTCCTCGACATCGACGAGGTGTACGCCGTGGGCGGCGCCCAGGCCGTCGCCATGTTCGCGTACGGCACCGACGAGTGCCCCCCGGCCGACATGGTCACCGGGCCGGGCAACATCTGGGTCGCCGCCGCCAAGCGGTACTTCACCGGCCGCATCGGCATCGACACCGAGGCGGGCCCGACGGAGATCGCGATCCTCGCCGACGACACCGCCGACCCGGCGCACGTCGCCGCCGACCTGATCAGCCAGGCCGAGCACGACCCGCTGGCCGCCGCCGTCCTGGTCACGGACTCCGTGGCGCTCGCCGACGCCGTCGCCGCGGAGCTGGAGCCGCAGGTCGCGGCCACCAAGCACGTCCAGGACCGGATCGCGCCCGCCCTGGCCGGCCGCCAGTCCGCGATCGTGCTCGTGGACGGCCTGGAGGAGGGCCTGCGCGTCGTCGACGCGTACGGCGCCGAGCACCTGGAGATCCAGACCGCCGACGCCGCCGCCGTCGCGGACCGGGTCAAGAACGCGGGCGCGATCTTCGTCGGCCCCTGGGCGCCGGTCTCCCTCGGCGACTACTGCGCCGGCTCCAACCACGTCCTCCCCACCGGCGGCTGCGCCTGCCACTCCTCGGGCCTGTCCGTGCAGTCGTTCCTGCGCGGCATCCACATCGTGGACTACTCCCGCGACGCCCTCGCCGAGGTCGCCCACCACGTGGTGACGCTCGCCGAGGCCGAGGACCTGCCCGCGCACGGCGCCGCGATCAAGGCCAGGTTCGGCTGGAAGGTGCCGGGCCAGTGACCGGGATCGACGACCTGCCCGTACGGGAGGAGCTGCGCGGCAAGTCCCCGTACGGCGCGCCCCAGCTCGACGTCCCCGTCCGGCTGAACACCAACGAGAACCCCTACCCGCTGCCCGAGCCGCTCGTCGAGCGCATCGCCGAGCGCGTCCGCGAGGCCGCGCGCACCCTGAACCGCTACCCCGACCGGGACGCGGTCGAGCTGCGCACCCGGCTCGCCGCCTATCTGACCCGCACGGGCGGCCACGAGGTCACCCGCGCCCACGTCTGGGCGGCCAACGGCTCCAACGAGGTCATCCAGCAGCTCCTGCAGACCTTCGGCGGCCCCGGGCGCACGGCCCTCGGCTTCGAGCCCTCGTACTCCATGCACGCCCTGATCGCCCGTGGCACCGGCACCGGCTGGATCTCCGGGCCGCGGCGCGACGACTTCACGCTCGACGCCGACGCCGCCGCCCGGGCCGTCGCGGAGCACCAGCCGGACGTCGTCTTCATCACCACGCCCAACAACCCCACGGGCAACGCCGTGCCGCCCGAGGCCGTCGTCGCCCTGTACGACGCCGCGCAGGCGGCCAAGCCGTCCATGGTCGTGGTCGACGAGGCGTACGTGGAGTTCAGCCACGGCGCGTCGCTGCTTCCGCTCCTGGAGGGGCGGCCGCACCTGGTCGTCTCGCGCACCATGTCCAAGGCGTTCGGCGCCGCCGGGCTGCGCCTCGGCTACCTGGCCGCCGACCCGGCGGTCGTGGACGCCGTCCAGCTCGTGCGGCTGCCGTACCACCTGTCGGCCGTCACCCAGGCCACCGCGCTCGCCGCCCTGGAGCACACGGACACCCTGCTCGGCTACGTCGAGCAGCTCAAGGCCGAGCGCGACCGCCTCGTCACCGGACTGCGGGACCTCGGCTACGAGGTGACCCCCTCGGACGCCAACTTCGTCCAGTTCGGGCGGTTCGCCGACGCCCAGGACGCCTGGCGGCGCATCCTCGACCGGGGCGTCCTGGTCCGGGACAACGGCGTGCCCGGCATGCTGCGGGTCACCGCGGGAACCCCCGCCGAAAACGACGCGTTCCTCGATGCGGTACGCGCACTCAAGAAGGAGCAGGACGCATGAGCCGCGTAGGCCGGGTCGAACGGACCACGAAGGAGACCTCGGTCGTCGTCGAAATCGACCTCGACGGCACCGGGAAGGTCGACGTGTCGACCGGGGTCGGTTTCTACGACCACATGCTCGACCAGCTCGGCCGCCACGGCCTGTTCGACCTCACGGTCAAGACCGAGGGCGACCTGCACATCGACACCCACCACACCATCGAGGACACCGCCCTCGCGCTCGGCGCCGCCTTCCGGCAGGCGCTCGGCGACAAGGTCGGCATCTACCGCTTCGGCAACTGCACGGTGCCGCTCGACGAGTCCCTCGCCCAGGTGACCGTCGACCTCAGCGGCCGCCCGTACCTCGTCCACACGGAGCCGGAGAACCTGGCCCCGATGATCGGCGCGTACGACACGACGATGACCCGGCACATCTTCGAGTCCTTCGTCGCGCAGGCGCAGATCGCGCTGCACATCCACGTGCCCTACGGGCGCAACGCCCACCACGTCGTGGAGTGCCAGTTCAAGGCGCTCGCGCGGGCGCTGCGGTACGCCAGCGAGCGGGACCCGCGCGCGGCGGGCATCCTCCCGTCCACGAAGGGAGCGCTGTAACCGCATGAACGGCATCTCCACCCTGCTGATCTTCGTCGGGCTCTTCCTGCTCGGCGGGGTCTACTCCTTCGCCAAGCAGAAGCAGTCCAAGAGCCTGATCACCCTGCTCTCCATCGGCGCCGGCATGTGCCTGCTCGCGGGCATCGTCCGCCTGGAGGTGTGGAATTGACCTCCGCCGGATCCGCCAAGAAGGTCGTCGTCCTCGACTACGGCTTCGGCAACGTGCGTTCCGCCGAGCGGGCCCTGGCCCGCGCGGGCGCCGACGTCGAGATCACCCGTGACTACGACACCGCCATGAACGCCGACGGCCTCCTGGTCCCCGGCGTGGGCGCCTTCGCCGCCTGCATGGAGGGCCTGCGCGCGGCCCGCGGCGACTGGATCGTCGGCCGCCGCCTGTCCGGGGGCCGGCCCGTCATGGGCATCTGCGTCGGCATGCAGATCCTCTTCGCCCACGGCGTCGAGCACGGCGTCGCCTCCGAGGGCCTGGACGAGTGGCCCGGCACCGTCGAGCCCCTGAAGGCCGACATCGTGCCCCACATGGGCTGGAACACGGTCGAGGCGCCCGCCGACTCCGAGCTGTTCCGGGGCCTGGACGCCGACGAGCGCTACTACTTCGTCCACTCGTACGCCGTCCACGACTGGTCGCTGGAGACCGCGAACCCCGCGATGCGCGCCCCCCGCGTCACCTGGGCCACGCACGGCGCGCCCTTCGTCGCGGCCGTCGAGAACGGCGCCCTGTGGGCCACGCAGTTCCACCCCGAGAAGTCCGGTGACGCCGGAGCGCACCTGCTGAAGAACTGGATCGGAACCCTCTGATGGCGAAGCTCGAACTCCTCCCGGCCGTCGACGTCCGCGACGGCCAGGCCGTCCGCCTCGTCCACGGCGAGTCCGGTACGGAGACCTCGTACGGCTCCCCGCTCGAGGCCGCCCTGGCCTGGCAGCGCTCCGGCGCCGAGTGGCTGCACCTGGTCGACCTGGACGCGGCGTTCGGCACCGGCGACAACCGCGCCCTGGTCGCCGAGGTCACCGCCGCCATGGACATCAAGGTCGAGCTCTCCGGCGGCATCCGCGACGACGACACCCTCGCCGCCGCCCTCGCCACCGGCTGCACCCGCGTGAACCTGGGCACGGCCGCCCTGGAGACCCCCGAGTGGGTCGCCAAGGTCATCGCCGAGCACGGCGACCGGATCGCGGTCGGCCTCGACGTGCGCGGCACCACGCTGCGCGGCCGCGGCTGGACCCGCGACGGCGGCGACCTCTACGAGACGCTGGCACGCCTCGACGCCGAGGGCTGCGCCCGCTACGTGGTCACCGACATCGCCAAGGACGGCACGCTCCAGGGCCCGAACCTGGAGCTCCTGCGCAACGTCTGCGCCGCCACGGACCGCCCCGTCGTCGCCTCCGGCGGCGTCTCCTCCCTGGACGACCTGCGCGCCATCGCCGCGCTGGTGCCCCAGGGCGTCGAGGGCGCCATCGTCGGCAAGGCCCTGTACGCGAAGGCGTTCACCCTGGAAGAGGCCCTGGAGGCGGTGTCGTCATGACCGACGCCCGGCGTGTGCAGGGCGGTACTCCCTGGGAGGAGAGCTTCGGTTTCGCGCGCGCCGTGGCCGCGGGTGACCGGGTCCTGGTCGGCGGCACCACGGCCTTCGAGGGCGAGGTGCTGCACGGCGAGGGCGACCCCTACGAGCAGGCCAGGGTCGCGTTCGCCAACGCCCTCAGGGCACTGGCGGAGTTCGGCCTCGGCGCCGACTCCGTCGTGCGCACCCGCATGTACCTGACCCACGCGCGGGACATCGACGAGGTGGGCCGCGCCCACCACGAGGCCTTCGCCTCCGTGCGCCCGGTCACGACCCTGCTGGTCGTGTCCGGGTTCGTCGACCCGCGCATCCTGGTCGAAGTAGAACTCGAAGCATTCAGAGGAGCTTGAGCGGAATGACCCTGGCGGTCCGAGTCATCCCCTGCCTGGACGTCGACAACGGCCGGGTCGTCAAGGGCGTGAACTTCCAGAACCTGCGCGACGCCGGCGACCCCGTCGAGATGGCCAAGGTGTACGACGCCGAGGGCGCCGACGAGCTGACGTTCCTGGACATCACCGCCTCGTCGGGCGACCGCGAGACGACGTACGACGTGGTCCGGCGCACCGCCGAGCAGGTCTTCATCCCGCTCACGGTGGGCGGCGGCGTGCGCACCGCCGAGGACGTCGACAAGCTGCTGCGCGCGGGCGCCGACAAGGTCGGCGTGAACACCGCCGCCATCGCCCGCCCGGACCTCATCCGCGAGATCGCCGAGCGCTTCGGGCGGCAGGTCCTCGTCCTGTCGGTGGACGCCCGCCGGACACCGGGAGGCACCTTCGAGGTCACCACCCACGGCGGCCGGAAGTCCGCCGGGATCGACGCCGTCGAGTGGGCCCACCGGGCCGCCGAGCTCGGCGCCGGCGAGATCCTCCTCAACTCGATGGACGCCGACGGCACCAAGGACGGCTACGACATCGAGATGATCGAGGCGGTACGCAAGCACGTCACGGTCCCCGTGATCGCCTCCGGCGGCGCGGGCCGCCTCGACCACTTCCCGCCCGCCGTCGCCGCGGGCGCCGACGCGGTCCTCGCGGCCTCCGTCTTCCACTTCGGCGACCTGCGCATCGGCGAGGTCAAGGAAACCCTCCGCCGGGCGGGCCACCCGGTCCGCTGACCGGAGACTCCTCCGTCCGCGCTCCTGCCCCCCCGAGCTGCCGCGGTGACCCCCGGGCCCGCGCCCCGGGTCGGGGCGCGGGTCGGGGCGCGGGGCGCGGCGGGGCGGGCGTGGGGTGGGGTTCAGAGGCCCAGTTGTTTGGTTTCGTGGAGGCGGGTGATCGCTTCCTTGTCGCCCTCGACCTCCACGTCCGCCGCGTCCTGGCGGCCGAAGGCGAACAGCAGCAGTTCCGAGGGCTCGCCGGTGACCGTGACGACCGGGGTGCCCCGGTGGGCCACGGCCGTCTGGCCGTCGCGGCGGCGCAGCACCAGGCCCACCGGGGCCTTGCGGCCGACGACGCGGGCCATGCGCTCCAGGCGGGACCAGAGGGCGTCGGAGAAGACCGGGTCCAGCTCGCGCGGGGTCCAGTCGGGCTGCGCGCGCCGCACGTCCTCGGCGTGGACGTAGAACTCGACGGCGTTCGACGCCTCGTCGACCTGCTTCAGGTTGAAGGGCGAGAAGCGCGGCGGGCCCGTGCGGATGAGCTGGATCAGCTCCTCGTACGGCTTGGCGGCGAACTCCGCCTGCACCCGCTCCAGGCGCCCGGCGAGCTGCTTGATCAGGATTCCGCCCGCCGCGTCGGCGCGCCGCTCGCGCACCACCACGTGGGCGGCGAGATCGCGGGTGGTCCAGCCCTCGCACAGGGTCGGCGCGTCCGGGCCGGCCGCCTCCAAGAGGTCGGCGAGGAGAAGTCGTTCACGCTTGGCATGGGTCGACATGCCAGCCAGCCTACGACCGGGCGACCGGTCCGCACAGTGGACCCCGGCCGGACACCCCGCCCGGGCGCGGCACAATGGCCCCCATGAGCAGCACGCCCCCGCCCAGCAGCCTGGACCCCGCGATCGCCGCCCGCCTCAAGCGCGGCGCCGACGGCCTCTTCCCCGCCGTCGCCCAGCAGTACGACACCGGGGAGGTGCTGATGCTCGGCTGGATGGACGACGAGGCGCTGCACCGCACGCTGACCACCGGGCGCTGCACGTACTTCTCGCGCAGCCGCCAGGAGTACTGGGTCAAGGGCGACACCTCCGGGCACGTCCAGCACGTGAAGTCCGTCGCCCTCGACTGCGACGCCGACACCGTCCTCGTCAAGGTCGACCAGGTCGGCCCCGCCTGCCACACGGGCACGCGGACCTGCTTCGACGCCGACGAGCTGCCGCTCGGCCAGTAGGGTCTGCCCATGGATCTCGAGACCTTCCGCAAGCTCGCGGCCGACCGCCGTGTGATCCCCGTCAGCCGCAGGCTCCTGGCGGACGGGGACACCCCGGTCGGGCTCTACCGCAAGCTCGCCGCCGAGCGCCCCGGCACCTTCCTCCTGGAGTCCGCCGAGAACGGCCGCGCCGACTTCCTCTGGTCTCGCTACTCCTTCGTCGGCGTCCGCAGCGCCGCCGCCCTCACCGTGCGCGACGGCGAGGCCCACTGGCTCGGCACCCCGCCCGTCGGCGTGCCCACGTCCGGTGACCCGCTCGCCGCCCTGCGCGCCACCCTCGCGGCCCTGCACACCCCCCGCGACCTGGCCGGCACCGCGGGCCTGCCGCCCTTCACCGGCGGCATGGTCGGCTACCTCGGCTACGACGTCGTGCGCCGCCTGGAGAAGATCGGCCCCGGCGAGGTCGACGACCTGCGGCTGCCCGAGCTGACCATGCTCCTCACGAGTGACCTCGCGGTCCTCGACCACTGGGACGGCTCGGTCCTGCTCATCGCCAACGCCATCAACCACAACGACCTCGACACCGGCGTGGACGAGGCCTACGCCGACGCCGTGGCCCGCCTCGACGCCATGGAGGCCGACCTCTCGCGGCCCGTCGCCCAGCCCCCGGCCGCGCTCCCGCCCTCCGAGCTGCCGGAGTTCACCGCCCGCTGGGGCGGCCAGGAGTACCAGGCCGCCGTCGAGGACATCAAGGAGCGTATCCGCGCGGGCGAGGCCTTCCAGGTCGTGCCCTCGCAGCGGTTCGAGACCCCGTGCCGGGCCACCGCCCTCGACGTCTACCGGGTGCTGCGGGCCACCAACCCCTCGCCGTACATGTACCTCTTCCGCTTCGACGGCTTCGACGTCGTGGGCTCGTCCCCCGAGGCCCTGGTCAAGGTCGAGGACGGGCGCGCCCTCGTGCACCCCATCGCCGGGACCCGTCCGCGCGGCGCCACGCCCCGCGAGGACCAGGAGCTCGCCGAGGAACTCCTCGCCGACCCCAAGGAGCGCGCCGAGCACCTGATGCTCGTCGACCTCGGCCGCAACGACCTCGGCCGCGTCTGCGAACCCGGCTCCGTCGAGGTCGTGGACTTCATGTCCATCGAGAAGTACTCCCACGTCATGCACATCGTCTCCACGGTCACCGGTCACGTCGCCGCCGACCGCACCGCCTTCGACGTGCTCACCGCCTGCTTCCCCGCGGGCACCCTCTCCGGCGCCCCCAAGCCCCGCGCCATGCAGATCATCGACGAGCTGGAACCCGCCCGCCGCGGCCTGTACGGCGGCTGCGTCGGCTACCTCGACTTCGCGGGCGACTCCGACACCGCCATCGCCATCCGCACCGCGCTGCTGCGCGACGGCACCGCGTACGTGCAGGCCGGAGCCGGTGTCGTGGCCGACTCCGACCCGGTCGCCGAGGACACCGAGTGCCGCAACAAGGCCGCCGCGGTGCTGCGCGCCATCCACACCGCCAACCGCCTGCACGATCCCGCCGGCCGTGAGGGATAGTGGACGGGTGACTTCCGCAGTGCCACCGCCCCGAACCGACGACGAGCCCCGTACCGACGACGAGCCCCGTACCGACGGCGAGCCCCGGGCCGCCGCCGCGGGCCGCCCCCCGCGCGGCGGCCGGCGCAGCCTCGCCGCCGCCCTGGTGCTCGGCGCGGCGGGCGCGGCCCTCGCGCTGCTCGCCTCCCGCCAGTCCTGGGCGCACGGCACGGCGGCCGTGGCCGGCGGCGACTTCCCGCTGACCGCCAAGGGCAGCGACGTCACGGGCGTGCCCGCCGCGCTCGCGATAGTCGGCCTGGCCGCGCTCGTCGCCGTCTTCGCGGTCCGCCGCGCCGGGCGCCTGCTCGTCTCCCTGCTGCTCGCCCTGAGCGGCGTCGGCATCGTCGTGGCGGCGCTGCTCGGCGCCGACGACAGCGCCGCCCTCGACGAGAAGGCCGCCGAGGCCTCCGGCGACGCCGCCGCGCGGGTCGCCGGCCTCAGCCACACCGGCTGGCCGTACGCGGCCGTCGCCGCGGGCGCCCTCATCCTGGTCGCGGGACTCCTCGCGGTGTTCCGCGGCCGCGACTGGCCCGCCATGTCCGGCCGCTACGAGCGCGCCGGCGCGCCCCGCCCGAAGGCCCGCCGCGCCCCCGACCCCGACCGCCCCGAGGAACTCTGGAAGGCGATCGACCGGGGCGAGGACCCGACCTGAGCGGGGCGGGCGCCGGGAGTGCGAGCCCGCCCCGGCGGGAACCCGCGGCACGGCGGCCGGAACGTCGGCCCCGGGATACGGTCGCGGTACCGGATGCGGGACAATGGACGGGCACAGCCACAGCTAACGAGGAGCAAGTCATGGCGGGACATGGCCACGGACACACCCCGGCCGCCTGGACCGGTGTCATCATCGCCTTCATCGGTTTCTGCGTCGCGGGTGCCTTCATGGTGATGAGCAACCCGGTCGGCTTCTGGGCCGGCATGGGCCTGATCGTCGCGGGGGCGGTCGTCGGCGGCGCCATGCGCCTCGCGGGCCTCGGCCAGAAGCCGCAGCCCGTGGTCCGCTCCCAGAGCTGACCGCGCGCCGTACGTACGCCGATGGGGCGGCCGGGACCTGCCGACCGCCCCATCGGCGTACCGGACCGGGCCGCCGTCGCGGACAATGCGCCCTGTGAACGCTGACCAGGACACCCCCGTGCCCGCCGGCGCGGGCCCGGCGCTGCGCCGCATCGCCGTGCCGCTCGGCGTCCTCGGCTCGGTCGCGGCGGCCTTCGCCTACGTCGCCGCCGTCGACCCCAACGAGCCGGGCCACTACCCGACCTGCCCGCTGCTGCACTTCACCGGCCTGTACTGCCCCGGCTGCGGCGGCCTGCGCAGCGCGCACGCCGTCGCCCACGGCGACCTGGCCACGGCGCTCGGCGCCAACGCCCTGGCCGTCGCCGGCTATGCCGTCTTCGCCGTGCTGTGGACGCTGTGGACCCTGCGCGCCCTGCGCGGCCGCCCCGCAGGGTTCGAGCTGGGCCGCGCCCACCTGTGGGCCCTGGGCGCCGTCCTCGCGCTCTTCACCCTCGTACGGAATCTGCCGTACGGCTCCTGGCTGCACCCGTAGCGGCCCCATCACGCCCCTCCGCGGGACCCGCGGACGGGCGGGAAAACGTCCAGGTAGTGAGAGCGTCGCCCACCGGATGCGGGTCCTGCGCGGTCCTGCGGATACCATCGCAGGGACCACCAGGCCGCAGAGGGCAACAACGTGGAAAACGTAGGGAAAGGTTCCGCTCGCGTGAGTGTGCTCGACGAGATCATCGACGGAGTCCGTGCCGACCTCGCGGAGCGGCAGGCGCGCGTCGGCCTCGACGAGCTCAAGGAGCGCGCGGCGAAGGCCCCCGCGGCCAAGGACGGCGCGGCCGCGCTGCGCGGCGACGGCGTCAAGGTCATCTGCGAGGTCAAGCGGTCCAGCCCGTCCAAGGGCGCGCTCGCCGCGATCGCCGACCCGGCCGGACTCGCCGCCGACTACGAGGCGGGCGGCGCCGCCGTCATCTCCGTGCTGACCGAGCAGCGCCGCTTCGGCGGCTCGCTCGCCGACCTGGAGGCCGTGCGCGCCAAGGTCGACATCCCGGTCCTGCGCAAGGACTTCATCGTCACCTCGTACCAGCTCTGGGAGGCCCGCGCCTACGGCGCCGACCTCGCCCTGCTGATCGTCGCCGCCCTCGACCAGCCCGCCCTGGAGTCGCTGATCGAGCGCGCCGAGTCCATCGGCCTCACCCCGCTCGTGGAGGTCCACGACGAGGACGAGGCCGAGCGCGCCCTCGACGCGGGCGCCCGGGTCATCGGCGTGAACGCCCGCGACCTGCGGACCCTCAAGGTCGACCGGAACACCTTCGAGCGTGTCGCGCCCGAGCTGCCGGACTCCGTCGTCAAGATCGCCGAGTCCGGCGTGCGCGGCCCGCACGACCTCATCGCGTACGCCAACGCGGGCGCCGACGCCGTGCTCGTGGGCGAGTCCCTCGTCACCGGCCGCGACCCGAGGACCGCCGTCTCCGACCTCGTGGCCGCCGGCGAGCACCCGGCGCTGCGGCACGGAAGGAACTGACCCCGCCGTGCCCCTCGCCGCCCGCCTCGCCCCCGGCTGCCGCCCCCGCGGCTGCCGGGCGCCCGCGCGGCGCGTGCACGGACGGCGGGTGCGCTACGTCGTCGGGGACGAGCCCGGACAGGTCAACGGCATGCGATGGCGCCGGGGCGGCGCGCGCCCCTGACCCCGTCGCGACCGGCCCCGCACGCCCGGGCCGGTACGCCGGGGCGGCCCGCCGTCGCGGCCGACCCTCCTGCTCCGCCCACCCCCGGCCCACCCCGGGGGTCCGCCCCGCGCGCCCCTGACCCGGGGCGGTGACGGGCGGGTGGACGGGGGACCGCGGCGGTGCGCGGGCGCGCAGACGGTGACCACGTCCGCCCGAGCAGACACATGAGGTGTCCCCATGCCCAGCGAGTTCTTCGTCCCCGACCCCGAGGGCCGCACGCCCGACGCCAACGGCTACTTCGGCGCGTTCGGCGGCACGTTCATCCCGGAGGCCCTCGTCGCGGCCGTCGACGAGGTGGCCGTCGAGTACGAGAAGGCCAAGGCCGACCCCGCGTTCGCGCGCGAGCTCGACGACCTCCTGACCCACTACACCGGACGGCCCAGCGCCCTCACCGAGGTGCCCCGGTTCGCCGGACACGCCGGGGGCGCCCGGGTCTTCCTCAAGCGGGAGGACCTCAACCACACCGGCTCCCACAAGATCAACAACGTGCTCGGGCAGGCCCTGCTCACCCGGCGCATGGGCAAGACCCGCGTCATCGCCGAGACCGGCGCGGGCCAGCACGGCGTGGCCACCGCCACCGCCTGCGCCCTCTTCGGCCTCGACTGCACCATCTACATGGGCGAGGTCGACACGGAGCGCCAGGCCCTCAACGTCGCCCGCATGCGCATGCTCGGCGCCGAGGTCATCGCCGTGAAGTCCGGCTCCCGCACGCTGAAGGACGCCATCAACGAGGCCTTCCGCGACTGGGTCGCCAACGTCGACCACACCCACTACCTGTTCGGCACCGTCGCCGGGCCGCACCCCTTCCCGGCCATGGTGCGCGACTTCCACCGCGTCATCGGCGTGGAGGCGCGGCGGCAGATCCTTCAGCGCGCCGGGCGGCTGCCCGACGCCGCGATCGCCTGCGTCGGCGGCGGCTCCAACGCCATCGGCCTCTTCCACGCCTTCATCCCCGACGCCGGGGTCCGGCTCATCGGCTGCGAGCCCGCCGGCCACGGCGTGGAGACCGGCGAGCACGCCGCCACGCTCACCGCGGGCGAGCCCGGCATCCTGCACGGCTCCCGCTCCTACGTCCTGCAGGACGAGGAGGGCCAGATCACCGAGCCGTACTCCATCTCGGCCGGACTCGACTACCCGGGCATCGGACCCGAGCACGCCTACCTCAAGGACAGCGGCCGCGGCGAGTACCGCGCCGTCACCGACGACGACGCCATGCGGGCGCTGCGCCTGCTCTCCCGCACCGAGGGCATCATCCCGGCCATCGAGAGCGCGCACGCGCTGGCCGGCGCCCTGGAGGTCGGCCGGGAGCTCGGCGAGGACGGCCTGATCGTCGTCAACCTCTCCGGGCGCGGCGACAAGGACATGGACACGGCCGCCCGCTACTTCGGGCTCTACGACACCGACGCCGAGGTCGCCGAGGACGCCTCCGGCACCGCCGAGATCGAGGGGGACGCCAAGTGACCGGGACCGCAGCCACCGGCGGACAGATCCGCCTGCTGACCGACACCATCGCCGCCGCCAGGGCCGAGGGCAGGGCCGCGCTCATCGCGTACCTGCCCGCGGGGTTCCCGACCGTCGACGGCGGCATCGAGGCCGTGAAGGCCGTCTTCGACGGCGGCGCCGACATCGTGGAGGTGGGCCTGCCGCACAGCGACCCCGTCCTCGACGGCCCCGTCATCCAGACCGCCGACGACATCGCTCTGCGCGGCGGCGTGAAGATCGCCGACGTGCTGCGCACGGTGCGCGAGGCCCACGCGGCCACCGGCAAGCCGGTGCTCGTCATGACGTACTGGAACCCCATCGACCGCTACGGCGTGGAGCGGTTCACCGCCGAGCTGGCCGAGGCGGGCGGCGCGGGCTGCATCCTGCCCGACCTGCCCGTGCAGGAGTCCGCGCTGTGGCGCGAGCACGCGGCCAAGCACGACCTGGCCACCGTCTTCGTCGTCGCGCCGAGCAGCAAGGACGAGCGGCTCGCGACGATCACGGCGGCCGGCTCGGGCTTCGTGTACGCCGCCTCGCTGATGGGCGTCACCGGCACCCGGGCCTCCGTGGGCGCCCAGGCGCGGACCCTGGTGGAGCGCACCCGCGCCACCACCGACCTGCCGGTCTGCGTCGGCCTCGGCGTCTCCGACGCCGACCAGGCGGCCGAGGTCGCGGGCTTCGCCGACGGCGTCATCGTCGGCTCGGCGTTCGTCCGGCGGATGCTCGACGCGCCGGACGAGGCCGCGGGCCTGGAAGCGGTGCGGACCCTCGCCGGCGACCTGGCGCGGGGCGTGCGCACGGGCGCCGCGACCACGCGGTAGCTCGTACGGGTGGACCTGGACCGGGGAGGCGCGCTCGCACCTCCCCGGTTCGTTTGGTCCGGTATGAGCGAGAACAACCCTGACGGTAAGCGCACGGCCCGGGAGCGGCTTGCGGAGGAGCGTGAGCGGCAGAAGGCCCGTGACCGGCGGCGCCGGGCGGTCCTGGTGAGCGCCGCCGTCGTCGGCGTGCTCGCCCTGGCCGCGGTCGGCGGCCTGCTGGCGGCGAACGCCGGGGACGACGACAAGAAGAAGGACACCTCGGGCCCGGTCGTCGCGCCCGAGGGCGCCGCGGGCAAGGACGGCCTCGCGATCCGCGTCGGCGAGGAGGGCGCCCGGTCCACCCTCACCGTCTGGGAGGACTTCCGCTGCCCGGCGTGCAAGCAGTTCGAGGACGCCTACCGCTCCACGGTCAACGACCTCACCAAGAAGGGGCAGCTCAAGGTCGAGTACCACCTCGCGACCCTCATCGACGACAACATGGGCGGCTCCGGCTCCCTGCGCGCCGCCAACGCCGCCGCCTGCTCCCAGGACGCGGGCAAGTTCGCGCCGTACCACGACGTGCTGTTCCAGAACCAGCCCGAGGAGACCGACGACGCCTTCGCGGACAACGACAAGCTGATCGAGCTGGCGGGCAAGGTCGACGGCCTCGACGGCGCCGCCTTCAAGAAGTGCGTGGACGACGGCACGCACAACAGTTGGGTCGCCAAGTCCGACCGGGCCTTCGAGGACGCCAAGCTGCGCGGCACCCCGACGGTCCTGCTCGACGGCAAGGACATCTTCGCGGACCAGAAGAACCCGCTGACGCCCGCCAAGCTCAAGGCCGCCGTGGAGAAGGCGAACGGCTGACCGGTTCCCGTGCGGCGGGCGGATCTTGACCCGCCGCCGGGCCCCTGTTATGGACCCGTTGCGGGGTTGGTTGCCGTCCGCCCGGCCCGGCAGGGTAGCGTCGACCCTGCCATGGAACTTGCCTACATCCCCAGCCCCTCGCGCGGAGCGATCGAGCTCGGCCCGTTTCCGCTGCGCGGCTACGCGTTGTGCATCATCGTCGGTGTGTTCGTCGCCGTGTGGCTCGGCAACAAGCGCTGGATCGCGCGCGGCGGCCAACCCGGCACGGTGGCCGACATCTCCGTGTGGGCGGTGCCGTTCGGCCTGGTCGGCGGCCGCCTCTACCACGTGATCACGGACTACCAGCTCTACTTCGGTGACGGCCGTGACTGGGTGGACGCCTTCAAGATCTGGGAGGGCGGGCTCGGCATCTGGGGGGCGATCGCCTTCGGCGCGGTCGGCGCCTGGATCGGCTGTCGCAGGCGCGGCATCCCGCTGCCCGCCTGGGCCGACGCGCTGGCGCCGGGCATCGCCCTGGCCCAGGCCGTCGGCCGCTGGGGCAACTGGTTCAACCAGGAGCTGTACGGCAGGGAGACCGACGTCCCTTGGGCGTTGAAGATCACCAGCTCCGACGACGGCCGCATCCCCGGCACGTACCACCCGACGTTCCTGTACGAGTCGCTGTGGTGCGTCGGCGTCGCGGTCCTCGTCATCTGGGCGGACCGGCGCTTCAAGCTCGGCCACGGGCGGGCCTTCGCCCTGTACGTCGCCTCGTACTGCGCCGGGCGCTTCTGGATCGAGTACATGCGGGTCGACGACGCGCACGAATTCCTCGGCCTGCGCCTGAACAACTGGACGGCGCTCGCCGTCTTCGTGCTCGCGGTGGTCTACCTGGTGCTCTCGGCGCGGAGGCGGCCGGGGCGCGAGGAGGTCGTCGAACCTTCCGCTGGCGGGGGCGCCCTCGGCGGTGGCGGGGGTGAGGCCGAGGGAGGGTCCTCGGACGGCTCCGCCGGGGAGAAGGCTTCGCTGGAGAAGGCCGCCTCGCCCGGCGAGGGTGCCGCTGCCGGGGGAGAGACCTCGCTGGAGAAGGCCGCCTCGGACGGTGGCGCGGAGTCCGCGTCCAAGGGCTGAGGTGGGTTCGGCACCGCCGGGATCGTTGTGGTGTGGTTGCTCGCCGTTGCGGCGGAGATGAGCGCGGGGCGCAACGGTTGTCGCGCGTCACAGTGGCCGAACCATGGCGTGCGTCCGGACCGCGGCGTGTGGCCGCACCATGGCGTGCTTCCGGACCGGGGCGGGCTGGGCGTCAGAGCGAGCGGCGGGACAGGGCCAGGGTTCTGTGGGCCTCCTCCACCACCGCGCGGTCCACGAAGCGGCCGTCGGGGAGTGCTTGCGCTCCCTGTTCCGTGGCCGCCGCCTCGATGACTGCCCGCGCCTGTTCGACCTCCCGCGGGGTCGGCAGGTAGGCGCGCTCGATCACCGGCAACTGCCGGGGGTGGATGGCCGCGCGGCCCAGGAAGCCGAGGGCCCGGCCGCGGGCGCAGGAGGCGGCGAGGCCGTCGGTGTCGCGGACGTCGGGGTGGACCGACTGGGCGGGCGGCGGCAGCCCGGCCGCCCGGGCCGCCACGACGAGGCGCGAGCGGCACCAGTCGAGGCCCGCCTCGTCCCGGACGCCGAGGTCGGCGCGGAGGTCGGCCTCGCCGAGGGACACACCGCGCAGCGCCGGGTGGGCGGTCGCGACGGCGAAGGCGTGCTCCACGCCGAGGGCCGATTCGAGCAGCGCGTACAGGGCGGGGGCCCCGCCCTCGCGGGGAGCGGCCCGCTCGGCGGTGCGGACCACGTCCGCCGGTGCGGTGACCTTGGGCAGCCGCAGCCCGGCGAGCCCGGGAAGCGGGGCCAGCGCCTCCAGGTCGGCGTCGGACGGGGGTGTGCCGAGGGCGTTGACGCGGACGTGGACCGGCACCGGCCGCGGCTCGGCGAGGAGTTCGGCGGTGGCCGCGCGGGCGTACGCCTTGCGGTCGGGCGCCACCGCGTCCTCCAGGTCCACGATCACCACGTCGGCCCCCGCCACCAGCGCCTTCGCCACCACCTCGGGGCGGTCGCCGGGGACGTACAGCCAGGTCAGCGGGCACGGCCTCATACGGCCCCCGCCGTGCGCAGCGCGTCGATCTCGGCGGTGGTCAGGCCGATGCCGGTCAGGATCTCGTCGGTGTCGGCGCCGTGCGGACGGCCCGCCCAGCGGATCGCGCCGGGCGTCTCGGAGAGGCGGAACAGGACGTTCTGCATGCGCAGCGGCCCCAGCTCCGGGTCGGGGACCGTGGTGATCGTGCCCAGGGCCGTGTACTGCGGGTCCGCCATGACGTCCACCACGTCCTGCACCGGGGCCACCGCCGCCTCCGCCTTCTCGAAGGCCTCGACGACCTCGGCGCGGGTGCGGCACCCGATCCAGGCGCCGACCGCCTCGTCCAGGACGTCGGCGTGGGCCGCGCGCCCGGCACCGGTGGTGAACCAGGGCTCGGCGGTCAGCTCCGGGCGGCCGACCAGGCGCATGACCCGCTCCGCGATCGACTGGGCCGACGTGGACACGGCGACCCAGCCGCCGTCGGCCGTCCGGTAGGTGTTGCGGGGCGCGTTGTTCGTGGAGCGGTTGCCGGTACGCGGCTGCACGTGGCCCACCTGGTCGTACCAGAGGGGCTGCGGGCCAAGGACCGTGAGGATCGGTTCGATGATGGCCATGTCGACGACCTGGCCCCGGCCGGTGCGGTCGCGTGCCGCGAGCGCGGTGAGGACCGCGTACGCCGTGGTCAGGCCCGCCACGGAGTCCGCGAGCCCGAAGGGCGGCAGCGTGGGCGGCCCGTCGGGCTCGCCGGTCACCGCCGCGAAGCCGCTCATCGCCTCGGCGAGCGTGCCGAAGCCGGGGCGGCGCGCGTACGGCCCGAACTGGCCGAAGCCCGTGACGCGGGCGAGCACCAGGCGCGGGTTGGCGGCGCTCAGCTCGTCCCAGCCGAGGTCCCACTTCTCCAGGGTGCCGGGGCGGAAGTTCTCGACGATCACGTCCGCGCCGGCGGCCAGGCGCAGCAGGGTGGTCCGGCCGCCGGGCGTGGACAGGTCCAGCGTCATCGTGCGCTTGTTGCGGCCGAGGAGCTTCCACCACAGGCCGACGCCGTCCTTGGCGGGGCCGTGGCCGCGGGACGGGTCGGGGCGCCGGGGGTGCTCGACCTTGACGACGTCCGCGCCGAAGTCGCCGAGCAGGGTGGCGGCGAGGGGGCCCGCGAAGAGGGTGGCGAGGTCCAGGACGCGCAGCCCCTGGAGCGGCCTCACGCGCGGGCCTCGGCTTCGGCGTCGATCTCCGTGCGGTACGGCATGGAGGCCGCCGCGCCCGGCCGCCCCACGGAGAGCGCGGCGGCCGAGGACGCCCAGGCCAGCGCGGACGGCAGGGGGCGGCCCTCGCCGAGGGCCGCCGCGAGCGCGCCCACGAACGTGTCGCCCGCGCCCGTGGTGTCCACGGCCGTGACCCGGGGCGCGGGCACGGTGACCGGCTCGGCGCCGCGCGTCGCGTACAGGCAGCCCTCGGCGCCGAGGGTGACGACGACGTCGGGCACCTGGTCCAGGAGCTTGTGGGCGGCGGTGCGCGGGTCGGTGGCGCCGGTGAGGGCGGCCGCCTCGTGCTCGTTGGCCACCAACAGGTCCACGGCGTCGAGGAGTTCGGGCGGCAGTGACTGGGCGGGCGCCGGGGTGAGGACGGTGCGCACCCCGTGGTCGCGGGCGTACCGGGCGGCGGCGAGGACGCCGTCGAGGGGGGTCTCCAGTTGCAGCAGGAGCAGGTCGGCGCAGGTGATGAGGGCCTCGTCGCCGTGGGTCAGGCCGGTCAGGGCGGCGTTCGCGCCGGGCACGACGACGATCGCGTTGCCGCCCTCGTCGTCGACGACGATGTGCGCGGTGCCGCTCGCGCCCTCCACGGTGCGCAGCAGGTCGGTGTCCACGCCCGAGTGTTCGAGCGCGGCGCGGAGCCGGCCGCCGAAGCCGTCGGTCCCGACGGCGCCGATCATCGAGACGGTGGCGCCCGCGCGGGCGGCGGCGACGGCCTGGTTGGCGCCCTTGCCGCCGGGGAAGGTGCGGAACGCGCGGCCGGTGACGGTCTCGCCGCGCCGCGGCGCCCGCTCCACGTACGCGACCAGGTCCATGTTGGTGCTGCCCAGCACGACGATGTGGGGGGTCATCGGCGAGGTGCCTCCTGCGGTAGGGGATGGTGCGTCAGCTCGGCCGTCAGGTCCGCCAGTTCGTCGAAGCCGATGCCGTGGAAGGTGCCGACGGAGGTGGCGAGGCGGTTCTTCAGCGGCGCCGTCCAGCGGGACGGGAGCGCGTCCGGGTGGCCGGCCAGCAGGCCCGCGATCGAACCGGCCGTCGCGCCGTTGGAGTCGGTGTCCCAGCCGCCGGCGACGACACGGGTGATCGAGCCGGTGAAGTCGCCGTCGGCGTGCGTGAGGGCGGCCGCGAGCAGGGCCGCGTTGGGCACGACGTGGACCCAGTGGTGACCGCCGTACGCGGCGTGCAGCCGGTCGGCCACGGTGTCGAAGTCGCGGGTCCTGCGGGCGAGGTGGACGCCGTGCCGGACGGCCCGCGCCAGGCGCGAGTCGGTCGGCACCACGGTCAGGCCCGTGGCCAGGCAGTGGTGGACGTCGCCGCCGCCGGCCGCGGCCTCCGCGATCGTGGCCGCCGCGAACATCGCGCCGTACACGCCGTTGCCGGTGTGGGTCAGGCAGGCGTCCCTGCGGGCCTGGGCGGCCGCCGCCGCGGGGTCGCCGGGGTTCGTCCAGCCGTGGACGTCGGCGCGGATCAGGGCGCCGATCCACTCGCGGAACGGGTTGCGGTGGCGGGCCGTGCGGTGCGGGGCGACACCGTTGAGGAGGTTGCGGTACGCGACCCGCTCGGCGGTGAACGTACGGGCCGCGGGCAGCTCCTCCAGCCAGAGGGCGGCCACGTCCGCGGTGGTGAAGGCGGGGCCGTGGCGCCGGAGCAGCAGCAGGTTGAGCAGGGGGTAGTTGAGGTCGTCGTCCTCCGGCATGCCGTCGATGTTCTCGGCGAGGGAGGTGGCGGCCGAGCGGCGGTTCCAGGGGTAGGCCTCCGCCAGCTCCGGGGGGAGGCCCTCGGCGGTGAACCAGGTCCGCAGGGGCCAGTTGCCGGTGGCCCGGGCGAGGGCGCGGATGCCGCGCAGGGGGAGCTTCTCCACGGGTTTGCCGAGGAGGCAGCCCGCGGCGCGGCCGAGCCAGGCGGCGTGGACGCGGTGGCGGTGCCCTGCCGGGGGCTCCCCAGACCCGCCCCTTCCCGGAACCGGGGGCTGCCGCCCCTGGACCCCGCTCGATCGGCCTTCGGCCTCGCCCTCAAACGCCGGACGGGCTGGATCCTCGCCGGTGCGGGCCGCCCACAACGACTCCTCCAGCTCGTCCAGGAGCTGCTCGGCCAAGGCCCTGAGGTGCGGTGCCGCCGGGGTCGGGGAGGCGCCCGTGCGCGGGGGGTCGGGCGGGCCGCCCGCCGCCAGCCAGCGGGCCCGTACCGCGGTGACGTCCCGGCCCTCCTGCTCGGCCTGGTGGAGTTCGTGGGCGAGGAGGTCCTCGGGCTGGAGCCAGGTCAGGCGCATCACGCGGGTCCGTCCGTCAGGGCCGCGAACGCCCGCTCGTGGGCGCGGCGGCGGGCCAGGTCCGCGGCGAAGACCTCCTCGGCCACCGCGGTCAGGGCGCGGGCCGGGGCGTGCAGGTCCAGGCGGCTGGCCTCGGCCACCCGCTTCGCCCAGTCGGGCGGCACGGCGGCCTCGCCGCCCAGCGCGCCCGCGATGGCGCCGCTCATCGTCGCGATCGAGTCGCAGTCGCGGCCGTAGTTCACCGAACCGAGCACCGTGGCGCGGTAGTCGCCGTCCCCGACCAGCACCATGCCGAGCGCGACGGGGAGCTCCTCCACGGCGTGCAGCCGGGAGGGGCGGCGGGCGCCGAGGGACGGGGCGCGGTAGTCGGGGCCGACGGTGTCGAACGGGGCGACGGCGGCGCGCAGCGGCCGCAGCGCCGTCTCGAAGGTGCGGTGCCCGTCCGCGGCCTCGGCCACCGCCTCGACGGCCGCCCGCGTGCCGTCCTTCGCCAGGCGCAGGCACGTCTCGACCACGGACGCCGGGGTGGCGCCGGGCGTGCAGGCCGCCGCGACCGCCGCCGCGAAGACGCCCGCCGCCTCGCGCCCGTACGACGACTGGTGCGCGCCCGCGACGTCCAGGGCCTCGGCGTACGCGGCCTCGGGGTGCCCGGCGTTGACCAGGCCGACCGGCGCCATGTACATCGCCGCGCCGCAGTTGACGATGTTGCCGGTGCCCGCCTCGCGCGGGTCGACGTGGCCGTGGTGCAGCCGGGCCACGAGCCACTTCTCGGCCAGGAAGATCCGGTGCAGGGGCAGCGCCTCGGCCTCCAGCTCCGGGATCCAGCGGGGCGTGGTGATCAGGTCCGGGACCAGGTGGTCGGCGATCGCGTACGCGTCCAGGTGGTCGCGGACGGCGGTGTAGACGCGCACGAGCGCGTGCGTCATCAACGTGTCGTCGGTGACGTGGCCGTCGCCCTTGTGGTACGGGGCGACGGGGCGGGCGGTGCGCCACGCGTCGCCGTGCCAGGGGCCGACGATCCCGTGGACGTGGCCGCCGTGGCGGTCGGCGATCTGCTCGGGGGAGTAGCCCTCCACGGGCCCGCCGAGCGCGTCGCCCACGGCCGCGCCGACGAGGCTGCCGGTGACGCGGTCCTCCAACGGCGTCCTTGGCGGTGCGTGCATGTCCGGTTCGCCCTCCTGGGTCAGGTCGTACGGGTCAGGTGTGCGGCGAGCTCCACCAGGTCGGTGCCCGCGAGGCGGGGCAGGGCGCAGCCGGAGAGGGTGCGGCAGGAGGCGCGCCAGGTGTCGGGGAGCGCGGCGGCCGTGCCGAGGACGCCGGTGAGGGCGCCGGCGAGGGCGGGCGCGGAGTCCGCGACGCGCGACAGGCACACGGCGGCGGGCACCGCCTCGCGCACCCGGCCGCGGGCCGCGGCCGCCAGGGCGAGGGCGACGGGGACGGTCTCGGCCGCCGCGATGCCGTAGCTGTAGACGTGGTCGACGATCTCGTGCTCCAGGAGCGGGACCAGCGCGAACGTGGCGTCGGGCGCGGGCGCGCAGGCACGGGCCAGCTTCACCGCGTGGCGGGCGTTGCGGCCGATCTCGGTGTGCTCGGGCAACTGGGCGAGGGCGGTGTCGACGGCGTCGTCCGGCCCGGCCCCGCCGAGCGCGGCCGCGACCGCCGCGGCCATGGCGCGGGCCCCGTGCACGCCGTCGCCGTCCTGGGTGTAGCGGGCGTCGAACTCCGCGAGGGCCGCGGCGCGTTCGGGGTCGCCGGGGTGGACCAGGGCGAGGACGCAGGCGCGTACGCACGCGGCGTCGTCGAAGTAGTGCGGGTTGTCGTGGCCGGTGGCGGGCGGGGCGAGGCCGGCGGCCAGGTTGCCGAGGCCCGCGCGGACGGAGATCCGGGCGCGCAGGGGGAGTACGGCGGACTCCACCTCCGGCGCGCGGGCCGCGGCGGCGGCGATCTCACCGGCCAGGGTGTGCCAGGACACGGCGAGGGCGGCGCGGGTGCGGCGGTCCCGGCCGAGGGCCGGGTCGAGGGTGCCGTCCGCGGCGGTCAGGACGGACTCGGCGGTGAAGGCGGCCCACTCGGCGTCGTCCGAGGGGCCGAGGCGCAGGGGTTCCGGGGGCTGGTTGAGGGCGATGGGGACGGGGAGGGTGGTGGTGGCGTTGTGCTCGGCGAAGGTGTCCAGTTCGCGGGTGAGGCGGCGGGTCCAGTCGGGCATGCGGGCCGCTCTGTGGCGGGCCGCGGGCCAGCCGGCGGCGTCGCCCGCGGCGAGGCCGAGCAGGAGGCCTTCGACCTGAGCCCGGTCCAGGCTCACGGGGCTGCGCCCCGGGGCCCCTGACGGGCTCGGCGCCTGTGCACAGTTGCCCGGCACCTCGGGCTGTGCCCACCCTTCCCCGAGCTCTCGGCTCCGCTCGAGCAGGGGAGACCCCACGCGCCCTGCGGGACGGCTGCCCACGGCTAGGAATGTCTCTGCGGGACGACTGCCCACAGCGGTCGCGGGGGCGGTTTCCGGGGTCAGCAGGTCCGCGATGTCCAGGACGTGGTGGCCTCTCATGGTGGGGAGGCAGGTGCCGCGTGCCGGGCCGAGGGGGCGGGTCCACTCCGGGGGGATCGCGGTGGCGCCGCAGGTGGCGCCGGCCAGGGCGCCCGCCACCGCCGCCGTGGTGTCGGCGTCGCGGCCCATGTTCACCGCCATGAGGACCGCCGTCGCGAAGTCGCCCCCGGCGGCCGCGTACGCGCCGAAGGCCAGCCCCACCGCCTCCGGCGCCAGGTCCGTCCAGGGGTAGCCGCCGACGACGACCGCCGAGCGCACCGCGCGCTCGCCCCGGTGCGCGGCGGCGACGGCGCGGCGCAGGGAGCGGGAGGTCCAGGAGTCGTACGGGACGACGGCGAGGGCGGCCGCGACCACCGTCGCCACCGGGGCCCCGGCCATCGCCGCCGCGACACCCGCCGCGACGGCCTGGCCGCCGTAGATGCCCTCGCCGTCGTGGCTGACGGTGCCGTCGACGGCGACCAGGCGGGCCGCCTCGGCCGGGTGGCCCGCGGCGAAGACGCCGAACGGCGCGGCGCGCATGGCCAGGCCGTCGCTCCAGGCGTGCCGGTGCTGGGCCGAGATGGGCGCCGCGAGGCCCCGGCGGAGGTTCTCCAGGGTGCCGCGCTCGCTGAACCCGGCGCCCCGGAACGGCCCTTCGTCCAGGTCGGCGATCCACTCGTGCCAGGCCGTCTCGACGTGGGAGACGGTCAGCGCCGACCCGTGGCGGGCGAGCAGCAGGCCCGAGAAGATCGCGTACTCGGTGTCGTCAGTGCCCGCGGGGTGCTCGACGACGTACCCGGTGATCCGGCCCCAACGGCGGCGGATCTCCGACGGCTTCAGGTTCTCCGCGGGCGCGCCGAGGGCGTCGCCGACGGCGAGGCCGAGCATCGCCCCGCGGGCCCGCTCGCGCGGGCCGCCCGCGCCGTCGGGCGCCGGGGCCGGGGGAACGCAGGCGACGGACGCCATGCCGTGCCTCCCATCGCGCCGACTGCCGTTCGCAGTGCCGTGGCTGTCCTGCACCATCCCTGCCACGCCGCGCCACTCAGGTGAGCATGTGGTTGCTCAGTGTCACTCCGTTGGCATGCTCGCGAGCCGGTCGGGGCCGCCCGGGAGCCCCGCGCACGGGGTTTCCCGGCCCTCTGCGGACCCGGTCCCGCGGGGCTCCCGGGCGCTCCGCGGACCCCGGCACGCCAGGCTTCCCGAGCCCCCGCCTGAGGCGCGTTTTCGCAGGTAAGTACGGCCTTCCTTGCTGGCGAGCACGATTTTTCGCGCGTACTTTCGAGATCGCTACCGGGATTTCCGACCGACGAGGGGGCTCGCCATGGCGATCATCGAGACCGAGGCCGCGCTGCACGAGGCGCACCGCGACAACCACACGCACCGTGACGTGAACGGTGGCTGGCTGCGCCCGGCCGTCTTCGGGGCCATGGACGGGCTCGTCTCCAACCTGGCCCTGATGACCGGCGTCGCGGGCGGCTCCGTGGCGCACCAGACCATCGTCATCACCGGGCTCGCCGGACTCGCGGCCGGCGCGTTCTCCATGGCCGCGGGCGAGTACACCTCCGTCGCCTCGCAGCGCGAGCTGGTCCAGGCCGAACTGGACATCGAGCGCCGGGAGTTGCGCAAGCACCCCAAGGACGAGGAGCGGGAGCTGGCCGCCCTGTACGTCTCCCGCGGCGTCGAGCCCGCCCTCGCCCGCGAGGTGGCGCGGCAGCTCTCGGCGGACCCCGAGCAGGCCCTGGAGATCCACGCCCGCGAGGAGCTGGGCATCGACCCGGGCGACCTGCCCTCGCCGGCCGTCGCCGCGGTCTCCTCCTTCGGCTCGTTCGCGCTCGGCGCGCTGCTCCCCGTGGCGCCGTACCTGCTCGGGGCGAGCGCCCTGTGGCCCGCCGTGCTGCTCGCGCTGCTCGGCCTGTTCGCCTGCGGCGCCGTGGTCGCCAAGGTGACCGCGCGCTCGTGGTGGTTCAGCGGTCTTCGGCAGCTCGCGCTCGGCGGGGCCGCGGCGGGTGTGACGTACGCCCTGGGCAGCCTGTTCGGGACGGCCGTAGGATGAGCCGTCGCAGGGATATGCGGGCATCCGTATAGGTAGCCGTAAAACGGCGGTTTCGATTCCTTTACCGCCGGGCATGAGCCGTAAGCGCTGCGGGCGATGAGGCCTGTGACGCTTCGGACCCACGGTCACGGACCTGCCCGTTCCGGTCCCCTCCCACCGCTCTCCACCCCCTGAGCGATGTCCAGATACTGGAATGGAGTATCCGCTTTTCGAGAAGCGGCCCATCATGTAACCTGCACGAAATTTCGCCAGGGCCAACGTCGTCCCTCGCCGCCCGCGCCCCCAGAGCCTGGGAGGTGCCCCACCACGACGACGGGAGTGCCGATGCGTCTCGACGCCTGGTCGCCCATGGACGGTCGCCCCGCCCCGCAGGGCATGTACGACCCCCGCAACGAGCACGACGCCTGTGGTGTCGGGTTCGTGGCCACCCTCACCGGTGAGGCGAGCCATGAGCTCGTCGAGCAGGCGCTGACCGTACTGCGCAACCTCGAACACCGCGGCGCCACCGGCTCCGAGCCGGACTCCGGCGACGGCGCGGGCATCCTGCTCCAGGTCCCCGACGCCTTCCTGCGCGCGGCCGCCGGCTTCGAACTGCCCGCCGCGGGCGGCTACGCCGTCGGCATCGCCTTCCTGCCGCCCACCGGCACGGACGAGGCCGTCTCACGCATCGAGACGCTCGCCGCCGAGGAGGGCCTGACCGTCCTCGGCTGGCGCGACGTGCCCGTCGCCCCGTCGCTGCTCGGCGCCACCGCCCGCGCCACGATGCCCGTCTTCCGCCAGCTCTTCGTCACCGACGGCGCCAGCACCGGCCTGGACCTGGACCGCAAGGCGTTCGTGCTGCGCAAGCGCGCCGAGCACGAGGCCGCCACGTACTTCCCGTCCCTGTCGGCCCGCACCATCGTCTACAAGGGCATGCTGACCACCGGCCAGCTCGAACCCTTCTTCCCGGACCTGTCCGACCGCCGCTTCGCCACCGCGATCGCGCTCGTCCACTCCCGCTTCTCCACGAACACCTTCCCGAGCTGGCCGCTCGCGCACCCCTACCGCTTCGTCGCCCACAACGGCGAGATCAACACCGTGCAGGGCAACCGCAACTGGATGCGCGCCCGCGAGTCGCAGCTCGTCAGCGACCTGTTCGGCAACGGCGAGCTGGAGCGGGTCTTCCCGGTGTGCACGCCCGGCGCCTCCGACTCCGCCTCCTTCGACGAGGTCCTGGAACTCCTGCACCTCGGCGGGCGCTCCCTGCCGCACAGCGTGCTCATGATGATCCCGGAGGCCTGGGAGAACCACGCCTCCATGGACCCGGCCCGGCGCGCCTTCTACCAGTACCACGCCACGATGATGGAGCCCTGGGACGGCCCCGCCTGCGTCACCTTCACCGACGGCACCCAGGTCGGCGCCGTCCTCGACCGCAACGGCCTGCGCCCCGGCCGCTACTGGGTCACCGACGACGGCCTCGTCGTCCTCGGCTCCGAGGTCGGCGTCCTCGACATCGACCCCGCCAAGGTGGTCCGCAAGGGCCGCCTCCAGCCCGGCCGGATGTTCCTCGTCGACACCGCCGAGCACCGCATCGTCGAGGACGACGAGATCAAGGCCGCCCTCGCCGCGGAGCACCCGTACGAGGAGTGGCTCCAGGCCGGGATCATCGAGCTGGGCGACCTGCCCGAGCGCGAGCACATCGTGCACACGCACGCCTCCGTCACCCGCCGCCAGCAGACCTTCGGCTACACCGAGGAGGAGCTGCGCATCCTGCTCGCGCCGATGGCGAGGACCGGCGCCGAGCCGATCGGCTCCATGGGCACGGACACGCCCATCGCCGCCCTCTCCGAGCGGCCGCGGCTCATCTTCGACTACTTCACCCAGCTCTTCGCGCAGGTCACCAACCCGCCGCTGGACGCCATCCGCGAGGAGCTGGTGACGAGCCTGCGCTCCTCGCTGGGCCCCCAGGGCAACCTCCTGGAGCCCACCGCGGCCTCCTGCCGCTCCGTGACGCTGCCCTTCCCGGTCATCGACAACGACGAGCTGGCCAAGCTCATCCACATCAACGCCGACGGCGACATGCCCGGCATGAAGGCCGCCACGCTCTCCGGCCTGTACCGCGTGCACGGCGGCGGCGACGCCCTCGCCGCCCGCATCGAGGAGATCTGCGCCGAGGCCGACGCCGCCATCGAGGCCGGGGCCCGCCTGATCGTCCTGTCCGACCGGCACTCCGACGCCGAGCACGCGCCGATCCCCTCGCTGCTGCTCACCGCGGCCGTCCACCACCACCTCATCCGCACCAAGCAGCGCACCCAGGTCGGCCTGCTCGTCGAGGCCGGCGACGTGCGCGAGGTCCACCACGTCGCGCTGCTCATCGGCTACGGCGCCGCCGCCGTCAACCCGTACCTGGCCATGGAGTCCGTCGAGGACCTGGTCCGCGCGGGCACCTTCCTCGAGGCCACCGACGGCGGGGCCGAGCAGGCCATCCGCAACCTCATCCACGCCCTCGGCAAGGGCGTGCTGAAGGTGATGTCCAAGATGGGCATCTCCACCGTCGCCTCCTACCGCGGCGCCCAGGTCTTCGAGGCCGTCGGCCTGGAGCAGTCCTTCGTCGAGAAGTACTTCAACGGCACCGCCTCCAAGATCGGCGGCGTCGGCATCGACGTCGTCGCCCAGGAGGTCGCCGCCCGCCACGCCAAGGCCTACCCGGCCTCCGGCGTGCCGTCCGCGCACCGCGCCCTCGACATCGGCGGCGAGTACCAGTGGCGCCGCGAGGGCGAGCCGCACCTGTTCGACCCCGAGACGGTCTTCCGCCTCCAGCACTCCACCCGCACCCGCCGCTACGACATCTTCAAGCAGTACACGAGCCGCGTGAACGAGCAGTCCGAGCGGCTGATGACCCTGCGCGGCCTCTTCGGCTTCAGGAGCGACCGCCCGTCCATCCCCCTGGACGAGGTCGAGCCGGTCTCCGAGATCGTCAAGCGCTTCTCCACCGGCGCCATGTCGTACGGCTCCATCTCCCGCGAGGCGCACGAGACGCTCGCCGTCGCCATGAACCAGCTCGGCGGCAAGTCCAACACCGGCGAGGGCGGCGAGGACCCCGAGCGCCTCTACGACCCGGCGCGGCGCTCCTCGATCAAGCAGGTCGCCTCCGGCCGCTTCGGCGTCACCTCCGAGTACCTGGTCAACGCCGACGACATCCAGATCAAGATGGCCCAGGGCGCCAAGCCCGGCGAGGGCGGCCAGCTCCCCGGCCACAAGGTCTACCCGTGGGTGGCGAAGACCCGGCACTCCACGCCGGGCGTGGGCCTCATCTCACCGCCGCCGCACCACGACATCTACTCCATCGAGGACCTCGCCCAGCTCATCCACGACCTGAAGAACGCCAACCCGCGGGCCCGCATCCACGTGAAGCTGGTCTCCGAGGTCGGCGTCGGCACGGTCGCCGCGGGCGTCTCCAAGGCCCACGCGGACGTCGTCCTCATCTCCGGCCACGACGGCGGCACCGGCGCGTCCCCGCTCACCTCGCTCAAGCACGCGGGCGGCCCCTGGGAGCTGGGCCTCGCCGAGACCCAGCAGACCCTGCTCCTCAACGGCCTGCGCGACCGCATCGTCGTACAGACCGACGGCCAGCTCAAGACCGGCCGCGACGTGGTCATCGCCGCGCTGCTCGGCGCCGAGGAGTTCGGCTTCGCCACCGCGCCGCTCGTCGTCTCCGGCTGCGTCATGATGCGCGTCTGCCACCTGGACACCTGCCCGGTCGGCATCGCCACGCAGAACCCGGTCCTGCGCGAACGCTTCGCCGGCAAGGCCGAGTTCGTCGTCAACTTCTTCGAGTTCATCGCCGAGGAGGTCCGCGAACTCCTCGCCGAGCTTGGCTTCCGCACCCTGGAGGAGGCCGTCGGCCACGCCGAGCTCCTCGACACCACCCGGGCCGTCGACCACTGGAAGGCCCAGGGCCTCGACCTGGAACCGCTGCTGCACGTCCCGGACCTGCCCGAGGGCGCGGTGCGCCACCAGCTCACCGCCCAGGACCACGGCCTGGAGAAGGCGCTCGACAACGAGCTGATCAGGCTCGCCGCCGACGCGCTCGCCGCGGACCGTCTCGAGGACGCCCAGCCGGTGCGCGCCCAGGTCGCCATCCGCAACATCAACCGCACCGTCGGCACCATGCTCGGCCACGAGGTGACGAAGAAGTTCGGCGGCGCGGGCCTGCCCGACGACACCATCGACATCACCTTCACCGGCTCCGCGGGCCAGTCCTTCGGCGCGTTCGTGCCGCGCGGCATCACGCTGCGCCTGGAGGGCGACGCCAACGACTACGTCGGCAAGGGCCTGTCCGGCGGCCGGATCATCGTGCGCCCGGACCGGGGCGCCGACCACCTCGCCGAGTACTCCACCATCGCGGGCAACACCATCGCGTACGGCGCGACCGGCGGCGAGATGTTCCTGCGCGGCCGCACCGGCGAGCGGTTCTGCGTGCGCAACTCCGGCGCCACCGTGGTCGCCGAGGGAGTGGGCGACCACGGCTGCGAGTACATGACCGGCGGCCACGCCGTCGTCCTCGGCGAGACCGGCCGGAACTTCGCGGCGGGCATGTCCGGCGGCGTCGCGTACGTCGTCGACCTCGACCGCGACCACGTCAACGCCGGGAACCTCACGGCGATCGAGGAGCTCACCGACTCCGACAAGCAGTGGCTGCACGACGTCGTGCGCCGCCACCAGGAGGAGACCGGCTCGACCGTCGCCGAGAAGCTGCTCGGTGACTGGGAGACCTCCGTGACCCGCTTCAGCAAGATCATCCCCAGCACGTACAAGGCAGTGCTCGCCGCCAAGGACGCCGCCGAGCGAGCCGGGCTCTCCGAGTCCGAGATCACCGAGAAGATGATGGAGGCGGCGACCAATGGCTGATCCCAAGGGCTTTCTCACGCACGGCCGCGAGGTCGCCGAGACCCGCCCGGTCGCGGAGCGGGTGCGCGACTGGAACGAGGTCTACGTCCCCGGCTCGCTGCTCCCGATCATCTCCAAGCAGGCCTCGCGCTGCATGGACTGCGGCATCCCGTTCTGCCACAACGGCTGCCCGCTCGGGAACCTGATCCCCGAGTGGAACGACTACGCGTACCGCGAGGACTGGTCGGCGGCCTCGGAGCGGCTGCACGCCACCAACAACTTCCCGGAGTTCACCGGGCGGCTGTGCCCGGCGCCCTGCGAGGCGGCGTGCGTGCTCGGCATCAACCAGCCGCCCGTCACCATCAAGAACGTCGAGGTCTCCATCATCGACAAGGCCTGGGAGACCGGGGACGTGGCCCCGCAGGCCCCCGAGCGCCTCTCCGGCAAGACCGTCGCGGTCATCGGCTCGGGCCCCGCGGGCCTGGCCGCCGCCCAGCAGCTCACCCGCGCCGGGCACACCGTCGCCGTCTACGAGCGCGCCGACCGCGTCGGCGGTCTCCTCCGCTACGGCATCCCCGAGTTCAAGATGGAGAAGCGGCACATCAACCGGCGCATCGAGCAGATGCGCGCCGAGGGCACCAAGTTCCGTACGGGGGTGGAGATCGGCCGCGACATCGACGCGGCGAAGCTGCGCAAGCGCTACGACGCCGTGGTCATCGCGGCGGGCGCCACCACGGCCCGTGACCTGCCCGTCCCCGGCCGTGAGCTCAAGGGCGTCTACCAGGCGATGGAGTACCTGCCCCTGGCCAACAAGGTCCAGGAGGGCGACTACGTCACCACGCCCGTCTCCGCCGAGGGCAAGCACGTCGTCGTCATCGGCGGCGGCGACACCGGCGCGGACTGCGTGGGCACGGCCCACCGCCAGGGCGCGGCCTCGGTCACCCAGCTCGAGATCATGCCCCGGCCGGGCGAGGACCGGGCGCCGCACCAGCCGTGGCCGACGTTCCCCATGCTGTACAAGGTCACCTCCGCGCACGAGGAGGGCGGCGAGCGCGTCTACTCCGTCTCGACGACCCACTTCGAGGGCGACGAGGACGGCAACGTGCAGTGGCTGCACCTCGTCGAGGTCGCCTTCGTCGACGGAAAGCTCACCCAGAAGCCGGGCACCGAGCGCCGCATCCCGGCGCAGCTCGTCACCCTCGCCATGGGTTTCACCGGCACGGACCGGGAGAACGGCCTGGTCGACCAGTTCGGCCTCGACCTCGACGAGCGCGGCAACATCGCCCGCGACGCCGACTTCCAGACCAACGTCCCCGGCGTCTTCGTCGCCGGCGACGCCGGCCGCGGGCAGTCCCTCATCGTCTGGGCCATCGCCGAGGGCCGCTCGGCCGCCCGCGGCGTCGACCGCTACCTCACCGGCGCCAGCGACCTCCCCGCCCCCATCCGCCCCACGGACCGGGCCCTGACGGTCTGACCTCTCACCCCCTCGACTGTCCCGTACAACGGCGTACGGAACTGAGCGCGGCGCCTGCCGGGTCCCCGACCGGATCCACCGGCAGGCGCCGCGTGTTTCCGTGTACGGGGGCCTGGGCCGGGCTGCGCTTGGCCGTGCGGGGGCGGGCTGCGCTTGACCGCGCGGGGGTGGGCTGTGGCTGGCCGTGCGGGGGTGGGCTGCGCTTGACTGCGCGTGGCCGGGCGGTGGTTGACCGTGCGGGGCCGGTCCCACCCGCCCGCCCTTGGCCCGGCGGTTGCTTCGGTGCCCGGGCCGACCCGCCCGCGTGCCCGTGGCGCCCCGGTGCTCCCGGGGCCCGCCGCACGCGACGGGGCACTCCCGCCCACCCGCCCCCGCCCGGCGCTCGTTCCGCCACCTCGGACACCCGGCCCGTGGCATGCGCGCCTGCCCTCCTGCGAGCCCCGGCTTCGCCCAAGCAGAGGCGACCCTACTCGCGCCCCGCGGGACACCCGCCCACAGCGGCGGAGTGCCGGCCCACCCCTCAACCCCACCGCCCGCACCGAGGCGCTCCCACCCACCCGCCCCCCACAACACGGCCAAGGCGGGCGCGGCCTGTGTGCGCGTACGACGCGATGACATTGCGCGAGTGCTGTGCGTCGGGGTTGGGGCGGCGAGAGGCGGGGTGGTGCAGAAGGGGCATGACGACGCGGGTGAGCGCTGTACACCAGGGCTGGTTTGGTGAATGCCGGGTGTGACGGGGGTGGCAGAAGGAGGGCCTCGACGGTGAGCGAGCGCTCTGCGTCGGCGTGCGGGTGGCGAATGCCGGAGCCTGACGGGGGAGAGCGCGTGACGACGGGGGATGAGCGCTGCGTATCGGGGCCGAGCTGTCGAGAGCTGGGGTGTGACGCGTGGGCGGATGGGAGAAGGAACGCGACGGCGGCGGGTGTGCGCTGGCGTCGGGGCCGGATTGCTGGAGGCCGGAGTGGCACGGGTGAGTGGGGTGGGAGAAGGAGGGCGTCGGCGGTGGGTGAGTGCTGCGTGTTGGGGCCGGTTTGTCGAGAGCTGGGGTGTGACGGGGTGGGAGGAGGAAGGTGTCGGCAGCGGGTGAGCGCTGTGCGTCGGGTCCGGTTTGTCGAGAGCTGGGGTGTGACGCGTGGGCGGATGGAAGAAGGAAGGCGACGACGCAGGGTGTGCGCTGATGTCGAGGCTGGGTTGCTGGAGGCCGGAGTGGCGCAGGTGAGTGGGGTGGGAGAAGGGGGCGTGGACGGTGGGTGAGTGCTGCGTGTTGGGGCCGGTTTGTCGAGAGCTGGGGTGTGACGGGGTGGGAGGAGAAGGAGGGTGTCGGCAGCGGGTGAGCGCTGTGCGTCGGGTCCGGTTTGTCGAGAGCCGGGGTGTGACGCGTGGGTGGATGGGAGAAGGAACGCGTCGACGGCGGGTGTGCGCTGGCGTCGGGGTTGGGTTGCTGGAGGCCGGAGTGGCGCGGGTGGGCGGGGTGGGAGAAGGAGGGCGACGGCGGTGGGTGAGTGCTGCGTGTCGGGGCCGGTTTGTCGAGGGTGGGTGAGCGCTGGCTTCGAGCCGGGTTGCTGAAGTTGGAGTGGCACGGGTGGGCAGGGTGGGAGAAGGAGGGCGTCGACGGCGGGTCAGCGCTCCGCGTCGGGGTTGGGCTGGCGAGAGCCGGGGTGGCACGGGTGGGCAGTGGGAGAAGGAAGGTGACGGCGGCGGGTGAGCGCTCCGCGTCGGGGGTGGGCCGGCGAGAGCCGGGGCGGTACGGGTGGGCGGGTGGGAGGAGGAACGTGACGACGGTGGGTCAGCGCTCCGCGTCGGGGTCGGGCTGGCGAAAGCCGGGGCGGTACGGGTGGGCGGGTGGGAGGAGGAACGTGACGGCGGCGGGCCAGCGCTGGCGTCGGGGCTGAGCGGGCGAAGCCGGGGTGTGGCGGGTGGGTGGGTGGGAGAGGCAACGCGACGGCGGCGGGCCAGCGCTGGCGTCGGGGCCCGGCTGGCGAGAGCCGGGGTGGCACGGGTGGGCGGGCGGGAGGGGAAGCGTAACGACGGTGAGTGAGCGCCGGCGTCGGGGCCGGGCAGGCGAAAGCCGGGGCGGTACGGGTGGGCGGGTGGGAGGGGAACACCCCCCACCAACCCCCACGTGTAGGACAAACGGGTGGCACCACGAAGGCAATCCGCCGCGCAGCGGCGGCGTAGGGAACCGCCCAAGCACAGCGATAGCGCCCCGCGCAACGGTCATTACGGTTCGGCCGCTTCCCCGAAAGGGTCTAGACCGCCCACACCCTGTGTGACCAGAATCGCTCCCACCATAGGAACCAGAAGGGGGCCGGCATGAAGCGACGTGTCATCGCGGCGGGTTGTATCGCCTTGACGCTCGGTCTGACCGCAACGGCGTGCGGCGATGACGGCGGCGACGGCGACAAGGGCGACAAGGCCGACGGCAAGGGCAAGACCCTCACCGTCTGGATCATGGAGGGGACCAACCCCGACCCCCGGCCCTTCTTCAAGGAGGTCGGCGCGGCCTTCGAGAAGAAGACCGGCGCCAAGATCAAGGTCGAGTACCAGCAGTGGGCCACGGCCCAGAAGAAGTTCACCACGGCGATCGAGGGCGGCCCCGACCAGGTCCCCGACGTCGCCGAGGTCGGCACCACCTGGGTACCGCAGTTCGCCGAGACCGACGCCCTGGTCGACGTGACCGACGACGTGAAGAAGGCGGACCTCGCGGGCGACCTCGTCGAGGGCCTGAAGGACGCCGGCACGCTGGACGGCAAGCAGTACGGCATGCCGTGGTACGCGGGCGTGCGGTCCATCGTGTACCGCAAGGACATCTTCGAGAAGCACGACCTGAAGCCGCCGACGACCTGGAAGGAGCTCCAGGAGACGGCGAAGAAGCTGAAGGAGAAGGAGCCGGGCATGGTCGCCTTCCCGGTGGCGGGCGGCGCGGAGATGTTCGCGGCCCCCTTCGTCTGGGGCGCGGGCGGCGAACTCGCCACCCAGGACGGCGACACGTGGAAGTCCGCCATCAACTCGCCCGAGGCCGTGAAGGGCATCAAGTACTACACGGACCTCGCGACGAAGGACAAGGTGTCCCCGGCCAAGGTCAACACCTGGACGGAGAAGGAGGTCGGCGACGCCTGGAACAAGGGCCAGATCTCCATGGCGGTCGGCGGCAACTGGACCCCGAAGGCCATCACCGACGCCAACCCGAAGCTGAAGGGCAAGCTCGGCGCCGTGCCGATCCCCGGCGAGAAGGGCGGCATGAGCAAGTCCTTCCTCGGCGGCTCCTACCTGTCGGTGTTCGACACCGACAAGAAGGACCTCGGCTGGGAGCTGGTCAAGCTCATGACGACGGGTGAGTTCGCCGCGAAGTGGGCCAAGCAGACCAACTACTTCCCCGGCCAGAACTCCGAGCTGAAGAAGATCGAGCAGCAGAAGGACCCGCTGGTCGAGCCGTTCGCCAAGCAGATGCTGGAGGCGGGCGCGACCGTGCCGAAGACCAAGGCGTACGGCGAGATCCAGGCCTCCAAGGTCATCCCCCGTATGGTGCAGTCGATCCTCACCGGCAAGTCGTCCGTCCAGGAGGCCGCGGACCAGGCGGCGAAGGACATGGACGAGATCTTCGCCAAGGACAAGTAGTCAGAGACGAGTCACTGCCGTGAAAGACACGCTCGTCAGCGGCGAGCCGAAGGCCACCATCCCTTCGGCCCGCGGCTCCCGCCCCGCCGACGGCGCGGCGGAGGCCGCCCGCCGCCGCAAGAAGCTGATCACCCTCACCCGGCCCTGGCTGCTGCTCGCGCCCTCGCTCGTCGTGCTCGCGGGCCTGCTCCTGTGGCCGCTGATCCAGGTCGGCAAGCTGTCCCTGGAGGACTACAAGGTCAAGTTCGGCGGCGGCGAGAGCACGTTCACCGGACTCGACCACTACCAGGACCTGCTCAGCAGCGACCTGCTGTGGAAGACCGTCCTGCCGAACACGGTGTTCTTCGCCTTCGCCTGCGTCGGCCTGACCGTCGCGCTCGGCACCGCCGTGGCGCTGCTGCTCAACCGCCTCGGCCCGACGTGGAAGCTGATCTGCTCGGTGTCCATCCTGGCCGCCTGGGCGATGCCCGCGGTCACCGGCACGTACGTGTGGATCTGGCTCTTCCAGCCGCAGGACGGCATGGTCAGCCAGCTCGCGGACTCCCTCGGCCTGATCGACGCCGAGACGACCAACTGGTTCACCGAGCGCCTGCCGTTCTACGTCATCGCCACCATCAACGTGGTGCACCACGGCTTCCCGTTCGTGGCGATCACCGTCCTCGCCGGGCTGCTGACCATCCCCAAGGAGCTCTACGAGGCGGGCGAGATCGACGGCGCCAACGCCTGGCAGCGGTTCTGGAAGATCACCGTGCCGACCATCAAGCCCGTCTTCCTGGTGGTGACCATCCTCTCCACCATCTGGGACTTCAAGGTCTTCACCCAGGTCTTCCTGATGCCGGGCGGCAGCGGCGACAACCCCGACGTCTACAACCTCGGCGTGTACTCGTACATCGAGGCGTTCGCCAAGAACGACTACGGTGCGGGCGCCGCGGCCGCGGTGCTGCTCACGCTGCTGCTGCTCGTCATCACCATCGTCTACATCCGTACGCTGTTCCGGCAGGGGGAGGAGGACCTGTGAGCACCGCCAAGGTCCCGGCCGCGCTCGGGCAGGGCAAGTCCCGCCGCCGCACCAGTCGCGCCGCGCGCTTCGGACTGCCCCTCGCGGTCGCCGCGCTGCTGGCCTTCACGCTCTTCCCCGTCTACTGGATGGTCTCCACGGCGCTCGATCCGAAGGCGCTCACGCGCGGCTCGGACCTGCTGCCGAGCGGACTGACCTTCGACCACTTCGACTTCGTCTTCGACCGCGGCAACTTCGGCACCTACCTGCTGAACTCCGCGATCGTCGGGGTCTCCACGATTCTCGCGGCCGCGCTGCTCTCGCTGTTCGCGGCGATCGCCGTGGCGCGCTTCAAGTTCAAGTTCCGCACCTCCGTGCTGATCATGGTCCTCGTCGTGCAGATGGTGCCGCTGGAGGCCCTGGTCATCCCGCTGTTCATCCAGATGCGGGACTACGAGATGCTCAACTCGCTGCTCGGCCTGTCGATCGTGTACATCGCGCTGTCGCTGCCGTTCGCGATCTGGACGCTGCGCGGCTTCGTCGCCGCGGTGCCCAAGGAGGTCGAGGAGGCGGCGTACATCGACGGCGCGTCCTGGTTCCGGATGTTCTGGTCGGTGCTGCTTCCGCTGGTCGGGCCCGGCCTGGTGGCCACCTCGATCTTCGCCTTCATCACGGCGTGGAACGAGTTCGTGTTCGCGTACACCTTCATGAAGGGCAGCGACAAGTACACGGCGGCCGTCGGCATCTTCCAGTTCTTCGGTGAGAACTCCACCGCCTGGGGGCCCGTGATGGCCAGCTCCACGCTGGTCACGCTGCCCGTGATGATCTTCTTCGTGATCGTGCACCGCAGGCTGGGCTCCGGCCTCGCCGCCGGGGCGGTCAAGGGCTGAGCCGCCCTCGCCTCGCGCCCACGCGGGCCCGGACCCCTCGGCGGGGTCCGGGCCCGCGTCATTTCGCGACCCGGTACGCGTCCCCGTACACCCGCCACGTCAGCGGCGTCCGCAGGGCCAGGTTGCCCTCGCGCAGGAAGCGGCGCTGGGCCGTGTCGATGCGCGAGGTGTCCCGATGGGCCCGCTCGCTCTTCATGACCTCGCGCCGGACGTCCAGGAAGGCATGGAGGTACGCCGTCTCGTCGCCGCCCTCCGCCGGGGTGCGGGCCTTCGCGAGCGCCGCCCCGCGCAGGCCGTGGAAGGACTTCGGGCCGCTGCCGGGGCCGTGCACGACCATCGCGTCGTAGTAGACGAACTGCCCCAGCGTCCCCAGGCCGTCGAGCTTGGCGAGCCGGACCGCCGGGTCGAAGTAACGGCGGTCGCGCGCCGCGTCCTGGGCGGCGCGGAAGGCGGGCTCGCGCGCCTCCGCCTTCCAGGCCCGGACGAAGCCGCGCCCGAGCCCCCGGTGCGAGGCGCTGCCGTCGACCGCGCGCAGGGCGGGCAGATAGCGGGCGAGGCCGTTGCCGGGGTGGCGCTCGGTGTACGTCTCGACGAGCTCCAGCAGGTCGTGGGTGCCGGTGCAGAAGCCGATGAGGCCTGCGGTGTAGCCGCGGCCGTCGCCGATGTCCTCGACGTAGCCGTACTGGCCGCGCCAGTCGAGCGTGGAGTTCTCCGCGCTGGACACGAGCTTGAAGGCCAGCTCCCGCTTCGCGGGCGCCGCGAGGCCCGGCGGCAGCGCGGCCACCCGCGCGTCGTCCGTGCGCCCGTCGGCCGCCGAACCGCTCTCGTCGTAGGGGCGCGCGGCGGTCGGCCCGGCCTTTCCGTCGGGCTCCCCGGAGCAGGCGACCGCGGTGAGGACGAGGGGGACGACCGCGAGGAGGAGCGGACCAGCGCGTTTCATGCGGCTCAGGGTACGGCCGTGGCCCCGGAGCCACCGCGTCCGGCGGGCGGCGCCGATGCGCGTGCGTGAGGGAAGATGATCGAGTGACAAGTACCAACAGCGGGGCGGAGTTCAGTCGTGCGGCGACCTCCCGGGTCGCCGAGGCCGGAGGCCTGAGGCTCCGGTACCACGAGGCCGGGCCGCGGGACCCGGCCGCGCCCGTCCTGGTGATGCTGCACGGCGGCGGCCCCGGCGCCTCCGCCTGGTCGGCCTTCGGCCCCCTCCTGCCCGCCCTCACCCGCCACTTCCGTACGCTGCTCGTCGACCAGCCCGGCTTCGGCGCCTCCGACAAACCCGAACTCGACCGGGACTTCTACTCCTTCAGCGCCGCCGCCGTGGCCGCCCTCCTGGACGCACTCGGCGTGGAGCGCGCGCACGTCGCGGGCGCCTCCCTCGGCGGCGGCGCCTGCGTCCGCCTGGCCCTGGACCACCCGGGCATGGTCGACCGGCTGCTGCTCATGGCCCCGGGCGGCCTCGCCCTGAACGTCTTCACGGCCGAACCCTCGGAGGGCGTGCGGCGGCTCATCGAGTTCGGCAGCAGGCCCGAGCCGACGCGGGAGGACCTGCGGGCGTTCCTGACGACCCTCGTCCACGACCCGTCGTACGTCACCGACGACCTCGTCGAGGAGCGGTACGCCGCCGCTCTCGACCCCGGGGCCCGGCTCGGCGCCCGGCGCGTCGGTGCCGCGTTCGCCGCGTGGCCGCACGAGGCGATGCTGTGGCGCGAGGCGCACCGCGTCACCCGGCCGACGCTCCTGACCTGGGGGCGCGAGGACCGGGTCAACCCGCTCGACGGCGCGTTCGTCGCCCTCAAGGCGATGCCCGACGCCCGCCTGCACGTCTTCCCGCGCTGCGGGCACCTGGCCTTCGTCGAGCGGGCGGACGCGTTCGTGCGGCTCGCCGTCGACTTCCTCACGGAGCCGGTGTGAGCGCCGCGATCAGCCTGCGCAAGGTCGAGGAGACGGCCCCCGCGCTGGTCAGCCTCTACAAGACGGCGGGCGACCGGCTGCGCGAGCACGGCCTGGCGGGGGAGCGGGCGGCCGTGTACCTGGTCCTCGACCACTCCGGCTCGATGCGGCCGTACTACCGCGACGGCAGCGTCCAAGCGCTCGCCGACCGCGTGCTCGGCCTGTCCGCGCACCTGGACGACGACGGCACCGTGCCGACCGTGTTCTTCTCCACCGACGTGGACGCCGTCACCACCGTCGAACTGGCCCGCCACCGGGGCCGCATCCAGCAGATCGCCGACGGCCTCGGCCACATGGGCCGGACCAGCTACCACCTGGCCATGGACGCCGTCATCGACCACTACCTGGACAGCGGTGCCACGGCCCCCGCCCTGGTCGTCTTCCAGACCGACGGCGGCCCCGTCAACAGGCTCGCCGCCGAGCGGTACCTGTGCAAGGCCGCGAGGCTGCCCCTGTTCTGGCAGTTCATCGGCTTCGGCGACCCCGGCAGCACGCAGTTCGACTACCTGCGGCGCCTCGACGACCTGGCCGTCCCCGAGAAGCGGCCCGTCGACAACGCCGGCTTCTTCCACGCCGGCGAGCAGCCGGGCACCGTGCCCGACGCCGTCCTGTACGACCGCCTGGTCGCGGAGTTCCCGCGCTGGCTCGCGGCGGCACGGGCTCGCGGGATCGTCGCCCCGCGCACGGCGGCCGTCCCCGGCTGACGCATCCATCGGGCGCTCGCGCTTCCCGGGACGGGCGCGCGGACGGTACGGGGGTTACTCCGCGAGCCGGGCCGCGGCCCGGCGCTGGCGCTCCGTCGCGCCGTCCAGGAAGCGGATGACCGTCTCCAGCTCCCGCGTGGTGAACTCCTCGCAGAGCTCCAGCACGTCGCGCCCCCAGTCCTCGAAGATCTCCGCGAGCCCGGCGATGGCCTCCCGGCGCAGCTCGACCAGGACGCGCCGCTTGTCGCTCGGGTGCTTGATCCGGCGGACGAACCCCTTGGCCTCCAGGCGGTCGACCAGACCGGTCACGGAGGCGGGGGCCAGGCCGGTGCGCTGCGCGAGGTCCTTCGCGGTGAGCGGCCCGTCGCGCTCCAGGAGGTCGAGCGTCTTGCCCTCCGTGGCGTTCAGCCCCTGCCGGGCCGCGACGGCCGAGTGGAACATCACGGCGACCGAGCTGTTCTCACGGCCCGCGGTGAACAGGCGGCGCAGCACCTCGTCCCGCGACGGGTCGTCGGCGGTCCCGGGGTGCTCGGGCGTGCGGGTCATGGCGGAGAGGCTATCAAAAGTTTCGTTCGGGCTAACGAAAGACTTGCGCCGGAGGCGGGGCGGGTGCGAGTCTTTCGTTCGGCCGAACGAAATAAAAGGCCGAGCGGGTCGGGAGTCGGAGCCGGAAGAAGCCGGAGAGAGCCGGAGCCTGGAACCGGAGAGAGCCGGAGCGGCAGCCGGAGCCGGGGAGAGCCGGGGAGCCGGAGCCGGTGCCCGAGTCGGGAGCCGGTCGGCCGGACACACCAGGAGGAGAGGCATGCCCACCACGCACACCCCGCCGCGCACGGCCGCCGGCACCCCGTACCCACGGCGCTGGGCGGCCGCCGCGGTCATGATGGTCGCCGCCCTGATGGACCTGCTGGACGTGACGATCGTGAACGTCGCGATCCCGTCGATAGGCCGCGACCTCGGCGCCTCCGAGAGCGCCTTGCAGTGGATCGTCTCCGCGTACCTGCTCGGCTTCGCCGCCACGCTCATCGTCGCGGGGCACCTGGGCGACCGGTACGGCCGCAAGGCGCTCTTCCTCGCCGGCACCGCGGGCTTCGGCCTGGCGAGCCTGGCCTGCGGGGCGGCGCAGTCACCGGGGCAGCTCGTGGCGGCGCGCGCCGTGCAGGGGGTGACGGCGGCCCTCCTCGTACCGCAGGTGCTCGGCTCCTTCCGCACCCTGTTCCAGGGCAAGGAGCGCGGTGCCGCCTTCGGGATGTACGGGGCCGTCGCCGGGTTCGCCTCCGCGGTCGGGCTGCTGCTGGGCGGGGTGCTCACCGACGCCGATCTGTTCGGCTGGGGCTGGCGGTCGGTGTTCCTGGTGAACCTCCCCGTCGCGGCGGCGACCCTCGTGGCCGGGGCCGTCCTGGTCCCGGCCACGAGGGAGCGGTCCGCAGGGCGGCCCGACGTCCTCGGCGGCCTGGTGCTCGCGGCCGCGCTCGTCGCCGTCGTGCTGCCGCTGGTGCAGGGGCACGCGAACGGCTGGCCCCTGTGGGGCTGGGGGTGCCTGGCCGCCGGGGTGGCCGCGCTCGCCGCGCTCGGCGTGGCCGAGGGGCGGCGCCGGTCGCGGACCGTGGTGCCGCTGCTCCCGGCGCGGGCGTTCGGGCTGCCCGCGTTCTCCGTCGGGGTGCTGGTGCAACTCCTGTTCTCCGTGGGCATGCAGGGGTTCTTCCTGGTCTTCGCGGTCTGGCTCCAGGGCGGCGAGGGCTACACGCCGATGCAGGCCGGTCTCGTCACGGTCGCCTTCTCCGTGGGCGGCTTCGTGACCGCGCCCGCCGCGGACGGGCTCGCGGTGCGGTACGGGCGCCTGGTGCTCGGCGCCGGGGCGCTGCTGATGGCGGGCGGGTTCGCCTGGGTGTGGGCGGCCGTCGAGGGCTCGGGCCCCGAGCACACCGGGGCGTGGCCGCTGGTACCGGGGCTGCTCGTGGCCGGGGCGGGGCTCGGCCTCCTGGTCGTGCCGCTGGTGAACGTCGTCCTGTCGGCAGTACCCGGGGACCTCGCGGGCGGGGCGTCCGGCATCTTCTCCACGGCCCAGCAGTTCGGCGGGGCGTTGGGGGCGGCGGTGGTCGGCACGGTGTTCTTCGAGCGTCTTGGGTCGGGGGCCGACGGGTTCACCGAGGCCCTGGGGGCGGCCATGCCGTGGGTGGTGGGCGCCTTCGTGCTCTGCGCGGCCCTCTGCGGCGCGCTCCCGCGCCGGGCCACCCACCCGTCCTGACACGACCCGGCCCTCCACGCCGGTTGCTGCCCCGGCTGCCTTCGCCCTGCCCGGCGAGGTACGCCGGGGGAGAGTCCCGCCACCGGCACGGGACTCACGTGTCGCAGTCCAGGAGGGTGCGGCAGAGCGCGCACCGGGCGCGTGTCCTGCCCCGGGCCGGGAGCCGGATGCGCTGGTGGCAGGTGGGGCAGGCGAAGGAGACCCGGAGCGGCCCCGCCGCGTCCGGCCGGGAGAAGGCGTACGGGCCCCCGTCCCGAGGGCCCGTCCCGTGGTCGAGGGCGTACCGCCGGTCCTTGGCGTAGCGCCGCCGCCCCGCCCAGCCCGCGGCCGTCAGCGGCGGCTGCTGTCCGTCGTGGCGCGCCCGCGCGAGCCCCTTCGTGTACGCGGTGTACGCCTGCGCGCTGGTGAACCACGTCTCGGGCGCCTCGCCGAACACCAGGGCCCGCTTGGCCAGCACGTACCCGAACTCCTCCGGCGTGAGGTAGCCGAGCTTCTGCGAGGACGCGCCGTCCTCGCGGTAGGCGTCCAGGAGCAGCCAGCCCGCGCCGAGGTAGGTCGTCGCGGTGTCGGTGAGGATCTCGTTGGCGCGGGTGCCGGGGAAGGAGAGGCCGAGGCGGTGCAGGTAGACGTGCATCACCTCGTGCGCGAGCGCCGCGCCGATGTCCCTGCGGTGGTGCCGGAAGCGGTCGTTCAGCTCGATGAAGTACTCCGGCCCCGCGGCCAGTTCGACGGACGCCGCGTGCTCCATCGCGCGGAACGAGACGATCACCCGGGCGTCGGGCAGCCGCAGGTGGCGCACCATCTCGCGGGCCACGCGCTGGGCGCCCAGGTGCAGGTCGTCCTGGTCGCAGAAGGCCACGTCGGCGGGGGCCACGCTGGTGTCGAAGGTGTGGACGGTGTCGTACGAGAGCCGCTTGTACAGCGCGGTGATCGCCGAGCGGACCGTCTCCAGATGCGGGTAGCCGTGCTCCACGGGGCCGCCGTCGGCCACGCCGTCACCCCCCGAGCCGTGGCGGGACCCGTTCCCGGACGCCCGCTCCGGGTCCCGCGTGGATCATCCCAACTTGCCCCTACTGTACGGGGGTCGTTCGCGCCAGCACCCGGGCGCGGGCCCGAAGGCTGGCCGAAAACCAACCCTTGTCGGCCGCGCGCGGGCCTCCTCATAATCCAACAACGCTTTGGCGGGCTCATGCCACGCAGCGCTCCGGCGTGTGCGGCATGGGCCCGTCGCGTTGCGCCACCCCCCACAACTCCCACGAAGGGACACCACGTGAAGACCGACAAGTTCCGTGGAGTGAAGAGAGCCGCCGTCCTCGGGTCCATCGCCCTCGCCGGCCTCAGCCTGCAGCCCCTCGCCGCCCAGGCGGCCCCGCACCCCGGCCCGAACCCGGGCGAGCGCGTCGTCGGCGGCGTGCGCGCCGCGCAGGGCGAGTTCCCGTTCATGGTGCGCCTGTCGATGGGCTGCGGCGGCTCCCTGCTGAAGCAGGACGTCGTCCTGACCGCGGCCCACTGTGTGGACGGCTCCGGCGCCAACACGTCCATCACGGCCACCGCCGGCGTCGTGGACCTGCAGAGCTCCAGCGCCATCAAGGTCAAGTCCACCAAGGTCCTGCAGGCCCCCGGCTACAACGGCAGCGGCAAGGACTGGGCCCTCATCAAGCTCGCCAAGCCCATCAACCTGCCCACGCTGAAGATCGCCACCGACACCAAGTTCAACAACGGCAACTTCACCGTCGCGGGCTGGGGCGCCGCCCGTGAGGGCGGCCCGCAGCAGCGCTACCTGCTCAAGGCCACCGTCCCGTTCGTGAGCGACGCCGACTGCCAGAAGGCGTACAACGGCGACATCATCCCCGGCGAGGAGCTCTGCGCGGGCAAGCTCGGCGTCGGCGGCGTCGACACGTGCCAGGGCGACTCCGGCGGCCCCATGTTCCGCAAGGACGACAAGGGCCAGTACATCCAGGTCGGCATCGTGAGCTGGGGCACCGGCTGCGCCCGCCCGGCCTACCCCGGTGTCTACACCGAGGTGTCCACCTTCGCGGCCGACATAACCAAGGCCGCCGGCCAGCTCTGACGTCCCCCGCACCGCCGCGGCACCGCACGTGGTGCGCGCGGTGACCGGTGCCGTCACGGAGCCGGGTCCCGACCGGGGCCCGGCTCTTCCGCGTGTACGCGTGCGCACGAGCCGCCCGTGGTTCCGGCCCGGCCCCGCGCGACCCCGGCCCGGCGCGCACCTTCCCGCGAGGCCATGGACCCGGCCCGGGGAGACCCTGTCCCGCAAGTCCCGGCCCGCGCCAGGGCCCCGGCCCGCCGCGGCCCCCTGTGCCCACCGGCGCTCACGGCGCCCCCGCCGGGGCCCACCGAACCGCGGGCGCTCGCCCACGCCGGTGCCGCGTCCGGGCCACCCGTGACGGCTGAGGCGGAACACGGCCTTCATGAACGGCTTCCGGCCGAACTCGCGACCGCCGCCCGCACCCTCACGCGCGAGACCCCGCCCGCACCCCCAGGTGTGAGACGCAACCCGCGCCCCCACGTGCGAGGCCCTCGCCGCAGGCCCCCCACCGCACTTAGTCCAACACCTGCCCCGTCTTTGTCCATGGGCGCCCCCGCCCCCCGCGGCGCATCGTGACCGTCACCAACTCCGCCGATCCGTCCCACGGAGGGTGCGCCCATGCCGCCGTCGTCACAGCCGTCCGGGCCGAGCCGCAGAGCCGTCGTCGCCACCGGGGCGCTCGCCCCGCTGGGAGCCGCCGTCGGCACGGGCACCGCGCACGCGGCCCCCGCCGCGCCCCACCAGGCACCCGCCGGCGAGGCCGTGCTGCGCTCCGCCGCGCTCGACGTCCGCGTCGCCACCGGCTTCCCGCGCGTCATCGCGTACACCGACCGCGCCACCGGCGCCGTCCTGCACGGACAGCCCGACCCCGTCACCACCCTCCTCATCGACGACAAGGAGCACACCCCGCGCGTCACCGCGGTCGCCCACGACGACCGTGCCGTCTACGTCCTCGCCCTCGACGGCGGCACCCGCGTCACGGTGGAGATCACGGTGAAGGGCCGCCAGGTCCACTGGCGCGTCACCCGCATCGAGGACACCGCGGCCCTGCGCATCGGCACCCTCGCCGTCCCCGGCCTCGCCCTGCTGTCCGTGCGCAGCGACCAGCCCGGCGCGGCGCTGCTCGCCGCCCGCGTCCAGCTCGACCGGGCCAGGAGCGGCGACACCCTCGTACGCCTCACGGCCGACACCCCCGCCCAGGCGCCCACGGGCTGCGCGTACGCGGTGCTCGCCCACGACACCCTCGGCGGCGCGATCGAGACCAACACCAGCTACGACAAGCCCACCGCGGCCACCAGTTGGGAGAACGGCCGCCTGTGGTGGCGGACCGTCCGCGCCGACGGCCGCACCGAGGCCCGCCTGGCCCCGGGCCAGTGGACCCACCGCGCCGCCACCGCCCCCGTCGACGCCACCGAGCCGCTGCCGTACGCCACCGTCGTCGTCACCGGCGACCGCAACGGCGACGGCACCGTCGACTGGCAGGACGCCGCGATCGCCTTCCGCGACATCATGGTGAACCCGCTCGGCGCCGACGAGCAGCACCTGCGCGTCGTCCCGCACATCGCCTTCAACTTCGCCTCACAGGCCACCAACCCGTTCCTCACCACCCTCGACCACGTCAAGCGCGTCCACCTGGCCACCGACGGCCTGCGCCAGTACACCCTGCTCAAGGGCTACCAGTCCGAGGGCCACGACTCCGCCCACCCCGACTACGCGGGCCACTACAACACCCGCGCCGGCGGCCTCGACGACCTCAACACCCTCGTCCGCGAGGGCGCCCGGTGGAACAGCGACTTCGGCGTCCACGTCAACGCCACCGAGTCCTACCCCGTGGCCCACGCCTTCTCCGAGACCCTCGTCGACAAGACGGACGAGCAGTGGGACTGGCTCGACCAGAGCTACCGCATCGACCAGCGCCGCGACCTCGTCTCCGGCGACATCGTCCGGCGCTTCGCCGACCTGCGCCGCGAGACCCACGAGGCGCTCAACACCCTCTACATCGACGTGTTCCGCGAGTCCGGCTGGACCTCCGACCGCCTCCAGCGCGCCCTGCGCGAGCAGGGCTGGACCGTCACCACCGAATGGGGCCACGGCCTGGAACGCTCGGCCGTCTGGTCCCACTGGGCGACCGAACCCGACTACGGCCCCGACACCTCCCGCGGCATCAACTCCCAGCTCATCCGCTTCATCCGCCACCACCAGAAGGACGTCTTCGCCGACAAGTGGCCCACCCTCCTCGGCACCGCCCGCATGGGCAACTTCGAGGGCTGGGTCGGCAAGACCGACTGGACCGCCTTCCACCGCCTCATCTGGACGCACTCCCTGCCCGCCAAGTACCTCCAGGCCCACCCCGTCAAGACGTGGACCGAGCACGAGATCACCTTCTTCGGGGCCGGCGCGACCTCCGTCACCGACACCGGCGGCACCCGCCGCATCACCACCGACGGCCACCTCGTCTACGACGACGGCACCTATCTGCTCCCCTGGGAGCCCCGCACCGCCACCGACCCCGCCAAGCTCTACCACTACAACCCGCGCGGCGGCACCAGCACCTGGACCCTGCCCCGTGGCTGGGCGGGCGCCCGCAGGGTGTGGCTGTACCGGCTCACCGACCAGGGCCGCGTCCTCGTCCGCGCCCTGCCCGTCCGCCGCGGCACGGTCACCGTCGACGCCCGCGCCGACCAGCCGTACGTCATCCACCGCTCGCGCGCCCGCGCCCTGCCCGACCCCGACTGGGGCCAGGGCACCCCGCTGCGCGACCCCGGCTTCCACGCCGGTGACCTGGCCGCCTGGCGGGTCACCGGGCCCGCCGCCGTCGAACGCAGCGCCCTCGGCGACCACGAGCTGGTGATCGCCCCCGGCGCCGCCGCCACCGTCAGCCAGCGCCTGCGCCGCCTCAAGCCCGGCGCGTACGTCGCCTCCGTACAGGTGGAGGTGGGGAGCACGGCGGGGGAGCGGCGCACCGCCGCCCTGGAGGTGCGCACCGCCGACGGCGTCACCGCCACGAACTGGACCGCCACCTCCACCGCGGTCAACCACGTCGCCGCCGACGCCAAGCACGGCACCCGCTTCCAGCGCCTGTTCACCCCCTTCACCGTGCCCGAGGGCGGCGGGCCCGGGCGCCTCACGCTGCGCGCCGCGGCCGGGCGGGCCCGGGTCCGCTTCGACAACGTCCGCGTCGTCGCCACCACGCCCGCGCCCCGGCTGCCCCGGGGCGTCCTGTGCCGCGAGGACTTCGAGCACGTGCCCCAGGGGTGGGGGCCCTTCGTCAAGGGCGACGCCGGCGGAGCCACCGACCCGCGCACCCACATCGCGCAGCGGCACGCGCCGTTCACCCAGCGCGGCTGGAACGGCAAGGCCGTCGACGACGTCGTCGACGGCGGCCAGTCCCTCAAGTCCCGCGGCGAGAACGAGGGGCTGGTCCACCGCACCGTCCCCCACACCGTCCGCTTCGCGCCCGGCCGCCGCTACCGGGTGTCCTTCCGCTACGAGAACGAGAAGGCAGGACAGTACGCCTGGGTGACGGCCGTCGACACCCCCGCCCCACGCGAACTCTCCCGCGACCCCCTCCCGGAGGCCCACACCCCCACCACCCACACCTACGAGTTCACCGCCCCCGAGGACGGCGAGGCATGGGTGGGCCTGCGCAAGGTCGGCGGCGACGGCAAGGCGGAGTTCATCCTGGACACGTTCGAGGTCCGCGAGGTCTGACCTGGCCGGGGGCTCCCCCATCCCGCCCCTTCCCGAAACCAGGGGGCCGCGCCCCCTGGACCCCCGTATCGCGCTGACGCGCTCGTCCTCAAACGCCGGACGGGCTCAAGATCTCCAGCGCGCCCACGGCTCAAGATCTCAGTTGCGCTCGGCGGAAAGATCCAGCCCGTCCGGCGTTTGAGGACGAGGCGCGGAGCGCCGAAAAGCGGGGCCCAGGGGCGGCAGCCCCTGGTTACGGGAAGGGGCGGGATTGGGGAGCCCCCGGCAGGGCCCCCAGCCGCACCTCGGCCACCCCCGCCACCCCCTCCACCTCCAGCACCCACACCGCATTACCCCCCTCCCGCACCACAGCCCCCGGCACGAACAGCACCCGCTGCGGCCCCACCCCCCAGTACCGCCCCACACAGAACCCGTTCACCCAGGCGAACCCCCGCGTCCACCCGGGAAGTTCCAGCACCGCGTCCCCCGCCCCGACCACCTCCACCACCCCCCGGTACAGCCCGGCCCGCCCCTCCCCGGCCCCCTCCGAAGGCACCCCGTGCGCCGCCTCGAACGCCCCCAGCTCCACCCCCGCCGCCCGCACCCCGTGCACGTACTGCCGCTCGTGCAGCAGCCCCCCGGTGAGCCCCTTCGCCTCCCCGAGCCGGGGCCCGTAGGAGACCCGCCCCAGCGACTCCACCCACAGCTCGACCCGCGCGCCCCCCGGCACGGGCCCGGGCAGCGCGGGGGAGTCCTCGGTGAGCACCCCGGCCCGCACCCCGTCGACGTACACCACGGCCCGGTCCCGCAGCCCCGGCGCGCTCAGCGGATACGCCCCGCGCGGCCCGGGCAGCGTGACGGAGTAGCGGACCAGACCCCGGTCGACGCCCAGGTCCTCGAAGGCGGGCGGCACGGCGTGCTCGGCCTCGGGCGTGCCCAGGCACGCGGCCACCGCGTCCAGTGGCGCCCACTCCCCGAGCCGCCCGGTCACGGGCCGCGCCAGCTCCGCCGGAGCGGGCGGCAGCCCGGGCGGCGGCGCGTCCGCGTACTCGGCGAGGACCTCCCGGAACAGCCAGAACTTCTCGGTGGGCCGCCCGTACTCGTCGATCGGCGCGTCGTAGTCGTACGACGTCACATCCGGCTCCAGGGGCCCGTCGTGCAGCGCGCCCCCGCCCCGGTTCGCCCCCGCCCACCCGGCGAAGCTCGTCCCGCCGTGCGCCATGTACACATTCACCGACGCCCCGCACTCCAGGATCTCCCGCAGCGCGTCCGCCGCGTCGCGCGGCGCGCGCCCCACGTGCTCCGCGCCCCAGTGGTCGAACCAGCCGCACCAGAACTCCATGCACATCAGCGGCCCCGCCGGCCGGTGCCGGCGCAGCACGCCGAAGGCCTCCCGGGCCCGGGAGCCGAAGTTCACCGTCGCCAGGACGCCCGGCACGCCGCCGCCCGACAGCATGTGGTCCTCGGGCCCGTCGGACGTACACAGCTCCGCCGTCACCCCGAGCCCCCGCACCAGGTCCGTCAGCGCCCGCAGGTACACCCGGTCCGAGCCGTAGCTGCCGTACTCGTTCTCCACCTGCACGAGCACCACCGGGCCGCCCCGGTCGTGCTGCCGCGCCACCACCTGCGGCAGCAGTTGCGCGAACCACCGCTCCACGTGCGCCAGGTACCGCTCGTCACGGCTGCGCACCCGCGCCCCCAGCTCGCCCGTCAGCCACCACGGAAGCCCGCCGTTGTCCCACTCGGCGCAGATGTACGGGCCGGGCCGCACGATGGCCCACAGCCCCGCCGCGTCCGCCGCGTCGAGGAACCGGCCCAGCGCGCCCACGTCGTGGAACTCTCCCGGCCGCGGCTCGTGCACGTTCCACGGTACGTACGTCTCCACGCAGTTCAGGCCCATCGCCCGCAGCATCGCCAGGCGGTGGTCCCACTGCGCCTCGTGCACCCGGAAGTAGTGCAGCGCCCCCGAGAGCAGCCGCACCGGCCGCCCGTCCAGCTCGAACCCGTCCTCACCCGCCCGGAAGCAGCCCATCGCCCCGCCCGCCTCGCTTCCCGTACCGCCCCGTCACGTCCTGCGGCCACGATCACCCCTGGCGGACGGCCCGGTCCATGGACAAAGATCGGGCCGGGTTGGACACAACGACACGGCGGGGACGGCCCACGGAAGGACAGGCACGGACACGAGCACGGGACGGACACAGCCAAGGGCACGAAGAAGGAGGCGGCCGCCGATGTACCACACCTGGATGCGGTACTTCACACCCGGCCCGGTCCACCACCGCCTCGGCCTGGTCTGTCTCGGCGTCGGGCTCCAGCACGGGACGCTGCCCGCCGTCGGCCCCCGCACCCTCGACCACCACGTCGCCCTCGTCGTCAGCGCGGGCACCGGCTGGTACGCCACCCCCGACGGGCGCCGCCGGCCCGTCACCGCACCCGCCCTGATCTGGCTCGTGCCCGGCGTCCCGCACCACTACGGCGCCGACCCCGGCCACGGCTGGGACGAGTGCTTCGTCGACTTCACCGGACCCGCCACCGCCACCTACACCGAACTCGGCTACATCGAACCCGCCCGGCCCGTCGTCCCCCTGTCCGACCCGGCCGCCGCCCGCACCGTCGTCGCCCGCATCGCCCGCGCCGCCCGCCGCGGCAACCCCCTCCTGGAGGTCGAGACCGGCGCCGCCGTCCACGAACTCCTGGTCGCGCTGCGCCGCGCCCGCGCCGACCTCGCCCCCGGCGGCGACCCCGTCCTCGAGGCCCTGGCCCGCGACGCCTGCACCCCCCTGACCGTCGCCGAGCACGCCGCCCGCCAGGGCATGAGCCCCGCCGCCCTGCGCGCCGCCGTACGCCGCGGCGCCGGATGCAGCCCCAAGGACTACCTCCTCGGCGTCCGCCTCGGCCGCGCCAAGGAACTCCTCGCCGCCACCGAGCTGCCCGTCGCCGCCGTCGCCCGCCGCGTCGGCTACGACGACCCCGCCTACTTCTCCCGCCTGTTCACCCGCCGCGTCGGCACCGCCCCGGTACGCTTCCGCGCCCAGCAGGGCCGCGCCGTGCCCGGCGGCTGGTCCCGGCAGGTCCCCGACCCCGACGATCCGCCGCAGCTCGCCCTGGAAGGCGGGGGAGACCTGGACCCCCTGGACGGCCCGGGGCGCCCGGACGCGGCAACGTAGGCTTCCGTGCCATGACCACGAAGCACCCCGCCGACCCCGCCGTGCTCGCCGAGCTGACCCGGCTGCGCGACAGCATCGACAACATCGACGCGGCCGTCGTCCACATGCTCGCCGAACGCTTCAAGTGCACCCAGCAGGTCGGCCACCTCAAGGCCCAGCACCACCTGCCCCCCGCCGACCCGGCCCGCGAGTCCCGCCAGATCACCCGGCTGCGCGAACTCGCCGAGAACGCCAAGCTCGACCCGGCCTTCGCGGAGAAGTTCCTCACCTTCATCATCGCGGAGGTGATCCGCCACCACGAACAGATCGCCGACACCACGGGCGGCGAGGAGAGCCGCACCGCGTGAGGCCGGGCCGGGCCGGGGGACCCGCCTAGCGGCGCAGCGCCCGCGCCCCCGCGTACCGGGCGCTGTCGCCCAACTGCTCCTCGATCCGGATCAGTTGGTTGTACTTGGCGGTACGGTCCGAGCGGGAGAGCGAGCCGGTCTTGATCTGGCCGCAGCCCGTGGCCACCGCCAGGTCCGCGATCGTCGTGTCCTCCGTCTCTCCCGAGCGGTGCGACATGACGACGGTGTAACCCGCCCGGTGAGCGGCGTCCACGGTCGCCAGGGACTCCGTGAGGGTGCCGATCTGATTGACCTTGACCAGGATCGAGTTGGCGACGCCGGACTCGATGCCCTCCCGCAGGAGGGCCTCGTTCGTGCAGAACACGTCGTCCCCGGTGAGCTGGCACCGCGCGCCGACCCGCGCGGTCAGGTCCCGCCACCCCGCCAGGTCGTCCTCGGCCATCGGGTCCTCGACGGACACCACGGGGTAGGCGTCGATCAGCTTGACCAGGTATGCGGCGTGCTCGGCAGGCGTACGCCGTACGCCCTCCCCGGTGTAGTCGTAGACGCCGTCGCGGAAGAACTCGGACGACGCCGGGTCCATGACCAGGCCGACGTCCGTGCCCGGCCGGTAGCCCGCGCGCTCGATCGCCCGCACCACGAAGTCCAGCGCCTCCTCGGCGGTACGCAGGGCCGGGGCGAAGCCCCCCTCGTCGCCCACGCCGGTGGAGTGCCCGGCGGCCAGGAGGTCGCGCCGCAGGGTGTGGAAGATCTCGGACCCCGTCCGCACGGCCTCCGCGAAGGTCTCCGCGCCGATCGGCGCGATCATGAACTCCTGGAAGTCCAGCGGATTGTCGGCGTGGGCGCCCCCGTTGACGATGTTCATCATCGGTACGGGCAGCAGCCGGGCACCGGCACCGCCGAGGTAGCGGTAGAGCGGCAGCCGGTGGGCGGCGGCCGCGGCCTTGGCGGTGGCCAGGGAGACCCCGAGCAGCGCGTTGGCGCCGAGCCTGGACTTGGCGGGGGTGCCGTCCGTGGCGACGAGGACGGCGTCCAGGCCCGCCTGGTCCTCGGCCTCGCGACCGGTGACCGCGGCGGCGAGCTCCGTGTTGACGTGCCGTACCGCCTGGTCGACGCCCTTGCCGTGCCAGCGGGCCGGGTCGCCGTCGCGCAGCTCGACGGCCTCACGGGCGCCGGTCGAGGCGCCCGAGGGGACCGCGGCCCGGCCGAGGGACCCGTCCGCCAGCTCGACGTCCACCTCGACGGTGGGGTTGCCCCTGCTGTCGAGGACGCGGCGGCCGGTGACGGAGGTGATGGCGGTCATGGGAGCCCTTCCCGTTGTCGCGTACGCGCCGGGGCCCGGCTGCGGCGACGGTGGCGCTGGCTCCGGCACCGGAACTCTACAGCAAAACTGTGCAGTTCCTCTGTTCAGTTCTCCTGTGCAGTTCTGCTGTTCAGGTTCGCTGCTCAGCTCGGCTGCTCAGTCCTGCTGCGCAGGCGCGCTGCGTTAACATCCGGTATGCCCCTTCCGGAATCCGCCGCCGTCGCGGCCGAACTGCGCACCGCGATCGGCAAGCTCACGCGGCGCGTGAAGCTCGAGGACCAGATGCCGTTCGGCCAGGTGGCCGTCCTCGGCGCCCTGGACCGCAGCGGCGCGATGACGACCAGCGACCTGGCGGCCGACCAGCGGGTACGCCCCCAGTCCATGGCCCGGGCCGTGGGACTGCTCATGGAGCAGGGGCTGGTCACACGCCGGGCCCACCCGACCGACGGCCGCAAGAGCCTGGTCGAGCTCTCCGCCGCGGGGCGGGCACTCCTGGAGGAGGAGCGGGGGCGCAGGGCGGACTGGCTCGCGCGGGCGATCGAGGCGGAACTGACGGGCGAGGAGCGGGAGTTGCTGGCGCGGGGCATCGGGCTGCTGGAGCGGCTCGCGGCGCACTAGGGACCCGGCGGACCAGGACCCGCCCCCCCTCGTAGGGGCCCCGACGTCGGCCCCGGCGGAAGCCGGTCCCCCGCAGCGGAAGCCGAGCCCCACGCCGAAGCCGAGCCCTTAGCCGAAGCCACAGCCGGGTCCCGCAGCCGCAGCCGAGCCCACCAGCCAAGGGAAGCCACAGCCGCTACCCGGGCCCCAGCCGAAGCCGCCCCCGGACCCCGCAACCGTAAGGAAAACCGCAGCCCCGGCCCCAGCGGAAGCCGACGCCACCCCCGGAGCCCCGGCCCCACCCGCGGCGGCAGCCGCATCGCGCCCCGCCCGCGCGGAAACCGGGCCCGTGCCGCGGGCAGAGGTGGCAGCGCCCCGGGATATCCACTGCCAGGCGCCCCGCCAGATCAGGCACCATAACCAGATGCCCGCACTGACGCGCGACGAAGCGCAGACCCGAGCCCAGCTCCTCGACATCCAGCGGTACGAGATCAGCCTCGATCTCACCACCGGCGAGGAGACCTTCGACTCCCGCACGGTGATCACCTTCACCGCCGCCGCCGACGGCGACACCTTCGTCGAGCTGAAGCCCGCGCACCTGCGCTCCCTCACGCTCGACGGCACCCCCCTCGACCCCGAGGACCTCACCGGCAACCGCTTCCCGCTGCCCGCCCTCACCGCGGGCCCGCACCGCCTCACCGTCGACGCCGCCATGCGCTACTCCCGCACCGGCGAGGGCATGCACCGCTTCACCGACCCCACCGACGGCGAGACGTACGTCTACACCCAGCTCTTCCTGGACGACGTGCAGCGCGTCTTCGCCGCCTTCGACCAGCCCGACCTGAAGGCCGTCTTCGAGGTCGCCGTCACCGCCCCCGAGGACTGGACCGTCCTCGCCAACGGCGTCACCGAACACGACGGCCACGGCACCTGGCGCGCCACCCCCACCCCGCTCCTGCCGACCTACCTCGTCGCCGTCGCCGCGGGACCCTGGCACTCCGTCCGCACCGAACACCGCGGCCTGCCCTTCGGCCTGCACTGCCGCCGCTCCCTCGCCCCCCACCTCGACGCCGACGCCGAGGAACTCCTCGACATCACCCGCGCCTGCTTCGACCGCTACCACGAGAAGTTCGCCGAGCCCTACCCCTTCGACTCCTACGACCAGGCCTTCGTCCCCGAGTTCAACGCCGGAGCCATGGAGAACCCCGGCCTCGTCACCTTCCGCGACGAGTTCGTCTACCGCTCCGCCGTCACCGACACCCAGCGCCAGACCCGCGCCATGGTCGTCGCCCACGAGATGGCCCACATGTGGTTCGGCGACCTCGTCACCCTCGCCTGGTGGGACGACATCTGGCTCAACGAGTCCTTCGCCGAGTACATGGGCTACCAGACCCTCACCGAAGCCACCCGCTTCCGCGACACCTGGGTCGACTTCGGCGTCACCCGCAAGTCCTGGGGCTACGACGCCGACCAGCGCCCCTCCACCCACCCCGTCGCCCCCGCCCCCGACGCCGTCCCCGACACCGCCTCCGCGCTGCTCAACTTCGACGGCATCTCCTACGCCAAGGGCGCCGGTGCCCTGCGCCAGCTCGTCGCCTGGCTCGGCGAGAAGGACTTCCTCGCGGGCATCAACGCCCACTTCGCCCGCCACAAGTTCGCCAACGCCACCCTCGCCGACTTCATCGACTCCCTCGCCTCCGCCACCGACCGCGACGTCCACGCCTGGGCCGAGGCCTGGCTGCGCACCACCGGCGTCGACACCTTCACCCCCAAGGTCACCCACAGCGGCCGCGAGTGGACCCTCGCCCTCGACCGCGACGGCAGCCGCCCGCACCGCGTCGCCATCGGCGTCTACGACCGCGACCTGTCCGACGGCCGCCTGCTCGTCCTGCGCGAGCGCTACGAGACCGACGTCCCCGAACACTTCCCGCCCGCCCCCCGCGACGGCGGCCGCCCCGCGCTCATCGTCCCCAACGACCACGACCTCACCTACGCCAAGATCCGCCTCGACGACGTCTCGCTGGACACGACCCTGCGCTCCCTGTCCAGCGTCCCCGACCCCCTCACCCGCGCCGTGCTGTGGAACGCGCTGCGCGACATGGTCCGCGACGGCGACCTGCCGCCCGCCACCTACCTCGCCACCGCCCGCACCCACCTGCCCGCCGAGACCGACCTCGCCGTCGTCTCCGGCGTCCTCACCTTCGCCGGCGCCGTCATCACCGACCGCTACACCCCGCCCGCGCGACGGCCCGCCGCCCTCGCCACCCTCGACGCCCTCTGCCAGGACATCGTCCGCCGCACCGAGGACGGCTCCCACGCCGGCCTGCGACTCATCGCCGTACGCGGCCTCATCGACGCCGCCACCCAGGCCGAGCCCCTCCAGACCTGGCTCACCCTCGGCGCCGTGCCCGGCGGCCCCGAACTCGACCCCGAACTGCGCTGGCGCGCCCTCGCCCGCCTCGCCGCCCTCGGCGAGGCCGACGAGGACACCATCGCCGCCGAACTGCGCCGCGACCCCAGCGCCACCGGCCAGGAAGGCGCCGCCCGCTGCCGCGCCGCCCTGCCCGACCCCGAGGCCAAACGCCGCGCCTGGGACGCCCTGTTCACCACCGACGAGCTGTCCAACTACCTGTTCACCGCCACTGCCCAGGGCTTCTGGCAGGCCGGACAGGACGACCTCGTCCGCCCCTACGTCGCCCGCTACTTCGACGACGCCGTCGGCCTCGCCGCCCGCCGCGGCCCCGCCATCGCCGAAGCCGCCGGCCGCCTCGCCTTCCCGATGACCGTCGTCGACGACGACACCCTGCACCTCGGGGAGACCTGCCTGGCCCGCACCGACCTCACCCCGGCCCTGCGCCGCCGCCTCACCGACCAACTCGACGACCTGGCCCGAGCCCTACGCGTACGCCGCAAGGCCGAACACAACTAACCCCTCCCCGCCCCCCACCCCACTCCCGCCGCCCCGAAGCCCGGCATCGAGCCCGCCCCGAGGCCCGGGACGAGCGCGCCAGCGCGACAACACGAGCGGTGGGGCAGGGGGATTCCAGCCTGTCCGACGCCTGAGGACGACCACGAGGCGCGCCGAGGAGTCCCAGCCCGTCCGGCGTTTGAGGACGAGCGCGCCTGCGCGACAACACGAGTGGCGGGGCAGGGGGATTCCAGCCTGTCCGACGCCTGAGGACGACCACGAGGCGCGCCGAGGAGTCCCAGCCCGTCCGGCGTT
>NZ_BNBT01000006.1:103256-130357 GCF_014656095.1 Streptomyces longispororuber
GTTTGAGGACGAGCGCGCCAGCGCGACAACACCAGCGGCGGGACAGGGGAAATCCAGCCCGTCCGGCGTTTGAGGACAAGCGCGCAGCGCGACAAGACGAGCGGCCGGGCGGGAGAGCGCCACCCCGTCCGGCCAGAGGACGAGGCGCGGAGCGCCGAGAAGCGGGGCCCAGGGGCGGCAGCCCCTGGTTCCCGGAAGGGCCGGGGCCCGAGAAGCCCCCGGCAGGGCCCTACCACCCCGCGGGACGCAGACACGTTTTCCCCGCACGGCCGTACCCCTTTCGAGTACCGATCCCCGCCCTCCCGGCCCACACCCCACACACACCCACCACTCTGGTGACCCCGTCCGTCCACCCGGAGGTCACCGCCATGCCCACCCCGCCGCCCCTCGCCGGAGGCGCCCACGGCCCCGGCGCCCTGCGGCCCCTGCTCGGCACCGTCCTCGACGCCCTGCGCCAGGGCGCCCAGGACCGCGGCGGCCCCCTCCCACGCGGCGGCCCCGCCGCCGTCGCCGACCGCCTCCGCCACGCCGTCGGCGACCTCCTGCCCACCCACGGCACCGGCGCCGAAACCGCCCTGCGCACCCTCGTCCGCGCCCTCGCCGCAGGCGCCGCCGACCCCGCCGAACCCCTGTGCGCCGCCCACCTCCACTGCCCCCCGCTCGCCCTCGCCACCGCCGCCGACCTCGCCGCCTCCGCGCTCAACCCCTCCCTCGACTCCTGGGACCAGGCCCCCGCCGCCTCCGCCCTCGAAGCCCTCCTCACCACCACCCTCGCCACCGAGGTCCACGGCCGCGGCGACGCCCTGATCACCACCGGCGGCACCGAGTCCAACCACCTCGCCCTCCTCCTCGCCCGCGAACACGCCGCCGCCCGCCACCAGACGCCGCACATCATCACCGGCGCCAACGCCCACCACTCCCTGCACCGCGCCGCCTGGCTCCTCGGCCTGCCCCGCCCCCACACCCTCCCCACCCCCGCCGGCGTCCTCGACCCCACCACCGTCGCCGACACCCTCACCCGCCTCACCAGCGACGCCCCCGGGCACATCCTCGTCACCGCCACCGCGGGCACCACCGACGCGGGCCTCATCGACCCCCTCCCCGCCCTCGCCGACATCTGCCACACCCACGGCGCCCGCCTCCACGTCGACGCCGCCTACGGCGCCGGACTCCTCTTCAGCACCACCCGCCGCCACCAGTTAGCCGGCCTCGACCGCGCCGACAGCACCACCCTCGACCTGCACAAACTCGGCTGGCAACCCGCCGCCGCCGGCGTGTTCACCGTCCGCGACCCCGCCGACCTCCACCATCTCGACCACCGCGCCGACTACCTCAACGCCGACGACGACACCGAAGCCGGCCTGCCCGACCTCCTCGGCCGCTCCCTGCGCACCACCCGCCGCCCCGACGCCCTCAAGATCGCCGTCACCCTCACCGCCCTCGGCCGCACCGGACTCGGCACCCTCGTCGACCGCGTCTGCGACCGCGCCCACGACCTCGCCCGGCAGATCACCACCCACCCCCGCTTCGAGCTCTACGCCCCACCCACCATCAGCACCGTCCTCTTCCGCCCCCGCACCGCCTACGACCACCACATCGCCCACGCCCGCCGCAGACTCCTCACCGACGGCACCGCCGTCCTCGGCCGCGCCCAACTCGACGGCCGCCGCTGGCTCAAAGCCACCCTCCTCAACCCCCACACCACCCCCGACGACCTCGCCACCCTCCTCAAGCTCGTGGAAGGAACCGCATCCCCATGACCGGCACGCCCGGCACGCCCGACACGCCCACCCCACCGAACACGCCCGACCCCCACCCGCGCGACCTCGTCGGCATCGGCATCGGCCCCTTCAACCTCTCCCTCGCCGCCCTCGCCCAGCCCCTCGACACCCTCGACACCGCCTTCTACGAACAGCGCCCCGCCTTCCACTGGCACCCCGGCCTCCTCATCGACGGCGCCACCCTCCAAGTCCCCTTCCTCGCCGACCTCGTCACCCTCGCCGACCCCACCAACCCCTGGTCCTTCCTCAACTACCTCAAGACCCGCGAACGCCTCTACCCCTTCTACTTCGCCGAGCACTTCCACATCCACCGCGCCGAATACGACGCCTACTGCCGCTGGGTCAGCGACAACCTCCCCGACCTCCACTACAACCACCAGATCGACGCCATCCGCTGGAACCCCGACCGCGCCATCTTCGACATCGACTACACCCGACTCGACCCCGACGGCGAAGCCGAAGCCCTCGGCCGCACCCACGCCAAGAACATCGCCCTCGGCATCGGCACCGCCCCCTATGTCCCCGAACCCCTCAAGCCCCTCGCCGACGCCCCCACCGTCCCCGTCATCCACGCCGCCGACTACCTCCTCCACCGCGACCGCTTCCTCACCGCCGACCACATCACCGTCATCGGCTCAGGACAGTCCGGCGCCGAGGTCTTCCTCGACCTCCTCCGCCACCGCCCCGCCGGCGCCGAGAAACTCCACTGGCTCGCCCGCACCCCCGCCTTCGCCCCCATGGAGTACTCCAAACTCGGCCTCGAACACTTCACCCCCGACTACACCCACTACTTCCACGCCCTGCCCGAAACCGTCCGCGACCGCCTCGTCCCCAGCCAGTGGCAGCTCCACAAAGGCATCGACGCCGACACCATCGCCGCCATCCACGACGAGCTCTACCGCCGCACCCTCCACGGCGGCTGGCCCGACGCCGTCCTCACCCCCGGCGTCCACGTCCGCACCGCCGGACGCGTCGCCACCACCCGCGTCGAACTCCACCTCGAACACGTCGAACAAGGCACCCGCACCCGCCTCACCACCGACGCCGTCATCCTCGCCACCGGCTACCGCGAACGCCCCCTCGACCGCCTCCTCGCCGCCCTCGACCCCTACCTGCGCCGCGACGCCTCCGACCGCCCCCGCGTCGACGAACACCACCGCCTCGTCCTCGATCCCACCGTCACCGGACACCTCTACGTCCAGAACGCCGAACGCCACACCCACGGCGTCGGCGCCCCCGACCTCGGCCTCGCCGCCTGGCGCGCCGCCCGCATCCTCAACCACCTCACCGGAACCACCCCCTACCCCCAGCCCCAGCGCACCGCCTTCACCCACTTCGGCCTCACCCCACCCGCCGGCCGCGCCACCCCCCACACCCCCGCGGAGCAGCGCGGCACCCTCGTCCGCCTCAAGACCTGACACCCACCCCGCACCCACCCCCGCGCACCACCGGCGTCAGCCGTCCACCACCTCCGCCAGCGCACCCACCGGCGCCACCACCCGCCCCGACCGCGGACACGACCACACCGCCACCTCCCCGACCACCCGCGCCTCCAGCGGATGCCCCCGCGGATGGTCGGGACACTCCGGCCACGTCGCCGGCAACAACCGCGCCGCCAACGCCTCCACCGCCCACTCCTGCACCTGCTCCGCCAGCTCCGCCACCTGCTCCGCCGGACCCACCCCCGCCGGCACCGACACCCCCAGGCCCGAACCGTCCGGCTCGTACAGCATCACCAGCGGATCCCCGTCGAAATCCACCTCCTCCCGCACGATCGGCCGCACCGCGCACGTGGCCCACACATCACGCCGCACCACCGCCAACGCGGCCGCCAGATCCCTCTTCATGACACCGAAACCTCCTAGAACACCGGAGTACCCGCACGCGTCAACCGCCACCCCACCCGCGCGAACTCCGCCGGATCCACCGTCCCCTTCGCCCTCACCCACGCGATGATCGTGTTCCGGATCTCGTCCGAATCCGCCCACACCTGCTGGGCCTTCGCCACATGCGGGAAGTTCCCGCCCCCGCTCGCCCGGTAATTGTTCACCGCCAGCACGAACCGCGCCCCCGGATCCACCGGCTCCCCCTCGAACCGCAGATCCACGATCCGCGACCCCACCGGCTGCGCGATGTCCACGTCGTACGTCACCCCGTACAGCGCGTCGTAGTTGTAGTCCGGCACACCCTCCGCGTTCGTCAGCCTCGCCGGATCCACCGGCGCACCCGGCGCCGTCCGCACGTAGTACCGCGCCGAGAACTCCAGGTACTCCTTCAGTTGCGCGCCCGTCATCAGCCGGGCCTCCAGCGTGTTCTCGAACGGATACAGGCCCGCCGCGTCCCGCAGCGTCACCTCACCCTCCGGAATCCGCGCCGACCGCGAGAAACACGACGCCTGCGACACCACCGGAAGACTCGCGTACGCGCCACCCGCCAGCGCCGCCCGCACCGTCTCCGCCTGCACATGGTTGATCAGATCGATGATCGGCACGTCCTTGTACGGGCCCTCCGCCGTACTCATCGCCGCCTTCGACGTCCCGATGACCTGGTTGACGTACGCCACGACCTTCCGGTGCTCGTCCCCCAGCAGCCGCGTGATCCGCCGGTCCTCCGCCACCGTGTTGGAGTTCAGGACCTTCGCCCCCACCGACTCCACCCGCCACCGGCCCTTCGACCACACCACACCGAAGTCGAACAACGTCAGCCGCTGCCCCCACTTCAACGGCTCCGACAGGACCACCTTCTTGCCCGTGGCCCTGTTCTCCACCACGTACTCGGGAATCTCCGTGTGCGCGTGCCCCACCAGGATCGCGTCGATCCCCGGCACCCGCTCCGCCACCAGCGCCGCCGCGTTCTCCACGTACGGCAACTGATCCCCGTACGACGACGTACCGCTCGACCCCGAGTGCGCCGACACCACCACCACGTCCGCACCCATCGACCGCAGCCGCGGCACCCACTTCGCCGCCTGCTCCTCCAGACCCGGGAACGTCATCTTCCCCTGCACATGCGCCTTGTCCCAGATCGCGATCCCCGGATTCGTCAGGCCGAGCACCGCCACCCGCACATCCCGCCCGTACGGCGTCCGCAGCCGGTGCATGCTGTACGGCGGAAACGCCGGCCGCTGCGTCCGCGCGTCCAGGGCATTCGCCCCCAACAGCGGGAAGTCGCACTGCTCCTGGAACTTCCGCAGCACCGGAATGCCGTAATTGAACTCATGATTACCGAGCGCCGCCGCGTCATAACCGATCGCGTTCATCGCCTGCGCCATCGGATGCACCGGACCACCCTTCGCGGTGATCGGGTCCACCTTCGCGTAGTAGTACGAGAGCTGCGTGCCCTGAATCGTGTCACCCGCGTCGATCAGGAGCGTGTTCCGCCGCCCCTTCTCCTTGCGGACCCGGTTCACCAGCGTCGATATCTTCGCCAGGCCCACATCGTTGTGGTCCTTGTCGTCGAACTCCTTGTCCGTGAAGTAGTCCCAGTTGAAGACATTCCCGTGCAGATCGGTCGTGCCCATCACCGTGAACGAGTACCGCTTCCGCCGGGCCCCCGCCCCGGCCGGGGCGGCCTCGGCCGTCACCGCCGGACCCGCCAGCGCCACACCCGCACCCGCGGCGGCGGAACTCCCCAGAAACGACCTTCTGTCCAGCGGCATTTCGACTCCCTCATGAACCATCGTGATCTACGCGCACTGATGACGCGCGTAGATTCTGGCCCAGGAAACCCGGCCGACAACAGCACCGCCAGGTTTCGATCCGATGACCACCCACCATGGCCCCGCAATGCCACAGTGGACCCCATGACCAGCGACGAGCCCACACCCACCACCCCCTACGCCACCCCGAACACCCCCCACGTAGCCGTCCGCGGCGAAGCCCACCTCGAAGTCGACCCCGAAATCGCCCGCATCGGCATCACCGTCACCGCCCGCGGCACCGACCGCCGCGACGCCCTCCACCACCTCACCCGCCGCAACAACGACGCCCTCACCCTCGTCAAAAGCTACGCAGACGCCGTCGAACGCATCGAGACCGGCGCCTTCTCCATCACCCCCGAACTCACCAAACGCGGCAAAGGCGAACGCGTCCGCACCTACCACGGCCGCGTCCACCTCACCGCCGAACTCACCGACTTCACCGCCCTCGGCGAACTCACCACCCGCCTCGCCGACCTCGACCTCACCCACGTCGACGGCCCCTACTGGACCCTGCGCCCCACCTCACCCGCCCACCGCACCGCCCGGCAACAAGCCGTCAAGGAAGCCGTCCAACGCGCCCGCGAATACGCCGAAGCCCTCGGCACCACCCTCGACGCACTCCTCGACCTCGCCGACACCGGCACCGACAACGCCCCCTACCCGCCCTACCCCCCGGCCCCCGGCATGACCCGCGCCGCCTTCGCCGGCGCCACCCCCGAAACCGCCGCCCCCCTCGACCTCGAACCCCAACGCCAAACCGTCTACGCCCAGGTCACCGCCCGCTTCACCCTCCACCCGCCACAACTCTGAGCCACCACCCCCAGCCCCACCGTCACCGCCCCACCCCCCGACACCCCTTGAACACGCTCATCGGAGCAACCCCCCGCACACTTCAACAGTTGTCAACCCCCCGACACGTAAAGGTTGTTGAGACGTCACGCCCAACCGGACCTCTACCGGCCGGTAAGCCCTACTGTCGAACCATGCGCCGAGCGAAAATCGTCTGCACCCTGGGACCCGCCACCGACAGCTACGACCAGATCAAGGCCCTGGTCGAAGCCGGAATGGACGTGGCACGCTTCAACCTCAGCCACGGCACCCACGCCGACCACGAGGACCGCTACCGGCGCGTGCGCAAGGCCGCCGACGAGACCGGCCGCAGCGTCGGCATCCTCGCCGACCTTCAAGGCCCGAAGATCCGCCTCGGCCGCTTCACCGAAGGCCCCGTCCTCCTCGAACGCGGCGACGAGTTCACCATCACCGTCGAAGACGGCGTCGAAGGCGACCGCAACCTCTGCGGCACCACCTACCAAGGCCTCGCCACCGACGTCACCCCCGGCGAACGCATCCTCGTCGACGACGGCAAGGTCACCCTCGAAGTCACCGCCGTCAACGGCCCCCGCGTCACCACCACCGTCCTCGAAGGCGGCATGGTCTCCGACCACAAAGGCCTCAACCTCCCCGGCGTCGCCGTCTCCGTCCCCGCCCTCTCCGACAAGGACGAGACCGACCTCCGCTGGGCCCTGCGCACCGGCTTCGACGTCATCGCCCTCTCCTTCGTCCGCAGCGGCCGCGACATCGACGACGTCCACCGCATCATGGACGAGGAAGGCCGCCGCCTCCCCGTCATCGCCAAGGTCGAGAAACCCCAGGCCGTCGACAACATCGACGACATCGTCGCCGCCTTCGACGGCATCATGGTCGCCCGCGGCGACCTCGGCGTCGAAATGCCCCTGGAACAGGTCCCCATCGTCCAGAAGCGCGCCATCAAGCTCGCCCGGCGCAACGCCAAACCCGTCATCGTCGCCACCCAGATGCTCGACTCGATGATCGAGAACTCCCGCCCCACCCGCGCCGAGGCGTCCGACGTCGCCAACGCCGTCATCGACGGCACCGACGCCGTCATGCTCTCCGGCGAGACCAGCGTCGGGAACTACCCCGTCGAAACCGTCCGCACCATGGGCCGCATCGTCGAAGCCGCCGAGGAGGACATCCTCGCCAAGGGCCTCCCCGCCCTCACCGAACGCAACAAACCCCGCACCCAGGGCGGCGCCGTCGCCCGCGCCGCCGCCGACATCGGCGACTTCCTCGGCGCCAAGTACCTCGTCGCCTTCACCCAGTCCGGCGACACCGTCCGCCGCCTCTCCCGCTACCGCTCCCCGATCCCCCTCCTCGCCTTCACCCCCGACCCCGCCACCCGCGCCCAGCTCAACCTCACCTGGGGCGTCGAAACCTTCCTCGGCCCGCACGTCGACTCCACCGACGCGATGGTCGACCAGGTCGACGAACACCTCCTCAAGATCGGCCGCTGCCACCCGGGCGACACGGTCATCATCACCGCCGGCTCCCCGCCCGGAGTCTCCGGCACCACCAACCTGGTCCGCGTCCACCACATCGGCGAGGCGACGCGGTAGCCCCCTCGCGGGGGTCAGTACTTCGCCCCCACGTGCGCGTCCATGAGCGCTACGGAGGCTTTGCGGGCGATGGACACCGTCACGGCGGCGCGGCTCTGGTTCAGGGTCTTCCACTCGATCCCGAGTTGGTCGAGCGTGCTGGTGAAGAGTCCGATGATGTCGGTGGACGTGTTCGTGAAGAAGTACCGCGGATACTCGTAACGCTTCCGCTCGCCACCGACGACTCGGGTGGTCCAGTTGGTGACCCGACAACCGTCGGAGTGGATGAGTCCCCGCACGAACTCCCACGGGTACGCGTCGACGATGTCCTGCTGCCAGCCTTCGAGAGCGATGGTGCGCTCGTGCTTCTTGCCGGGGCCGTGCTGAGGGAACATGCACGTCCAGTGCTTGGTGTACGACTTCACCTCGGCGCAGCCCGTCTTGTGGCGCACTCGCACGCTGGGCATGGGCATTACTCGTCGCATCGCGTCTCCGGCTGCGGAGATGAGTCCGGTGTGCGTCGCGTCACAGAAGATGGACAGGTGGTGTTGTTTCGGCTTCGAGACGATATGGCCGTCACCCAGATAGAGGCCTAAGAGGTACGAGTATGCCTCGTGATCGAATGTCCGCTTGGTGCAGTGCGGGCAGTCCGTTGGGCGCTCATATGGGACGTTCCGCTTCTTCCGGTCCTCGGAAAGCCACCATCCGACTGTCCCTCGAGGAACGTTGAGGAGCTCTGCTACGACCCGGTTCGATCGGCCTTGGCGGAGGAGTTCGAGCGCCTCAGCGCGTACCGAAGGTTTGTGCTGTTCCATAGGGGCAGCTTGTATGCCGCTGCGTGGGTGCGAGTGCAGACCGCACTGAATTCACACGATCACGTGAAGCTGATCGGCTTTTCTCGTGACCTTGGAAAGAGAGGAAAAGTGCCCCGGGTCGGATTCGAACCGACGCTGTATGGGTTTTGAATCCATGGCCTCTACCGCTGGGCTACCGGGGCCCCTTCAAAATGAAGGTCAGCGGTCACCCGCTGTGCCACCACCATACCGCAGCTAGGTAGGCTCAGGGGAAGCAGATCAGCCCCTCACAAGGAGCCCCCGTGACCGCGCCCGAGTCGCCCCAGCCCGTTGACGCGTCCGACGACAAGTCGCACGTCCCGCCGCTGACGACCCGTGTCGTCATCGCCGAGGACGAGGCCCTGATCCGCCTCGACCTCAAGGAGATGCTGGAGGAAGAGGGCTACACGGTCGTCGGCGAGGCCGGTGACGGCCAGACCGCCGTGGAACTGGCCCGGGAGCACAAGCCGGACCTGGTGATCCTGGACGTGAAGATGCCGGTCCTGGACGGCATCTCCGCGGCGGAGAAGATCGCCGAGGAGTCGATCGCCCCGGTCCTGATGCTGACGGCGTTCTCGCAGCGGGACCTGGTGGAGCGCGCCCGGGACGCGGGTGCGATGGCGTACCTGGTGAAGCCGTTCAGCAAGAGTGACGTCGTACCGGCGATCGAGATGGCGGTGTCGCGGTTCACGCAGTTGAAGGCGCTGGAGCAGGAGGTCGCGGACCTCACGCAGCGCCTGGAGACGCGGAAGCTGGTGGACCGGGCGAAGTCGATCCTGCAGACGGAGTACGGCCTGACGGAGCCGGCGGCGTTCCGGTGGATCCAGAAGACGTCGATGGACCGCCGCCTGTCGATGCAGCAGGTGGCGGAGGCGGTCATCGAGGACGCCGAGGAGAAGAAGGCCGCGAAGGGCTGATCATCCCCGATGCCCTGGGGGCGCCCCGTCAGGGGCGCGGGGAACTGCGCGAGCAACCCCCACGGGCGGTCAGCCGAAGGGGTCGGGTGCGCCCCGCAGGGGGCGCGGGGAACTGCGCGAGCAACCCCCACCGGCGGTCAGCCGAAGAGAGAACGCACAGAGAAGAGGGCGGTCACCCCGAAGCCGGGGTGACCGCCCTCTTCGCCGCTGGCGGGGCCCGGGGCCGAGCCCCGCTCAAGGCCCAGGGGCCAGGCTAGTCCTCGCCGAGGTAGGCCTTCCGTACGGACTCGTCGTGGAGGAGATCCGCTCCGGTCCCGGAGAGGACGACCCGCCCCACTTCCATGACATGGCCCTGGTCGGCGAGCGACAGCGCGGCCTGGGCGTTCTGCTCGACGAGCAGGATGGTGGTGCCCTGGGCCTTGAGCTCGGCGATCGTATGCATGATCTTCTGCATCATGATCGGGGAGAGGCCCATGGAGGGTTCGTCGAGCATGAGCAGCTTGGGCTGGGACATGAGGGCGCGGCCCATGGCGAGCATCTGCTGTTCGCCGCCGGAGAGGGTGCCGGCGGCTTGTTTGCGGCGTTCGCCGAGGATGGGGAAGAGGTCGTAGGCGCGCTGGATGTCTTTTTGGATGGCTGCTTTGTCGTCGCGGAGGTAGGCGCCGAGCTGGAGGTTCTCGGTGATGGTGAGGCGGGGGAAGATGTGGCGGCCTTCGGGGGAGTGGGCGAGTCCGAGGGCGACGATCTTGTGGGCGGGGATGCCGGTGAGGGGGCGTCCGTCGAAGGTGATCTTCCCGGAGAGGGGTTTGAGGAGTCCGGACAGGGTGCGCAGGGTGGTGGTCTTGCCGGCGCCGTTGGTGCCGATGAGGGTGACGACCTGTCCGGCTTCGACGGAGAAGGAGATGCCTTTGACGGCTTCGATCTTGCCGTAGGCGACCCTGAGGTCTTCGACCTCCAGCAGTGCGGTCACGGGGCTTTTCCTTCCGGGCCGGTGGCGCGGGGTGTGGCGCCGTCTTCGTGGTGCGGTGGTGCGGTGTCCGGCGGGGGGTCGGCGGCGGGGGCGGTGTCCGGGGTGTCGGCCGGGGTGGCTGCCCGCGGGGCGGTGTCCGGGGCGGCGGTGTCCGGGGTGGTGCCCTCCTGGTGGGCTTCGGCGGCTTCGACCTCGGCGACCTCGGCGGCGCCGGGGGCGCCTTCGAAGGGGGTGCCGAGGTAGGCGGCGATGACGCGTTCGTCGGCCTGGACGACGTCGGAGGTGCCTTCGACGAGCTTCTCGCCCTGGACGAGGACGGCGACGCGGTCGCAGAGGTTGAAGATGAACCGCATGTCGTGCTCGATGACGAGGACGGCGATGCCTTGGTCGCGGATGGCGAAGACGAGTTCTTCGGCGGCGCGGGTCTCCTGGGGGTTCATGCCGGCGGTGGGCTCGTCGAGGAGGAGCAGGCCGGGTTCGCTGGCGAGGGCCCGGGCGATCTCCAGCTTGCGCTGTTCGCCGTAGGGGAGGTTGCGGGAGAGGTGGTCGGCCTTGTGGGCGAGGCCGACGAAGTCCAGGAGTTCCATGGCGCGGGCGTGGGAGGCGGCTTCGGCCTTCTTGAAGCCGGGGCCGCGCAGGAGGGCGGACCAGAGGCCCTCTTTGGTGCGGGTGTGCCGGCCGACGAGGACGTTCTCCAGGACGGTCATGTTGGCGAAGAGCCGGATGTTCTGGAAGGTGCGGGCGATGCCGGCGGTGGTGACGAGGTGGGGTTTGGCGGGCAGGACGGTGCCTTTGTAAGCGACTTTGCCTTCGGTGGGGACGTAGAGGCCGGTGAGGCAGTTGAAGAAGGTGGTCTTGCCGGCGCCGTTGGGGCCGATGAGGCCGACGATTTCGCCGGTGTTGACGGTGAGGTCGACGGCGCGGACGGCGGTAAGGCCGCCGAAGCGCATGGTGACGCCGCTGGCTTCGAGGACGGTGGTGGTGGTCGCTGTGGTCATGGTGGTCACGCCCCCGCCTTGTGGACGCCGACGGTGCCTTCGGGCAGTTTCTGCTGGTCGGGTACGTCGAGTTGGTCGGTCTCGTGGTATTCGAGCTGGGCGCGCTTGTTGGCGACGAGGCCTTCGGGGCGGAAGCGCATGAGCAGGATGAGGGCGAGGCCGAAGAGGAGGAGCTGGTAGTCCTCCAGGAATTGGAGTTTGGCGGGGATGAGGTAGAGGAGGGCGGCGCCGATGAGGGGGCCGCTGATGGTGCCCATGCCGCCGAGGATGACGGCGGCGAGGAGGAAGGCGGAGTTGGGTGGGACGGTGTTGGCGAAGAGGTACTGCTCGGGGGTGATGCTGTAGGAGACGTGGGCCTGGACGGTGCCGGCGAAGCCGGCGAGGGTGGCGCCGAGGGCGAAGGCGATGAGTTTGACGCGGAAGCCGTTGATGCCCATGGCGGTGGCGGCGGTCTCGTCCTCGCGGATGGCGACCCAGGCGCGGCCGATGCGGGATTCGCCGCTGCGGCGGAAGACGAGGACGACGACGGCGGTGAAGAGGAGCATCAGCAGGTAGTAGTTGGCGGGCCTGCTGAGGGTGAAGCCGAGGACGTCGTGTTCGATGCCGAGGTTGTACCCGAAGAGTTGGAGGTCGGGGATGTTGGGGATGCCTTGGGCGCCGTTGGTGAGGTCGGGTCCTGATCGTCCGTTGAGGTTGTTCATGGTGATGCGGAAGATCTCGCCGAAGCCGAGGGTGACGATGGCGAGGTAGTCGCCGCGCAGCCGCAGGGTGGGGGCGCCGATGATGACGCCGAAGGCGAGGGAGGCGGCGGCGCCGGTGAGGACGGCGGCCCAGAAGGGGAAGTGGACGTCGAAGGTGGAGGCGGGGGAGCCGGAGACGAGGGCTGCGGTGTAGGCGCCGACGCCGAGGAAGGCGACGTATCCGAGGTCGAGGAGTCCGGCGAGGCCGACGACGACGTTCAGGCCGAGGGCGACGGTGGCGAAGATGAGGATGTTGACGCCGATGAGGGCGTAGCTGGCGTCGCTCTGGGTGAAGGGGAAGAGGGCGGCGGCGACGAGGGCCGCGGCGAGGGTGACGTTGCGGTGTTTGGCGGTGAGGGTGTTGAGGCGGGGGATGAGTCCGGCGCGGTGGAGTGCGGTGGCGCCGAAGCAGGCGGTGATGAGGAAGCCGATGAAGAGTTCGGAGTAGGCCTCGATGCCGTAGGCGAGGACGTAGAGGCCGATGCCGAAGGAGGCGGCGATGATGAGGATTTCGGCCCAGTCGGGGAGGGTCTTGGCGCGGGGTGGTGCGGGGGCCTTGAAGCTATGGCGCAGGCGTTGCCAGGGGTTGGAGGTGGGGGTGTCGGGGGTGGTGGGGGTGTCGGAGGGGAGTCCGAGGGCGCCGATGGCGGCGGTGAGGGCGCCGATGCCGGAGATCCAGGCGCCGGGTTCGAGGTTGACGATGCCGCCGAGGTGGTCGGAGATGGCGCCCATGGTGTAGCCGGTGGTGCCGAGGACGCCGAGGCTGAGCAGGAGGACGGGGCTGTTGGTGCCGCCGGGGATGAGCCAGGTGAGGCCGCGGAGGCGGTGTCCGGCGAGGGTGAAGACCAGGGTGAGGGCGGCGCCGGTGAGGGTGATGACCTGGAGTCCGCCGGGGTAGCCGGTGACGGTGAGGTTGCCGGGGAAGGCGGTGGTCCAGGTCCAGGCGAGGAAGGTGCCGAGGAGGGCCGCGGCGGAGCCGATGAGGACGAGGAGCCGGGCGAGGGGTTCGGGCAGGGGCAGGGTGGAGATGTGGGGGCCCGCGGTGGTTTTGGTGAGGCGCGGGGTGTCGGGGGTGCTGGGTGTCTTGGTTGTCATGGGTATCACGCTCGATCCGCGACGCGTTCGCCTAGGAGCCCTTGGGGCCTGAGGAGGAGGACGAGGATGAGGAGGGCGAAGGCCCACACGTCCTTCCAGGCGCCGCCGCCGAACTGTTCCATGCCGGGTACGTCGTGCATGTAGCCGGTGGCGAGGGCTTCGGCGACGCCGAGGACGATGCCGCCGAGCATGGCGCCGTAGATGTTGCCGATGCCGCCGAGGACGGCCGCGGTGAAGGCTTTGAGGCCCATGATGAAGCCCATTTTGAAGCCGACCTGGCCGTTGTGGAGGCCGTAGCCGACGGCGGCGACGGCGGCGAAGGCGGCGCCGATGGCGAAGGCCATGACGATGATGCGGTCGGTGTTGATGCCCATGAGTTTGGCGGTGTCGGGGTCCTGGGCGGTGGCTTGCATGCCGCGCCCGGAGCGGGTCTTGTTGACGTACCAGCCGAGGATGAGCATGCAGGCGGGGGCGGCGATGATGAGGAAGAAGTCGCCGCGTTGGATGTCGGCGCCGAAGATGTGGACGGGGTCGCCGCCGAATTGCGGGAAGCCGCGGTCCTTCTTGGCGTCGGGGTACCACTTCCACACGGCCTGCTGGAGCAGGATGGACAGGCCGATGGCGGTGATGAGGGGGGCGAGTCGTGGGGCTCCGCGCAGGGGGCGGTAGGCGAACCGTTCCGCTGCGGTGCCGACGGCGACGGAGCATATGACGCCGCCGATGATCATGAGGGGGACCGCGGCGAGCAGGGAGAACCCGTCGGGGAGCCAGAGGAAGACGGTGAGGGCGCCGAAGCCCCCGACCATGAAGATCTCGCCGTGGGCGAAGTTGATGAGCTGGACGATTCCGTAGACCATCGTGTAGCCGATCGCGATGAGACCGTACATCGCGCCGAGGATGAGTCCATTGGCCAGCTGTTGCGGCAGTTCGTTCACCGCAGGGCCTCCGTTGGATGGTTCGGATACGGCACCGCGCGGGAGCGCTGGTAGCGCGTCCCGCGCGGCCTTGTGTCAATGGGTGCGTGGGGTGGGTGTCAGCGCGGCTTGTAGGCCTCGCTGAACTTGGACTCCCACTTGTTCTGCTTGTTGACCTGGTAGGCGGTCATCATGGTGTTCGTGGTGTCGCCGTACTCGTCGAAGGAGACGGTGCCGGTGACGCCGTCGAACTTGACCTTGCTCATGGCGTCGAGGACTTTTTCGCGGCTGTCCGAGGGGAGCTTTCCGTCGTTGTCGTCGACGACGATCTTCACGGCTTCGATGATGGCCCAGGTGGCGTCGTAGGTGCCGCCGCCGTAGGTCTCCATGTTCTCTTTGTAGTTCTTGTTGTATTCCTCGATGAACTTCTTCGCGGAGTCGAGTTCCTCGACGGGTTTGCCGACGGAGGTGCCGAGGTCGCCGACGGCCTTCTTGTTGAGCTTGGGGAATTCTTCGCTCTTCATGCCGTCGCCGCCCATGAGCGGGATCTTGGCGCCGGATTCCTTGAGCTGTTGGCTGAGGGGGGCGGCGGCGGGGTATTCGCCGCCGTAGTAGACGGCCTGGGCGCCTTTGCCCTTCACCTTGGAGACGACGGACTTGAAGTCGCGGTCCTCGGGGTTGACGTGGTCCTGGCCGACGATCTTTCCGCCGAGGTCGGTGAAGGTGTCCTTGAAGGAGGCGGCGAGGCCGGCGCCGTAGGTCTTCTGGTCGTCGATCAGGTAGACCTTCTTGATGTTCGCCTTCTGGTAGAGGTACTGGGCGGCGAACTGGCCTTGGACCTGGTCGGTGGTGGCGGTGCGGAAGAAGGTCTTGAACTGGCGCTTCTTGTCGCCCTTCTTCCAGCCGTCGCCCTGGGTCAGCTCGGTGCCGGTGTTGGCCGGGGAGATCTGGGTGAGGCTGGCGTCGTTGAAGGGCTTCTGCATCGACTGGGAGACGCTGGAGTTCAGCGGGCCGACGACGCCGAGGACGTCGTCGTTGCTGATGAACTTCTGGGCGTTCTGGCCGCCGACGGAGGGCTGGGCCTGGTCGTCGAGGGGCTGGAGCTTGAACTCCACGCCGTCGACGGTGTTCTCCTTGTTGGCGGTCTTGACGGCCAGTTCGGCGGAGTTGCGCATGCCGATGCCGAGGGCGGAGAGGTCGCCGGTGAGGGGGGCGTCGAACCCGATGACGACGGTCTTCTTGTCCCCGGCGTTGTCGTCGTTGTTGTCCTTGTCGCGCGACCCGCAGGCGGTGAGCGTGAGTGCCCCGGTGGTCAACACCGTGGTGAGGATGAGCGCGGAACGGTTTCGCACGATTGGTCCTTTCCCCAGGCGCGGCCCTCTGCTGAGGGGCCGTGAAGATCGCCGGGCCGTACTGGTGGTGGTACAGGGCCGTGCAATTCAGTTCGCGCCCGGCGGCGCGGTGACTGGCCGTGACTCTAAGGGCCTTATTGATCCTGGAGGAGTGGTCGGACCTAGGCTGTGACGCTCTTGTTATGCCACGGAGTATTCCGCGCTGGCCCGCAGGGGGCGGTTGTGGCGGAATATGCACGCTTCGGCGCATCCGGCGTGGTGGCGGGTGCAGGACTGTTTCCGCGTTTCACTCATGACGCCGGTGTTCGGGGGGTCGCGGAGGGGCTCCCGCGAAAAAGATCTTCCAGCCCCTGCCCCGGCTTCTCGATCTTGTTTCGCACCGGGTGTCCGTATTACGCAGTGTTACGCGAAAGAAAGGGAGCCCCGCATTCCGTCCCCTTTCCCGCGTTCGCGGATGTGCATGGTCAGGAGTGTTTTAGCGGAGCACTCCTGTTTTTCCGGTGAAGCCCCACCCCGCACCCCAGGCCTGCACGGCGGCACCGGGCCCCGGCACCGGACGCTGCGCACGGCGCGGTCATCCAGCCCGTCCGGCGTCCGGGGACGAGCGCGGAGCGCGAAGGGCTCAGCTCCGTTTGGCGTTCGGGGGGCGGTGGCGGGTGCGAGGTGCGTGGGCCCGGCTCGGCCGGTGCCTGGTGGCGGCGCGTGACGCGAGGGCCGGGTTGGCCCGGTGTGGGACGCTGCGCCCGGCGCGGGTATCCAGCCCGTCCGGCGTTTGAGGACGAGCGCGGAGCGCGATGGGGTTGGGCGTGCCTGGTGTCCGGGGGTGGGTGCGCGGCGCGCAGGCTGGGCCGGTGTCGGACCCTGCGTGCGGCGCGGTCATCCAGCCCGTCCGGCGTTTGAGGACGAGCGCGGAGCGCGAAAGGGGTGAGCTCGCCCGGCGTCGAGGGTCAGACGCGAGGAGCGCGGATCACGGTCCGGCGCTAGCGGCCGGGCGCACCGCGCGAAGTGGTCGAGCCCGTCCGGCGATTGAGGACGAGGCCGGAGGCCGATCGGAGGCGGCCGCGCCGGGCCTCAGGCCGATCGGCGGCGCCGCGCCGGGCCGGAGGCCACCGATCGGCCGGGAACACGAGAGCGGCAGAGCCCGAGCGGTCAGCTCGAACCCGGCCCGGCAGGGCGGAGGACGCAGGTGAGCCGCGCGCTGCACACCCGCCGCCCCTCCTCGTCCGTGATGGCGACTTCGTACGTCGCCGTCGTACGCCCCCGGTGCACCGGCGTGGCCACGCCGGTGACGAGCCCGGAGCGCACCCCCCGGTGGTGGGTGCAGTTGAGATCGACGCCCACGGCGACCTTCCCGCTGCCTCCGTGGAGCATGGAGCCGACCGAACCGAGCGTCTCGGCGAGGACGGCGGAGGCCCCGCCGTGCAGCAGCCCGTACGGCTGGGTGTTGCCCTCCACGGGCATCGTGCCGACGACGCGCTCGGCGGAGGCCTCGAGCACCTGTACGCCCATGCGGCTGCCGAGGTGCCCGGCGGAGAAGAGGGCGGGCAGGTCGACGCCGAGCGCGGCGTACTCGTCGATGACCTCTTGCGGGAACTTCGTTGTGTGCTGCTCGCCCATGGGCCGGGCTCCGTTCGTCGACGACACCTGAAGGTCAGCTTCCGCTGAGCGAACGCTCAGTCGGTGGCTGATTGTTCCAGCCGTACGACGACGGACTTGCTGGCGGGGGTGTTGCTGGTGTCGGCGGTGGCGTCAAGGGGGACCAGCACGTTGGTCTCGGGGTAGTAGGCCGCCGCGCAGCCGCGGGCCGTCGGGTAGCGCACGACGCGGAAACCGGGCGCGCGCCGCTCGACGCCGTCCCGCCACTCGCTGACGAGGTCCACGTACGCGCCGTCGGCGATGCCGAGCGCGTCGGCGTCGGCGGCGTTGACGAGGACGACGCGGCGGCCGTTCCTGATGCCGCGGTAGCGGTCGTCGAGGCCGTAGATGGTGGTGTTGTACTGGTCGTGGGAGCGCAGGGTCTGGAGCAGCAGGCGGCCCTCGGGCAGGGCGGGGTACTCCACGGGCGCGGCGGTGAAGTTGGCCTTGCCGGTGGCGGTGGGGAAGCGGCGCTCGTCGCGCGGGGCGTGCGGGAGGGCGAAGCCGCCGGGGCGGGCCACGCGGGCGTTGAAGTCCTCGAAGCCGGGGACGACGCGGGCGATGCGGTCGCGTACGCGCGCGTAGTCCTTCTCGAACTCCTCCCAGGGGGTGGCGGACTCGGCGCCGAGGACGCGGCGGGCCAGGCGGCACACGATGGCGGGCTCGGAGAGGAGGTGGGGGCTCGCGGGCTCCAGGCGGCCGCGGGAGGCGTGCACCATGCCCATGGAGTCCTCGACGGTGACGAACTGCTCGCCGCCGGCCTGGCGGTCGCGTTCGGTGCGGCCGAGGGTCGGCAGGATCAGGGCGCGGGCGCCGGTCACGGTGTGGGAGCGGTTGAGCTTGGTGGAGACGTGGACGGTGAGGCGGGCGCGGCGCATGGCGGCCTCGGTCACGTCGGTGTCGGGGGAGGCGGAGACGAAGTTGCCGCCCATGGCGAAGAACACCTTGGCCTCGCCGTCGCGCAGGGCGCGGATGGCGCGGACGACGTCCAGGCCGTGGTGGCGGGGCGGGGCGAAGCCGAACTCCTTCTCCAGGGCGTCGAGGAAGGCGGGCGCGGGGCGTTCGAAGATGCCCATGGTGCGGTCGCCCTGCACGTTCGAGTGGCCGCGCACGGGGCAGACGCCCGCGCCGGGGCGGCCGATGTTGCCGCGGAGCAGGAGGAAGTTGACGACTTCGCGGATGGTGGGCACGGCGTGCTTGTGCTGGGTGAGGCCCATGGCCCAGCAGACGACGGTGCGCTCGGAGGCGAGGACCATGCGCAGGGCGCGCTCGATGTCGGCGCGCTCCAGGCCGGTGGCGGTGAGGGTCTCGTCCCAGTCGGCGGCGCGCGCGGCGGCGGCGAAGTCCTCGTACCCGTGGGTGTGCTCGCGGACGAAGGCCTCGTCGACGGCGCCTTCGGTCTCCAGGATCAGCTTGTTGAGCAGGCGGAAGAGGGCCTGGTCGCCGCCGATGCGGATCTGCAGGAAGAGGTCGGTGAGGGCGGTGCCCTTGAGCATGCCCTGGGGGGTCTGCGGGTTCTTGAACCGCTCCAGGCCGGCTTCGGGCAGCGGGTTCACCGTGATGATCTTCGCGCCGCCGCGCTTGGCCTGCTCCAGGGCGGAGAGCATGCGCGGGTGGTTGGTGCCGGGGTTCTGTCCGGCGACGATGATCAGGTCGGCCTGGTGGAGGTCTTCCAGGAGGACGCTGCCCTTGCCGACGCCGAGGGTCTCGGTGAGGGCGGACCCGGACGACTCGTGGCACATGTTCGAGCAGTCGGGGAGGTTGTTGGTGCCCAGTTCGCGGGCGAAGAGCTGGTAGAGGAACGCCGCTTCGTTGCTGGTGCGGCCCGAGGTGTAGAAGACGGCCTCGTCGGGGGAGTCGAGCGCGGTCAGCTCCTCGGCGACGATGTCGAAGGCCCGCTCCCAGGAGACGGGTTCGTAGTGCTCGGCGCCTTCCGGCAGGTACATGGGGTGGGTGAGGCGGCCCTGCTGGCCCAGCCAGTACCCGCTGCGGGTGGCGAGGTCGGCCACGGGGTGCGCGGCGAAGAAGTCGGGGGTGACGCGGCGCAGGGTGGCCTCTTCGGCGACGGCCTTCGCGCCGTTCTCGCAGAACTCCGCCGTGTGCCGGTGCTCGGGCTCGGGCCAGGCGCAGCCGGGGCAGTCGAAGCCGTCCTTCTGGTTGACCCGCAGCAGGGTCAGGGCGGTGCGCCTGACGCCCATCTGCCGCTGGGCCACGCGCAGGGTGTGTCCGATGGCGGGCAGCCCGGCGGCGGCGTGCTGGGCCTGGGTGACCTGCGGTGCGTCCTGGACCGGGTCGCCCTTGGGGGGCTTGGTGGCCATCGTCTGCTCCTCGTCGAGCCGAGCGTGTGCGATACGTCTCGATCCTGCCACGGGGGACTGACAGCGGGTCCGCCCGGGGCGGGGCGGGCCCGGTGCGGGACGGGCGGTCGCGGGGCGACGCGTCGGCGGGTGGCCGCGGGAGACGGGCGGGAGTGTCAGTGGGGCGTGGCAGGATCGGGGGCGTGGCAGAGAAAGCATCGAAGAAGACCGAGAAGACGACCGCCGGCGATCGGCCGCGCCTGCTCCTGATGGACGGGCACTCCCTGGCCTACCGGGCGTTCTTCGCGCTGCCCGCGGAGAACTTCACGACGGCGACGGGCCAGCCGACGAACGCGATCTACGGCTTCGCGTCGATGCTGGCGAACACGTTGCGTGACGAGGCGCCCACGCACTTCGCGGTGGCCTTCGACGTCTCGCGCAAGACGTGGCGCTCCGAGGAGTTCGCGGAGTACAAGGCGAACCGCTCGAAGACCCCGGACGAGTTCAAGGGTCAGGTGGAGCTGATCGGGGAGCTGCTCGACGCGATGGGCGCGGTGCGCTTCGCGGTGGACGGCTTCGAGGCGGACGACGTCATCGCGACGCTGGCCACGCAGGCCGAGGCGGCGGGCTTCGAGGTCCTGATCGTCACGGGTGACCGGGACTCCTTCCAGCTCATCACCGACCACGTGACGGTGCTGTACCCAACCAAGGGCGTCTCGGAGCTGACCCGTTTCACCCCGGAGAAGGTGCAGGAGAAGTACGGCCTGACCCCGAGCCAGTACCCGGACTTCGCGGCGCTGCGCGGCGACCCGTCGGACAACCTGCCGGGCATCCCGGGCGTCGGTGAGAAGACGGCAGCGAAGTGGATCAACCAGTTCGGTTCGTTCGCGGAGCTGGTGGAGCGCGCCGAGGAGGTCAAGGGCAAGGCGGGGCAGAACCTCCGCGACCACCTGGAGGCGGTGAAGATGAACCGCCGGCTCACGGAGATGGTGCGCGACGTGGAGCTGCCCAAGACGGTCGCCGACCTGGAGCGCGCTCCGTACGACCGCAAGGCCGTCGCGATGGTCCTGGACACGCTGGAGATCCGTAATCCGTCGCTGCGGGAGCGGCTCCTGGCGGTGGACCCGGGTGCGGAGGAGGTCGACCGGGCGCCCGTCACCGAGGGCGTGGACGTCGACGGCGTGGTCCTCGGCACGGGCGAGGTCGCCCCGTGGCTGGCCGAGCACGGCGACGCGGTCCTGGGGCTCGCGACGGTCGACTCCTGGTCGCTGGGTACGGGCTCGGTGACCGAGGTCGCGCTCGCCGCGGCCGGGGGAGCGGCGGCCTGGTTCGACCCGGCGCAGCTCGACGAGGCGGATGAGCGGGCGTTCGCGTCCTGGCTGGCGGACGCCGCCAAGCCGAAGGTGCTGAACAACGCCAAGGCGGTCATGCGGGTCGCCGCCGAGCACGGCTGGCGCGTCGAGGGCGTCACGATGGACACCGCCCTGGCGGCGTACCTGGTCAAGCCGGGCCGCCGCTCCTTCGACCTGGACGCGCTGTCCCTGGAGTACCTGGGCCGGGAGCTGGCTCCGGCGGCCGCGCCCGACGGGCAGCTCGCCTTCGGTACGGAGGACGACGAGCAGGCCGGTGCCGAGGCCCTGATGGTGCAGGCGCGCACGATCCTGGACCTGGGCGCGGCGTTCGGCGAGAAGCTCACGGAGGTCGGCGCGGCCGGGCTGCTCACCGACGTGGAGCTGCCGACGTCCGCGCTGCTCGCCCGTCTGGAGCGGCACGGCATCGCCGCCGACCGGGGCCATCTGGAGTCCATGGAGCAGCAGTTCGCGGGCGCCGTGCAGCAGGCGGTGAAGGAGGCGCACGCGGCGGCGGGCCACGAGTTCAACCTGGGCTCGCCCAAGCAGCTCCAGGAAGTCCTCTTCGGCGAGCTGGGCCTGCCGAAGACGAAGAAGACGAAGACGGGGTACACGACCGACGCCGACGCGCTCGCCTGGCTCGCCGCCCAGACGGACAACGAACTGCCGGTGATCATGCTCCGCCACCGCGAGCAGGCCAAGCTGCGCGTCACCGTGGAGGGCCTGGTCAAGTCGATCGCCGCGGACGGCCGCATCCACACGACGTACAACCAGACGGTGGCCGCCACCGGCCGCCTGTCGTCGACGGATCCGAACCTGCAGAACATCCCGGTGCGCACGGACGAGGGCCGGGCCATCCGCCGCGGCTTCGTCGTCGGTGAGGGCTTCGAGTCCCTGATGACGGCGGACTACAGCCAGATCGAGCTGCGCGTGATGGCGCACCTGTCGGAGGACGAGGGCCTCATCGAGGCGTTCACCTCCGGTGAGGACCTGCACACCACGGTCGCCTCGCAGGTCTTCGGCGTGGAGCGCTCCGGCGTCGACGCGGAGATGCGCCGCAAGATCAAGGCCATGTCGTACGGCCTGGCGTACGGCCTGTCGGCGTTCGGCCTGTCCCAGCAGCTCAACATCGAGGCGGCCGAGGCGCGCGCCCTGATGGACACGTACTTCGAGCGGTTCGGCGGGGTGCGCGACTATCTGCGGCGGGTGGTGGACGACGCCCGCGCCACCGGGTACACGGAGACGATGCTGGGCCGCCGCCGCTATCTGCCGGACCTCAACAGCGACAACCGGCAGCGGCGGGAGATGGCCGAGCGGATGGCGTTGAACGCGCCGATCCAGGGCACGGCCGCCGACATCGTGAAGGTCGCCATGCTGAACGTGGACCGGGCGCTGCGGGAGGCGGAGCTGACCTCGCGGATGCTGCTCCAGGTTCACGACGAGATCGTCCTGGAGATCGCCCCCGGCGAGCGGGAGGCCGTGGAGGAGCTGGTGCGCCGGGAGATGGCCGGCGCGGTGTCGCTGCGCGCGCCCCTGGACGTGTCGGTGGGCGTCGGCGCCGACTGGGAGTCGGCGGCGCACTAGCCGCGGCCCGGGTGTCCGGCCGGGGAGCACCCCCGGCCGGGCACCCGGCACGCTCCCGCCTGCCTGGGCCCCCGCCCCCGGCCGGAGGGTGCGGAGCCGGACGGCCCGCCGCTGGGCCGGCCCACGCACCCCCGCCGGTACGCGAAGATGAACGTGCGCGGTCCGGTGGCGGAACGGGGACAGGGTTGTGACTGGCCAATCCGACAAAATCGGACGCGAACAGGTGTCTCGCCTCGGCGAGTTGTCGTAGTGTCGCCTGAGCCGTCTCCCGAGGGCGCCGGAGCGGGCGCCGGGACGGCGGCGAGCAGGGTCGGCAAAGGGGAGGGATTCACGGACATGGCGCCGGTTATCGGCAAGCGGCTCCGCAAGGCGACGGTGACCACCGCGGTCGCGGCCGCCGCGGTGGCGGCCCTGGCCGCCTCGCAGGCCCCGGGTGTGGCGACGACGGACAAGGCGCAGGGCGAGCAGGCCGCCGACACCACGCCGCCGCCGGGCGGCGACTCCGCGACCGGCAACTCGCCCTACTACACGGACCTGCCGCCCCTGCACAGCCCGGTGCCGCCCACGTCCAAGCCGGGCGGCGCCAAGGGCGACCCGGAAGCCGGCCTCCCGGCCACCGTCCTGGACGCGTACAAGAAGGCCGAGGCGGCCGTGCGTACCGCCAAGCCGGGCTGCAACCTCCCCTGGCAGCTCCTCGCGGCCATCGGCAAGGTCGAGTCCGGCCAGGCCCGCGGCGGCCGCGTCGACGACGAGGGCACGACGCTCACGCCGATCCTCGGCCCGGTCCTCGACGGCAACGGCTTCGCGAGGATCACCGACACCGACGGCGGCGCGTTCGACGGCGACACCACGCACGACCGGGCCGTCGGCCCCATGCAGTTCATCCCCTCGACGTGGGCGACGTCGGGCCAGGACGGCAACGGCGACGGCGAGAAGGACCCGAACAACATCTACGACGCGGCCCTCGCCGCCGCGCACTACCTGTGCGGAAGCGGCCGCGACCTCTCCGTCACCGGCGACCTGCACGCCGCGATCCTCAGCTACAACCGCTCCACGGAGTATCTGAACACGGTCCTGTCGTGGCTGGAGTTCTACCGCAAGGGCACCCACGAGATCCCCGACGGCACCGGCCGGCTGCCCGACGACCGCAGCGACGAGCAGCCGCGGCGCCCCGGCCCGACCACGCCGCCGTCGACGCCCCCCTCCCTCCTGCCCGACCCCACGCCGCTGGAGCGGCAGGGCCACTACACGCCGCCGCCCGCGGACGGCTCCGGCAAACCGGGCAACGGCGGCAACAACGGCAACAACGGCAACGACGGGGGCAACAACGGCGGCTCGCAGAAGCCGGGCGGCGACGGCAAGCCGCAGAAGCCCGACCCCAAGCCGAACCCGCAGGACCAGGTCGCCCGCCTGGAGAACGCGGGCCCGCCCGCGCTCACCGCGACCGCGGGCGAGGCCTTCGAGCGGCGCGCCGTGGTGCGGGCCGAGACCGGGTCGGGCCGCGGCGTGCCCAAGGCCAAGATCCGGTTCACGATCAGCGGCAAGACCGACACCCGCTTCGAGGGCGGCGTGCGCAGCGTCACCGTCACCACCGGCGGCTCCGGCGTCGCCACCTCGCCGAAGCTGACGGCGGGCGAGACCACCGGCACGTTCACCGTCCGCGCCCTGGTCGTCGGCCGCTCCCTGGACCGGGTGGAGGTCCCCGGCACGGTCACCTCCCGCAAGGCCGACGCCCTGACCCTCCTCAACGAGGAGCCGCAGGTCTGCGAGGCGGGCAAGGCGTTCGCCGACCGCGTCGCGGTCGCGGCGACGTACGAGAAGAAGCCGCTCGCCGGTGCCGCGGCCACCGCCACGCTGGTCAAGGCGGCGGACGACCCGGCCGTGAACGACAAGGGCCCCTACTTCAAGGACGCCGCGGGCAAGCCGGTGCGCGTCCTCAAGGGCCTCACGACGGACGCGCGCGGCAAGCTGCTGCTGCCGAAGCTGTACGCGGGCGACGCGGCGGGCACGTACCTGCTGCGCGTCGTCGCCGACGGCGGTGCCACGCTCGTCGTCGAGCTGAAGGTGACGGCCCCGGCCGCCGGTGAGCCCGACGAGTCGCAGTCGCCGTCGGCCACCCCGTCCGGCTCCGCGTCCCCGTCCACCGGTTCCTCCCCGTCCGCCGGCTCGTCCCCGGGCGCCTGACGAGGGCCCGCCCCGCCTGACGAGGGCTCGCCCGCCAGGACACCCCGCCGCCCCCGCGCCCCCGAGGCGCGGGGGCGGTGCGCGTGCGGCCGCCTTCGGGCCCGGGTGCCCCGCGCGACCTGTTCTCATCTCACCCGCGCGTTGCTACGGTGCCCCCGCCTGACGAACTGTCAGCTCGCCTCGGCCCGTCCGGCCCGAGCCCGCCCGGGAGGCCCGTATGCGTGCCCTCATCGCCGCCGCCACCGGCCTGGTCGCCGCCCTCGCCCTGGTGCTCACCGTCACCGCCGTCGGCGTCCCGTCCGGCGGGACCTCGCCGAAGCCGCTGCTCACCACCGTCCCCGAGCACCCGTAGGGAGGGGCCGCGATGCGCCGCAAGGCCGGCCTGGTCCTGCTCGCCCTCGCCGTGTTCTTCGCGGCCCTGGCCCCGCTCCTGCGCTGGTACGCCTACCCGCGCCTGGTCAAGGTGCCGCCGGACCGGTACGAGACGATGGTCCTGGAGGCGAGGCCCGCCACGCTCATCGACTACGGCACGATGAAGGCGAAGAAGGTCCCCAAGGTCACCGTCGTGCAGACCCTCAAGGGCAACGTGGAGGCCTCCGAGGAGATCGAGAAGGGCGACGACTCCGACCGCGACGTCGTCGTCTGGGACGCCCTGTCGTACGTCCAGGGCCCCGACGGCAAGATGGTCTCCAAGGTCCCCGAGCGCTACGCCTTCGACGCGCACACCCAGGAGCCCGTGCACGCGCGCGGCGAGATGGTCGACGGCGACCCGGTCCGCCGCGAGGGCATCGAGTTCAAGTGGCCGTTCGGGACGGAGAAGCGGGACTACGCCTACTTCGACGCGCAGGCCCGCGTCACCGCGCCCATCCACTACCAGGGCACCCGTACGTTCCGGGGCCTGGAGGTCTACTACTTCGAGCAGACCATCCCCTGGACCAAGGTGCCGCTGCCCCGGACGCTGCCCGTCGAGGGCCTCACGCGGGAGTCCGTCGCCAGGACCGGCACCACGCGCTGGTACACCACGGTCCGCAAGTTCTGGGTCGAACCGGTCACCGGGGCGCCCGTGTACGGCGAGGAGATCCACAAGGAGGAGCTGCGCGGCGGCACCCTGCTCGGCGACCGCGACAAGGTCACCGCGTTCTCCGGGCACGTGAAGATGCGTGAGGACTACATCCGCCACACCGTCGACATGGTTTCGTCCCAGCGCCTGCTCGTGCTGCTCATGACGTCGTACCTGCCCTGGGGCTTCCTCGGCCTGGCCGGACTCCTGCTGGCCCTGGCCCTGTGGCTGGAGGCACGCGGGCGTAGGCCCGGCCGCCCGGCGGCGGCGACGGGCGCGGAGGCCCGCCCGCAGCCGGCGGACGGCCGGCCCCCGGCCTGAGCGGCCCGCCCACGCCCAGGGCCCACCACGCCCAGGCCCCGCCCACGCCCAGGCCCGCCCACGCCCAGGCCCACCCGCGCCCAGCCCACCCGCGCCCAGGCCCGCGTGCGCCCGCGCCCAGGCCCGCATGCGCCCGCGCTCAGGCCCGCCCCCCTCAGCCCCGCCCCGCCCGCTCCTGGCGGGCCTTGGTGTGCCGGGTCGCCACGGCGTGCGCCGGGTCCTCGGGCCAGGGGTGCTTCGGATAGCGGCCGCGCAGTTCCGCCCGCACCGCGCGGTAGCCGTCGCGCCAGAACGACGCCAGGTCGGCGGTGACGGCCGCGGGACGCCCCGCGGGCGACAGCAGGTGCACGAGCAGCGGCACCCCCGCCACCCGCGGCGTCTCGTCGAGCCCGAACATCTCCTGCAGCTTCACCGCGAGCACCGGCCGCTCCGGGTCCGCGTAGTCCACCCGGATCCGCGAACCGCTCGGTACCTGCACGCGCTCCGGCGCCAGCTCGTCCAGGCGCGCCGCCGCACCGCCCGCCCACGGGAGCAGCCGCGCCAGCGCCTGCCCGGCGTCGATCCGGGCCAGGTCCGCGCGGCGCCGGGCCCGGCCCAGCTCCGGCTCCAGCCACGCCTCGGGGGCGGCGAGCAGCGCCGCGTCGGACACGTCCGGCCACGGCTCGCCCAGGTGCAGCCGCAGGAACCGCAGCCGGTCCCGCAGCACACCGGCGTCCCTGTCCCAGCGCAGCAGCGCCACCCCCTCCCGCCGCAGCCCGTCCAGCAGCGCCTGCCGTACGAGGCCGGGGTCCGGGTCCGTGAGCGGCCGCACCGCGAGCTCCACCGCGCCGAGCCGCTCCACGCGCCGCGCGACCACGTCCCCGTCCGCCCAGGCGACCTCCTCGCCCTCCGCGTACAGGGGCGCGGCGGCGACGCGGGCGGCGTCCTCGTCGACGGCCGCGGCGCGCCGTACGCGCGCGTGCCGGGCCCCGGCGGCGC
>NZ_BNBT01000007.1 GCF_014656095.1 Streptomyces longispororuber
GGGGGCGGGCGACCGCCCCCGGGCCGCGCCCGGCGCCTCAGCTCGGCGCGCCCGCGGTCTCCTTCCGTTCGGGGCGGGTCAGGTCTCCCTCCACGGGCGGCGGCGCGTCGTCGTCCGCCGCCACCGTCCCGTGCCGTTCGGCCCAGGTGGCGAGGGCCATGGCGCAGGCGTGGTCGAGGTGGCGCAGGCCCGACAGGTCGAGGTGGGTCCTGCGGTCGGACGGCAGCGCCTCCAACTGGTCGAGGAGCTTGGGCAGGCGCAGGAAGGTGGCGTTGCCGACCACCCGTACGCGGACCGTGCCGGTGCCTTCGAGGCCGTCGACCTCCAGGTGGACGTGGGAGGTCTCCCAGGCCGTCTTGACGACGGCGAGCGCGAGGCCGATGAGGACGCCCTCGAACATGTTGGTGCCCACGATCGCCAGGGCCGTGACGGCCAGGACCAGGGCCTCGCCGCGGTGTTCGCGCCACAGCGGCCCGAAGTCCTTGACCGGGATGAGCTTCCAGCCCGCGTGCACGAGGACCCCGGCGAGCGTCGCCACGGGTATGACGCCGAGCGCCGCCGGGAAGGCCGCGGCGAACGCGAGCAGCCACACGCCGTGCAGCACGCGGGACGCCTTGGTTCTGGCGCCCGCCCGTACGTTGGCGGAGCTGCGGACGATCACCGCGGTCATCGGGAGGGCGCCGAGCGCCCCGCAGACGGCGTTGCCCGCGCCCTGCGCCATCAGCTCCTTGTCGTAGTCGGTGCGCGGGCCGTCGTGCATCCGGTCGACGGCGGCGGCGCTGAACAGCGACTCCGCGGACGCGATCAGGGTGAAGGCGAGGACGGTGCCGAGCGCGCCCGCGAGGGCGCCGCCCTCCACCAGGGCGGAGAAGGCGTCGCCGCCGGGCGGCTGCACCACGTCGATCAGGCCCCGCACCTCCACCTTGGCCACCGGCAGGTCGAGGGCGAAGACCGCGAGGGTGGCGAGGGCGACCGCCGCGAGCGGCGCGGGCAGGATCCGCGCCGCCCGCCGCCAGCGCGGCCACAGCACCAGCACGGCGATGGTGCCGGCACCGACGGCGAACGCGGTCAGGGCGTCGCCGGACCCGGCCGTGTCGGCGGCGAGCCGGGGCAGTTCGGCGAGCTTGTCGAGGCCGGACGCGGGCGCCTCGGCGTCGACGAGCGCGTAGAGCTGCCCGGCGATGAGGACGAGGCCGATGCCGGCGAGCATGCCCTGGACCACCGCGACGGAGATGGCGCGGAACCAGCGGCCCAGTTTGAGGGCGCCCATGGCCAGTTGCAGGAGCCCCGCGACGAGCACCAGGGCGCCGAGCGCCTTGAGCCCGTACTCCTGCACGGCCTCGTACACCAGGACGGTGAGTCCGGCGGCGGGGCCGCTGACCTGGAGGCTGGAGCCGGGCAGCAGTCCGGTCAGGAGGCCGCCGACGATGCCGGTGACCAGGCCGAGTTCGGCAGGGACGCCGGAGGCGACGGCCACTCCGACGCACAGGGGGACGGCGACGAGGAAGACCACGACGGACGCGGTGAAGTCCGCGCGCAGTGTGGAGAGATCACGCACTGAGGGCCTCTTCATGGTCGGTACGTCAGCTTTCATGGAAGTCACGGGTCCCGTGGGGTCACAGCGGGAGGAACAGGCCGGACTCGGGGTGGTGCGCCGCCACCAGGCCGGTGTGGACCTCGTAGTACCAGCCGTGCAGGCGCACCTCCCCGGCGTCGAGGCGCTCGCGGACGCAGGGGTAGGAGCGCAGCCTGCCGAGCTGTTCGCGCACGTGGCGCTGGACGGCCCCGGCGACCGCGGGCCCGTCGTCGGCGGGGAGTTCGCCGGGGAGCTGGCGGTCGAGCCAGTCCCGTACGGCGGGCAGGGCGGCGAGGTCCTCGCCGCGGGCCTTGGCGCCGACGGCGCCGCAGTGCGAGTGGCCGCAGACCACGATGTCGGCGACGCGCAGCACGCACATCGCGTACTCGATGGTGGCGGCCTCGGCGCACGCCGGGCGGCCCTCCTCGTACGGCGGCACGGCGTTGCCCGCGGTGCGCAGCTCGAACAGGTCGCCGGGGCGGGCCCCGGTGATCAGGGAGGGGACGACGCGGGAGTCGGAGCAGGTGATGAACAGGGCGAGCGGGGACTGGCCGGCGGCGAGCCGTCCGAACGTCTCCTGTTCCTCGCGCCGTGCGGAGATCCGGGCGTGCAGGCCGCGGGCGTGGTGGATGAAGGTCTCCATGGTGAAGACGCCTCCTGTGGTGTCGGTGTGGGTGGTGCGTCGCGTGGGGCCGGGCCACCCGTCAGGAGCGCGCCACGCAGTACAGGAGGAGCAGTTGGACGCCGGTTCGCAGGGCCCGTTCGGGGCCCGCGGGCCCGGGGGCGGTGTCCGTGCCGGTGCGGGCGTGCGGGGCCGGGGAGTGCGCCCGGTCCCGGCCGCGCCTGCCGTACGCCGATGAGGTACGGGAGTCGTGGGCGCGGGCGAAGTGGCACGGAGGGTGGTGCACTTCGCCGTCCCTGGCCGTGCGCTCCCGGGTGTCCGCGGTGGGCGGGGGTGCTTCCGCGGGCCCGAGACCGGGGGTGACGGGGACGACGGGCGTGAGGGGCGCGACGGGCGTGGCGGGGGTCGCCGCCGGGCCGGGCGCGGCGGCGGCCGGGGCCATGCCGCCGCACAGCAGCGACAGCAGGACGACCAGGGTGGTCACGGCCCAGTGGCGCGCCCTGGGCGCGGGGTCCGGGCGGCGGTCGCCGCGGCCCGGCCGCCGGTCCGGTCGGTCGGTGGTGGGGGGCTTCATCGGCGTCAGGGGGTCTCGGGGCCGCGGCGGGGCGCGGGGCGGACGGTCACGAGCAGCACGGGCAGGACGGCGAGGGCCAGCACTCCCCCGCCGAACGCGAGCACCGGGAACCCGCCGGACGCGGTGACCACGCCCGACGCCATGCCTCCGGTGGCACCGGCGACGGCGATCCCCACGTCGACCAGGCCCTGGGTGGCGGCCCGGGTGGCGGGCGGCGCGGCGGCGGTGACCAGGGCGGTGCCGCTGAGCAGCCCCAGGTTCCAGCCGAGGCCGAGCAGGACGAGGGCGAGGGCGAGGCCGGAGGTGGCGTGCGCGGGGGTGAGCGCGGCGGTCGCCCCGGCGGCCAGCAGGGTGAGGCCGGAGGCGGCGGCGACCGGGTGCGGGCCGAGGCGGTCGACGAGCCGTCCGGTCAGGGGCGAGGGCAGGAACATGGCGCCCACGTGCAGGGCGATGACGAGGCCCGTCGCCTGGGTGGAGTGGCCGTGGGCCCGCATGTGGACGGGCGTCATGGTCATGATGGCGATCATCACGAGCTGGGTGAGCACCATGACGGTGGCCCCGGTCACCAGGGCCCGGCCGTCGGTCGCGGTCGCGTCCGTCGGGGTCGCTGCCGTCGGGGTCGCTGCCGCCGGAGTCGCTTCCGCCGGGGGTGCCTTCGCCGCGTCCGCCTCCGGTACGGTCGCGTCCTCCGGGGGTGGGCCCGCCGCGCGGGCGCGGGCCAGGAGCAGCGGGTCGGGCCGCAGAAAGCAGGCCAGGACCACGGCGGCCGCGGCGAAGGCCACCACCGCGAGCAGGAACGGGCCGGCGAGCCGGGGCAGGCCCCAGTCGTGCGCGACCGCGCCGGACAGCGTCACCAGGTTCGGGCCGGCCACGGCTCCGAGGGTGGTGGCGAGCAGGACGGTGCTGACGGCCCGGCCGCGCCGCTCCGGCCGTGCCAGGTCGGCGCCCGCGTACCGCGCGAGCAGGTTGGTCGACGTACCGGCGCCGTAGACGACGAGAGAGACGAAGAGCAACGGGGCGCTGTCCGTGGCGGCGGCCACGACCACGCCGAGGCTGCCGAGTGCGCCCACGGCGTAGCCGGTGGCGAGGCCGGGGCGGCGGCCCCGGCGCTGGCACAGCCGGCCCGCGCCCGCCGCGCCGACGGCGGTGCCCCCGGTGAACAGGGCGGCGGGCAGCCCGGCCAGCGACGTCGAGCCGAGCATCTCCTCGGCGAGCAGCGCGCCGACGGTGATCCCGGCGGCGAGTCCGGCGCCGCTGAGCACCTGGGACAGGACCAGGACGGTCAGGACGCGGCGCTGCTCGGGCGGGTCGGTGTCACTGGCCCGTGCGGGCACGGGAGGGGTGGCCGGGCCGTCGTACGTCTGCGGGTGCGCCGCGCGGTCGGAACCGGGGCTTGTGCCGTGGTGCGCGTGCCTGGTCACGTGCCCCCCGATCCCTGGGGCTCCGCCGCGGGCGACAGCGCGCTGATCTCGGCCAGGGACATGTCGAGCCGCTCGTGCAGGAAGCGCACGACGGTCCAGTGCGGCAGCGCGCCCTCGTCGAAGGGGCCGAACGCGCGCACGTACAGGGGTATCCAGCGCAGCGCCTGCTCGACGGCCCGCTCCCGGCCCGGTTCGCGCTGGTACTCCTCGTAGGCGATGCTGCGGTGTTCGACGAAGAAGCCGCCGGGCAGCCGCTGTTCGCACAGGGCGCGGTACTCGCGGGTCTGGAGGATGAGGTAGTGCCAGATCTCGTCGATCTCCTGCTCGACGGGCAGGAAGAGCCCGCCGAGCCGGTCGGGGTGGAGGGAGACGAGGTAGAGGTAGCGCAGACACTCGGTGACCTGGCGCTCGACGTACTCCCGGGGCGCGCCGGTGGCGGCGGCGAAGTGCTCCACCACCTCGGTGTGCAGGGCGTCGCCGAGCAGGGACGCGGGATCGGCTGCGGACACGGGGTCGGCTGCGGACGCGGGGTCGTGGGCGCGCACGAAGTCGTCGGCGCGCACGAGGTCGGCTGCGGACGCGGTCGGCTGCGTGCTCATGATGCTCCCGGAAGGCGTGCGGGCGTGCGGGCGTGGGCGTGTGGTGCGCGGTGCGGCGGAGGCGGCGGTCGGGTCAGGCGTCCTGGGCGAGCCAGGCGTACTTGCCCGACGCGCCGATGGGGATGTGCCGTTGGTGCTCCACGTCGCTCGGGCGCGCGGTCAGGCCGGTGAGTCCGCGGCGCAGCGCGTCGGCCTCGGCGGGCGCGAGCGGGGCGCCGTCGAAGGTGGTGTAGCGCAGCAGGGCGCGGGACGGGTCGCGGGCGTCGAGCCGGTGGACGAAGACACGGGGCGAGGCGGCGGCGATCACGTCGTCGAGGTCGCCCTGCGCGACGGGCCCGTGCTCCGTCTTCAGAAGCTCCTTCTCCCGGCCGCAGAAGCGGGTGATGCGGGCCGGGTCGGGGGAACCGTCCTCGGTGCGCACGCAGTCCCCCGAGCGGTAGCGGACCAGGGGCATGTGGGGGTTGCGGAGGCTGGTCACGATGAGGGCGTACAGGGGGTGGTCGCCCGGCTCCACGGGAATCAGCTCGACGCTCATCCGGTCCAGGTACGGGTGGTAGCGGCCGGTGCGGTCGCTGTAGAAGAGGTAGCCGAGCTCGGTGCTGCCGAAGAGGTCGACGACCGGGCAGGCGAAGTGGTGCTGGAGGTAGCGCCGCACGTTCAGCGGCGTGTACTCGTAGGCGTGCACGATGCTGGCGGGCCGCGGGAAGGTGGCCCACAGCCCCCAGTCGACGGCCTTGCGCACCAGGTGGGCGAGGTGCGGGCCGGAGCAGTCCAGGTGGTAGGAGCCGTGCGGGTGGGCGCTCTGCGCGGCGCGGATCTCGTCGATCATCCGCTCGACGTCCGCGCGGTCCCACAGCGCCGGGTCGCGCCGGAGGTTGACGTAGAACGTCCGCTCGTCCAGGCGCCGTTGCTCCAGGTCGGGCAGCGGGTCGGGCTCCGCCTGGGGGCCGCCCCGCTTGCGGGCGTTGACCCGGGCGACGTGTTCGGTGGCGAGGACGGTGGTGAGGGAGACCCGCCGGCACCCCTCGTGCCAGGTGTGGGCGATGTCGGGGTGCTCGCTCCACAGCCGGTAGTAGGAGTTGAGCAGGAAGTACGGGGGCCGGATGAGCTGCATCCGGGCGTGGTTGGTGCCCGTCGAGAGCACGAACTCCGCCTCGCCGGAGTCGAGGGCGGCCGCCAGGGCCGGGGTCATCCAGTTGTCGGGGAAGCCGCGGGCGATCTCCGGCTTCTCCAGGATGGGGAAGTGGCCGCGCTCGACGGAGGTCCGGTACAGGGGGATGTCCTTGACCTGGGCGACGACGTCGGCACTGGGCTGACCGTTCATGACCACCCTTCGGGCTCTTGACGCGTGTGGGGGGGCGCGCCGGTCCGGCACACCGCGCGGCGTGCCGGACCGGGCGTGGCCGGCGAGGGCAACGAACCGGCGTGCGCGAGATCAGGAAATACAGCCGGACTTCGCCGACGCGCTGACGCACCCCGACTTGTCGGCACTCACACAGCCGTCCTTGCCGGACGCCGCGGGGGAGTTCACGGCCGCCCACTGGTTCCAGACCTCGTCCTCGACCATCTTCGCGATCAGCTTCTCCACGGGTACCTCCAGGGAAGGGTGAGGGGGAACGGCGGGGGTGCGTGCGTGGTCACCGCCGCGATCGAAGGTAAAAGCCAGACCAAGTCGAAGTCAAAGGCGAGCAATGCACAGTGGCTCAAAAACCGCCCGGCGCGCCGTCTTTGGCTTGATCACCAGCGGCGCGCGAAGCGCGATTCACCACCTCTTCACGCGCCCGTCATGACACACGCACGGGCGCGCGCCGGGGCCGCTCCACCCCACCACGGGCGGACGAACGGCGACGTACGACCTACCCCACCACGGGCGGAGGAACAGCAACGTACGAGGAACCGCACCGCGGGCGGACGCACGGCGGACGCGGGGCGGTCACGGGGCGGACGCGGGGCGGTCACGGGGCGGACCCGCGCAGGTGGCGGGCCCGGCATGCAGTGGCACGCGGGCTCCGGCACCACTGGGCGCGCCGGCGTCGGCCGTACGCACAGGCGGGAGCCTGTCGGCCCGCCCGTCGCGCCAACCGTTCAGTACTCATCCCCGTCCCGGCCGGGAGAAGGGCGCCAGAGGAACACCTCCGTGCTCGGCTGGTGCGCGGCGAAGCAGCCCGAGGGCGAGGCGGCCCGCAGCAGCGCGCGCAGGTCGGCCTCGAACGCGGCCCGGCGCGGGCCGAACAGGTGCGGCGCCGAGTACGACTTGGAGAACACGTCCGCGACGACGTCGTCCCAGGTGCGCCGCAGCACCCGCCCGCCGGGGACCACGAGGCGCTCCGGGCCGGTGAAGCCCGCCCGGGCGAACACCTCGGCCTCACCCGAGGGCGTCCCCCGCGGCAGCACCCCCCGGCCCGCGCGCCGGACGGGCCCGAGGTACCGGCGTACCAGCTCGTCCAGCGCGGCGTGGGGCACCGCCGGGTGCGGCAGCTCCTCGGCAGGCCAGGGCTCGGCCTTGGCGTCGGCGACGTGGGCCAGCGCCCCGCCCGGCCGCAGCATGCCCCGCACGGTCCGCGCCACCAGATCACGGTCCATCCAGTGGAAGGACTGGCCGAAGACGGCCACGGTGAACGTGCCGAGCCCCGCGGGCAGTTCCTCGGCCCGGGCCCGCAGCCAGGTGGCCTTCGCGGCGACACCGGCCGCCACCGCCGCACTCCGGGCCTCGGCGATCATCCCGCTGTCCGGGTCCACCCCCACGACCTCGCCGAACCAGTGCGCCAGTGGCAGCGCGAGGGTGCCCGGCCCGCACCCCACGTCGAGGAGGCGCCCCCGCCCGTCGAGCCCCAGCGCCCCGGCGAGGGCGTCCGCCAGGCCGGGGGCGTAGGGCAGCCGCCCGCGCGCGTAGTAGCGGGCCGCGCCCGCGAACAAGGTCTCGTCCCACTCCCAGCCGTCCACGCCGGCACACCACCCTCACCGGAGCCCGTCATCAAGGCGCCGATGATGCCACGCCCCTCCCCGGCCGCGACGCCCGCCGAAGGGCCGTACACGCCCCGCGCTCCCGCGCACACCCCCCTGCGACCCCTTCAATTCAAAGGCAACATCCAGCCGAAATCCTTGTTCGTGAGCCCCCAGAGGGCGATCACATGCCATCCGTAAGTTCCGGTCATTAAGGGGCGGCAAACCGCCATCCCTGTACGGAGCCGCCGCCTCCGGTGCCGCGCCGGTGTCAGAGTCCCGGGTGCGGAGCCCAGCAGGGCGCCGCTGGGTGAACCACCTGACTCCAAGGAGTTCCTTCGTGGGGAAGAAGACCGTCACGCTTCTCGCGACCGCCGCACTGGCCTCGATCACCCTGATCGGCCAGGCGAACGCCACCCCCGCACACGACACCGCTCCGGCCGCCGCCCGCGCGGCCGAACCGGGCATCCTCGCAGACCAGATCCGGTACGCGCCCTTCACCCTCAACCACAACGAGTCCCTGAGCTCCGACACCGCCACCCTCGTCATGCAGTCCGACGGAAACCTCGTCGTCTACGACGAGTTCAACCGGGCCCGCTGGGCCTCCCGCACCGTCGGCAAGGGCTGGACCACACGCTTCCAGGAGGACGGCAACCTCGTCGTCTACACCCGCAGCGGCCGCCCGGCCTGGGCGTCCGGGACCGCGGGCCACCCCGGCTCCCGCCTCGTCGTCCAGGACGACGGCAACGTCGTCATCTACGACGGCAGCCGCGCCGTCTGGGCCACCGGCACGGACCACTGACGCGGGCCGCCCCTCCCGCACGTACCTGACCGGCCGGGTTCCTCGGAACCCGGCCGGTTCTCCTGCGGTCCCCGCGGTGGCAGGTGACAAATGGCGGCTGGGTGACCTGGTGGCGAAGTTCGACCGCGGCGCGTACGGTGCCTGCACTCTGCGGGCCCCCTACAACCACCGGCCCCGCGCCGCGTGTCGAACGTGGTGCCGGTCCCGCCGGTACCACCGACCTCGACACCCACGGAGCCCACGTGCACCCGCGTTCCCGCTTCCCCGTCGCCCGTTCGGCCGCCGTCGCCGCGCTCGCCCTCGCCGTCCTCGGGATCGGCGTCCCGGCCGCCCACGGCACGGACAACGCCCCCGCGCCCGGCGGCCCGCCGCCGGCGCCGTTCACCGTGACCCTCTCCAGCAACACCCCCACGACCGACTACGGACACCGCGCGGTCGACCTCAGCGGCACCGTGGCGCGCGCCGACGGCACCCCGCTGGCGGGTGCGCCGGTCAAGCTCCTCAAGAGCGTCATGTACACCACCTGGAACCCGTGGGGCGACCCCATCGACCCCGTCGAGCGCGAGACGCTCGCCCTCGGCACCGTGCGGACGGACGCCGAGGGGCGGTTCTCCCTCGCGGACGTGCCCGCCGACCGCTGGCAGGACGAGCCGAGCACCTTCCTCTTCCCCCGCCACGAGGTGGAGTTCCAGGCCTCGTACGACCCGGGCGACCCCGACGACAACGAGATCTTCTTCGCCGACACCACCGTCGCCGCCGAGCCGGTCACCAGCACCATCAGCTACAAGGTCAACAAGACCAAGGTGCGCGCCGGTGACACCCTCGTCGTCACCGGCAAGGTCTCCTGGCCCGCCGGGCACGGCCCGGTCGCGGGCACCCGGGTGCTGCTGCGGACGTACTACGAGTCCGCGTACAACGCCAAGACCACCACCGACGCGCGCGGCAACTTCACCGTCCGCGCCAAGATCCGCGACTACGACAACGCGTTCGTGGTCTTCTCCGCTCCGAAGGACTACTACATCGCGGGCGCGAGCAAGCACCTGCCGGTCAAGAACGTGACCCCGTGACGCCCCGGGCCGGAGCGGGGCGGTTGACGCACCTCACATGATCCGCACGGGTGGATTCCGATTGCCCGCGACCGCGAGGAGCAGGAGAAAGAGGGAGAGAGGGAGAAAGGGACGGGGAGAGACCCGACCGAGACAGTGAACCGGGAGCGGGTGCGGGTGCGGACGGCCGCGCCGTGCCCGCCTCACGAACGTACGGAGGCCCCATGACCCGCGCCATCGCCGTCGGAGTGGACGGATCCGCCGAGAGCCTGGCCGCAGCCGACTGGGCGGCGGGGGAAGCCGCGCTGCGCGGCGCACCGCTGCGCGTCGTGCACGCCTGGCACCCGGAGTCCGCCGACGCGACCGTCGCCCAGGACCGGGAGGAGCAGGCCCGCGCCGCCGACGCCGTGCTGCGGGAGGTGGAGACGCGTGTGTCCGGGCGCCGTCCTGACCTACGGGTGAGCGCGGAGGTCGTCGGGGACTCGCCCGTGGCCGCGCTCCTGCGGGAGGCCGAGCGCGCCGAGATGCTGGTGCTCGGCTCGCGCGGGCACGGCGCCGTCGTCGGCTTCCTGCTCGGCTCGTACGGCCAGCAGGTGATCGCCGACGCACAGCGGCCCGTGGTCTCGGTGCGCGCGGGCACCGGGACGGGGGCGGAGGCCCCGCACGCCGGCGACGGCGCGGGCGAGATCGTCGTGGGCCAGCACGGGGAGCCGGAGGACGGCGAGGCCGTGCTGCGGTTCGCCTTCGAGGCGGCGGCCGCCCGGGGCGCGGCGGTGCGCGCGGTGCGGGCGTGGACGCTGCCGCCGCTGTACGCGTACAACACCGGCGTGCTGGACATGGCGGACCAGGCGGGCGGCCTGGAGCCGATGGAGCGGCAGGCGCTGGCGCGGGCGGTCGCCCCCTGGCGCGAGCGGTTCCCCGACGTGCCGGTGACGGAGCACGTCGAGATCGGCAGCGCCGGTCAGGTGCTGCTGGCGGCCGCCGCGGACGCGCGGCTGCTGGTGGTGGGCCGCAGGACGCACCGCTCCCCCATCGGTACGCGCATCGGGTCGGTGGCGCACGCCGCGCTGCACCACGCGAACTGCCCGGTCGCGGTCGTCCCTCCGGCCTGAGCGGCGCCACCCGCGCGAGCCCGGTGGGCACAGGGCCCTCCGGCCCGACCGGCGCCACCCGCGCGGGCCCGGTGGGCACAGGGCGGCCACCCGGGTCCGCGCCGCCCCGGCGCAGGGAACCCTTGATCTCAAGTCGACTTGAGGTCTTACGGTGCCTCCATCAGCGAACACGCGTGAGGAGCGGCACCATGACCACCCACCAGCTTCCGGCCCTGACCGACGCCGAGCTCGCCGCGCAGCCGGCCGCCCATTGGACCGGCCTGGCCTATGAGGCGCTCATCGCCTTCACCCGGGCGCGGCAGGCCGAACTCGGCTTCACCCAGCCGCAGTTCTGGCTGCTGCGCAACCTGTCGGCGCACGACCTGTCCACCGACGGCCACGGCATGACCGTCGCCGAGCTCCAGCGGGCCATGAGCGGCTACCTCAGACCCGAGGACGACCTGGCGGCCGAGTCCGAGGTGCTGCTGGAGCGCGGCTGGCTCACCCGGGACGACGCGGGGCGCCTGTGGATCACCGCGGCGGGGGACGAGGCCCGCGCCGCCTTCCGGCGGCACGCGCCCGCGATCCGCGCCCGCATCCACGAGGGCGTCGACGACGCCGACTACGTCACCGCCCTGAAGGTGCTCCGGCGGATGATCCACAACGTCGGTGCCGCCGGTTGACCCGCCGCGGCGGCGCCGCCGGTTGACCCGCGACGTCGGTGCCGACGGTGCCGACGGTGGCGGCAGGGGCTGAGGGTGCACCCACCGGACCACCCACCGGGCGTCGCCGCGGCGGGGGCCCGGCCCCGCGGGGCCGGGCCCCCGGCGGCGTACGGAACATTCCTCCAAGACGGGCCGGGGCGGGGGCGGCGAGGGTGGAGCCGTGCCGAGCCGCGGACCCTGTGACGCGGCCACGACGGGAGGAACAGAACAGTGACGCACGACCACGACCGGATGACGGAAGCCGCCGACCCCGAGGCCGTCGTCCGGCACCTCTACGGCAGCCTGGCGGCCCAGACCCTGCGGGCGGCCGTCCGGCTGCGCGTGGTGGAGCTGATCGGCGACGGCCGGTGCCACGCCACCGACCTCGCCGCCCGGACGTCCACCGCGCCCCAGCCCATGACCCGGCTGCTGCGCGCCCTCGCGAGCCTCGGCGTACTGCGGGAGCACGCCGCGGGGACCTTCTCGGTCACGCCCACGGGCGCGCTGCTCGACCCGGCGCACCCCGGCTCCCTCACGTCCCTGGTACGCGTGTTCACCGAGCCCGCCCTGCTGCGCGGCTGGGAGCACCTGGACGACAGCGTCCGCACCGGCGACGTGGCCTTCGACAAGGTCTTCGGCACGGACTTCTTCGGCCACCTCAGGGCGCACCCGGAGCTGTCCGCCGAGTTCAACGCCGCGATGAGCCAGGCCACCCGGCACACGGCCGCCGTCCTGCGGGACGCCGTCGACTTCGGGCGGTTCACGACCGTCGTGGACGTCGGCGGCGGCGACGGGACGCTGCTCGGCGCGGTCCTGAGCGCGTACCCGGCGCTGCGGGGCGTCGTGTACGACACCGAGGAGGGGCTGGCGCAGGCGCCCGCGACCCTGCGGCGGCACGGGCTCACCGAGCGCTGCGCCCTGACGGCCGGGGACTTCTTCCGGTCGGTGCCCGCGGGCGGCGACCTGTACCTGCTCAAGAGCGTCGTGCACGACTGGCCGGACGAGCAGGTGGTCACGATCCTCGGCCACTGCCGCGCGGTGCTGCCGCCCGGCGGGCGCGTGCTGATCGTGGAGCCGGTGCTGCCGGACGTCGTCGACCCCGTCACGCCCGGGCTCAACTACCTCACCGACCTCAACATGCTGGTGAACGTGGGTGGCCGGGAGCGGAACCGCGCGGACTTCGAGCGGGTGTGCCACGCGGCGGGCCTGTCCGTGGTGTCGGTGACCCCGCTGGCCGACGGCGACGACGCCCCGTACCACGCGATCGAGGCCGTGGCCGCGGGCGCGTAGGGCCACGACGGCGCGCGCGGCGCCGTTGCCCTCGACGGGTGAGGCTCACCGGCTCGCACGGGTGACGCGGCGGCGTACTCCCCCACAACGCGGCGCAAGGCCGCTATCAAGGCTCGGGTGACGGAGACCACGACGCACAGCCGCCCGGCGCGCCGGGTGCGCGAGCCTCTCAGGACGGCGGCCGCCCTGCTGGCGGCCGCCGCTTTCGTGTACAACGCCTGGGTCCTGGAGGCCGTCGTCCCGACCGGCCTCGATCCGCGCCACGCGTACGTCAGTGAGCTGTACGCGGTGGGCAGCCCCTACCGGTGGCTGTTCGGCGGCCTGGAGCTGGTCTGCGCCGCGCTGGTCGTGACGGGTGCCGTGGCGGGCGCGGCCGCGGCGACGGACCGGGCGGGCCGGGCCGGGTGGTGCGCGCTGGCCGGGGTGGGCCTGTGCTCGACGGCCGACGTCCTGATGCCGATGGCGTGCGCGCCCTCGGTGCAGCCGGGCTGCCGCGCCGTGCACCCCGCCCACACCGTCACCAGCGCCCTGGTGCACTGCTGCCTCTTCGCCTGCCTGGCCCTGCTCGTCCACTCGGCGCGCGGGCGCGGGGAGCCGCGGTGCGTGGCCCGCTGGGGGCCGCTGCTCGGCGGGGGCGCCCTGGTGTCGTCGCTGTGCACGGTGGGGCCGCTGCTCGGGTACGGCGGGTGGCACGGTGTCGCCCAGCGGTGTCACCTGCTGCTGGTCGGGGCGTGGCTGGCGCTCCTCGCCCACGGCGCCCGCACCCCGTGCCCACCGCCCGGGGCCCCCGCCCCTCCGCCCGCGCGGCCCCGCCGGGCCCGCCGCGCCGCACGTGACCTGTTCCGTGGCGCCCGTGACCTCCGTGACCTCCGTGGCGCCCGTGACGTCCGTGACGTCCGTGACGGACGACAGACCGGCTGAACCGGCCGGGCCGGGCTGCCTGTGTCCGAGCGGCACCCTCGCTCCGCCGAGTCCCAGGAGCCGCAAGAGCCCGTCAAGCCTGCCGAGCCCGCCGAGCCGCCCGAGCCCCCGGGTGGCCGTGCCCCCTGACCGCGCCGCCATCGACCCGGCGGTGGGAGGAGTGTCGTGGAAGCGTCCCTGCTGTCCGCCCTGTTCGCGGTGGCGGCCGCCGTGGCCAACGCCGCCGGCACCGTGCTGCAACGGGTGGCCGCCCGGACCGTGCCCACCAGGGACGCCTTCAGCCCGCGACTCGCCGGGCACCTGCTGCGCGACCGCGCGTGGCTTGCGGGCATCGGCGTCATCGTCGCGGCCGCCGTGTTCCAGGCGCTCGCCCTGGCCTGGGGCGCGATGTCGCTGGTGCAGCCCATCCTGGTGCTCGAACTTCCGCTCGCCCTGGTGATCGCCCGCGTCTTCGCCGGGACGCCGATGCCCGCGGGCGGCTGGAGCGCCGCTTCGCTCACCGGGGCCGGACTCGCCCTCGCCCTGAGCGCGGCGGCGCCCGTCGAAGGGGGGCGCGGCGTGTCCGGTGCCGTGTGGGCCGTGGCCCTGCTGGTCGTCGGCGCCGGTGTCGGCGGGTGCACGGCGCTCGCGCTGCGCCGCCCGCGGGGCAAGGCGCGCGCCGCGCTGTTCGGTTCCGCGTCCGCGCTCTGCTACGGGCTCACGGCCGCGCTGATGAACGCCGCGATCGCCGCCCTGGCCGACGCCGGGGTCCGTGGTCTGGCCACCACGTGGCAGACCTACGCGTGCGGGGCGGCGGGCGGCTGCGCGCTGTTCCTGCTCGCCAACGCCATGGAGTCCGGGCCGCTGTTCGTCTCGCAGCCCGCCCTCACCCTCGGCGAGGCCGCCGCCAGCCTGGCCCTGGGAGCCGTCCTGTACGGCGACAGCCTGCGCACCGGCTGGTGGATCGCGCCCCAGGCCGCGGGCGCCGCCCTGACGGCCTGGGGCGTCGTCCTGCTCGCCGGGCTGCCCGCCGCGACGGCACCGGCGGGCGACACCGACGCCGACGCCGAGCGGGTGCCGTGACCCGGCGCCTCCCGCGACGTACGGGCGGACGTACGGACGGACGTACGGGCAGACGTACGGCTGGACGTCCGGGCGTGTGGTGCGCGTGGGTATCCGCCCTTCCGGCCGGTGGAAACCCGCGCGCACCGCACGCCGCGCCCGGTTCGGCGGCTCAGTTCAGCGGGGCCGAAGTGGTGTAGTAGAACGTCACCTTGGGCCAGCCGCGGGAGGCGCCGATCTTGTTGAGGGCCTCCGCGATCTCGAGCGGGGTGATCTGCTTCGCCGCGGGAGCGTTGTCGATCTTGATGCGGAACGACATCTCCATCATCGCGTCGATGTCGCCGATGCTGGTCGTCCCCCTGAACTCGGTGCCGTCCGCGTAGTCGATGGTCTGCGCCTCGGCGGCGCCGTTCCCCTCGGTCGCCTCGGCCGCCTCGGCCGGCGCGCCGTCGGCGGCACGGGCCGTCCCGGCGGACGCCAGGGCCGCGCCCGCGGCGGCGCTACCCGAGTAGCCGAGCAGGGCACGTCTGGAAACTCCGGTCATGGTGGCTGTTCCCCTCGTTGGTCACACAGGCGTGGGTCACACAGGCGTGGCCGCACGGGCGTGGGTCACGCAGGCCTCCCCCTGGAGACCGACTGCGATCATAAGGACGCGGATCACGCCGTGGGGCCGAATGAGATCGTCCGTTTCCCGGACGCTCAGGGACACCGCCAGACCCGCCCGCCCCACCGACCCCGGCGGCACCATCTCCGGCCCCCGTCAACGGACTTCGGGTTCCGCTGAACGGAACCGCGGTGGCCGCGGGCCGGAGCCGTCGGCCAAGGTGGGGTCGTACCGGCTGACCGGGACCGCAGCCCCTGCGCGACGCGGCCGTGCAGGCCCCCTTCCCGCACATCCGGAGCCGAGGGAGCGGGGCATGCGCCCGCTCGACACGGCCGGGGGCGGCACGACGGAAAGAGGAAGAACACCATGGGTGACGACAACAACGCGTCCGACTATCTGCGGGAGTTCGGCTACCTGGCGGAGGGTGTCGCTCTCGACACCGCCCAGGGCCGGGCGGCGGTACGGGCCCTGCAGGCGATGGCGCTGCTTCCGGCGTCGGGGGAGCTCGACGACGCCACGGCGGAGGTGCTCGCCCGGCCCCGGTGCGGGGTGCCCGACCGGCGGGGGGCCGGCGGGCCCGGCGGTGCCTCGTTCGTGGCGTTCGGGACCGTGTGGGACCACGCCATCCTCACCTACCGCGTCAACAACCTCTCCCCCGACCTCCCGCACGACCGCCAACGGGCGGCCATCACCACGGCGTTCGCCCGGTGGGCCGCCGTGGTGCCCCTGGTGTTCCGCGAGACGACGGGTGAGCCGGACATCGAGATCAGGTTCGGCGCGCGCGACCACGGCGACGGCTTCCCGTTCGACGGGCCCGGCCGGGTCCTCGCCCACGCGTTCTACCCGCCGCCGAACGGGGGCGCGCTGGCCGGGGACACGCACCTCGACGAGGACGAGACCTGGCAGGAGGGCGTCGCCGGCGCCGGCATCGACCTGCTGACGGTCATGGTGCACGAGCTCGGCCACTCCCTGGGGCTCGACCACACCCCGGTGCCCGACTCGACGATGAACCCCTTCTACCCGACGCCGTCGACCCCCGCGGCCGACGACCGCGCCGGCATGCGGTACGTGTACCGGCGCCACATCTGGGTGGCGTCGCTGTACCGCGACGTCCTCGGGCGCCGCTTCGACGACGAGGGGTACGACGGCTGGGTGCGCGGCCTGTTCTCGGGCGCGAGCCCCGAGGACGTGGCACGCGGGTTCTGCTACTCGCACGAGCACTCCGAACGCCTCGCCTCCGACCTGTACTTCGCGCTGCTCGACCGCGCCCCGGACCCGGAGGGGCTGGCCGGCTGGCGGCAGCAGTTGCAGCAGGGCATGGGCCGGCAGGCGGCGATCGTCGCGTTCCTCGACAGCGCCGAGTACCGGCAGAAGTACCCGGACGACGCCGCGTTCATCGACTCGCTCTACCGGCGCCTGCTGCGGCGCCCGCCGGACGCCGAGGGCTTCGCGCACTGGCAGCAGCGGATGCGCGAGGGCACGCCCCGGCACGAGGTCGCGCGCGGCTTCGTCCTCTCCGAGGAGTACTGCCGCAACTTCAGCCGGGACCTGTACGCGCACTACCTGCGGCGCCAGCCCGACCCGGAGGGGTGGCAGGCCTGGACCGACGGGCTGCGGGGCGGCCTCAACCACCAGGACGCGGTCGTCGGGTTCGTCGCCTCGCCCGAGTACCAGGGGGCCGTCGAGAACTGGTGGTGAGGGCGCGCCCCCGAGGCTCCGCCCCGCCTCGGGGGATGCCTTACCGCCCGCCCAGCATCGGCAGCAGCAGCGCCGCCGACCAACTGAAGTTCGGGGAGTTGAGGGGCGCGCCGGTCAGCGGGTCGTAGTTCTCCATCACCGGGCCCCGGCCGGTGAGCCCGCGCGCGTGGGTGAGCAGCCGTCCGGTCAGGGCGCGGGCCTCCCGCGTGTGGCCGTAGCGCCGCAGTCCGGCCTGGGCGAAGTACGCCTGGTCGAGCCAGACGGGGCCGCGCCAGTAGCGCTGCGGGGCGAAGTGGGGCGAGCTGCGGGCCACGGTGGGGAAGGGCACGGGCGTGGCGAACTCGTCCGGGTCGGTCAGCTTGTCGCGGACGGCGGCGGCCTGGGCGGGCGAGGCGGTGCCGGTCCACAGCGGGACGGCCCCCTCGATGCCCCGGCCGCGGGCGGTCAGGCGGGCGCCGCCGTCCAGGGCGGTGTCGTGGAACCAGCCGTCGCGCGGGTCGTACATCCGTGTGCGCACGGCCGCGTGGGTGGCGGCGGCGCGGGCCCGCCAGTGCCGCTCTCCCGCCCTGTCGCCCAACTCCCGCGCGATGGCGGCGAGGTGGGACTGGTCGGCGGCCAGGTAGGCGTTGAGGTCGACGGACTCCTGGGTGAGCGAGTAGCCGGTCAGGCGTCCCGTGGCGTCCCGGTTGGCGACGACGGCGGTACCGAGGGCGGCGTCGAAGCGCGGCGCGTTGTCCATGCCGCTCTCCCAGGCGGCGGCGAGGCGCCGCTGTTCCGGGCTGTCGTTGGCCGGGTCGACGGTCGCCCCGTACTCGGCGAGCCCGTCGCGGTCGTGGTCGCGGTTGCGGTACCACCAGGCCTGGTAGGCGGCCAGCTTCGGGTACATCTCGCGCAGGAACGCCCGGTCGGCGCGGTCGCCGCCGCGCCGGTGGACCTCCCACACCGCCCACGCGGCCAGCGGGGGCTTGCTGTTGCGCTCGTTCCAGTTGCCGCCGCCGTCCGCGGGCGCGTTGTAGAACACCGCGTCGGGGATCATCCCGGCGTCCTGCGGCCGGGTGGCCGAGTCCGGCCGGATCTGGTGGTCGACCACGGCGCGGATCTGGGACCGGGCGAGCCGGGGGTCGAAGCGGGCCGTGCCGACGGCCTGCTTCCAGGTGTCCCAGGCCCAGACGCCGCCCGCGAACCACTTGTACGACAGCGAGGGCGTGACCGCGTCGTGCCGGATCCGCCCGGCGGCCGAGCGCCAGTTGGTGACCAGGGTCTCCAGGGCCTTCACCGCGAGGCGGCGGCGCGCGGGCGGCACGTGGCGGGTGACGGCGGCGACGTGGCGCTGCCAGCGTGCCGTGCCGCGCGCGGCGACGGCGTCGGGACGGGCCAGGACACGGCGTACGGCGGAGGCCTCGCGGGCCCGCTCGGCGGCGGTGAACGTATAGCTCTCGGTCCAGTCCAGGGTGCGGGCCGCGCCGGGGGCGAGGCGGAGCGGGGCCGCGAGTTCCGTGCGGTAGGTGTCGTGGCCGAGGCGGGTGCGGACGGGCTCGCGGTGCCTGACCTCGAACCGCTCGGTGCCGTCGGTGAGGTAGTCCCACGTCTCGCGGACCCGGGCGAAGCGGACGGCGACACCGTGCTCCGTGACGGCCAGCTCGGGCGCGTCGCGCTGCGGCCCCTTGTCCGGGCGCAGCAGGGTGCCGGTCCAGTCCGCCGCGAGCGTCCGCGGCGCCCGGCCGGTGTTGTGGACACGGGCGCGGACCAGCGCGGTGCGGTCGGTGGCGAACCGCAGCTCCAGGGTGAGGGTGAGGCCGCGGAGCCGGTAGGTCTGGCGCAGCCGGCCGGGCAGCGAGGTGAGCCGGGGCGCGCCCCCGTCCGCGAGGCCGAGGGTCCTGCCGCCCTCGGTGAGCCGGATCCGGCTGAAGGACCGGCTCAGCCACCAGGGGTACTCCTGGGCTATGTGCAGCGGCCCCGTGAAGCCGCCGTACGTCGCCGGGTCGTCGGCCTCGGGCAGCGCGTACGCGTGCCAGGCGCCTTGGTCGGCGAAGACGTTGATCCGGTTGAACTCGCCCGGGTCGGCGGAGTCCGGGCTCCCCTGGAGGTCGAGGACGTCGGCGTACGCGTCCGGTCCGCCCGCCCCGCGGACGGTGGAAGCGGTGGTCCCGTACGGCGTCGGCGGACGCGCGGTGTCCGGTGGCGGTGCCGCGCCGAGGGTGAGTCCGGCGGCGAGCGGGAGGGCGAGGGCGGACAGGACACGCGGAGCTGAGCGCATGGGACCTCCGGTACGGGTGGCTGGCGGGTCGTCAGGACTCGGACGGGTGGCATGTCCGGCGCGGCCGGGCCGACGCGGTCAACACGGCCGACACGGCCGAGACCTGCAGCGGATCTAGCCACAGGGGCCGGGCACCAAACCCCTCCGCGCCCACCGGCACCGCACGCCTCACCACCCCTCGCTCCCACCGGGCGGCTCACCCCTCCCAGGCAGATCGCAGTTGCTCACCTAGGGTCCCTAGGTTATAACTAGGACCCCTAGGAAACGGCGAGGAGGGCGTATGGCGCGGGCCGGGCTGACGGCGGAACGGGTGACGCGTGCGGGTGCCGAGCTGGCGGACGAGGCCGGGTTCGAGCAGGTCACCATGGCACGGGTGGCGCGGCGGCTCGGCGTGAAGGACGCGAGCCTCTACACGCACGTGCGCAACCTGGAGGAACTGCGCGGCCGCATCGCGCTGTTGGCGGCGGACGAGAAGACGCTCCGGATCGCGGAGGCGACCGCGGGCCGGGCGGGCAAGGACGCGCTGGTCGCGTTCGCCGGGGCCTGGCGGGAGTACGCCCACGAGCACCCCGGGCGCTACGCGGCGACCCAGGCCGGCCTGCGGATCGACCCCGAGCTGGTCGCCCGGGCCCCCGGGCCGCGCCGCGCCGTCGAGCTCACCTACGGCGTGCTGCGCGGCTACGGCCTCGCCGAGCCCGACCTGACCGACGCCGTCCGGCTGCTGCGCAGCACGTTCCACGGGTTCGTCGCCCTGGAGGCCACGGGCGGGTTCGCCCACGAGCGGGCGCCGCAGCGGTCCTGGGACCGCGTGCTCGACGCCCTGCACAGCCTCTTGGAGCGCTGGCCCGCCGCCGGAGAAGGAGACGAAGGAGACCTCGTATGACCACCTCGACCACCTCGGCCACCTCGGCCACCTCGACCAGCTCGAACGCGCCGGACGCCCCGGCCACGCCCACCGGTGCGGCCACTCCTGACGCCGCGGTCGTCACGACGGCCACGACTGAGGGCAGCCTGCGCGTGGACGGCGCGACCCTGCACTACGAAGTACGCGGCCGGGGCCCGCTGCTCCTGCTGATACCGGGCGGGACGGGCGGCGCGGCCTCGTTCGACGGCGTCGCGGACGCGCTGGCCGCCGAGTACACCGTCGTGGCCTACGACCCTCGCGGCCTGGCCCGCAGCCCGCTCGACGACCCCGCGGCGGAGCAGCGGGTGGCCGAACACGCCGAGGACGCGGCGCGGTTGCTCGACCTGCTGTCGCCCGACGAGCCCGCGCGGGTGTTCGGCTCCAGCTCGGGCGCGATCGCCGCCGCGCACCTGCTCACCACGCGCCCGGACCGCGTCGCCCGCACCGTGCTGCACGAGCCGCCGCTCGTGGAGGTCCTGCCCGACGCGCCCGCGCACCGGGCGCTCATCGCCCGCGTCCGGCGGACGTTCCACGCCGAAGGGCTCATGCCGGCGATGGCCGAGTTCGCCGCGGGCCTGAGGGGGGAGGGCGGTGCCCCCGAGCCGCGGCCCCGGCTCGCGCTGCCCCCGCAGGCGGCGGCCCGGGCCGAGCGGACGATGGCCGGTCTGCCGTACTTCGTCAGCCGCATCGTGCCGGCCTTCATGTCCTACGCCCCGGACCTCGAACGCCTGCGGGCGCTCCCGCACCGGCTCGTGCTCGCCGCGGGCCACGACTCCCGCGGCGAACTCCCCCACCGCGCGGTGGCGTTCCTCGCCGGCCTACTCGGCCAGGAGCTCCAGCACTTCCCGGGCGGGCACACGGGCCTGACCACGCACCCGGCGGAGTTCGCGGCGCGGATGAGCGAGATCCTGCGCGGGAAAGCGGCGCTGTGAGCGCCCTGGAAACGCCTGCATGCGAGGAGGGGAAGCCCCCGGCCGGACAGCGGTGACGGAGAGGGGGAAGCCCCGGCCGGACGGGGGAGGCCGGCCGGGGCGGTACGAGGTGGCGGCGGAGGGCGGTCGCCTCGCGGCGAAAGGCTCCATGGGGCTTCAGCCGAACGATCGTCCCCATGGGCGGAGGGTGAGGCCCGGGGACACTGTCCCCTCCGCAGCCACACTCACAGAACGGCACGCCGTACCGGGTTGTTCCGGGCGAGTGCCGCACACGGCAGTGAACTGGGACACACCCCACCGGTCCCACGCACGGCGTGCGACCGCTCGGGGGCTGACCGGGGGCGAGCACGGCGGTCTGGCAGGCTCGGCCGGGCGTTGTCGACGGAGGGTGTCGACGGGGCGCGCTGATGGGGGACGGAGACGTGAGGATGAGCGGCATGACCATGGTGCGAGACATCGACGCCCGCGGGATGCGGCACTGCGAGACGACGGCCTTGGGTGTGCTGCTGCGGCACGAGGGGCTCGATCTGTCCGAACCCATGCTGTTCGGTCTGGGCTCCGGACTGTCCTTCGTCTACTGGGACAGCAAAGCCATGGCATTCCCTTTCCTGGGAGGCCGGGTCAAGCCGTTCGAGCTCACCAGGAACCTGGCCACCGTGCTCGGGCTGGACCTCCAGGTCGCCGAGACCACGTCCCCGCGCAAGGCCTGGCAGAACGTGGCGGCCCCCATCGACGCCGGACGGCCGGTCGGCCTCCAGCTCGACAGCTACCACCTGGACCACTTCAGCACCAAGGTGCACTTCGGCGGGCACGTCGTGGCCATGTACGGCTACGACGAGCGGAACGCCTACCTGGTGGACACCGCCCAGCAGGGCGGTGCCGTATCGACCAGTCTCGCGGGGCTGGCCAGGGCCAGGGCCGAGCGTGGCCCCATGACCGCCAGGCACCGCTCCTTCACCCTCGCCGTGCCCGGCAGCCTGCCGTCGTCCCAGGACCGGATCCACCGCGCGGTCAAGACCTGCGCCACCGCCTTCCTGAACCCGCCCATCGCGAACCTGGGCCACCGCGGCATCGAGAAAGCAGCCCGACTCGTGCCGAAGTGGCTCCAGCGCGGCGACGATCCGCAGGCGGACCTGGCGCGGACGGCCGCCCTCATGGAGAAGGCAGGCACCGGCGGCGCCCTGTTCCGCAACCTCTACCGCGACTTCCTCGCCGAGTGCGCAGAGCTGCTGGACAGCGGCCACCTGCGCACGGCCCACAGCCTGTACGCCGAGGCCGCCACCCTCTGGACGCAGGTGGCGACCCTCGTAGCGGCAGCAGGCACATCCGGCGACCGGCACAACCTCGTCCAGGCCGGTTCCGCCCTCCACGAGCTCTCCCGCATCGAACGCGAGGCGATGCAGGCACTCACCTCGCTCTAGGCCGTGTATCGAAAGTGGATCCGAATTGTGAATGATCAAGATTCATGGGTCGGGAAGATCTCACGGACGAGCAGTGGGCGGTGCTGGAGCCGTTGTTGCCGAAGGGGGCCAGGTCGGGGAGGCCGCCCGTCTGGCCTCGGCGGCAGCCGATCGACGGCATACGGTTCCGGGTCCGGACCGGAGTTTCGTGGCGGGACGTGCCCTCCGAGTACGGGCCGTGGGGCCGGGTCTACGACCTGTTCCGCCGCTGGCAGCGCAACGGCACCTGGCACCGGATCCTCACCCGCCTCCAGTCCCTGGCCGACGTGAAAGGCGCGATCACATGGGACCTGAGCGGCGACTCCACGGTCTGCCGCGCCCACCAGCATGCGGCCGGGGCCCGCAAGCAAGGTGGCCTACAGAAAGAGCCGCCTGGCGGTGTGTTCACAGAGCCCGGTGACCATGGGCTGGGGCGACAAGCTCGCCGTCCGCTATGAGGCCGTCGTGCTGGTCGCGGCCATCGGAGAGTGGCTGCGACCAGCGCCCTCCCGCCTCTTGCCCGCACAGGCCCGCCGGCTCAGGCGAGGTGCTTGCTGAAGAACTCGACCAGCCTGGCGACGGCAGGGGTCACGTACTCGTCGCGGTCGTACAGGTCGACGTGGGTGGCGCCGTCGACGAGGAACAGTTCGGCGTTGCCGGGGCTGTCGGCGACGGCCTTCTCGGAGAACCCGCGGGTCACCGCCTCGGTACCGGCGATCATGAGCAGGGGGCGGGGCGCGATCTTGGCGACGTCGGCGAAGGAGTCGAACTGGTCGAGGAGGTCCGCGCTGCGCACGACCAGGTCACCCGTGGAGCGCGGGTGGTGGCCGCGGGGCGTCTTGTAGTAGTCGACGAACTCGGCCGTCGGGGCGGGGGTGTCGGCGTCGACCGTCTCCGGCAGCACGGCGAACGTCGCCGCGGGCTCGCCTGCGGCCTCGGCGCTGCGGATGTTCCCGGAGTTCGCCACCATCTGCTGCCAGCCCTCGGGGTCGGCGCCGCGGAAGAAGCTGGGAACGTCGGTCCCGGACACGCCGGCCACGGCCTTCATCCGGTGGTCGGTCTGGGCCGCGTAGGGCACGTAGGCACCGGAGCCGCACACACCCATCACCCCGATGCGGTCGGGGTCGATCTCGGGGCGGGTGGTGAGGTAGGAGACCGCCGCGCGGAAGTCCTCGGCACGCTGGAAGGGGTCCTCCAGGCCCCGGGGCATGCCCTCGGATTCGCCCTGGAAAGCGGCGTCGAAGGTCAAAACGGCGAATCCCTCCTTGACCAGGCGCGTCGCGTACGCTGCCGGCGCCTGCTCCTTGACTCCGGTCGTGGGATGGCCGACGACGATGGCGGCGAGCGGTGCGTCGACACCGTCGGGGAGGTAGAGGTGGCCGGCGAGCTGCAGGCCGTTGGTCGGGAAGCGGACGTCAGTCCTCATGTGCTGCTCCTGCGGGATCATGGGTGGCCGGCGATCTGCGGGCCCGTACCCACTGTCCGGCCGCCAGCCGGGCGCAGGAAGGTCGCGTTGCTTCCTAGGAAGGATCCTTCCCAGGCAGAGCCTTCTCCCCGGTGCCATGCTGAAGGAATGACTGGCTCCGCCCATCTTCGCGAGCTCGGCGAGTTCCTCAAGCACCGCCGTGGCGAACTCACACCCGCACAGGTGGGGCTCCCCGAGCGCGCGCACACCCAGCGCCGCGTGCAAGGACTGCGCCGCGAGGAGGTGGCCGAGCTCGCCGCGATCAGCACCGACTACTACGTACGCATCGAACAGGGACGGCTGGCACCGTCACCACCCGTACTCGAATCCCTCGCGCGGGAGCTGCGGCTGGACGCCGACCAGAGGACGTACGCGGAAGGACTGGTCGCCCAGGCCGCGCGGGCCGGGCACCGCAAGATGCCGCGTCGGGCCGCCCGTCCCACCGCGCACCCGCACCTGATCCGGCTGCTCGGCCAGCTCACCGGCACACCCGCCCTCGTCTTCGGCCCGCGCCTCGACATCCTCGCGTGGAACCCGCTGGCGGCGGAGCTGCTGTGCGACTTCGCGGCCGTGCCCGAGCCTGAGCGCAACTACGTCCGCATGGTCTTCACCGACCCGGTGATGCGCGACATCTACCCGGACTGGGAGGACGTGGCCCGCACCTGTGTCGAGGTCCTGCGGATGGAGGCCGGAACGAACCCGACCGACCCGGCCCTCACCGCCCTCGTGGGCGAGCTGGCCGTGGCCGACCAGCACTTCCGAACCTGGTGGGCCGAGCACCGCGTCGCACACCAGGACTTCGGCAGCAAACGCATCGCGCACTCCACCGTCGGCGAACTCACCCTCGACTGGGACACCTTCCGCTACGCCGGTGCCCCAGAGCAGCAGCTCGTGCTCTGGTCGGCCGATCCCGGCACTCCAGACGCGGAACGACTTACCGCTTTGGCTCGCGGCACGGCTCAGAGGCCGTGACCTTCCCGAGCATCGCTGCGACTGAAACGTCGAGCAGCAGTCGACCATCACCACTTTCGACACACGCCCTAGCACTCCGGCGGCAGGGGCCCCCGGGGGTGAGGGCCGGTGCCCACCCGCCGCCCAGCCCCGGGATCAGTACGGCCGCCACGGCCAAGTGCATGAGCGCCAGGGACAGTCGCGTACCGCCGTCCATGCCGCCGCCGGTGAGCGGCAGGAAGGACACCGCCAGGACGGCGCAGGCCGTCCCGGTCCAGACGGCGCGGGCGCGCCGCGCCGCGAACCGCTCCAGGGCGGCCAGCAGCGCCCAGCCGGCGAGCGATGCCAGCAGCGCGACGGCCGCCACGGGCGCGGCGCCGAGGTCGAGCGTCCGCCCGCCGTCGGTGATGCGCGGCCGGTGCCCCAGCAGTGGGTCCGCCACCAGCCACACCAGGACGGGGGCGAGGACGGCCAGGGCCGTCACCCCGAGACGCCCCCTCCGCACGCTCACTCGGCGCCTGCCGCGGGCGCGCCCGCCGTGAGCGCCCCGTACAGGAAGACCTCCGCCAGCTCCCGCGGGGTCAGGTCGGGTTCGTCCTCCGTACGCGGCTGGGTGAAGAGCAGCCCGAGGAAGAGGGCCGCGATCTGCTCCGGCGGTCGGCGCAGGGCGGCCCTGTCGGGCTCCAGGAGTTCCGCGAGGGCCGCGCGGATCCGACTCGTCGACTCGTCGCGGCCCGCGCCGCGCACCGTGCCGGGGTGTTTGCCGCCGCGATGCCCCAGCGAGCCCATGACGGCCCCCATCCGGGACAGGTGCGCCTGCAACGCCTCGGCCGCCTCCGCGAGCCGGTCGGGCAGCGGCTGCGACACGTCGATCGCGTCGAGCTCGCGGACCGCGTGCTCCGGGGAGAGCGCCTCGGCCACGCAGGCCTGCAACAGCTCGTCCTTGTCGGCGAAGACGCGGAAGATCGTGCCCTCGCCGATGCCCGCGGCGCGGGCGATCTTCGCGGTCGTCACCGTGGCGCCGTACTCGGCGATCAGCGGGATAGCGGTCTGGATGATCATCTCGCGGCGCCGCTCCGGCGACATGCTGGGGGCGCGGCGGCGGCGTGCGGCCCGGTCGGGCCGGCCGGTCTCGTTCTCCTTGGGCGCTGTCATGACGGCAACACTACGGAGTGAGGGCTCACTCCGTCAATGAGTGAGTCCTCACTCCGCGAACTCCTGCCTCGTCGCCCTACGGCGTCACGGCCCTGCGCGAAGCGCCCCTCCCGCCCCGCCCCGGGGTCTCCGCGGTCGCGCGTACATGCGGATGTCGTCGGCGGCCCACAGGACGAAGCGTTCGATCGGCCGCACCTCGTGTCCGGGCACGGGCCGGAAGGTGAGGCGTTTGAGCAGGACCGACAGGGTCAGCAGGGCCTCGACCGTGGCCAGGCTCGCGCCCTCGCAGCTACGGGGGCCGAGGCCGAAGGGGATGTGGGCGAGGCGCGGCCGTCCGGCCGCCGCCTCGGGGGTGAAGCGCTCCGGGTCGAACCTCTCGGGCTCGGGCCAGTGGTCCGGATTCAGGTGCACCGCCCAGAACGGGTAGAACAGCGTCGTCCCGGCCGGGATCTCGTACCCGCCCAGGACGAGGGGCTCGGTCGTCTCGCGTGCGCCGTAGGGGCCGGGCGGGAAGAGCCGCATCGCCTCCTTCAGGACCATGTCCAGATACGTCAGCCGCCGCAGGTCGGCGTAGGAGGGCGCGGCGCGGTCCCCGAGGACGCGGTCCAGCTCGTCGGCGGCGCGCGCGGCGGCCTCGGGGTGACGGCCGAGCAGGTGCAGGGTCCAGGAGACGGCGACGCCGGTGGTGTGGTGGGCGGCCAGCAGCGTCACCATGACGGTGTCGCGGATCCGCGCGGGGCTCGCCCCGGACTCGACGAGCGCGCCGATCAGGTCGCTGCGGCCGCCGCGGCCGCCGGAGCGGTGGTGGGCCGCGACGACCTCGTCGACCGTCGCGCGCAGAAAGGCGAGCGCCTCCTCCGCCCGCCGGGCGCGCTCCTCCTCGGTGCCGGGGACCGGGACGTGGTAAAGCCGCCCCAGGTACTCGGTGAGGACGACCTCGAAGGCCGCGCTGACCCGGTCCGGGTCCGCGGCGTCGCCCCCGAGGGCGTACGCACAGATCATCCGCAGCGTCAGGGCGGTGAGGTCCTTCTGCAGCTCGACCGGCTCGTCCGCGCCGTGCCCGGCCCAGCGGACCGCGAGGTCCGTCGCCAGCTCGGTGAAGCGGGCGAAGTGCTGTTCGTGGGAGGGGCGTCCGGCGAACACCGACAGGAGCAGGCGCCGCCACGGGCCGTGCTCGGACGCTTCGAGGACCTGGAGGTTGTCCGCCTCGCACAGGGGCGCCAGGAACTCGAAGAGGCGCTTGGGGCGTTGGTTGATGTGGGCGGTGGCCTCCAGGAGCACCGGGTCAGCGATCGACACGGCGTCGTCGGCGCCGGGCAGTTGGAACCGCACGACGGGGCCGTACCGAGCGTGCAGGCGCAACTGGTAGGTGTGCAGTCCGCCCGCGGCCGCGACGGCGCCCGCGCCCCCGTCCGGGTGGGGCTCGGGACCGGGGATGTCCATGGGTGCGCCTCCTGGTCGCTGCCGGGGCGGTGCCGTCCGGCGGCCGGCCCGCGCCGGATGCCCCGCTCCCCCGAAGGAGTGTGCACCACCCCGGACCCCGCGAGGAAGGGCGTCGCGAACCGAGCCGCCGTGGGTGAACTGCCCTCCCGCTCCCGGCCGTTGCACGGCAGGTGCCTGTCAGGGCGGGGCGGGGCCGGGCGAAGGGGCCTCACCGAGGGGGCGTCACACCTTGTGGCCTCACCGGCAGGGCGTCACACCTTGCGCCAGCGCGCGTTCGCCCACGAGAAGAGGCCGAAGGCCACGAGCGCCACGGCCACGGCGACCAGCAGCCACGGCCCGGCCGCCGTGTGGGTGAAGGAGCGCAGGGTGTCGTCCACGCCCTTGGCCTCGCCGGCCTTGTGCCGCACGGCGGCCACGACGAGGAAGACCCCGGCCGCGCCGAAGGCGCAGCCCCGCCCGCAGCCGCCCACCACGCCGAGGACGTCCACGACCCGGCGCGTCCTGGCGGACATCTCCCCCATGCGCAGCCGGCGGCGGTACTTGCGCAGCACGGCGCGGCCCGCGATCCAGAGCCCGGCCGCCACCACGCCCGCGCCCGCGGCGCCGACGATCCACCGGCCGCCCGGCCAGTCGAGCGCGGTCGCCGTGACGTCGTCGACCTGGCGGTCGGACGAGCCGCTGCCGCTGCCCTTGTCGCCCGCGACATAGGCGAGGACCGAGTAGCTGACCACCGCGTAGAAGACGAAGCGGCCCGCCGACAGGAGGCGCTTGCCCTTCTTGTGGCCGTCGGGGCCCGCCTGGCCGAACAGCGCCTCGGAGAGCCGCCACAGCGCCATCCCCACGAGGCCGAGGCCGAGGAGCCACAACACGGCGTTGCCGAAGGGCTTCTCGGCGATCTCCGCCAGCGCCCCGCCGCGGTCGGCCTGCCGCTTGTCACCGTCGGCGAGCGCGATGCGCAGCGCCAACGCCCCGACGAGTACGTAGATCACGCCGCGGGCCACGAACCCCGCCCGCGCCGCGACGTCGAGGCCCCGCCCCCGGGCCACCCGGCGCGCCTGTCCCACTCCGCTCCGCACCGCCCCATCAGTTCTCATGCAGCCCGGATCCCCCGAGTCCTCCCTCTCATGCGCGTGGCGGGCCGAAAGGGAGCCGGTCCGCACCGGGGAGCAGCCCGACCTTTCACCACAGAGTGGTCCAGACCATATGTTTTCCCTATGCGGAAGTCCGCAACTCTACGCGCATAGGCGCGACCCGCCCCTTGCGGCCACCTTGGCCGGTCTGCCACATTCACCTCTGCCCAGCATGGCATGCACGCGACAGGCTCACCGGCCGTCCGCGTGGGTGCCCGTTTCGCATACCTATGCACGGCGGGCCCCATGCAGGGCGTTCAACCCCCACACAATGGAGACGAACGTGCGTATATCCCGACTTGTCCCCGCCCTCGCAGCCGTCGCGCTGTCCGTCCTGGGACTCGCTCCCACGGCCGCCGCGCAGGCGCAGTCCGCCGAGCGCGCCCCCGCCCCCTCCACGCAGGCGGTCCAGCCGATCATCGGCGGCGGCTACGCCAGCAACGCGCCGTGGGCGGCCCGGCTCTTCTCCAACGGCCGGCAGACGTGCAGCGCCACCATCATCGCCCCCACCTGGATCCTCACGGCGAAGCACTGCGTCAGCGGCGGCAACCTGTCGTTCCGCATCGGCAGCCTCGACCAGACCACCGGCGGCACCCAGGCCAACGGCGTCAGCATCCATAACCACGCGTCCTCCGACCTCTCCCTGGTCCGCCTCGACCGCTCCGTGTCGGGCACCTACGCGCGCCTGGGCAGCCCGGGCTCCGTGCAGGTCGGCCAGACCGTGCAGGTCTACGGCTGGGGAGCCACCTCCCAGTGCGGGCAGGAGATCAACTGTCAGTCGCGCCTCCTGAAGGTCGCCGACGTCGTGGTGACCGGCGGCTGCACCGACGCCTACAACGGCCGGGCCATCTGCGCCCGCCGCGGCAACGGCATCACCGCGGGCGGCGACTCGGGCGGCCCGATGATGGCGGGCGGCGTCCAGGTCGGCGTGGCCTCCACGAGCGACCGCCAGACCACCACGGCCTACACGAACGTGACGGCGTACCGCTCCTGGATCCAGAGCGTGGCCGGCGTCTGACGGCACCGGACCGGCGGCGGCCCCGCTCCCCCGAGGCAGCCGCGGCCACCCGAGACGGTTCCGGGGCCCGACCGGCCCCGGGCCCCCGGTGGCACCGGAACATGAACACCGTGCCCCCTTCGCGCACCCACCGCGCGAAGGGGGCACTGCCGTACGGCGAGCACGACGGCCTCCCCGTACGCCTCGCACGCCCCGCGGCTCCCCCGAATACCCCCGAACACCTGTGGAAAATCGCACAAGAAAACGCCTTGATCCCCGGGAAATCGGCGGTACAAGAAAAGGCTTTCGCCGCTACACTCGCTCATCGGGATATCCGGCTCGGGGAATTTCGGGGGATGATCGGACATGGCCGAAGATCCACGCTCTCATGATTCACCACCGCCGCACGGAAGCAGTTCCCGGCCGTGGGTCCAGGACTTTTCACCGGAGGCGGCGGAAGCCGTCGTCGGCGTTCTCCATCTGCTGGGCAGCGTAGCGATCAAAAAGGCTCAGGTGCCGCGTCCGCTGCAGCTCAGGAAGCTCACCTTCGACGAGGTGGTCCGCTATTTCGTGGAAGAGCGCCCGGACGCGCCCCAGGTGCACCACGGCGCCCTCCTCACCCGCCAGGGCCTGTCCTACGGATTCCCCTGTCTCCAGCTCTTCGTCGACCGTGACAACAAGCCGTGCCTGATGCCCTCCGGGACGCCGTACGGCAGGTTCGTGGTGGCGAGGGCCCTGGACAGCGAGCTGCTCGGCATGTTCGGCGGGCGGGAGCTCATCATCTTCGAGTAGGCCCGGCAGGCGGCGTGCCGCGCCCGGGCCGGAGCGGAGCCAAGGAATGTGGAAATGGGGGGCGGTGGCCGCCGCTCTGGCCGTCGCGGTGCCGCTGCTCGTCGCGGCGCACCGCGCCCGCAGGAGGCGCCGCCTGGACGTGCGGGTCGACGACGCGGAACTGCACCGCTGGTTCCGGCGCCACCGGTGAGCACACCCGTCGGCACCGGCCCACACCATCAGAACGACAACGGCACGACAAACGACAACGGCACGACAACAACAAGACAACGGAACAACAACGGAACGACAGCGGAACGACAGCAGAACGACAGCAGTGGAAAACGAACGACATCGGGGGAAAACAGCAATGGATCCACTCTCCCTCATCGCCGCGATCGCCTTCTTCGGGTATATCGCGGTGGTGATCGTCTCCATCACCGTGGAAATCATCACGGAATGGTTCCGGGCGCGCGGCAGGATCAAGGCGGAGAACTCCGACGCGATCGCCTTCTCGCTCGCCGAGCGTATCGCCAACAAGGACTACGCGAAGGTCGGCGGGGTGTTCGACAAGACCCCGGCGGCCGCCACCACCCGCGTCGTGCAGGGCTTCTTCGACCAGCGAACCGGCCGTGTGGTCGAGGCCCGGGCCCTCGCCAGCACGCGACAGCCGGGTCCCGAGGTGGTACGCCACCACGCGGCGGGCCGCGGCCTCGTCGTCTACAGCTAGGGGGCGCGGTGGAACCCATCAGCCTCCTCCTGCTGCTGATGGCGGGAGGCTTCGCCGCCGGGGCCGTGCTCGCCCTGGTGACCTGGGACATGGTGGAGGGCTGGGTCTCCGCGCGGGCCGTCAGGGGCGGCTACGCGGAGATCCTGTCCGAGCGGCTCTCCACCGGGGAGTACCACGTCGTCGGGGGCGTCTTCAGCCCGTACGGCGTCAGGACGGCGACGCAGGTCTGGGACGCCCGCGCCCTCGACCCCGAACTCGCCCGGCGGCTCCGCGTCGCGGGAGGTGTCATCCGTGTCCACACATGAGCGCGGCCGCACGGAGCACGGCGCGGACGGGGACACCTGGTCCGCGCCCCACCTCTTCCTGAGCGGTTTCCCCACCGAGCTGCCCGACCGGGAGCTGGTGAAGTTCCGGGTGCGGTTGTTCGCCATGCTCGGTGACGTCATCAGCCGCTACCGGCCCGGCCCGTTCGTCCTCAGTGCCGGCTACGGCGTGCCGCCCGAGCCCCTGACGCCGCCGTCGCCGTCGCCGCGGGACACCGCGGCGCCGGAGACGCCCGCCTTCTCCACCGTCGAACCGCTGTACACCTTCGACCAGTTGGTCCTGCCCGAGGAGACCGTCGGCCGGCTCCTGGACTGTGTGTCCCTCGTCGAGGTGGCGCCCCTCGTCTTCGACACCTGGAACCTGCGCTCGATCGAGCCGCACCCCTCCACCGCCGTCAACTTCCGCGGCCCGCCCGGCACCGGCAAGTCCATGGCCGCCCACGCCCTCGCGCACCGGCTCGGCCGGCGCATCCTGTCCTGCCGCCTCTCGGACCTGGAGAGCAAGTACCACGGCGACGGACCCAAGAACCTGGCCGCGCTGTTCGCCGCGGCCGCCGAGCAGCACGCGGTCCTCTTCGTCGACGAGGCCGAGTCGCTGCTCTCCCGCCGCTTCGCCCAGCCCCAGCAGGCGGCGGAGAGCGCCATCAACTCCATGCGTACGGAACTCCTGATGGCGCTCGACACCTTCCGGGGCCTGGTGATCTTCGCCAGCAACCTGCCGCACAGCTACGACGCCGCCGTCGAGTCCCGGCTGCTGCACGTCGACTTCGCCCTGCCCGACCGCGCGGCCCGCCGCCGGATCTGGCAGACGCACCTGCCGGCGGAGCTGCCGGTCCACGACGACGTCTCGCTCGACGAACTCGCCGACGTCGCCGAGGTGTCGGGCCGGGACATCAAGACGGCGGTCATCCTCGCCGCGGTCGGCACCGCCCGGCGCCGCCGGACGGCCGTCACCCGCGACTCCCTGCTCACCGCCCTGGAGGAACAGCGCACTCCCCCACCCGCGCCGCCCGAGGACGGCATCGCGTCCCCGCTCTCCCCGGAGGACCAGGAGTCGGTCGCCGCGCGCCTGCGCCGGCGTCTGGCCGACGCGCACACCGGCCCCGGCGCGGACGAGGAGGACACCCGCCCGCACGCCTGAGCCGCACCCCCCTGGGCCGCGTCGCCGCCGCCCGCCGGGGCCCGGGGTCAGCGGACGGCCGTGGCCGGGGGGTTGGGCGCGCTGCCCGGCTGCACGTACAGCAGCCGGTTGGGCGAGCCCGGGCCGACGGTCAGGACGCCGGGCGTGGCCGCCTCGACGAGCTGCTGCTTCAGGGCGGCGGGGGCGGTCTCCGGGGCGGCGTCCAGGGCGAGCACGGCCGCGCCCGCGGTGTACGGCGCGGCGAAGGACGTGCCGCTGACCGTGGCGGAGCCGCCGCCCGACTTGGCGGCGAGCACGTCGTTCCCGGGGGCGTACAGGCTCAGGCAGCGGCCGTGGTTGCTGGTCTCGGACTCCTTGTCCTCGTTGGTGCTGTTGCCGACGGTCAGCGCCGTGGTCGCACCGGCGGGCGAGCGGGTGCAGGCGTCGTCGTCCTGGTTGCCGCCGGCCGCCACGGTCAGGACGCCGCGTCCGGCCAGGGCGTCGACCGCCGCGTCGACGGTCGCGAACTTCGGTGAGCTGAGCGAGGAGTTGACCACCGACGGCTTGACCGCGTTCTTCGCGATCCACTCGAGCCCGGCGAGCACCCCCTCGCTGGTCCCCTTGTTCTCGCAGTCGAGGACCTTGACGGACACCAGCTTGGCCTTGCGCGCGACCCCGTACGGGTCCCCGCCCACCAGCGAGGCGACGCTGGTGCCGTGCCCGTAGCAGTCCGCGCCGTCCCCGTTGAAGGCGTCGAAGCCCCCCGTCGCCCGGCCGCCGAACGCCGTGTGGGCGAGGTCGATCCCGCTGTCCATGACGTACGCCGTCACGCCGTCGCCGTCGCCGCCGGGCGTGAACGAGCCGTCGAGCGGCAGCGCGCGCTGGTCGATGCGGTCGAGCCCCCAGGACTCGGTGGGCTCGCGGTGGTGCGCGCGCACCGCGTCGCGCGGCCCCGAGACGACGCCGACCTGCTCCACCGCGATCACCCCCGGCATCCGGCGCACCATGCGCACCTGCCGGGGGCTGAGATCGGCGGAGAAGCCGTTGAGCAGCTCGTGGAAGGTCTCCCGCACCGGCAGCCGCCACCGCTCCGCGGCCCGGTCGGAGGGGACGCCCGCGGCCAGGGTGACGATGTACCGACCGGGCACGGGCTCGGCCGTCTCGCGCACAGGGGCCGGTGTCCGCTGCTCGGCCGCCGCCGTGGGCGCGGCGAGCACGCTCGCGGCGACGACGGCGGTGAGGGCGTACCACGGGGATACGGGCATGGGCTGCTCCTGGTCTGTGGGGGGCGCTGCGTGGGGCGGTCCGCCGACCGCTCTGTATCTGTCACCGCGCCACACGCGCGCTTATCCGCCGTCCCACCGATGGAGTACGCGCTCCGGACGTCGGGGACCCCGGGGTCGCCACGTCGAGCGGGAGCATGGGCAGGAGCAGGAGTACGGAGGACACGACCAGGAGCAGGAAAGGAAAGGGTGAGGAGCACGGGCGCCGGGGGCGGTGGGCGTCGCCGAGGCGATGCGCTCGGCGGCGGCCCTGCCCGCCCCTCGCCCGGTACCTCAGCGCCCCGCGGCGCCGCCCTCGCCCAGGGCGTCGGTCAGGGCGCCGCAGAAGGCCGGCAGGTCGTCCGGCTTGCGGCTGGTGACCAGGGTGTTGCCGCCCGCGGTGCACACCTGGACCTCCCGGTCGACCCACTCGCCGCCGGCGTTGCGGATGTCGGTGCGCAGGCTGGGCCAGGAGGTGAGGGTGCGGCCCCGTACGACGTCGGCCTCGACCAGGGTCCAGGGCGCGTGGCAGATCGCCGCGACCGGCTTGCCCGCCGCGAAGAAGTCCCCGACGAACGCCACCGCCTTCTCGTCCAGGCGCAGGGCGTCGGGGTTGGCGACGCCGCCGGGCAGGACCAGTGCGTCGAAGTCGGCGGCGGCGGCCTCGGCCACGACCTGGTCGACCGGGAAGGAGTCGGCCTTGTCGAGGTGGTCGAAGCCCTGGACGCGGCCCGGGGCGGTCGACAGCAGGACGGGTTCGGCCCCGGCGGCCTCCACGGCCCGCCACGGCTCGGTCAGTTCGATCTGCTCCACGCCTTCGGGCGCGGTCAGGAAGGCGACGCGCACGGCGGCTCCTCCTCGGTCGTGTCGGTGCTGCTGGTCGGGTGCGCGCGGCCGGGGCCGCGCGGGGGCCGGGTCAGGCGTCCTGGGCCGCTTCCGCGGCCTCGCGCTCGGTGGTCGACCCGCCGGTGGAGAGGGTGCCCTGCGCGCTCTCCAGGTGCGCCCGGACGAACCACTGGAACTGGTCCAGGTCCCGCACCTGCTCGATCAGGATGTCCTCGGTGGCGGGGTCGAGCTTGCCGACCTCGTCGATCGCCGCGCGGTAGCCCTCGATGACGCCGGTGTACACGAGGTCGAGCGCGCCCAGGTGGGCGATGGCGTCGGCCCGGCCGATGCTGTAGTCGTTCCAGGTGCGCTCGGAGACCAGGGCGCCCGGGGTGCCCTGCGGCACGCCGCCCAGGGCCGAGATGCGCTCGGCGACGTCGTCGGCCATGTCGCGGACGCGGTCGACCTGCGGGTCCAGCATCTCGTGCACGGCGATGAAGTGCGGGCCGACGACGTTCCAGTGCACGTGCTTGAGCGTGAGGTGCAGGTCGTTCAGCGCGTGCAGGCGCATGCTGAGCGCGGTGATGAGCTTGCCGCCGTCCTCGACGCTGATGCCGGGGACGGTGTAGCGGGGGGTGGTGGAACGGGCCATGGTGTCTGCTCCTCGAAGGGTCGGGCGTCGACGCCCGGCGCGCACGCCGGGGGCATCGAAGCCGGAACAAGGGGTACTGGAGACGACCGGGTCATCGCCTCCCGGGCACGTCTTCCCCCGACCAGTACGACATAACGTGTGAAGTAGATCAAAAGACACATGGAGTCGGGGCGACGGGGCAGACGCAGGACACATCAGAAGAAGGGGTGGACACCGTGCTGATGCCGGATCCCAAGCAACTGAGAGTTCTGCTCGCCCGCTACGCCGATCTGCGTATCGCGGCACCGCCGACCGAGGCGAACCGCCGCGCGCTGGAGGACGTGAGCTACACCCTGTGCGTGCTGACGGGCGCCACCACGATCGAGGACGCCCTGGGCGTCGCCGACGCGCTGCTCGCGGGCGAGCCGGTGCCGAGGTGCGCCGGTCCCGCCCCGGCCCGGGCGTCGAGCACGCCCCGCGTCCGGACGGCCGGCACGGCCGGCCGGGCGCGGGAGCTGCCGCTCCCCCGGCCGTCGGCCTCCCGGCCCGCGCCCGCCCCGGTGCCCCTGCCGTCGGCCAAGACCGGTCCCGAGTCCGCCGTGGGCGGCGCAGGAGGCGTCTCGCTGGCCGTCTGAGCCCGTCCGTCCGCCTGTCGGCCGCCGCCCGGGAAGCCGGGCGGCGGTCGCTGTGCGGGGGCCCGGCACACACTCCACCGGCCGAGGGTTCGGCGCGGTCGGCGCCGGGCCCTCGGCCGGTGGGCGTCCGCCCGCACGTCACCGGGGTGGGGGGCGTACCCACGCCGTCGGCGGAGTGCGGGCGTACCACGCCGTCGCCGGCGTATGGGCGTACACACGTCACAGAGACGTACGCGCGCGCGTCACGGAGGCGTACGCACGGGTGTCACCCGGGGGGCGTACGCAGGCGTGCGTGCCTCCCGGCGTTCGCGCCTCAGTGGCGGAAGGCGTCCTTCGCCTTCTCCTTCGCCTGACGCAGGTCGCCCTTGCCCTGTTCGGCGCGGCCCTCGGCGGTCAGGCGCTCGTTGCCCACGGCGCGGCCCGCCGCTTCCTTCAGCTTGCCCTTGGCCTGCTCGGTCTTGCCCTTGGCCTTCTCGTCGCCAGCCACAGTGCTCACTTCCCGAATATCGACAACAGGTGCATTGAGGCGCCTAACCGCGCTCCGGCGCCGTAAACCGGAGCGGCGCCGCGCACCGCGCGGAACCCGCCGGGCGGGCCGGTGTCATATCGGGAATCCGGGGAACTCGGCTCTGTGGAGGTGACAGGGCATGGTGCCTTTGCTGCTTGTTCTTCTGTTGGCCGTCGTACTGTTCGGCGCGGGTTTCGCGATGAAATTCCTCTGGCTGCTCGCCGCCATCGTCCTGGTGGCCTGGCTGCTCGGTTTCGTGATGCGCACCGCGGGCACGGGCGGGCGCAGGAGCCGCTGGTACCGCTGGTAACGGCTGAGACATGAACGGCCCGGTCGCCCCTCACAGCGAGGAGCGGCCGGGCCTTCGCCGTTTCCGGCCCGTGCCGCCGCGGGGGCCGCTCCCCCGGTCCGGCGATTTTCCCGCCGCCTCCCCGGGAGCACCCCGAAGATCGCCACCCGCTTTTCCCCGGCCTTTTCCTGGTACGGCCACCCGCGGCCGGGCGCCGACAACGCATTGCGCGCCGTGCGTACACGCCGGGTGTGCCCTTTTCCGCTCCGGGTTCCACTCCGGCTTCCGCTCCGGTTCCGCCCATGTCGCCGGAATGCCGAATTCCCCTACGGCCGACCCGTCCTCCTGAGTCCGGTGCGCGACCGGTGCCGGGGTGGCGGCACGCCCCCGCGCCCGCACCCCCGCGCCAACGCGGGCCGGACACCGGTGACTTGCCGTAGGGCTACCATTGCCTTGCGGCAAGCGTTGCGCATCGTTCATGTGCTTCACGAGTCGTGCACGACTCATGCGCAACCTTCACTTCTGTGGACAGGTCCGCGGACCGGTCGGCGGAAGTCCCCCTGCCGGGCCCCCGGTTCCGGCACCGACTGAATCAGGATGACGTGGACGAGACTCCCATCGCGCAGGCGTTGCGCGCCGCGGCTCCCCATGCCCTCGTGGACGTCGTACGCGAGGCCGTGAAGGACACGTACGGCGCCGTCGACGTCCAACTCCGGCTCGCCGACTACGGAATGCGCTCCCTCCAGGCCGTCGGTCCGGACGCGGAGGGGTCCGTGTGCATCCACACCAGCCCGCAGGGGCGGGCGTTCGGCTCCCAGAAGCCGTACATGACACGGACCGCGGCCGGTGCGGTGGACGTCCACCTGCCCGTGATCATCCGGGGGGACAACCTCGGCGTCCTCACGGTGCGCATGGGTGCGGACACCTACGCGGAGCCGATCCTGCCGGAGCTGGCCCGCATCAGTGAAGCGCTCGGACACGAGATCCTCGTCGCGGAGCGCGACACGGACCTGTACGTGCTCGCCCGGCGGGCGGCGCGCCTGACCCTCGCGGCCGAGATGCAGTGGCAGCTCCTGCCCGGCCGGGCCTGCGCCCGTGAGGAGTTCGCCATCGGTGCCCACCTGGAGCCCGCCTATGCCATCTTCGGCGACAACTACGACTGGTCGGTGTCCGCCGAGCGCCTGACGCTGACCATCACCAACGGCATGGGCGAGGGCGTCCAGGCCGCGCTCCTGACGAACCTCGCCGTCAGCGCCCTGCGCAACGCGCGCCGGGCGGGCCTCGACATCGCCGGCCAGGCCCTGCTGGCCGACCAGGCGGTGCACGCCCAGTACGGGGGCGAGGCCCACGTCGCGGTGCTGCTGCTGAGCTTCGACCTGGCGACCGGCGAGGTGGACGTCGTGGACGCCGGTTCGCCGCGGCTGTGGCGGCTGCGGGGCCGCTCGGTGTCGGAGGTCCGCTTCGACGCGCAGCTCCCGCTGGGCATGTTCGGGGACACCGTGTACGAGACGCAGCACTTCACCGTGCGCCCGGGCGACCGGCTGGCGTTCGGCAGCGACGGCGTGTACGACGCCTCGTCACCCGGCGGGGTGAACTACGGCGAGAGCGCGCTGGCCCGCACCCTGCTGGCCACGAGTCTGCTGCCGCCGTCGCAGGTGCCCGGCGCGATGCTGCGCGAGCTGAGCGACCACCACGGGGACCCGGCCCTGGACGACGACGCCCTGGTGCTGTGCCTCGACTGGTACGGGCGCCCGGGGGCGGCCCCGGTCCCCGACGTCCCGGAGGGCTCCGACGACACCGACGCCCCCGAGGGTCCGGGCGGGTCCGAGGACCCCGCCGGTTCCGGCGACGGCCCCGCCTGACACCGCCTGACACCCCCGGGCGGCGCCGGCCTGCGGTCACCGCGGTCCGGCGCCCTCCGGCTCGGCGGCACCGGGGTTGGCACCGCGGCCGGACGAAGAGCCGGGCGAGGCCTCGTCCCGGCGTACCGACGCCGTGCGCGCCGCCCCGGCCGCCGCCTCCGACAGGATCGCGTCCCCGGGGCGCTCGCCGGGCGCCTGGGGGCCCGCCTCCAGCGCGGCCCGGAACCCGACGAGCCCGTCCCTGAGCGCGCTCCGCGCCGCGGGCGGCATCGCCCGGACGACCCGCCGCAGGCTCTCCTCCCGCCGCTCGCGCAGCCCGCGCAGGTGCCCCCGCCCCCGGCCCGTCAGCCGGAGCGTCAGCTCGCGCCTGCTCACCGGGCTGGGGCCGCGCTCGACCAGCCCCGTCGCCTCCAGGCGGTCGCACAGCCGGCTGACCGACGACGGCGGCGACCCCAGCAGCTCGCTGAGGGTGCGCAGGTTGATGCCGTCGCCGCGCTCCAGGCAGCGCAGCACGCGCAGTTGCGACGCGGAGACGGTGGAACCGCCGGAGCCGGGCTCCTGGCCGCGGTCCGTGTCCCACACCAGGTCCAGCAGCTCGATGGCGTCGCACGCCACCGGCGCGACATCGGCGGGGCGCCGCGAGGCGGGCGCGGGCTGAGCGTTCATGCCACTGCACTTCCCGTGAGTTCCGGCGGTACTGCGGGGACGTCCGGTACGGCGGAACGTCCGTACCGTCCGTACGGACGCGACCCGGGCCGTGCCGCCCCGGTCCGGCGTTCCTCGCCCTGGCGGCACCCTACCGCCCGGTCGGCGCGCCGCTCCCGGCGGCGAGCCCCGCTTCCCCGCGAGGTCAGCGGGGCGGTGGAGGCGCCGTGGACACCTGGTGGGGGCTCCAGCGCGGGCACTTCACGCCGAGCGCACATCGCCGTCGGCGCCGCGGCCGGAGGCGCCCTGCGTCTGCTCCAGCGCGTCGCGCAGGGCGACCAGGCCGTCGAGCAGGACGCGGCGGGCGGCGGGGGTCATCCGGTCGGTGACCTCCCGCAGCGAGGCGACCCGCCGGTCCCTCAGGGTCCGCAGATAGGTGCGGCCGTGCCGGGTGAGGTGCAGTTCCAGCTCCCGCCTGCTGACCTTGCTCGGGACGCGGCGGACGAAGCCCAGGGCCTCGAGGCGGTCGCACAGCCGGCTCACGGACGGCGGCGCGGAGCCCAGGAGCTCACCGAGCGTGCGCAGGTTGATGCCCTCGTCCCGGTCCAGGCAGTGCAGGACGCGGAGCTGCGAGGGCGAGGCGGGCGCCGAGGGCACCTCACGGCCGTGCTCCCACAGCGCCTCCAGGAGCTCGGCCAGCTCACCGGCCAGGTCGGGGTGCGTGTGGTCCGTGTCGTCCGCGCGCTGCCGCGCGCTCAGCTCGCCGTGGTCCGTGACCATCTCACCGACACTTCCCGCCGCCGGCGCCCGGCCACCGGCGGGCGGTGACACCCGCCGTCCCCGCTGTCCCCGCCGCGCCGACGGAACCGACCGGACCGGGCCGCGGGCACCGTCCGCCCGGACGGCGCGTCACTGGCTTGCTCATGGCCTTTCCCCTCGTCGCCCCCTCGGTCGGCCTCGACGCCCCGCACGTCGGTGGACGGGGACGGACCGCACGGCCCGCTGCCCGTCCGCGTCGTCACGCCCCGCCACTCGGCGGCGCCGGACGAGGCGGGCGGCCGCGCCCTCTAGCCTATCCCCGTACCGCGTCCGAACCCACGGCCCCGGCCCCACGGTACGGATGTCCGCCCGCGCACGGCGCCCGACCTGCGGCTTCCCACCCGGGTGCCGGCTCGCGGCGTAGCCCCGGGGGTTCGGGGCAGGCGATCTGTACGTGAGCATCGAGACGATGGGAGGTTGTTGTCGTGGTGCACCCTCCGGAGGAGAAGCGAGCGGTGCGGAAGTGGTCGCGGTACGGAAGGGTCTCGGCGGCCGAGGCGCGCGCGACGGCGCGTGAGTTCTTGGCCTCGGTGGGACACACCGACGAACGGCACGCGGACGCGGTGCTCCTGGTGGTGTCGGAACTGGTGACGAACGCGGTGCGGCACGCCGGCGGCGTGACCGCGTTCCAACTCAACCACAGCGACCGCGGGGTGACGGTGTCGGTGTACGACGCCACCGACGACCCCCCGCGCACCGCGGCCCTGGACCCGGCCCGGCCGGGCGGGTTCGGTCTGCACCTGGTACGCGGCCTGGCCGGCCGCCTGGAAGTCGAGTGGCGCCCGGTCGGCAAGCGGGTGGGGGCCACCGTGCCGCTGTCGTGAGAGCGCGCCCTTTCGTACGAGCGTAGAGAGCCCCCCTTTCCCGGGTGACGTGCCGTGCCCACCCGTGTCCCTCATGTGAGCAAGGCGACACGCCCGTCGCGCTGAAGTGCTGCTAAGAGCGTCCTCACGGGGTAGAGGTCTGCTCCACGAAGCACGTCGGCAGCGAGTCGGGCGGTGATGGCCCGGGAGAGGTGTGCAGGCCATGGAAGACCGCTTCTGGCTCAGCCGCGAGGACGACGACGCGGGGGCGCGAGCCGTGCTGCGGCTGTCGGGCGAACTGGACCTGGAAGGTGCCCCGTCGCTCGCCGAAGCCGCGGGCCCGCTGCTCCACGACAGAGCCCGGACCGTCGTTCTCGACTGCGAGGACGTCACGTTCTGCGACTCCAGCGGGCTCAACACCCTGCTGATCCTGCGCGAGCACTCCGAGACGTCCGGGGCGCGGCTCCTGATCTCCCGGCCCTCGCCCAGCATCCGCCATCTGCTGCGCCTGACGCACACGGACCAGGTGTTCCGTGTGGTCGACGGCATAGATGACGTGGACGTACCCCATCCCTGACATCCGCGACGGCCTGCGGGCGAACCGACCTTCGGCCGTTGCCCGGTGCGGGCGGACGGTCCGCGACGGCCGTTGCCCGGCCCGTCCCGTCGGATCCCGCGCCGAGCTTACGCATCCGCTCCCTGACCCGACGCCCCCTCGTCCGTGCCGCCGCCGAGGCGCACCGCGAGGGCCAGCGTGTCGTCCGCGTGCAGTATCACCTCGTGCATCTCCTTGGCGATCTCCGCGGGCAGGTGCGCCGTGGGCCGGTGGGCGTGCTCACGGACCGCCCGGGCCAGCCGGGCCTCGCCCTCCTCGGGGTCCCTGCGGCTCTCGGTGAGGCCGTCGGTGTAGAGCAGCAGCAGGTCGCCCGGGCGCAGCCGGGTGCGGCGGATGCCCTCGCTGCCGGGCAGCGGGAAGCCGATGCCCCGGCCGGGGGTCTCCAGGAACTCGGTGTCGCCCTCGCGGCGCAGCAGCAGCGCGGGCGGGTGGCTGCCGTTGGCCAGGCGGAGTTCGCCGGTCTCCGGGCGCAGCCGGGCCAGCAGGACGGTCGCCATCAGGCCGGGGTCGAAGGGGGCGAGCACCTCGTTGGTGCGGGCGACGACCGACTCCAGGGGGTGGCCTTCGAGGGCCAGGGTGCGGACGGCGTGCGTGACGTTGAGGGCCGTACGGGTGGAGCGGACGCCGTGGCCGAGCGCGTCGACGACGGTGATGTGCACGGTGCCGTCGGGCAGCACGAACCAGTCGTACAGGTCGCCTCCGGTGGGGGCCTCGGAGTCCGCAGGGGCGTAGTGCACGCCGAGTTCGAGCCCGGGCACGTCCAGGACGGGCGGGCGCAGCGCGTCCTCCAGCTCGCGCAGGACGCGGCCGTGGGCGCGGCGCAACTGCTGGTCGCGCTCGTCGAGCTGGACGTACAGGGCGAGTACGCCGCTGTTGGTCTCGGCCAGTTCGTGCTTGAGCATGCGGTGCTCGGCCTTGAGGGCGTCGACCTGGGCCAGGGCCGCGCCGAGTTCCTTGAGCAGCAGCTCGGTCTCGCCGGTGGGCAGGGGCTCGCCCGGCGCCACGACGTCGGCGCCCGGTGCGGGGCGCGGGACGTCGTGCGGGGCCGGGTCGAGGGGGATGTGCCAGGTCACGGCGGTGGGGGTGGTGCGGTGCGCGGGGAGCGGGAGGTCGTCCGCGGCGGGGACGTCGACGCCGCACGCGGGGCGGTCGAGGACCACGACGAGCATCGGCGTCCCGTCCTGCCCCGCGCCGCGGCGCTCGGCCGTCAGGGCGACGGCGTGCCCCGCCTCGACGGCCGGGGCGGCGACGTGGGTGACCGCGAGGGCCAGCCGGGCGCGGACCTCCACGTCGAGGTGGTGGGCGTCGGCGAGCCGGCGGACGGCGTGTCTGAGCGCCGGCAGGGAACACAGGTCGGTGGCGGTCATCGGGGCCTCTGGGGGGTCTTGACGGCGACGACGGTCGTGTCGTCCCGGCTGCTGCGGAATCCGTGGACGAGAGCGGCGGTCAGCAGCGGCGGCGGCAGCCGCAGCAGGAACGGCTCCGGGGCCCGGGCCCAGCGGTGGTCGAGGCCGTCGGTGTGGAGCACGGCGGTGGTGCCGGCGGGGGCGCCGAGGCGGCGCACCTGCGGCGGGGGCATGTTCCAGCCGACGACGCCGGGCTGGCCGGTGAGCCGGTGGGCGACGTCGTCGGGGGACAGCAGGACGGCACGGACGTTCCCGACGCCGCAGTAGGAGGCGGTGGCGCCCTCCAGCCGCAGGACGGCGAGGGCGGCACCACGGGAGTGGCGCAGGGCGCGGTTGGCCGCGGTGAGCAGGTCGGGCAGGTCGGCGTCGGGGGCGCGGCGGAAGGTGCGTACGGCGGCGCGGGCCGCTTCGGCCGCCTCGGCGCCGTGGCCGAGGCCGTCCACCACGAGCGCGGTCGGGCCGCGGTCGGTGAGGGCCACCGTGACGGCGTCGCCGCAGTGCTTCTCGCCGTCGGCGGGCAGGCACAGGGAGGCCAGCGGGCGCTCGGCGTCCGCGGTGCGGCGCGGGGGCGCGAGGCGGGCGCAGACGAGCGTGCCGGTGCCCGACCGGGTGCGGATGGTCAGGGTGGTGGCGATGCGGCCGATGGCGCCCAGGCCCGCGCCGAGGGTGTTGGTGGTGGTGTAGCCGTCGGTCAGGCAGCGCTCCAGCTCGCGCATGCCAGGGCCCCGGTCGACGGCGATGACCTCCATGCCTTCACCGTAGGTGAGGGGCTGGAGGTAGAGGCTGCCGCCGTTGGCGTGTTTGGCGATGTTGCTGGCGAGTTCCGAGGCGACCACGGCCGCCTGGTCGGGCAGGGCGCCGGGCAGGCCGCAGCGCTCGGCGACGGCGCGGGCCGTCGCCGCGGCCAGGTGCACGGCGCTGAAGTGGTCGATCGGGACGGCTCGGGTGGTCTCCGCGAGGGCGCCGCCCGGGGGTCCCGAGGGGCTGGTGGGGCCGGGGGTCACGCGCGCCTCGTGTGCCACCGGGTGGCGGTGACGACCGTGCCCCGTCCGGGTTCGCTGCGCACGGCGAAGTCGTCCATGAGCCGGCGGGCGCCGCCCAGGCCGTGGCCGAGGCCCGCGCCGGTGGTGAAGCCGTCGGTGAGGGCGGCGTCCACGTCGCTGATGCCGGGCCCCTCGTCCTCGACGGTCAGCCGGATGCCGGTGGTGCCGAGGCGGCGGACGATCTCGATGGTGAGGGTGCCTCCGCCGCCGTGCACGTAGGCGTTGCGGGCCAGTTCGCTGGCGGCGGTCACCACCCGCGTCTGGTCGACGATGCCGAAGCCCGCGAGCACGGTGGCGGCGCGCACGGCGTGCCGGACGTGCAGCAGGTCCTCCTCGGTGCAGACGGTGTGGGTGGTGGAATCCTGCGGACGCGTCTGCCCGGGTACCCCGGTGGTGCGGGGCGCGGCGGCGGTGTGTCCGTCGGCTCGCGTCACGGTTCCGGCCTCTCCTGCGACGACGCGCCCCGGTACCAGCCCAGGGCGGCCATCCCCTGTTCGGCGCTGAGCGCGGTCTCCACCCCGGCCAGCTCGATGCCGAGTTCGACCAGGGTGATGGCGACCGGGGGGCGCATCCCGGCCACGATGACGCGGGCTCCGAGCAGCCGCGCCGTGGTGCTGAGGTCCATCAGCGTGCGGGCGACGAAGGAGTCGACGAGCTCCAGGCGCGAGATGTCGATGAGGACGCCGCGCGCGCCGGTGGTGGCGATGGTCTCGGTGAGCTCCTCGGTGAAGGCCAGGGCCGACTTGTCGTCGAGTTCGTTGAGCAGCCCGCTGACCAGGACGTCGCCGAGGCGCAGAATCGGTACCCCCGCGGTGGGTCGCTGGTTCACCGGGCGTCCGTCCCGTCGGGGCCCGGCGTATCGGTGAGCGGGATGGCGGCGGCGAGCGCGTCCGCGAGCGTGGCGCGGGTCAGGATGGTCGACAGGTCGATGCCGAGCTGGGCGATGGTCTGGGCGATCGGCGGGCGGATGCCGCTGATGACGCAGTCGGCGCCCATGAGCCGGACCGCCTTGACGGTCTGCATGAGGTGCTGGGCGACGGCCGTGTCGACGGTGGGGACGCCGGTGATGTCGATGATGGCGACGAGCGCCTGGTCGTCCTGGATGGCCTGGAGGAGGTTCTCCATGACGATCTGGGTGCGCGCGGTGTCCAGGGTGCCGATCAGGGGTACGGCGAGGACCTTGCGCCACAGCCGCACCACGGGCGTGGACATCTCCAGGAGCTGCCGGCTCTGGCGGCGGATGATCTCCTCGCGGCCCTCGACGTAGACCTCGAAGGACAGCGCGCCGGCGGCGTCCAGGAGCTGGTTGATGAGCAGTGCCGCCGCGAGGATCTCGTCGCTCTCGTGGCTGACGCGGCGCACGGCTTCGAGGAGCGCCTGCTTCAGGGCCTGGACGGCCAGCGAGGCCAGGGTCGGCGACGCTCCGCCCCGGGCGCGGCGCAGGGACAGGTCGGTGACGTTTCTGTTGAGGTCCTCGTGGGTGTGGACGAGGCTCTGCGGGCGCCCGCCTCCTTCGAGGGCCGCCGACAGGGCGGCGACCAGGGCGTCGGCCTCCTCGTGGAGTTCGCCCTCGGTCAGGTCGCTGCCGAGGACGGCTTGTTCCCGCTGGAGCTGTACCCAGCGGTCCGCGATGTCATCGGCGTTCGCGCGCAGAACCTGCGTGACGCGTTCACGTACGGCGGTGTCGCTGCTCGTCACAGCCCAACCTCTCACCTTCCGGACCGTCCGGGTGGACGTCATCCTCTTGCTGCCGACCAGGAGTCGTACCGGGACGCGACCCGGTCGGCCGGACTGTTGCTTGCCGCCCGGCAAATGTTATCGGCCCCCGTCAACCCGGAGCCGAGGGGGGTTCCGGGTGGCCGTGGCCGCGTCGGCGCCCCCTGCCCATGGTGCCCGTGGGGCATCGCGTACCCCGTGTTGCCTTCACCACCATGGCACTTGCGAGTGGTCCGGGAACACATGAACGGGTGTGAACTTCCGGGATCCTGCACGCGCGGGGGCGCGTACTCCACCCCCGCACAGCGGCGTGGCCGAAAATCGACGCACATGTCCGGGAGGGGCCGGGGCACGAGGACGCAGAGCCACCCGCGGTGACCGACCGCCGGGCGGCAGGTCAACCGAGCAACACGACTGAGGAGAACTCCATGCTGCTGGCCCACCCCGTGGTTCTCTCCGACCTGATCCGGGAGTACGAGGCGCTGACGGCGCTCAACGCCGAGGAGGGCGGCGAGACCGCCCGCCGCCGCCTGGCCGACGTCTCGTACACGCTGTGCGTGGCCACGGGCACCGCCGACATCGACGCCGCCCTGGCGGCCGCCCGGCACCGGCTGCCCGGCGCCCGGCCCCTGGACGACTCCCTGGCGGCGCAGGCCGGTTGACGCCGGGCTCCGCCCCCCGGCGGGACCGGCCGGGCACCGGGAGGCGTCCGCGCCCGGCGGCCCGGGGGCGTCCGCAGCGGACGGGCCGGAGCTGCCGGAGAACCCCGCGAACCCGGGGCGGCCCGGTAGTTCGAGGTGCCGCCGCCGCGGGCCGAGTACGCACGAAACTCGTGGAGTGTGACCCGCGACTTGTGGAGTGTGACCCGCGTCGCACCGGTCCCCCGTCGCGTCCGGCACCACCGGGGTGTTTGCGTGCCGCAAGGACACCTTGCGCACGCGGCATTGGAAAGCGTCCGGGGCCCGCGCCCAGGATGATCGACATGACGTCCACGAAGACCTTTCCTTCCCCCTCCGCCGCTTCCGACACGCTGGCGGTGGTCAGCCAGAGCGGGCCCGGCGTCACCTTCTTCAACGCCGCCACCTTCGAGCGGCAGGAGGTGCTGGCGCTGCCGCCTGAGCCGCACGAGCTCTGCTTCGACCCGCGCCGCCGCCTCCTCTACGCCACCAGCGCCTACGTCTCCGGCTACTACCACGCCAACGCGGGCCGAGCCACCGCCGTCAGCGTCATCGACGTCGCCACCCGGACCGTGGTCGACGTGATCGACACCACCCCCGACCACGCCCCGCACGGCATCGTCCTCGACGGCGCGCGCGACCGCCTGTACGTCAGCGTCGAGGCCACGGACACCGAGCCGGGCGGGGTGGTGGTGTACGACGCGCGGGACCGGCGGCGGATCACCCGGATCCCCACGCTGGCCCCGGGCCCGCACTGGTTCGCCCTGACGCCGGACGGCCGCAAGGGCTACGCGACCAACAAGGAGGCCCCCTTCGTCACGGTCGTCGACCTGGAGCACGACCGGCCGACGGGGCGCATCGAGGTCCCCGGCAGCGAGGGCCTGGACGTCTCCCCCGACGGCCGGTACGTCTACGTCGCCGCTCCCAAGGGCGACTTCGGCCCCCGTCCGGCCGCGCAGCCGGGCATCCGGGTCGTCGACACCGCAACGGACCGCGTGGTGCGCGTGCTGCCCACCGAGGGCGTGGTCTTCCCCGTGCACACCACCGCCACCGGTCTGCTGCTCGCCGGTGAACTGCGGATGTCCGCCGACCCGGACGCCGCGCTCGGCGGGCAGCACAACGGCGTCCTGACCGTCTTCGCGCCGGACACCTTCGAACAGGTCGGCCAGGTCGAGGTCGGCCGGTTCCCGCTCACCATCACCTCGTCGCCGGACGGCTCGCTCGGCTTCGTCGCGGGCGTCGTCTCCAGCACGGTCACCGTCGTGGACCTGCGGCGGACGCGGGTGGTGACGACCCTGGAGGTCGACCGCGCGGGCGAGCCGGGAGCACACGGCCTGGCGTACATCCCGGCCCCGTAGAGCCTGCTGCCCGACCGCCGTCCCCTGGCGCACGCGGGACGGCGGGTGGGCCCCACGCCGTGGCGCCCACCGGACTCGGGGGCCAGGTGCGCACGCTCCGGCGCATGCCGGGAATGATCGGGATCATGTTCGCCGAGTCCGTGTCCGTCGCCGCCCTGGCCGTCGTCCTGGTGTGTGCCGTCGTCCGTCCGTTCCGCCTGCCGGAGGCGGTGTTCGCGGTGCCCGCCGCCGCGGCCGTCGTCGCCGCCGGGGCCATCCCCCTGGCCGACGTACGGGAGGAGGCCGCGCGCCTCGGGCCGGTGGTGGGCTTCCTCGCGGCCGTCCTGGTGCTCGCCAAGCTCTGCGACGACGAGGGCCTGTTCCACGCCTGCGGTACGTGGATGGCCCGCTGGGCGGGGCGGCGCCCGGGCCGGCTGCTCGGCGCGGTCTTCGCCCTGGCCTCGGTGATCACCGCCGCGCTCAGCCTGGACGCCACCGTCGTGCTGCTCACCCCTGTGGTGTTCGTCACGGCAGGCCGCATGCGCGTGGTCCCGACACCGCACCTCTACGCCGCCGCGCACCTGTCGAACACGGCCTCCCTGCTGCTGCCGGTGTCGAACCTGACCAACCTGCTCGCCTTCAGCGCGTCCGGGTTGTCCTTCACGCGGTTCGCGCTGCTCATGGCCGGGCCGTGGCTGGCCGCGATCGCCGTCGAGTACGCCGTCCTGCGCCGGTTCTTCGCCGCCGACCTGGCCGGGCCCGCCGCGGCCGACGCCGCCGACACCGGCGCGGCGGAGCCGGAACCGCCGGAGCTGCCGCTGTTCGCCCTGGTGACCGTCGCCTGCACGCTCGCCGGTTTCGCCGTCGCCTCGGCCGCGGGCATCGACCCGGCCCGGGCCGGGGCGGCGGGCGCGGCCGTGCCGGCCGTGCGCGCGCTCGTCCGGGGGCGGCTGGCGCCGCGCGGCCTGGTGCGGGCCGCCTCCCCGGCGTTCCTCGCCTTCGTCCTGGCCCTCGGGATCGTGGTCCGCGCCGTGCTCGACAACGGCCTGGGTGACGTGCTCGGGCGCGCCCTGCCCGACGGCACCGGGCTGCTCCCGCTGCTCGGCGCCGCCGCGCTGGCCGCGCTCCTGGCGAACCTGATCAACAACCTGCCCGCCGTCCTGGCCCTGGTGCCGCTGGCCGCGCCCGCCGGGCCCGGCGCCGTCCTCGCCGTCCTGATCGGGGTGAACATCGGCCCCAACCTGACGTACGCGGGTTCGCTGGCCACCCTGCTGTGGCGGCGCGTCGCCCGGCACCACGGGCACGAGGTCCGCCTGCGCGAGTACACCGTCCTGGGCCTGCTCACCGTGCCCGCCGCGCTGCTCGCGGCGGTCCTCGCCCTGTGGGCGGGCCTGGCCGTGCTCGGCCCCTGAGCCGGTCCCCGGCCCGCCCGTGCCGGGGCGCGCCCGTGGCCATTCGGTCAAAAACCGCTCCTGCCCGACCGCCATGCATCCGGACCCGTGGAGCAGAGCAGAAGGACAGGAGGAAGGCGGCAGGACGGCACGTACCGGGCTGACGCACGGAACGAGACCGCACCGGACGAGACGACGAGGAGACACGTCATGGCGACATCAGAGCTGGCGCCGAAGGCGAACACGCCGCAGAGCGGGGAGAACACCGGCGGTACCGGGCAGAACGCGCCGGGTGCCACCACCCTCACCGGCCGTGCCGGCGCCGACCAGCCCCCGGCGACGCGCGGCAGGACGTCCATCGCCGACGTCGTCGTGGTGAAGATCGCCGGAATCGCGACACGGGAGGTCCCGGGCGTGTACGACATGGGCGGCGGCCTGTCCCGGGCGATCGGGGCCGTGCGCGACCGCGTCCCGGGCGGCCGTTCGAACGTCGGCCGGGGCGTGAAGGTGGAGGTCGGCGAGCGGCAGACCGCCATCGACCTGGACGTCGTCGTGGAGTACGGCGTGCCGATCACGGACGTCGCCCACGACGTGCGCGAGAACGTGATCGCCGCCGTGGAGCGCATCACCGGTCTGGAGGTCGTCGAGGTCAACGTGGCCGTGAACGACGTCCACCTGCCCGACGACGACAACTCCGACGGCGGCTCGGCCCGCGTGGAGTGAGCGACCCCCGCGCACGGCGCACGCGGGGACGGGCAGCAGGTCCGGCTCCCGTTCCCGCCAGGCCACTCGGGCCCTGACGGCCCCGGGCCTCCGCGCGCCGGGGCCGGGCCGTCGCACGGACGGCCCGGCCCCGGCGTGCGGTGCGGTCTCAGACGCGGTCGGCGGCGATGAGGACGTACTGGAACGAGCCGTCCTTGTAGGAGTTGATGAACGCCTCCTCGATGCCCGTGACCAGGGACGACGTGGCCCTCAGCTCCCAGTACGGCAGGGTCGCCGGAGTGAGGTCGACGACGGCCTGCGGGACGAGACGGTTGTCCGCCATGGCACGCAGGTACTCCCGGCGCGAGTGGATGTTGCACTCGAAGTGCGCGTTGATCTGCGAGACCCACTTCGACGGCTGGCCGTAGCGCGGGTTCCAGCAGCCGGTGACGGTCACGTACCGGCCGCCGACGCCGAGGATGCGGGCGTGCTCGGCCATGAGGTCGTGCAGGTCGACGTACATGCTGGACTCGTTGTTCCAGGAGGCGGCCGTCTGGCCGGTCTCGAAGGGCATGTCGAGCATGTTGCAGACGCGGGACTGGACGTGGTCCTCGATGCCCAGCTCCAGGGCGCGCTGGTTGCCGAACTCGGCCTGCTTGGCCGACAGGGTCACGCCCTCGACCCGGCAGCCGAACCGCTGGTGGGCCATCACCATCGTGCCGCCGCGGCCGCAGCCCGCGTCCACCAGGGCGTCGTCGCGGGTGATGTCGCCGAGGTGGTCGAGGAGCAGCGAGGCCTGCGCCGACTCGAGCCGGTGCAGCTCGGCGACCAGCCGCTTCTCGTACGCGTCGTCCTTGGGGTCGCCCAGGGCGGCGGTGTCGACGTCGCCGATGCCGTAGTGGTGGTGGTAAAGACCGTCGACGTCCCCGAGGCGCAGGTTGACCGGCCGGGCCTCGTGGTCCCAGTAGCGGGCGATGTCGCCCTGGTAGGGCGTCGCCGGGGCGGGGATGAACACGGACGCGTCCCCGGCGTCGTTCCCAGCGGTGGTCGCGGTGCTGACATCGGCGGTGACATCGGTGCTGGACACGGTGAAGTCCCCCTCGTTTACCAGAAGTCGGGCAGGCTGTAGCGGTAGGTGTTGGTCATGTGCCAGTAGTGGTTGCCGTCGACCCAGACGGCCACGCCCCTGAGGAAGCGCACGACACGCGGGTCGGGGCAGGACGCGGCGAGCTCGGCGGCCGCGGCCTCGAACTCGTGCATGAGCTCGTTGTGGACCTCGACCGCCTTGAGGTAGCCCTCCTTGGCGGAGACGCCCTCGCGTTCGGCGATCACCACGGGCAGGTTGAGGTGCTTGCCGGGGCTCGCGAGTTCCTTCGTGTACGAGTACAGGTCGTTGACGATGGTGGTAGCGTTGCCGGCGAGCGCGATGACGCGCTGCATGGCGGGCAGCGCGTGCAGGTCGGCCGGGAGTTCGTAGCCGCCGACGGTGTCGGTGATGGTGGGGCACGGGCGGAAGTTGTTGAACTGCCGCATGGCCAGGTACTCCCACACCTGCGGCACGTACTCCGTCTCGGCCCACGCCGCCTCCGCGAGGTAGCCCATGTGCAGCCGGGCCATGTCGTGCCGGAACCGGTCCGCCTGGGAGGGGCTGGCGAGCTGGACGAAGTACTCCATGGCGGAGGTGTACGCGCGCCGCGGGGCGTCCGAGCCGAGCGACTCCAGCCAGGCCGGGGCGTACTCCTCGGTCGTGTGCAGCGGGTCGAGCGCGGTGTGCGCGAGCAGCAGCCTGCCGCCCAGGCCGACCGGGGAGCCGCCGTGGTCCTCGCAGTAGCAGTCGTCGACGGCGTTCTCCGCGACCATCAGCCGGGTGGCGGCCATCACGTGCTCGACGGTGGGCGCGTCGGGGTGGCAGGCGACCATGTACCGGCCGACGGAGAAGCCGTCGAACTGGTCCTCCCACTCCGGCGGGTAGGCCTCCACCTCGTCCACCGCCCACCTCTTGATCCGGTGGCTGACCTCCTCCACCCGTACGGGGTCGGGCTCCGGGACGGGGTGGTGGTAGAGGCCGGGGACCGGGCGGCCCTCGGCCGGGGGCGGCGGCTCGGGCGTCTCCGGCCGGGGCGGCTCGGGCGGCTCGGGGCGCGGCGCCGCGGGGGGCTCCGCGCGCGGGGCCCGGCTCAGGCCCGCCGTGCCGAGGCCGCTGGGGCCGCGCAGGACGCGCTCCAGGAGGGGCGCAGGGGTGGCGGGGGCCGCGGGGGCTTCCGGCGCGGGTGTGCCGTGCGCCTTCGCGAGGACGTAGGGCCCGATGTGGGACGTGGCGGCCGGGCTCACGGGCGGGGAAGGGGACCCGGGGTCGGGCATCCGTAGCTCCTCGTTCTGGTCGGGCTCGTGGGCTGGTCGGGCTAGTCGGGCCTGCGGGCGATCTGTACGTTCTCCAGCACGCCGAGCGCGTCGGGCACGAGGACGGCGGCGGAGTAGTACGCCGTCACCAGGTAGGACATGACGGCCTGCTCGTTGATGCCCATAAAGCGCACCGACAGGCCCGGCTCGTACTCGTCCGGCAGGCCGGTCTGGCGCAGGCCGACGACGCCCTGCTTGTCCTCGCCCGTGCGCATGGCGAGGACGGAGCTGGTGTTCTCCTTGCTGATGGGGATCTTGTTGCAGGGCAGGATCGGCACCCCGCGCCAGGCCGGGACGTGCTGCCCGCCCACGTCGACGTGTTCCGGGTAGACCCCGTCCGCGTTGAACCCGCGTCCGATCGCGGCGATCGTGCGGGGGTGGGCCAGGAAGAACTTGGTGCCGCGGCGGCGGCAGAGCAGCGCGTCCATGTCGTCCGGGGTGGGCGGGCCGGAGTGCGGCTGGATGCGCTGCTTGGGGACGACGTTGTGCAGCAAGCCGAACGAGGGGTTGTTGATCAGCTCGTGCTCCTGGCGCTCGCGCAGCGCCTCGATCGTGAGCCTGAGCTGCTCCTCGGTCTGGTTCATCGGCCCGTTGTAGAGGTCGGCGACGCGGGTGTGGACCCGCAGCACGGCCTGGGCCAGGGAGAGTTCGTACTCGCGGGGGCGGAGTTCGTAATCCACGAAGGTGCCGGGGAGCTCCGGCTCGCCGGTGTGGCCGGCGGACATCGCGATCTCGGCCTCCCCGTGGCGGTTCTGCCGCTGCCGGGTGCGGGAGGTGAACTCCTCGACGTGTTCCTGGAGGTGCGGCGCGGAGGACCGGACGGCGGCGAAGTCCTCGCGGGACAGGGTGAGGAGCGTGCCCGCGGTCTCGGCGGTGGCGGTGCACTCCCAGGTGGCGTCGGCGTCGAGCAGGGCGTGGTCGCCGTACCGGTCGCCGTCGCCGAGCACGGCGACGTCGACGTCCTCGCCGTACTTGCCCGCGGCGGTCTGCCGGACGCGGCCGTGGGCGATCAGATGGATCTCCCCGGCGGGCGTGCCGCGCTCCACCAGCACCTCACCGGCGCGGAAGTCGCGCTGGACGCACCGGTCGGCGAGCGCGGTCAGCACGTCGTCCTCGTCGAAGCCGCGCAGGACGGGCAGTTCGCCGAGCTCGCGGGGGATGACGCGGACGTCCGCTCCGTCCTGGAGGAACTCGATGCGGCCGTCCCCCACGGTGTACGTGAGGCGGCGGTTGACCCGGTAGGCACCGCCCTTGGTCTCCACCCAGGGGAGCATCCGCAGCAGCCAGCGGGAGGTGATCTCCTGCATCTGCGGGGCCGACTTGGTCGTGGTGGCGAGGTTGCGGGCAGCCGTCGTGCCCAGGCTGGACCGCGGTTGCGGCGCCTGCCGCGCCTCCGGGTCGGCGTCAACGCTCATCGGTCAGGGTCTCCTTCGTCAGGGCCACGCGCGTGCCGGCGGGGCCACGCGTGTGTCTCGGAGCAGCGAACGGCATACCTGCGCACAAGTACGGAAAGGGGGAACCGGGTGCCAATGCCGGTGAATCCGTCCAGAACTCCGGGAACCGTAACGGCACTTGTGCCCGGCCCACCCGGGAAAGAGGCCGGTATTACTTCGATGCGGTGAGCTTGGCCGACGCGGTGTTTGGCGCCGGGACCACCGGGTTTTCGGACACCGGCGCGCACGCCCGCGGCAGAGGCGCGCGGGCGCGCCCACCTCGGTGCCCCGGCGCCTCGACCGCAGCCGACGGGTGGGCACCGTGCGCCTGTCCCGGCCGCCGGGCGCTGTCCGCGGGGGCGTTTTCCGGACCTCCGGGCGTCGAACGTGATCACGATGGCCTGCCGTCCGTACGGCGTCTGTTCGGACGCGGCACGCCCGCAGCCGACGACGGCGGCGCGTGCGACGCGCGGCCAGTCGCCGCAGGGCGGCCCGTCTCCGACGACGGCGCCCCGACCGCCCGCATGTCTGGCCCTGGACGACGCCCCTCCCCCGTACGGCCCCCGGCTGCCGTACGGGCACCTCGTCCCGCCGAGGCCGGGCGGCCGCGCCTCATCTGGGCCGTTTAGGATTCGACCATTCCACTGCTCAGCCCGGAGGTGCCGATGTCCGTGCCGGAGACGCCCCGCCTCCTGCTCTCCCTCGACGAGCTCGTCCCGTCCGCGTCCTCCGCGCGGGGCGGCGCGCTGTGGAAGCTGGCGGAGCGGCGACGGCAGCTCGACGCCAACCTCATCAGGCTTCCTGCCTCCGGCAGCGTGGCGCTGCACGTCGAGAACGCCCTGGACGTCCTGCTCGTCGTGGTCGCGGGCGACGGCCACCTGGACGGTGACGACGCCTCGCTCCCGCTGACCACCGGATCCGTGGCCTGGCTGCCGCGTTCTTCGCGGCGCGGGCTGCGGGCGGGGTCCGACGGCCTGGTGTACCTGACCGTGCACACGCGCCGTCCGGGAATGGGCATCGCCGGCCCCGCCGCGGCGGCGGAGGGCGGGGAGGCCCCGTGCGCCCTGGACCGGGTCTGCCCGCACTGCGGCACGATGCGCGCCGAGGCCCGGGCCCCCTTCTGCGCCTGGTGCGGGGAGCGGCAGGACCCGAACGCCGACCGCTGAGCCGCCGCGCCCGTTGCCCGCGCGCGTCCGCGTCGCCCGCGTCGTCCGCGCCGCCCGGGCCCCTGGTGCACACTGGGACGGCATGACGCGATCACTGAGCCCGACCGTCCAACAGCAGGTGAGCGAGCCGGAGTTCCCCCCGGAGGAGTACGCGCGGCGGCTGTCCGCCGTACGGCTCGCGGCCGAGCGGCAGGGTCTGGCCGCGGTGCTGGTCACCGCCCCCGAGGACGTCCACCACCTGACCGGTCTCGACCATCAGGGGCACTTCGCCGTGACCGGGCTGCTGGTGCCGCTGGACGGCGTGCCCGTCCTGGTCGAGCGCGCGATGGAGGCCCCGACGGCGGCCGCGCAGACGCACGGCGTGGGCCACCGCGGCTACGGCGACGCCGAGGACCCCGCCGAGGCGCTGCTCGACGTCCTCACCCAGCTCGTGGCGCCCGGGAGCGCCGTGGGCTACCAGGCCGCCGCGCCGAACCTGCCGCCCGCCGTCTGGGACCGGCTGCGGGGCTCGGCGGCCGTCCGCTGGACGCCCTGCGACGACCTGCTCGCCCAGGAGCGGCACGTCCACACGGAGCGCGAGATCGTCCGCATCCGCGAGGCCGCCCGGCTGTCCGACACGGCCATGGCGGCGGGCCTCGACGCCGCCGCCGCGGGAGCGCGGGAGTGCGAGGTCGCCGGGGCGGTGTACGCGGCCATGCTGGACGCGGGCGGCGACCTGCCCGCCTTCGCGCCGCTCGTCCGCAGCACCGAGCGGCTGACACAGGAGCACCTGACCTGGTCGCGGCACCGGTTCCACCCGCGCGACGCCGTCTTCCTCGAACTGTCGGGGGCGCGGGGCCGCTACCACGCGCCCCTCGCCCGCCTGCTCCACCTGGACCGCCGCGACGCCGCGCGCCACGCCCGCGCCGCCGAGACCTCGCGGGCGGCGATGGCCGCGCTGCGCTCGGCGCTGCGTCCCGGGCACACCGCCGAGCAGGTCTTCCGCGCCTGGCACGCGGTCGTCGAGTCGGCCCTGGGCCGGCCGTACGCACGGCACCACTGCGGCTACCTGGTGGGCATCGGCTTCCCGCCCGGCTGGATGGGCGGCTCGCGCACCCTGCGCCCGGGCGAGACCATGCCGCTGCGTCCGGGCATGACGTTCCACATCCAGTCCTGGCTCCTCGACGACCGCCTGGGCACGCACGCCTTCTCGGACACCGCCCTGGTCACCGAGGACGGCTGCGAGGTGCTCACGCGGACGCCGCACACGGACTGAGGGCCGGGGCCCGGCGGACGCCCCGTCCGGGATGCTCGTACGGGGCGCAGTACCGTAACGGACATGATCGCCAGAACCGATGAAGACGCGGCCGACGGGATCGTCGGGCGGGTGCTGGAGTGGGCGCGGCGGCGCCCGGACGTCCGGGCGGTCCTCCGTACGGGCTCGCGGGCGCGCCGCGACGGCACGGTGGACGCCTTCTCCGACCACGACATCGAGCTGTACACCACCGACCCCGACCGGTACGACAGCGGCGACTGGGTGGAGGAGCTGGGCCCGGTCGTGGTGCAGGTCGGCCTGGAGGGACCGTGGGAGAACCCCGCGCGGCTGGTGTTCTTCGAGGGCGGCGTCAAGGTCGACTTCCAGGTGGTGCCGGCGGCCCGCCTGGAGAAGCTGGCCGCGGAGGGCCTGGACGAGCTGCACGAGCGCGGCTACGAGGTGCTGTGGGACCGCGACGGCGCGACCGCCGGGCTGCCGGAGGCCGGCGGCACGGTGGTGGCCGAACTCCCCGACGCCGAGGAGTTCGCGGAGGTCTGCGCGGAGTTCTGGTTCGAGGTGGCCCACCTGCCGCGCTGCCTCGCGCGCGGCGAGCTGTGGGTGGCCAAGTCCCGGGACGCGACCACGAAGGAACTGCTCGAGTGCGTGATCGAGTGGCACGCCCTGACGCGCCGGGGCACCGGCCACGACGTCTGGTACGGCGGCACCCGCATGCGGCGGTGGGCGGCGCCCGGCGTGTGGGAGCGCCTGCCCGGCACCTTCGGCGGCTTCGACGCGGAGGACGCGCTGCGGGCCGCCCGCGCGACGGCCGACCTCTTCGCCGAGCTGGCGAAGGAGGTGGCAGAGGCCCACGGCCTCCCCTACCCCCACAAGGCCGAGCAGGCCATCCGCCCCACCCTCGAAACGGTCCCCGCCCTCGGCGATGACCCCGGGCGCACACGCCCCTGACCCGGGCGGCACGCCGTCCTGCACAACCACTGGTTGTACAAGGCTGGTGCTCAGTTGTTTGATCCCCGCACCCCACAGTCGCTTGGATGCCGGTGAGCAGCAGGCGGACGGCCGGAGCGGTGAGGGTGGCGGCGGGGATGACGGGCAGGCGGACCCTGGGGCCGCACTTCGGACGGTTGTGGACGGCGTACGCGGTGAACGCGTACGGCACCTGGCTGGGGTTCGGCGCGTTCCCGCTGATCGCGGTCTCCGTGCTGCGCTGCGGCCCGGCCGAGGTGGCGGCGCTGGCCGCCACGGGGCGGGCCGCGGGGGCGGTGGCGGCGCTGCCGCTGGGGCCCTGGGTGGAGTTCCACCGCAAGCGGCCGGTCATGGTGGCGATGGACCTGACCCGGGGGCTGGCGCTGCTGAGCGTCCCCGCGGCGTACGCGCTCGGCCGGCTCACCTTCGTCCAGCTCCTCGCCGTCTCCGTCGTCGTCGCCACGGCGGGGATCGCCTTCACCGCGGCGAGCGGGGCGTACATGAAGGCGCTCGTACCGCCGGAGGGCCTCCTGGCCGCGAACGGCCGGTTCGAGGCCACGACGTGGACGGCGACCATGGTCGGGCCCCCGCTCGGTGGGGCCGCCGTCGGGGTGTTCGGCCCGGTGACGACCGTGGTGGCCGACGCGGTCAGCCACCTGCTGTCGGCGCTGGGCATCCGCTCCCTGAAGGGTCCGGAGCCGCGCCCCGCGCGGACCGGCGGGCCGCGGGCGGGCGCACTGCTCGAAGGGTGGCGCCACCTGCTCGGCCACCCCTCGCTGCGCCCGCTGTTCCTGAACGCGATCGTGGTCAACGGTCTGATCATGGCCGGTGAGCCGCTGCTGGCCGTCCTGCTCCTCGACCGGTACGGGTACGCCCCGTGGCAGTACGGTCTGGTGTTCGCCGTGCCGTGTGTCGGCGGCCTGGTCGGCTCGCGCCTCGCGCACCGGCTGGTGGCACGGTTCGGGCGGCACACCACCCTGCGCGCGGCCGGGGCGCTGCGCGCGTGCTGGCCCCTCGGGCTGGCGTTCGCCGGGCCGGGTGTGCCGGGCATGGTGCTGGTCATCGTCGTCCAGTTCGGCCTGGTGACGTGCTGCGGCGTGTTCAACCCGGTTCTGGCCACCTGGCGGCTCGACCACACCGCCCCCGGTCTTCTCGCGCGCACCCTGACCGCGTGGTCGGTGGGCACCAGCACCGGCATCGCCGCCCTGACCGCCCTGTGGGGCCTGCTGGGCGCGCTCACCGGCCCGCGTGCCGCGCTCGCGGCCGCCGGAGTCCTGCTCCTGTCGACCTCGCTGCTGCTGCCGCGCCGGGGGGACACGGAGGACCGGCCGCCGGTGGAGGCGGCCGGGGTCAGCCGCCGGCCGTGACGATCCCGGCCAGGGCGTGCTCGGCGAGCGCGGTGATGGTCAGGGAGGGGTTGGCGCCGCCGACGCTGCCCGGCAGCAGCGACCCGTCGACGACGTACAGCCCGTGGTGGCCGTGCACCCGGCCGTGGAGGTCGGTGCACCGGCCGATGACGCAGCCGCCGAGGGGGTGGCCGGTGAACGGGTACGGGTTGCTGAGGGTGACGGGCAGGGTGCCGGGGTTGGCGGCGGCGACGCGGGCGCTGTGGGCGCGCAGGGCCCGGGCGGCCTCCGCGGACTTGTCCGGGGTCCAGTCGGCGAGGCGGACGCGGCCGGAGGCACGTTCGTGGCGGAAGGTGCCGCGGTGGTCCCGGTCCACGGTCATGCCGAAGGTGACCACGGCCGGCAGCGCCTGGTACGTGGGCAGCACCCAGTTCTCGACCAGCAGGGGCAGGCTGTACTCGCGGTGCAGGAACACCGCAGAGGCGCTGGGCGAGCCCTGGCTGCCGCCGTGGAAGACGAGGGGCTGGCTGCGCAGGTCGAGCTGGTCCCCGTTGTCGCCGAAGCCGGTGCCGACGGCGGCGGGCAGGTCGGGCAGGTCGCCGCGGTCGCGGGCGGCGACCAGGAGGCGGTTGGTGTTGAGGGTGCCGGCCGCCAGGAACAGCAGGTCGCAGCTCAGCTCGAACCTCTCCACGACGGCCGCGTCGGGGTCCAGGCGGTGGACGCCCACGCGGTAGCCCCCGCCCTTGCGCCGCTCCAGCGAGACCACCTCGTGCAGCGGGCGCAGTTGTACGTGGCCGGTGGCCAGGGCGGCCGGCAGATAGGTGCGGGTGAGGGATCTCTTCGCGCCGTTGCCGCAGCCGAAGTCGGAGTTGCCGACGGTGGCCGACCGCGGCGCGGTGCCCGCGAGTTCGCGGCGTACGACGTCCCAGTCGAACGTCGACTCCAGCGGGAAGGGCGTCCACCCCGCCCGGCGGAGCTGGCGGTCCCACACCCGGGAGTGCGTGAAGGGGGTGGAGCGGTAGACGTCGTCGGGCATGCGGGAGGCGCCGAGCATGGCGTGGGCCTTGGGGAACCAGGTCCGGGCGAAGGCGTCGTAGCTCAGCCCGGCGGGGTAGAGCGAGGCGAAGTAGCGGCGGGGCGGGGCGAGCGTGACGCACGTGTAGACCACCGAGCCGCCGCCGACCGCGGCGGCGCAGGCGATGTCCAGGCCGGTCTCCTGGGACACCTCCATGACACCCCCGCTCGGCCGTACCGGCACCGGGGGCATGGCGGGCCAGCGGGCGGTGCGGCGCCGCCAGAACATGGTGTCGGTGATGCCGTGGGCGGAGCCGAAGAGGTGCCGGTCGGGGGCGACCGGCCATTCCCGGCCGCGTTCGAGGACGAGTGTGTCGACGCCCGCCTCGCCCAGGCGCAGCGCGGCCACGGAGCCGCCGAACCCGGAGCCGATCACGAGGGCGCGGAAGTGGGTGCGGCGGCCGTCGCGCGCGCGGCGGCCACCGCCGCGGGCTGCGGCCTCGCCGAGCCCGGCGAGCGCGCCGCTCGCCGCGAGGCCGAGGAATCCACGACGGGACAGGGGCATGGGCCCTCCGAGGGGTGAGGTGCGTGCGGTGGAGCGGGCGGAAGACGGGCCGGGCGGAGGACGGGGCGGGGACGGTGAGACGGGACGGCAGGGCTGCGGACGCCCGGGAACGCCCGACGCCCGACGCCCGACGCCCGACGCCCGACGCCCGACGCCCGACGCCCGACGCCCGACGCCCGACGCCCGACGCCCTGCCAACGCCTGACCGGTGGGGCCGGTCACTGTCGCCGTACGCCGGGTTCCGGCCGGGGGCGGCACCGTACGGGCGGCGGGGCGCGGAACGTTCCGGCGTGCGCGCGCGTCCTCAAGGACGGACGAACGTGTCGTCCGGTGACAAGCGCGACGACCACGAGCCGTCGTCGTGGGAAGTGAGCAAGCCATGGCCATGGTGGGCCTGTTCTGGATCGCCCAGGGCGATGTGTACGTGGGCGCGAAGCCGTCCGGCCTTGCTCCGGGGGTGCGGCTGACGCCCGAGGGCGTGCTGGGCCTCGGCGAGGGGCAGTCCGGCCTGCGCCTGTGGGAGGACGTGAGCGCCCTGACGGTGGCGGACGTCCCGGTGAAGTCGCTGCTGCGGCGGGCCGGCGCGGTCAAGGACCTGGCGGTGGGCACGGTGCTGATGCTCGCCCAGCCCATGGGCGCGGGTCCGGCGGAGGAGGCCCCGGCGGTGATGACCGTGCGCGTGGAGTCCTCCGACGGCGTCCACGAGCTGGCGGCCCACGTGGCCACCGCGAGCTACTCACGGGCGGAGGTCGCCCTCTCCCGCACCCTGCTGGCCCGCCTCACGGAGGGCGCCGCCACGATGTCGACGACGCTGGCGGCGATGGCCGAGTGGGGCAGGACGCGGGAGGGCGGGACGCCCCGGGGTCCGCAGCGGGAGAGGCTGCTGCGGGAGTGGGCGGCGTAGCGGACCGCCGCGCGGAGCGGCCGGGCCCGGGCGTCGGGTGGCCGGGCCCGGGTCAGGGCGCGGTGCCGCTCGGGCGCGCGGACTCCTCGGGGTGGCTCGCGCGGGCCGGTGGTACGGCCTGGCCCTCCGCGGTGGGGGCCGTGCGCTCGTCCGCGGTGGGGAGCAGGCATTCGATGAGGTAGTCGCCGGTGTCCGGGTCGAGGGTCACGCCGTGGGTCTCGCTGTGGAAGCCGGGGAAGCGGCGGTCGAAGGACTCCAGAGCGGTGAGGTAGCGCAGCAGGGGGCCGTCGGCGGCACCGACGCACTCCCCCGGCATGAGGACGGGGATGCCCGGTGGCGTGACCGTGACCATGGCGGCGGCCACCTGGCCCGGGGCGTCGCGCAGCGCGACGCGGTGCGTGCCGCCGCGGACCAGCCGCTGGTAGCACCGCTGGGGCGGGGCGACCGGCTCCGGCAGCTCCCGGAAGGCGGTCTCCAGCAGGGTGACCAGGTGGGCCGAGCGCAGGTGGTCGTGCATCTGCTGGCACAGGCCGCCCAGGGTCTGCCCGGCGTAGCGCCGGGGGTGGGCGGCGGTCAGGGCGGGCAGGACGCGGTCGAGCGGGGCGTCCTGGTCGAAGAGGGCCTTGAAGTCCATCAGCGCGTCGAGGAGGGTGCCCCACTTGCCCTTGGTGATGCCCATGGAGAACAGCACGAGGGTGGTGTAGGTGTCGGTCTTCTCCACGACGATGCCGCGCGTGGCCAGGTACGCGGTGAGGACCCGTGCCGGGATGCCCCAGGCGGCGGTCGCACCCGTCGCGTCGATGCCGGGGCAGGTGAGGGTGACCTTGACGGGGTCGAGCATGCAGTAGCCGTCGGTCAGGCCCGGGAAGCCGTGCCAGGCGGCGCCGGGTTCCAGGTGCCAGCAGGCCGGTTCGGTGCGCAGCAGCTCGGCGGGGGCCTCGTCGAACGGCAGTCGGGCACCGCTGTCCGGGTCGGTGACCGTGTCGGGCTGCCACACGCCGAAGAGCCAGGGCGGCCGGTCACCGGCCTGTTCGACACGGCGCCGGAGACGCACCATCTCCTGACGGAACCGGACGGCCTCCGTCACGGCCTCGTCGAGGAGGCAGCGCCCCTGCGGCCCGTCCATCATCGCGGTCGCCACGTCCAGCGAGGCGATCATCGGGTAGAGCGGTGAGGTGGTCCCGTGCATCATCAGCGCCTCGTTGAACCGGTCGTGCGCGACGGGCGCCCGGGGCGAGGAGCGGACGTGGACCATCGCGCTCTGCGACAGCGCGGCGAGGAGCTTGTGGGTCGACTGGGTGGCGAAGACCGTGGGCCGGTCCGGGCCGGGGAAGGTGTCCTCGTCCACCGACATGCCGTAGCGGCCCGCGTAGAGCGGGTGGAAGCGCGCGTACGCGAACCACGCCTCGTCGAAGTGCAGCCGGGGGGTGCTCGCGGCGAAGGCCCGTGCCGCCGCCTAGGCGTCGTAGCAGAGCCCGTCGTAGGTGGAGTTGGTGAAGACGGCGTACTGGGGACGGGGCGAGGGCGCCTGTCCGGACAGCGGGTGGGCGGCGACGCGGGCCGCGATCGACTCCGCCGCGAGCTCCGCCGGGGGCAGGGGCCCCGCCAGGCCGTAGCCGTTGCGGGTGGGGATCAGGTAGACGGGGCGGGCGCCGGAGATCACCAGGGAGTGCAGCACCGACTTGTGGCAGTTGCGGTCCACCAGGGCGATCTCGTCCCGGGTGACGCTGAAGTGGCCGACCACGCGGTTGCAGGTGGAGTCCCCGTGCAGCACGAAGTAGGTGAGGTCGGCGCCGAAGACCCGGGCCGCGTTGCGCTCGGCCGCGCCGATCGGGCCGGTGTGCTCGAACAGCGAGCCGAGTTCCTCCACCGAGATGGACAGGTCGCTGCGCAGCAGCCGTTCCCCGAAGTAGCTGTGGAAGGCGCGGCCCGCCGGGGACTTCAGCAGGGCGACGCCGCCGGAGTGGGCGGGGGTGTGCCAGGAGTACTCGTGCGCGTCGTCGAAGCGGCGCAGGGCCCGGAAGAACGGCGGCAGGACGTCCTCCCGGTAGGCGCGGGCGGCGGCGGTGACGCGGCCGCCGATGAAGCCGGGGGTGTCCTCCAGCGGCCACACGTAGCCCACGACGGACTCCGACACCCACAGGGGCAGGTCCTGGGTGCCCTCGTCGCTCATGACGAGGAAGACCGGCAGGCCGTGGTAGCGGCGGCCGATGGAGCGAAGCACCGCGGCGCCGCCCGGTCCGCCGTCGGCGCCGCCCGGGCCCGGCAGTTCCCAGGCGACCAGGGCGGCGGTGAGTCCCGCCTCCGTGCGCAGCACCGCCTGCGCGTCGGCCGCGTCGACCGCCCAGCGCACCGCGAAGCCCCGGGCCTCGATCGCCTCGCGGACGCGCACCAACTGCTGGGCACCCGCGCCGTCGTCCCGTGGGTGTTCGCGTACCGCGACCAGAATCCCGCTGTCCGTCATGCGACTCCCCTCCCGGCGGCGCGCGCCGCCCCGGCCCAGTGTGGGAGCGGCCCGGCCCCGGTGGGGTCCCGCCGGGGGCAAACCACCCGCAGGTGGGAACGGCGGACCGTGGCCGCGGCGCGGGCCGGGGGCCCCGTCAGGGGCGGTACGTCTGTCCGCAGCGCCGGGGCCATGGGGCGGGCCCGCGGCAGCCCTCCACACCGGCCGCGCCCGGGCCGCACCCCGGAAGGACGCGGGCTACGGCCTGCGGCGGGGCTTGCCGCGCTGGGTGGTCTTCGCGCCGCCGGAGCCGCGGCGCGGGCCCTTGCCGGACGCCTTGCCCGTCGGCTTGCCCGAGGCGGTCCTGCCGCTCCCCTTGCCCGCGGCCTTCCCGGTCTGCCCGGTCTTCCCGGTCTGCCCGGTTTTTCCGGCCGCGGGCTGCCGCCGGGCCCCGCCCTTGTCCGCGCGCCGGTCCTTCGCCGGGGCCTCGGCCTCGGCGCGGCGGCCGCGGGTGCTGTTGACGGTGCGGCCCCGGACGATGCCGATGAAGTCCTCCACCCTGTCGGTGGTGGCCTCCTGCGGCCACGACAACGCGACGCGGGAGGCCGGGACGTCCGTGAGCGTGCGGTACGTGAGGTCCTTGCGGTGGTGCAGCCGGGCGAGCGACTGGGGCACGACGAGCAGGCCCACGCCCGCGGCGACCAGCTCCACGGCGTCGGCCGTGGTGGCGGGGCGCTCCAGCGCCGGGCGGCCCGGCGGGTGGTCCCAGTCCAGGGTGTCGTCGAGGGGGTGCAGCACCAGTTCGTCGGCGAGCTCGTCGGGGGTGACCTCGTCGGCCGCCGCGACGAGGTGGTCCTTGGGGACCACGACGACGGTCGTCTCCTCGTACAGCGGGATCGCGCTGAGGTCGTCGCCGTCGACCGGCAGCCGGACGAACCCCGCGTCGGCGTCGCCCCGGCGCAGGGCGCCGCACGCCTCCGCGGAGGGCACCTGGACGAGGGTGAGGGGGATGTCGGGCAGCCGCTCGTTCCAGATGCGCACCCACTTCGAGGGCGTCACCCCGGGGACGTAGGCGAGCCGGAACGCGGTGGAGTCTTCCGAGGCTGTCACCTCGCCAGACTACCGGCCGTAGTCACCCCCGGGCCCACCGGCGGGGGCGGCGGGCGTCCGGTCCGCCGTGGTCAGGAGTCGCTCGTTCGATCGATACCCTTGTCCCATGACGTCGCACCACACCGCCCAGACCATGAAGCCCGCCACCGCGGCGAAGAAGCTGGGTGTGTACCTCGAGGCCACCCCCGCCGAGTTCCGGGAGGGTGCCGTCTCGCGGACCGAGCTGAACGCGCTCCAGGCCGACCCGCCCGAGTGGCTGCGGGAGCTGCGCCGCAACGGCCCGCACCCCCGCCAGGTCGTCGCCGCCAAGCTGGGCGTCTCGGTGTCGGGGCTGGCCCGCGCCGGCGTCACCGAGGCCCTCACCACGGAGCAGATCGAGGCGCTGAAGGAGGAGCGCCCCGAGTGGCTGGAGCGCGAGCGCGCCACGCAGGCGGAGGTCCGCAAGGAGACGGTACGGATCAAGGCCCTGCACGCCGAGAAGGCGGAGAAGGCCGAGCAGGCCGCGCGCACCGAGGACACCGGGGAGACCGGCGCGGCGGAGCGCGAGGACCGGCGCGGCCCACGCGCACGCCGCTGACCTCGGCGCACGCCCTAGGACGCCCCGCCCCAGCGCCCCCGGCGGACCGTGGGTACTCTCCCCCGGTGGCGCCCGCCGGGGACGCCACGGACGACAGCGGGCACACCCGCCCACTCGCCCACCCGCCCGCCGCCACCAGACCGCCGCCGTCGCACCAGGAGCCACCGCCTTGTCCCAGCCCACCGCGCACGCCGCCCAGCCCGACCTGCGGGCGGACTGCGGAAGCTGTTTCGGTCTGTGCTGTGTGGCGCTGCCCTTCTCCCGCTCCTCCGACTTCCCGGTGACCAAGTCGGCCGGTTCGCCGTGCGGCAACCTCCTGGAGGACTTCCGCTGCGGGATCCACGAGCGGCTGCGCGACAAGGGCTACAACGGCTGCACGGTCTTCGACTGCTTCGGCGCGGGCCAGAAGGTCTCGCAGGTCACGTTCAAGGGCGTCGGCTGGCGGGAGGAGCCGGGTTCGGCCCGCGCGATGTACGAGGTCTTCCCCGTCGTACGGCACCTGCACGAGCTGCTGAAGTACACCGCGCAGGCCCTGGACCTGGCCGCGGCCCGGCCCGTGCACCGGGAGCTGCGCCGGGCGTACGACCGGATCGACGCGCTGACCCGGGACACGGCCGAGGCCCTGCTGGCCGTGGACGTGGACGCGCTGCGCGGCGAGGTGAACCCGCTGCTGGTGCGCGCCAGTGAGCTGGCCCGGGCGGCGGTGCCGGGCCGCAAGAAGGACCACCGGGGCGCCAACCTCATGGGCGCCCGGCTGCGCGGCGCGAAGCTGCGCGGCGCCGGCCTGCGCGGCGCCCTGCTGATCGCGGCCGACCTGTCCGGCGCGGACCTGCGGGACACCGACGTCATCGGCGCGGACATGCGGGACACGAACCTGCGCGGCGCCGACCTGACCGGCGCTCTCTTCCTCACCCAGCCCCAGCTCAACGCCGCCCACGGCGACGCCCGCACGAAGATCCCGCCCCTCCTGGAGCGCCCCGCGCACTGGGAGGCCCAAGGCACGTCGCGTACCTGACTCCCCGTCCAGGCCCGGCTTCGCGGCGCGGTGGTGCCGGTCAAGGCCATGTCCCCGGACGGGTCTCGAGCCGGGTCCGTACCGGATCCACGGAGTCCTCCGTGGCCAGGCGGGCCGCGAGGGCCTGGGCGCGTGCGCGGTACGACGGGGTGCTCGTCGCGCGGGTGAGCGCCGCGGCGAGGTTTTCGGCGGAGAGGTGGCGCAGCGGCAGTACGCCGGGGGCCGTGCCGAGGGTGGTGAGGCGGTGGGCCCAGAAGGTCTCGTCGAACTGGACGGGGACCGGGACCGCGGGGACGCCCGCGCGCAGCCCGGCGCCGGTGGTGCCCGCGCCGCAGTGGTGGACGACGGCGGCCATGCGCGGGAACAGCAGGCTGTGGGGTACGTCGTCGATGGTCAGGACGTCGTCGCCGGTGACGGACAGGCCCGCCCAGCCGCGCTGGATCACACCGCGCAGGCCCGCCGCGCGCAGGGCGCGGACGACGTGGTCGCCGAGGCGCTCGGGGTCGGGGGTGGTGGCGCTGCCGAGGCCGACGAAGACGGGGGCGGGGCCCGCGGCGAGGAAGTCCTCCAGGTCGGCGGGCAGGGGCCGGGTGTCGTACGGCCACCAGTAGCCCACGACGTCCAGGCCGGGGCGCCAGTCGGCGGGGCGGGGCACGACGTGCGGGCTGAAGCCGTACAGGACGGGCCAGCCGGCGCGTTCACGGGCGCGGCGGGCGGCGGCGACGCCGCGGCGCGGCAGACCGAGCCGGACCCGGGCGTCCCGGACGGCGTCGGTGAAGACCCGCTCCACGGCGGCGGTGACGCCGTGTCCGGCCAGGAGGTTGCCGAGGGAGCCGAGGGAGCGCAGTCCGGCCATCGGCGGCGCGAAGGCGCGGGTGGGGTGCATGGGCTGGAGGTTCACGCCGATGGTGGGCAGCCGCAGCCCTTCGGCGACGGCACAGCCGAGCGGGGCCACCGCTCCGGCCAGGATCAGTACGTCCGCGGTCTCGGCCGCCGCGATGAGGCCGTCGGTGAGCCGGCCGACGAGTTCCCTGGCCATCGACACGACTTTCACCAGTTTGGCCGGGCCGATGCCGCTGCGGTGCAGCTCCCGGCCCCGCTCCGAGTGGAGTTCGGCCCGCGGGTCGATGGGCAGGGGGTGGAAGCGGACGCCGGAGCCGTGTGTCAGGGGGGCGAACATCTCGTGCGTCGCCAGCGTCACGTCGTGTCCGGCCCGGACGAGGCCGGCACCGAGGCCGGTGAACGGGGCGACGTCGCCCCTCGAACCCGCTGTCATCATCACCACGCGCACAGCGCACAGTATGGGAGGCGGGCACGGCGTCACGGGCGGAAACGCGGGAGGTTCACGCGTGGGTCGGCCCGTATGCGCCTTCCGGGCCACCGGTTCGGGCCCCGTCCCCGTTCGCGCCGCCGGTTCGCGCCGCCGGTTCGGGCTGCGTCCCGAGCAGTGGACGGGCGGACCGGCGAGCGGGTGCACCGCAGAGGGGTGCGCCGGTGGACGAGCCGCCGGGTCCGGTCCCGTACGGGCCGGGTCCGGCGGCTCGGTGGCGGGTCAGCAGCTCAGCTTGTCACCGGGGGTGGTGCCGAGGATCTGCGTGAACTCCTTGAAGCGGTTGATCCGGCTCTGCACCTGGGCGGGGTTGCCGCCGTTGCACTCCAGGGTGCCGTTGATGCTGCGGATCGACTCGCCGAAGCCGTGGCCGTCGACGATGGCCTGGTGGCCCGTCACGGTGCCCGGGCCCTTCTGCGTGTTCCAGTACCACAGGCCGGTCTGCCAGGCGACGGACGGGTCCCGCTCGACCAGCCACGGGTTGTTCAGGAGGTCGATGCCGAGCGCGTCACCCGCGGCCTTGTAGTTGAAGTTCCAGCTCAACTGGATGGGGCCGCGCCCGTAGTAGGCGTCGTTGCCCGCGGGGCAGCCGTAGGGCTGGGTCTTGTCGCAGTAGTGCGGGTAGTTGGCCTGGTTCTGCTCGACGACGTGGACGAGCCCGCCGGTCTCGTGGCTGACGTTGGCGAGGAAGGCGGCGGCCTCGCGCTTGCGCACCTCTTCGCTGCCGGTCTTCGTGAACTCGGGGTACGCCTTCAGCGCGTCGACGAGGCCCTGGTACGTGTAGAACGGCTTGCGGTTCGGGAACATCTGCTCGAACTGGGCCTGGCTCACGATGAAGCCGCTGGGGTCGGGGTTGCCGCTCCCGGTGCCGCACTCGCCCTTGTCCACCCAGACGCCCCACTGTCCGGTGGTGCCGGGCGTCTCGCCCCGCGTCCACCACTTGGCCTGCCAGTTGTGGTTGCCGTGCGACACGGTGGAGCCACCGGTGTAGACCGCTCCGGAGTTCCAGGCCGTGGCGCAGGCGGGCGCGGCGGCCGGGGCGGCCGTCGCCGGGGACACGGGGAGCAGGACGGCCACGAGGGCCGCCGCCCCGGAGGCCGCCGAGGCGGCGAGCCACGGCCGCAGCCGCCGGGCGCGGGCGCGGATACGGGCGGTGACGCGTCCTGAGGACTTGCGCTCGTTCAATCTCTTCACTCCTCGGTGCGGCGACGAGCCACGGTGGGGGCCGAGTCGGACTGGGCGCAGTCAACAGCCTTGGTCTATACCAGTCAAGGGTTTAGACCAATCCGGCCGCCGTGAACTCCCCTGCGGCGAGGCGCCGTTCGGCGGGCCGGGCCCACGCCGTCCGGTGGGCGGCGCCACCGGACGGCCGTACCGTCGTTCGAGGTCAGACGCCGTCCAGGACGGTGTCGGTGGTGGTGACCACGGCGCAGCGGCCCGCGGCCCAGCGCAGGGCCATGGCATGGTCGGCGGCGGAGAAGTCGGCGACGGCGTCGGCCACCACGAAGGCCTGGATGTCGCGCATCCAGGCGTCGCAGGCCGTCATCAGGACGCCGATGTGGGCGTAGACGCCGGTGACGACGAGCTGGTCGCGGCCCTGGTCGCGGAGGTCGCGCTCCAGCGACGTGCGGACGAACCCGCTGTACTTCCACTTGGTGAGGACCCGGCCGTCCGGCCCGGGCGCCACGGCGTCGGCGATGGCCGCCGCGTGCGGGTCCGCGGGCAGGCCCGGCCCCCAGAAGTCCTGCTGGAGGCCGCGTTCGGCGGGGGTCTGGCCGCCGGGCTGGGCGGTGTGGACGACGGGGATGCCGAGGGCGGCCGCGCGCAGCTTCAAGGCGCGTACGTTGCGCAGGAGTTCGGTGACCGGCGAGGCCTCGGGGTCGTACGCGGACAGGAAGTAGTTCTGCAGGTCGTGCACGAGCAGCACGGCGCGGTCGGGGTCCACCTTCCAGTCGACGCGGTTGGCGGGCAGGTCCGCGGCGGCGGGCATGGGGTAGGGCGTGATGGTGGGCAGGGCCATGGCGGGGTGCTTTCCGTCAGGAGGGTGCGGGGTGACACGGGGGTGGGGTCACGCGGGGTGCCCGGTGAGGGGTGCGCGGTCAGGGGGTGCCGGGCCGCTGGGCGGCGGCGGCGCGCAGGTCCTTCTTGGAGATCTTGCCCACCCCGGTGTGCGGGAAGGCGTCCACGAACTCGACGCGGTCGGGCACCTTGTACGCGGCGAGGCCCCGCGCGCGGACGAACCGCTTGACCGCGAGGGCCGTCGGCGGCTCCGCGCCCGGCCGCAGGATCACGTACGCGCAGGTGCGTTCGCCGAGGTACGGGTCGGGTTCGCCGACGACGTTGGCGTCGTGGACGGCGGAGTGGGCGAGGAGGTGATTCTCGACCTCCTCGGCGGCGATCTTCTCACCGCCCCGGTTGATCTGGTCCTTGGCGCGGCCCTCGACGACCAGGTGGCCGGTGTCGGTGAGGCGGACGATGTCGCCGGTGCGGTAGAAGCCGTCCGCGGTGAAGGAGCGCGCGTTGTGCTCGGGCGCGTTCCAGTAGCCGCGGATGGTGTACGGGCCGCGGGTCAGCAGGTGTCCGGTGGCGCCGGGTGGCAGGTCGTCGTCCGCGTCGTCGACGACGCGGATCTCGTCGTCCGGGGAGATGGGCCTGCCCTGGGTGGTGACGACGGTCTCCTCGGGGTCGTCCAGGCGGGTGTAGTTGACCAGGCCCTCGGCCATGCCGAAGACCTGCTGGAGCGCGCAGCCGAGGGCGGGGCGGACCCGGCGGGCCGCCTCCTCGCTGAACTTGGCGCCGCCGACGAGCAGGACGTCGAGGCTGCCCAGGTCGTGCGAGGTCGTCTCCGCGGCCCTGGTCCACAGCAGGGCCAGGGGCGGGACGAGGCCGGTGAGGGTCACGCCCTCGCGCTCGATGAGCGGGAAGGCGGTGTCGGGGCCGGGCTGCGGGCAGAGCACGACCCGGGCGCCGGCGTACAGGGCGCCGAGCGTGCCGGGCGACGACAGCGGGAAGTTGTGCGCGGCCGGGAGCACGCAGAGGTAGACGCTGTGCTCGTCGACGCCGCAGATCTCGTTGGAGCCGCGCAGGGAGTAGAGGTAGTCGTCGTGGGTGCGCGGGATGAGCTTGGGGACGCCGGTGCTGCCGCCGGACAACTGCAGGAAGGCCAGGTCGTGCGGGGCGGGCCCGGGTACGTCCGGGCGCGCGGGGGCCGGGGCCGCCACGTCGGCCAGGGCCTCGAACTCCCCGGGGTCCCCCTGGGCGACCCACACGTGCCGCAGCGTCGGCACCTCGGCGCGCACGTGCGCGGCCAGGGCGCGGTAGTCGTAGCCCCCGTGCTCGGCGGCGACGACGTAGGCGGCGGCCTCGGTGAAGCGGCAGAAGTAGGCGATCTCCGTCTCGCGGTGCGCGGGCAGCGCGAACACCGGCAGCGCGCCGATGCGGAAGAGCGCGAAGACGACCTCGAAGAACTCGGCGATGTTCGGGAGTTGGACGACCACGCGCTCGCCGGGCGCGATGCCGCGGGCGAGCATCCCGGCGGCCAGGCGGTCGGCGCGCGCGTCGAGTTCCCCGTACGTCCAGCGGCGGTCGGTGGCGGGGTCGACGACGGCGACCCGGTCGGGGTGGGCGGCGGCCCGCTCGCGCAGCATCCCGCCGAAGGTCTCGCCGCGCCACCAGCCCGCGGCGCGGTAGCGCTCGGCGAACTCCTCGGGCCAGGTGGGGGCGAGCGCGGCGGGGTCGGTCACCGTCCCGCGCGGCCGGGCGGCGGCCGCCGTCGCGTGCGGCGGGGTGTCGGCCGGGTCCGGCAGGGGCTTCTCGGTGGTCACAGCTCGGCTCCCACGGCGGTGAGGAACGTACGGAACTTCGCGGCGGTCTCGGCGATCTCCGCCGCGGGCTCGGACGCGGCCACGACCCCGGCACCGGCGTACAGGCGCAGGGAGGTGCGCTCCGCCTCGGCGCAGCGGATGGTGACGACCCATTCGCCGTCGCCGGTGGCGTCGCCCCAGCCGACCATGCCGGTGAAGAAGCCCCGGTCGAAGGGCTCGCTCCCGCGGATGACCTCGCGGGCGGTGGCGGTCGGGGTGCCGCACACGGCCGGGGTGGGGTGCAGCGCGCAGGCGAGTTCCAGCGCGGAGGTGAGCGGATCGGTGAGGGTGCCGGTGACCGTCGTGGACAGGTGCCACATGGCGGCCGTGCGGATCAGGGTGGGCGTTGCGGGCACGGTCATGTCCGTGCAGTACGGGGCGAGCGCCTGGTGCACGGCGTCGACGACGACGGCGTGCTCGTGCAGGTCCTTGGCGGACTGCAGCAGGGCCGCCGCGCGGCGTACGTCCTCGGCCAGGTCGTCGCTGCGCGGGACGGAGCCCGCGAGCGGGTTGGCGACGACCTGGCGGCCGCGGCGGGACACCAGGAGTTCGGGGCTGGCGCCCAGCAGGGTGCGCCCGGGGCCCGTGGGCAGGGCGAAGGTGTAGCCGCCGGGGTCGCGGCGGGCGAGGCGCTGGAGCATGGCCGGCACGTCCAGGGGCGCGGGACTGTCGAGTTCGAGGGTGCGGGCGAGGACGACCTTGCTGAACTCGCCGCGCCACATGCGGGCGACGGCGTCGGCGACGGCCTCCCCGTAGCGCTCGGGGCCGGGCACCTGGCGGATGCGCCACCGGGCGGGGGCGGGCGGCTCGGCGGGCAGGGCGACGAGGGGGTCGGCGGCCAATGGCGGCGTGCCGCGCACCGCGGCGGGCACGGCCAGTGCCGCCGGGGCCGCCTGGTCGAAGGGTACGGCGCCGATGACGACGGGCGCCTCGACACCCGCCGCCCGTGCGGCGGCCAGGGTGTGCGCGACGCGTGCCGCCAACGGCCGCTCGTCGTGCGGCACTTCGCTGTGGACGCCCTGTCCGAGCAGCGTGCGCGTGGGGGTGCCGAGGAAGCGGGCGCCCGGAGTGTAGGCGGCGAGGAGCGCGGTGGCGGCTCCCACGGCCGGGTGGGCCGGGGCGGACGCCACGCCGGCGTGGTCCGGGACGGCCGCCGCGGCGGGGCCGGCCGGGGCCGGGGCGGGTGTGGCGACACGGGGTGCCGTCGACACGGGGAACTCCGTTTCTCCCGGGCTCCGTCGGCGTGCGCCGGGGTGGCGCGCGGCACGGGCGCGGGTGGGCGTGCGGATGCGGGGTGAGGACGCGGGGGTGTGCTGTGCGGTACGGGCCGGACGGGCCGGACGGGGGGTGCGGCCGCGCGACCGACAGGGCGGTGGTGTTCGTCAGCGGAGGGTGGCGCCGCCGTCGACGTAGAGCTCCTGCATGGTGATGTGGCGGGCCCGGTCCGAGACGAGGAAGAGCACCGCCTCCGCGATGTCCCGGGGCGCCGCGATGCGGCCGAGCGGGATGCCGGTGCGGTACGTGGCCGGGTCACCGTCGATGACCCGCCGGGGCGCCTCGTCGTCGGTCCACAGGGCGCGCTGCATGGCGGTGTCGGTCGAGCCGGGGGCGACGACGTTGCAGCGCACACCGCTGCGGGCCAGTTCCAGGCCGAGGCACTTGGTGTACATGGCGGCCGCGGCCTTGGAGGCGGCGTAGGCGGCCATGCCGGTGCGGGGCACCCCGGCGGCGTTGGAGCCGACGGTGACGACGCTGCCGCCGCCCCGCGCGGCCATGCGCGGCGTGACGGCGCGGGAGGTGTGGAAGACGCCGCTGGTGTTCACGGCGAACGTGTCCGCCCAGTCGGCGTCGGTGAGTGCGGCGGCCGGTCCCGGGCGCAGGATTCCGGCGACGTTGACCAGGATGTCCAGCGGGCCGTGGGTGTCCTCGGTGTCCGCCACGACGGCCTCGACGGACGCCGCGTCGGTGACGTCCATGACGCGGGCGGTGATGGCGCCCTCCGCGTCGGCGCCCTGCCGGTCCTGCCGGCCTCGTCGGTCCTGCCGTTCTCGTCGGTCCTGCCGGTCCCGTCGGCCCTGCCGGTCCGGCCGTCCGACCCACTCGGCGGCGAGCTTCGTGATGCCCTCGGCGGTCCGGTCGGTGGCCACCACGTGGGCGCCCTCGGCGGCCAGCGCCTCCGCGACGGCCGCCCCGATGCCCTGCCCCGCCCCGGTGACCAGGGCTGTTCTTCGGGCGAGTGTGGTGCCGGCACTGGGTATGTGGTCAGGCATGAGCAAACCCCCGGTGTTGGTTAGGTAAGGCTAACCTAATACACAGGCATGACCCGATCGACACCGGGCCATGATCAGACTTTGGTTAGCCTAACCTCAGTACGCCGGTTCGCGGAATGTGGGAGCGGGGGTTCCTCCGGCTGAAGGGCCGCTCCCCCGGGGCGAGTTCGGGGGCGCCTTGGGGCCGCAGGCCTTCAGGCCCCGGGGGGCGGCAAGGGAGGAGGACCAGGTCCGGCAGACCGTCAGGCCCGGGAGCCCGAAGGCGCCGCGGACGACAGCGGTGCCGCGATGTCCTCCAGGGAGCGGCGCTCGGCGCGTACGGCGAGAGCGGCCGCCACCAGTCCGGCCAGCGTCATCAGGGCGGCCCCGACCTGGAAGGCGAGCACCGTGTCGGCGACGACGCCGGACTCGGTCAGCTTCGCGAAGAGCAGCGGGCCGCTGATGCCGCCGGCCGCCGTACCGATGGCGTAGAAGAAGGCGATGGCCATCGCGCGGGTCTCCATCGGGAAGATCTCGCTCACCGTCAGGTACGCCGAACTCGCCCCGGCGGAGGCGAAGAAGAGGACCACGCACCAGCAGGCGGTCAGGGTCTTCGCGGTGAGGTGCCCGCCGTCGAACAGCCAGGCGGTGAGGAAGAGCAGCACCCCGGAGGCCAGATACGTACCGGAGATCATGACGCGGCGGCCGAGCGTGTCGAAGAGGCGGCCGAGGACCAGCGGCCCGACGAAGTTGCCGGCCGCCATCACCGCGAAGTAGTAGCCCGTCGACCCGCTCGGCACGTCGTAGAACGTGGTGAGGATGGTGCCGAACCCGAACGTGATCGCGTTGTAGAGGAAGGCCTGGCCGACGAAGAGCGAGAAGCCCAGAACGGCACGCTTGCGGTAGGTGGACAGGACCGTGCGGGCGATGACGCCGAAGCCGATGCTCTTGCGCGTGTGGACGGTGATCTCGCCCTCGGGCTCGGGGAGCGGGCCGCCCTTCTCCGCCGCGATCTGCCTCTCCACGTCCGCGACGAGCGTCTCCGCCTCCTCGCCGCGTCCGTGCAGGAACAGCCAGCGGGGGCTCTCCGGCACGTTGCGGCGCACCAGCAGGATGACCAGGCCGAGGACCACGCCGAGGGCGAAGGTCAGCCGCCAGCCGACGTTCGCCGCGAAGACGTCGGTGTCGAGGGCGAGTACCGAGAGCAGGGCACCGCCCACCGCGCCGAGCCAGAAGCTGCCGTTGATGACGAGGTCGACGCGGCCCCGGTAGCGGGACGGGATCAGCTCGTCGACGGCCGAGTTGATGGCCGCGTACTCGCCTCCGATGCCGAAGCCCGTCAGGAAGCGGAAGGCGAAGAACCACCAGCTCGAGAAGGAGACCGCGGTCAGCGCGGTCGCCGCGAGATAGACGGCGAGAGTGACCAGGAAGAGCTTCTTGCGGCCGTAGCGGTCGGTGAGCCAGCCGAAGAACAGCGCGCCCGTGCAGGCGCCCGCCACGTACAGGGCCGCGGCGATGCCCGTCACCTGCGCGGCGCTGACGGGCAGGCCGCTGCCCTCCTCGGACAGGCGGCTCGCGATGCTGCCGACGACCGTGACCTCCAGGCCGTCGAGGATCCACACGGTGCCGAGCCCGATCACGACCGTCCAGTGCCAGCGCGACCACGGGAGCCGGTCCAGCCGCGCCGGTACGGACGTCGTCACCGTGCCGGTCCGCGCACCCGTCCGGTCTTCTGTCGCCATCGCCGCCTCCTTCACCCGCCCGGCCGGGGCCCGTTCCCCCGGCGCTCCCGGCCGCGCCCGGCCGTGGCGTACCACCGCTTTCCCTGTGCCGATCGGCGCACACGTCCGCGTGACCGGCCGCGGGGCGCGCGGCGGCGTTTTCGAGCAGCAGGAGGCTGCGGGGCTTGTCTGGCCTCATCGTCAGGACCGCCCGGGGGGACCGCACGTACGGAGGGGCCGGACGAGGGACCCCTGGCGGCGACGGGGGGTCGGCCACTCGGCGGTTCGCCGTGCCGGACCGCGGGGTCGAGCCGGTCCGTGGAGCGTGGGCTGGGCTCAGTGCGCCCCACCGAGTGGCGACCGGCGACAAGGACGCACGGAGCCGGTGCGTCCGGTCTCACGACGGCGCGCTGATCAGGATTCCCCGTCCTGCGTGGAACCGTTCGAATACGTGCAGGGGAAGCGCTGCGGAGACCGCGTTGTGGGAGTGGCCCGACGGGTCGTGAAAGCGCACCTTCCCGCCCTGGACCGCATGCACCAGCACGAGGTGTCCTCCCCGTTGCGGTGCGAGGGTTCCCGGGTCACGGATCTCGGGAGACACCGAAGCGATCAGGGCGCGCCCTGGGCGCACCGCTCGGGCGGACGCCTGGATCGGTGTGTTCTCGACCAGTTGGCATGTGAACCCGAATTGTGAGCTGACCCAAGCCATGAACGGCCTGTAGATGAGTCCTCTGACGTTGCCCCGGGGTTCCACCACGTAGCAGCCCCGGTCGAGGGCCAGCGCGAGCAGCTCACGCATCGGCAGTCGTATGTCCGTCCAGCCGTGGAGCAGGGACTGCAGGCATGCCAAGCCGCAGACCTTGCGGGACCAGAACAGGTACTCCTCGCTCGAGTGGTACCCGTCGGAGGCCCAGTCGTGCAGGTGCGACGGATCGGTGCGCCTCAGGAAGACGTCGAGACCCGATGGCGCGGCACGCCGCATGACGACATCGGCGTTCCGGTCCAGGCTTCCCCACTGGGAGACGTAAGGGAGGGTTCCCTCATGTGTTTCCCCATGTGTTTCTTCGTGCGTTTCTTCATGTGTTTCCCCATGTGTTTCCTCATGTGAGGGGAAAGTCGAAGTAGACATCTGCACAGGGCTCACTCTTCAGCGTGTAGTGCCACCACTCGCAGGTGTAGGGAGCAAATCCGCAGCCCTCCATGATGGAGCGGAGGAGTTCGCGGTTCCTCGCTTCGGTGGGGGTCGTTCCTTCTGCTCCGTGATGGGAGATCGGGTCCATGAGGTCGTGGTCGCCGCCCATGGGGAGGGCTTCTCCGGTGGCGAGGGCGCAGAGCGTCAAGTCGACGGCGATGCCGCGACTGTGGTCCGACCTGGCAGCCACGTAGCCCCTGTCCAAGAGCTCGGACCTGTCGATGCCGGGATAGTGGCGCTGCTTCGTCCGGCCGTCCTCCGGCTGCTTCGTCCAGCGCAGGAAGCAGTCGACGGCGCGTTGCGGACGGTATCCGTCCCACACGAGCAAGCCGAGGCCGAGGACCGCGGCCTCTTCTTGCGCTCGCCCCAGGGCGGTGCACAGAGCCGTGGTGCCGACTATCCGGTTGGCCTGGTATCCGTCCACCGGTTTCCCGGTGAAGTTGTCCCCGGTGGCGTACTTGGCGTCCCAACGGATGCCCGGCACCAGTTCGTCCAGGTACACGAAGTCGTCATTCATCGCCTTTCCCGGGGCAGTGCCTTCCGGCGCAGCGTCATGGACACGAGCCGGTCGAGCACGTCGGGGAGCGGCAGTCCCGCGGCGGCCATCATCCGGGGATAGCGGCTGTAGGAGGTCATGCCGGGCAGGGTGTTGACTTCGTTGAGCACCACCTGGCCGCCCTCGGTGAGGAACATGTCCACACGGGCGAGCCCCTGACAGCCCAGTACGCGGTAGACGGTCTTGGCGCTTTCCTGGACGAGCCGACGCGACGCGTCGTCGATGTCGGCGGGAACGACGAACGTCGAGTTCTCCGAACCGGTCTCGGGCGAATCCTCCTGATGGATCCTGAAGAACCCGTGCGAGAGGGCTACGCGGTCCACCTCGCCCGCGATCGGGGCGCTTGGGTCCCCGAGAATGGCGCAGCCGACCTCGCTCCCGACCACGGCCTCTTCGATCAGGACCTTCGAGTCGTACTGTCGTGCGGCGTCCAGCGCGCTCGGCAAGTCCTCCGCCCCGGCCACTTTGCTGACGCCGAAGGATGAGCCCGACCGGGCCGGCTTCACGAAGACGGGATAGGGAAGCCGCTCGGCATCGACCTTCTCGTTCTCCGTGACCACCCAGAACCGCGGCGTGGCGATTCCCGCGCTCCGGGCGACGGTGTAGGTCAGGGATTTGTCCATGCACAGGGCGGAGCTCTGGACGTCACAGCCGACATAGGGGACGCCGGAGAGCTCCAACAGGCCCTGGATCGCCCCGTCTTCGCCGAGCGTGCCGTGCAGAACGGGCAGCACGAGGTCCAGGCGGATCGCTTCGTATCGCCCCTGTTCCAGGACGATCAGTCCGTGGACGCTTCGGTCGGGTGACAGCATGACCGGCCGAGCGCCACCGTGCTCCCGGTCGGCGCCGGGGAAGTCGCAGAGCTGCCAGGCTCCGGACCGTGTTATGCCGATCCAATACGGTTCGTACGTATCGGTGTCGAGGTTCTTCGCGACCTCCTGGGCGGACTTGACGGAGACGTGGTGTTCTTCGGAAGAGCCCCCGAAGACGACGCCGATCTTCAACTTGTCCATGTTCCACCACTTTCGAATGCGAGGCAGTTGAGGAGACTGTTCCTTACGGTGTCGCTCAGCGCGTGGTCGGTGTAATAGGCCACGTGTGGACTGATGAACACGTTCGGCAGCGCCTGCAGGCGCAGCAGCGTCCGGTTCTCGATCGGCTTGTTCCGGCAGTCGGCGTAGAAAATCCCTTCCTCGCCGTCGAGGACGTCCAACGCCGCACCGCCCAACCTGCCGCTCTCCAGCGCCGGAAGAAGGGCTTCGGTGTCAATGAGCGGCCCGCGTGCGGTGTTCACGATGAACGCGCCGCTTTTCATCCGCTCGATACGCCGGCGATCGACGAGATGGCGGGTCTCCGCGGTGAGCGGGGTGTGGAGCGTGACGATGTCGCTGCGTTGGAACAATTCGTCGATCGGTGTGTGAGTGGCGGATGTCGTGGGTCGGTTGGCGGAGGTTGTGGGGCGGTTGCCGTACGCCGCCGAGTGGTTGTCGTAGACCGCCGGGCGGTTGTCGTAGGCGGTGGGGCGGTTGTCGTACGTCAGCACGCGGCAGCCGAAGCCTCGCAGCCGGTCGATGACCGCTGTGCCGATGCGCCCCGTGCCGACCACTCCGACAGTCAGGTCGCGCAGTTCCTTGCCGCGTCTCTCACTCAGCCGGTAGTCATGGGCGTCGACACGACGGAGGGTGGCCTTCGCGTGGCGCACCGCCATCAGCATCACCATCAGCGTGTAGTCAGCGACGCTGTCGGGTGAGTACGTCACGTTCCCGACGGAGATGCCGACGCTTTCCGCGTAGCCCACGTCTATGTGGTCGAATCCGATGCTCCGTGTGGAGAGGTACTCCACACCGGCGCGGCTCAGTGCGGCGAGCGCGGCTCGGGTGACTCGCGCCTTGTGGCCGATGCTGACGCAGCGATTCCCGGCCGCCAGGTCGGTATTGGCTTCGGATACCGCCGCCTTCGTGATGGTGGGCACCACGCCGAAGCGAGGCGCCATTTCCCGGAAGAGGCGGGCCTCGTCCGGCTCGCACCCATAGATCGTGATGCCCGTGGTCGAGGCAGTCCGTGAGGACGACGCCGGCGCTCGGGTGCGGCACGCCGCCGCTCGTGTTGGTCCGCTGGAACTCATGCCTTCCAGTCAAGAGAGCGCGGTGTTGCCGACGCGTATGCGTTTTCCGATACGCGGACGATAGGGCGCCGATCGCCGCGATCCCACGACGGCTCCCGGCTTGACCTGCGAGATGAATTCCCAGGCCCTACAGGGCGCGGCGGCGCGGCGCATACGCACCGCGTTGTCGTGTCTCCCCCAGGGCTCCGGGCGGTCCCGCGGCGGCGCCCGAGTGGGCCGGCCACCACCTATCGTCGGTGTATCGGAATGCGCATACGCGCAGACAACACCGCCCTCTCTTGACTGGAGGGCATGACTTTCCGTGACACATCCTCTGCCCTTCACAGCCTCGTGAGTCCGCCGCCCCCGATCGCCGTCATGGCGGCCGGCCGGTCGGCGACGCGCAGCGCCGGTCCCTGCGCGGCGGTCCGCGCGTGATCCCGCTCAGCCTCGGTGAGATCGCCGCGGTCGTCGGCGGGACGGTCGAGGGCGACGGCGCCGTGAAGGTGACCGCGCCGGCCGTGCTCGACGGCCGGCGGGCCGAGCCGGGCGGCCTCTTCGTCGCCTTCACCGGCGAGCACGCCGACGGCCACGACCACGCCGCCCAGGCAGGCCGGGCCGGTGCGGTGGCCGTGCTCGGCTCCCGGCCCACGGCGCTGCCGACCGTCGTCGTCGAGGACGCCAGGGCCGCCTTGCAGGCGCTCGCCGCCCACGTCGTGGCACGGCTGCGCGACGGGCTGACCGTCGTCGGGGTGACCGGATCCCGCGGCAAGACCAGCACCAAGGACCTGCTGGCGGCCGTGGTGTCGAGCACCGCGCCGACGGTCGCCACGACCGGCTCGCTCAACAACGAGCTCGGCGTGCCGCTCACCATGCTGCGTACCACCCCGGCCACCCGGTTCCTCGTCCTTGAGATGGGCGTCCGCCGCATCGGCGACCTCACCGAACTCACCGGCCTGGTCGCGCCCGACATCGGTGTCGTCCTCAACGTCGGCCGCGCCCACCTCAGCCATCTCGGGTCACGCGAGGCCATCGCCCGGGCCAAGGGCGAGCTGGTGCGGGGCCTTGCGCCCGGCGGCACGGCGGTCCTGAGCGCCGACGACCCCCGGGTGGCCGCGATGCGCGCACTCACCGACGGCCCGGTGCTGACCTTCGGCCGGGCGGAACACGCCGACGTCCGCGTACGCGACGTGGTCCTCGACCGGCTCGCCCGGCCGTCCTTCACCCTGCGGACCGCCGCCGCCCGGGCTCCGGTCACGCTGCCGCTCGTGGGCGCTCACCAGGCGCTCAACGCGGCGGCCGTCGCCGCGGCGGGGCTGGCGGCCGGCGTGCCCCTCGACGCGGCCGCGGCGGCGCTGCCCACGGTCTCGCTGTCGAAGTGGCGCCTGGAGCTGCGTACCCTCGCCGGCGGCGCGACGCTGCTCGACGACTCCTTCAACGCCGACCCCGACTCGGCCCGTGCCGCCCTGGACGCGCTGGCCGCCGTCGAGGGCGAGCGCCGCATCGCCGTCCTCGGCCGGATGCTCGAACTCGGCGACGCCGACGAGGCCGAGCACCGTGCCGTCGGGGCGTACGCCGCCTCCCGGGCCGACGTGGTGGTCGCGGTCGGCGCCCGGCCGCTCGCCGACGGAGCCGCGGAACAGGCAGTGGCGGTGGAGGTGGCCGACAACGCCGCGGCCGTCGCGTGGCTGCGCGGTCGGCTCACCGCCGGCGACGTGGTGCTCGTCAAGGCCTCCCGCGGGGCGCGCCTCGACGAGGTCGCCGCCGAGCTCACGTCAGGACCCCACGACGCGCCGGCAGACCGGCCGATGGACGACAGGTAGGAGTGGCTGTGGCTTTTCGGGTACGGACCATCACGGCGCGCGAGCACACCGCGTTCAACGCGACGCGACCCGCGGTGAGCTTCCTGCAGACCCCCGCCTGGGCGGCGGTGAAGCGCGAGTGGGGGTCGGAGTCGCTGGGCTGGTTCGACGACCTCGGTCGACTGGTCGGCGCGGGCCTGGTGCTGTACCGGCGGCTGCCCGGGACCAAGATGTCGCTGGCGTACCTCCCCGAAGGACCGGTGATCGACTGGGCCTCGGACGACCTGGGCGGCTGGCTCGACCCGATGGTGGACCATCTGAAGCGCTCCGGCGCCTTCGCCGTACGCATCGGGTCGACGGCGGTGACCCGCACCTGGAGTGCCGCGACGATCAAGGCCGCCATCGCCGACCCGGGGATCACCAGGCTGAGCGACGCGCCGCCGGACACGGTCAACGACGTCGCCGCCCGGACGAGCAGCCGGCTCCGGCGGCTGGGCTGGCGCCCGCCGAAGGACGGACAGGGGGGCTTCGCCGCCGGGCAGCCGCGCTGGGTGTTCCAGGTCCCGTTGGCCGGCAAGGACGAGGACCAGCTCCTCAAGGGGATGAACCAGCTCTGGCGGCGCAACATCAAGAAGGCCGCCAGAGCGGGCGTCGTCGTGACCCAGGGCGGTGTCGAGGACCTGCCCGACTTCTACCGGGTCTACGTCGAGACCGCGGCACGTGATCAGTTCATACCGCGGCCGTTCAGCTACTTCCCCGTCATGTTCGAGGCGCTGCTTGCCGAGGACAAGGACCGGATCCGGCTCTACCTCGCCCACCACGAAGGCGACCTCGTCGCCTCCACCCTCTGGATCCGGGTCGGAGCCCACGCCTGGTACAGCTACGGCGCCTCCGCCACGGCCAAACGGGAGGTACGCGGGTCGAACGCCGTGCAGTGGAGGATGGTCACTGACGCCCTGGCCGCCGGATGCACGGTCTACGACCTGCGCGGCATCACCGACACCGTGGACGCGAACGACCCGCAACTGGGCCTGATCCAGTTCAAGGTCGGCACCGGCGGCGAAGCCGTGGAGTACCTCGGCGAATGGGATCTGCCGCTGCACCGCCTGCTGTACAAGGCGTTCGACGTCTACATGTCCCGTCGAGGCTGAGGCGGCCGTGATCACTGACGCGCCGGCGCGGCGGGCAGCCGCACCGTGACGCGGAGCCCGCCGGCGGGGCGGGGAGTGAGGGTGAGGGCTCCGTCATGTGCTCGGACGATGCTCTTGACGATGGCCAGGCCGAGACCGAAACCCGCGTGACCGGTGTGCAGGCGTTCGGAGCCGCGCTGGAACGGCTCCGTGAGTGTCGAGACCAGCTCCGGGGTGAGCCTCTCGCCGGTGTTCTCGACCGTGAGCACGGCCGTGTCGGTGCGGATGCCGGTACGCACCCATACGGTGCCCTGTCCGGGCAGGTTGTGGCCGATCGCGTTGTGCAGGAGGTTCATGGTCATCTGCAGCAGGAGCGCCTGTGAGCCGGTGGTGGTGCTCATGTCGCCGGAGGTCTCGATGGTGACACCGTGCTTCTCCGCCAAGGGGAGGAGCGTCTCCGTGGCTTCTTCCGCCAGGAGGGACAGGTCGACGTGTTTCCTCGTGAAGGACCGCTGGTCGGCCCGGCTGAGCAGGAGCAGTGCTTCGGTGAGGTCGATGGCGCGGGTGTTGACCGCGCGGAGTCGCGCGACGAGTTGGCCGGTGTCGTGGTGCGGATCACTGCCGGCCACGTCGAGCAGCGCCTGCGTGACCGCCAGCGGTGTGCGCAGTTCGTGGGAGGCGTTGGCCGCGAACCGCTCCTGTTCGGCGACGTGGGCTTCGAGCCGCGCGAGCATGGCGTCGAAGGAGTCGGCGAGTTCGCGGAACTCGTCCCGGCGGCCCGGCAGGCGGATCCGGTAGGAGAGCGGTCCGTTCGCCACCCTGCGGGTGGCGTCGGTGATGCGCGTCAGCGGGGCGAGCATCCGGCCGGCCAGGATCCACCCGCCCACGAGACCGAACACCAGCAGGAACGCGAGCACCAGGATTCCCGCCGGGACGAAGACGACCGGGCCGAAATTGCCGGGAGTGAAGACGCGCACGAAGTCCGCCCGCTCGGGGACGGCCAGGCTGTTGGACCTTCCCCGCAGCAGGAACACCCATACGGCGGCGAGCAGCAAGGTGCCCGCGATCACGAGGAACCCCGCGTAGCTGAGGGTGAGCTTGAGACGCACGCTCAGCCCTTGACGCCTATCCACGCTCCGCGCCCCGGTCGTCCGCGTCCGGTCCTGTGCCGATGCGGTAACCGACCCCGGCCACGGTGTCGATCAGTTGGGGCTCGCCGAGGCGTTTGCGCAGGGCCGAGACCGTGATGCGCACGGCGTTGGTGAACGGGTCCGCGTTCTCGTCCCACGCCCGCTCCAGCAACTCCTCCGCGCTGACGACACCGCCTTCGGCGGCGACGAGGACTTCGAGTACGGCGAACTGCTTCCTGGTGAGCGCGATGTGGCGGCCCTCTCGGTAGACCTCGCGGCGGAACGGATCCACGCGTAAGCCTGCGATTTCCCGCACGGGTGGTCTGCTGTGGGCGCGCCTGCGGTCGAGTGCTCTGAGCCTCAGCACGAGTTCGCGCATGTCGAAGGGCTTGGTGAGGTAGTCGTCGGCACCGAGCTCGAACCCGGTGGCCTTGTCGTCGAGCCGGTCGGCAGCGGTCAGCATGAGGATCGGCGTGCCGCCGCCGGAGGCGACGATGTGCGCGGCGATCTCGTCACCGGTGGGCCCGGGGATGTCCCGGTCGAGCACGGCGATGTCGTACGCGTTGGTGCTCAGCAGCTCCAGAGCCGTATCACCGTCCCCGGCGATGTCGGCCGCGATCGCTTCCAGGCGCAGCCCATCACGGATGGCCTCCGCCATGTAGGGCTCGTCCTCGACGACTAACACACGCATGGTCCGATGCTACGAGCCGACGCATATCGTCGACGTATCGAAAGCAGCAGGGTGCCCGCCGACGCTCGCTCAACTCCTGCTTCTGGGCCCCTGCGCGGGCGGGAGGACAGCGCGCCTGCCCCGCGTGGCCTGCTTCCCTCATGCCCACCCGGTGAGGTCGTAGACCGCGTCACACAGTGGATCCACAGCCCCGTCGACGCGGTGCGCGGGAAGCGTTGCACGGTCGGGTCGGCGGGGTTCGTGTCGGCCTGTTCGGCAGCCGTCCGGGAAGGCGGCGGTGGGCTGTCGGCGAGGGCAGGCCGGTCGACGGAGCCACCTCGGGCCCCCTCGGCCCCAGAGGTTGTGGCCAAGGGGGCACGGGGTACCCGTCGTCAGTTCGTGATGTTGTTGTCGATAAGGCTCAGGATGTTGAGCAGGTTGAGCACGGTCACGTTCGACGGCTCTTCATTCCCGTCATTCGCGGCGTGCGCGGCCGTCGCCCCCGTGAGGACCAGCACGCAGGTGAGGAGAGCCGTCGCGCCAAAGGTGCGTATACGCATCTGTTGCTCCTTTTCCGTGGATGGGACACAGCCATCACACCGGACACCGGCGCGGAGTGCCCGCTATGTTGCTCCGTTCAGAGTCAGGCCGCACCGGCGGCGAGGGCCCGGACCAGGACACCGGACCCTCCGAGCAGCCGCGCCACCTGCGTCTCCGGCGCGCTACGGCGTCGGGGGTCGGGCCGGCTCATGCCGCAGCCCTCCCCCGCCCGGGGCCGGCTCCGGCGTACGGCCTGCGTCTCCGGCGTGCACGTCGCCGTCGCGTACGGGCGGGCCGCCACGTACCCCGGTGAACGCCCGGCCGCGCGGGCGGGCCGGTGGCACGGGGCATGGGTCGCGGCGCGAGACTGGACGGCGTGGCGCGTCCGCCGGATCCAGTGGCGCGCCCGTCGGATCCAGTGGCGCGTCCGCCGGATCCGGCAGGACCGCTCGGGAAGGACCCGCACACGTGCTGAACGCCCACGCCGTACGTACGTCCGCTCCGTCGGCCCGGAGGCACGGGCCCGGCGGTGCCGCATGACCGCCCGGCCTGCGGCCGGCGGGGGCACCGGCGCGCGTGCCGTGGCGAGCCGCCTCACCGGCCTGCGGGCGACCGCCGAGCGGCCGCTGGCGGGGACGCTCGGCGAAGTCGTGCTCGACGGCGGGGCGGTGGTCGTGGTCAAGCGCGCCGACACGCCGGGGGCGGCGCGCGCCGAGGCGGCCGGGATGCGCTGGCTCGCCGCCACGGGGACGGTGCGCGTGCCCGCCGTGCGCGGCCGGGAGGGACCGTGGCTGGTGACCGACCGGGTGGCGTCCGGGCGGCCGAGCGCCGAAGCGGCCACCCGGTTCGGCCGGGACCTGGCCGCGCTGCACGCCTGCGGCGCGCCCGCGTTCGGCGCCCCGCCGCCGGACGGGCCCGAGGACGCGTTCATCGGCTCGGCCCCGCTGCGCAACGTCCGCGGCGACGACTGGCCGGGCTGGTACGCCGAGCACCGGGTGCTGCCCTATTTGCGCCAAGCGGTCGACGACGGGTCGCTCCACCACGCCGAAGCCGCCGTGGTGGAGCGTGTCTGCGCGCGACTGCCCGAGCTGGCGGGCCCGGCCCAACCGCCCGCCCGGCTGCACGGGGACCTGTGGAACGGCAACGTCCTGTGGGACCCGGAGGGGCACGCCTGGCTCATCGACCCCGCCGCCCACGGAGGCCACCGGGAGACCGACCTCGCGATGCTCCAGCTCTTCGGCTGCCCCCATCTGGAGCGCGTCCTCGACGGCTACCGGCAGCGGGCACCCCTGGCGGACGGCTGGCGGGAGCGTGTTTCCCTGCACCAGCTCTTCCCGCTGCTGGTGCACACCGTGCTCTTCGGCCGGGGCTACGCCGAGCAGGCCGTGGCGGCGGCACGGGCGGCGCTGGCGGCGTGAGGCGTCACGAAGGTCCCGCGCCGGCGGTGTGAGGCGGCACGAAGGTCCCGCGCCCCCGGCCGCCGGCCCCCGCTGCTACGGCAGCGTCTCGGCGACCACGGACGCGGCCCGGGCGATCAGCGTGTCGTCGGGGGTGGCGTCCTTGTCGGCGCGGTGCGACAGGATCGAGATGACGAGCGGGGCGGCGTTCGGCCGCCAGACGACGGCGATGTCGTTGCGGGCGCCGTAGTAGCTGCCGGTGCCGGTCTTGTCGCCGACGACCCAGTCCTTGGGCACCCCGGCCTTGATGACCTTGTCGCCGGTGGTGTTCGTCCGCAGCCACGTCGCGAGCTGCTCGCGCTCCGGCTCGCCGAGGACGTCCCCGAGGACGTACGCCCGCAGGTCCTTCGCGAGCGCCCGGGGCGTGCTCGTGTCCCGCTTCTCCCCCGGGACCCACCGGCTGAGGTAGGGCTCGATCCGCTCCACGCGGGTCACGCGGTCGCCCAGCTCCTCCAGGTCCCGGTCGAGGCCCTTGGGGCCGCCGAGGGCCTCGAACAGGAGGTTGGCCGCGGTGTTGTCGCTGTAGCGGACCGCGGCGTCGCACAGCTCGCGCAGGGTCATCCCCGTGTCGACGTGCTTCTCCGTCACCGGGGAGTAGTCGACCAGGTCCTCCTTGGAGTACTTCACCACCTTGTCCATGCCCGCCAGGGTGTACTTGCGCAGCACGGCTCCGGCGGCCAGGGCCTTGAACGTGGAGTTGTAGGCGAAGCGCCGGTTGTCGCGGTAGGCCACCTCGCGCCCGGTGCCGGTGTCGAGGGCGTAGACCCCGAGCGTCGCGTCGTACTCGCGCTCCAGCTTCTTGAACGCGCGGCCGTACGCCGCCGGCGCGTTCACCGACGGCTTCCCCGTCGTGTCGGCCGCCTCCTGGACCGTGGTCGTGACGGTCTTGGCGGAGGACGTGGGGGTCTCGTTGTCGCCGCAGGCCACGAGCGGGACCAGGACGAGCGTGGTGAGGGCGGCCAGAGCAGCGCGCCGGGTACGGGTGTACCGCATGGTCTAAACCTCCAGGGCGCCCCGCACGCGGGGCACGGGGGACGGAGCGGCACGGCCCCGTCCCGACGGGTGGTGATCAGTACCGGCACCACCCTGGTCGCCCGGCGTCATGCGGTCCAATACGCTTCCGCGCGGTTCCATGCCGAACTCGCATAGAGTGCGGGGTGTGGATCTCGTGGGAGCGTGCCGGGCCTTCGTCAGCGTCAGCGAGCGGGGCGGCTTCACCGTCGGGGCGGCCGCCGCCCGTATGTCGCAGTCGGTGGCCAGCCGCCGGGTCGCCGCGCTGGAGGAGCACCTCGGCGAGCCGCTGTTCGAGCGGACCTCCCGGCGGGCGGTCCTCACGCCGTTCGGCCGGGACATGCTGCCGACGGCCCGCCGGCTCGTCCAGGACGCCGACGTCCTGCTGCACGAGGCACAGGCCGCCAAGCGCAAGCCGTGGCGGCTCGCGGTGCCCGGCACCTGCTCCACCGCCGCGCTGGCCCGCCTGGTGGCCGAGGCGCGCGGCCACGGCGTCACGCTCGACCTGCGGGTCGCGGCCCCGCCGCGCCGCCTGGAGCTCATCCACGCCCAGCAGGTCCGCGCCGCGCTCCTGGCCGTGCCCGCCGACGAGGCGACGTGGTCGGTGCCGCTCGGCCTCGCCACGGCCCAGGACCCGGGCGTGAACCGCGTCTACCTGGAGACGCTGCGGCTGCGGCGCGGCGCCACCGGACCGGTCCGTCGTGTGTGGATCCAGCCGGAGGACGACGTACCGCACATCCGCGACCCGCTGACCCGGCTGCGGGACGCGCTCGGCCTGCGGCCCGCGCAGCTCGTCACCGCGGACGACCTGACGACGGCCGCCGCGGAGGCCCTCAGCTCCCGCGACCTGCTGCTGTGCTCCCCCGCGCAGGCCGACGAGCTGGGCCTGAACTGGCGCCCCGTCGGCGAGGTGGCCCTCAGCCGCGGGTTCGCCCTGACCGCCGCCGCGGACGGCAACCCCGAGCACCTCCGGGCACGCCTCGGGGACGCCCTCGCCCGCTGCCTGGGCGCGGCCACGGCGGACACCGGCCCGGCCCGGTCCCGGCGACCGAACGACGACCAGCCCCCGACCCCGCGAGGAACCACCACGTGAACACCGAGGCGCTCCTGAGCGACCTGCGGCAGGAACTGCGCGACGGCGGCCTGCGCGGCTGCTTTCTCGTACGGGACCTGCACACGGGCGACGAGCTCGGCATCGAGCCGGACACGCAGTTGCCCGCCGCGTCCCTGGTCAAGATCCTGCTCGCGGTGGCGACGGCGGAGCGCGTCCGGCGCGGCGAGCTCGACGGGGGCACGCCGCTGGACGTACGGCCCGGCCGGGTCACCACGCCCGGCCCCACCGGGGTGAGCCGCTTCCGCCACCCCGCGCGCATCGCGCTCGACGACCTGCTCTACCTGAGCACGTCCATAAGCGACGGGGCGGCCGCCGACGCGCTGTTCGCACTCACCCCGCCCGCCCGGGTCGCCGCCCTCCTCGACGACCTCGGCCTGCGCGGCTTCACCGTCCGCCACGACATGCGCGAGCTGATCGACACCCCCTCCGAGCGCTTCCCCGCCGCGCAGGTCCACCTCGCCCACGCCCTCGCCATCGACGCGGGCACCAGCGGCCGCGGGCACCGGCTGCCCCAGCTCGACACCACCCGCGCCAACACCGGCAGCGCCCGCGCCTACGTCGACCTGCTGCAGGCGCTGTGGACGCCCTCGGCGATCCACCCCGACGTGGCCGCGCGCGTCCGCGAGCTCATGGCCAACAACCTGATCCGGCACCGGCTCACCCCGGACTTCAGCTCCGACGCGACGACCTGGTCCTCCAAGACCGGCACCCTGCTCAACCTGCGGCACGAGGTCGGTGTCGTCGAGCACGCCGACGGCCAGACGTTCGCCGTCGCGGCCCTCACCGAGTCCCTGGTCCCGGCCGGGAACCAGCCGGGCGCCGACGCCCTCATGGCGCACGTCGCCCGCAGCCTGCGGGACCACCTCCGGCAGTGGTAGGCAGGGCGAGCCGCCGAGCCGGGGGCGCACCGGACGTAGCCGTGGCCGCGCCCGGGCGCGGCGCGGCCACGGCGGTGCTCAGGGGGTGTCATCCGCGGGTGTCGTCACCCTGGCCGCGGATGCCGCTCTTGGCCAGGCCCCGGCTGATCATGTAACCGATCGTCAGGAGCGTGACGTACAGCCACGCCTGGTCCGCCGCGAAGCGGTCGGTGCCGCCGTCGTCGTCCCCCACCACGGCGGACGCGATCAGTGTGGCGATCACCGCGGCGACGTAGGCGATCATCTCGGTGGTCTTGTAGGCGGGCTTCGTCTCCCTGACCACCCGCTCCCCGGCGTACGTGGTCCGCGGTGCGCCGGACTCCGGGTAACCGGCTGACGATGCAGCGGACATCGTGTCCTCCTGTGTCGGGCTGAATCGGGGTGCGCCCGACGGTCGTCGGGCCATGCGAGCCGGTACCCGGGAGGACCGGTCCATAACGGAGCGTCAGCCGCAGGCCCGTGGTGGCGGCGCGCGGTGCCGGGACCACCGGCGCGTGCCCCGGTGGGCGTCCCGGCGCGCTGGACGCGGAAGGCGTCGCGGGGGCGCAGGTCACCGCGTTCCGCTTGTGGCCCGCGCGGGTGGGACGTGCCGAGCGGCTACGCACGAATGCGGTGGTCGCCGTACGACGACCGGCGCCCGCCCGACGGGTCCGGAGCCGACAGACGACCGGTTCGTGCTTCCGCATAGGGACGGCCCCGCTGGTACCGGCGTCCGCCGCGCACCGCCCCCGCTGTCGGTGCGCGTCCACGCACGCCGGTCCGTGGGGGCGCGGCACGGGCGTGCTACCCGGTGGCGCCCGCGCCGATCCGGGCCAGCACCTGCTCGGCCAGGTCCCGCGGGGGCGACTCGCCGTCCAGGAACACCGTGTCCGGGGGCAGCGTGTCGGCCGCGGCCAGGCACGGGGCGATGCGGTCCTTGCACCAGCGCCGGACCTGCTCCTCCCGGACGGGGTCCCCGGGGGCGTGCGTACGGCCGTCGATCCGCTGCTCCAACACCTCCCGGGAGACCGTGAGGAAGAAGTGGTGGAGCTCGATGCCCGCGTCCCGGACCCGGCCGAAGACCTCCGCGACGTACCCGGGGTGGACCAGGGTCATGGGGACGAGCACGGGGCGGCGGTACTCCTCGACCAGCCCGACCGCAAGATCGGCGACCTGGCGGCGCCACAGCCGCAGGTCCTGGAAGTCGCCGGTCGGCACCTCCACGATCTCGCGCAGCACGAAGCCGACCATCTCCGGGTCGTACAGCAGCGCTTCGGGCCACCGCCCGCGCAACTCCTCCGTCAGCGTGGTCTTGCCGCTGCCGAACGCCCCATTGATCCAGACGATCAACGTGCCCCTCCCCCGCCGTGGCCGCCGCCGCGTGCCGGGGACGGCCCGTCGGCGAGGACCTCGCCGACGACGTGGCGCGCCACCGTCGCCATGGTCACGTTCGTCTCCCGGTACGAGGCGAGTTCGAGGAGCGCGACGGAGAGCGCCCAGCCGCGCCCCCGGGCCCAGGCGGCGTCGTCGAGCGGCAGCGCCGCGCGGAAGGCGTCCCGGGCCCCGGCGGGCAGCACGTACCAGGAGGCGATCAGGTCGACGGCGGGGTCGCCGAGGCCGAGGCACTCGAAGTCGATGACGGCGCTCAGCCGGCCCCGGGTCAGCAGGATGTTCCCCGGCTGGAGGTCGGCGTGGATCCACACCGGCGGGCCGGGCCACTCGGGGGCGTCCAAGGCCTCCTCCCAGGCGGCGGTCGCCGCGTCCGCGTCGACGAGGTCGCGTACGGCCCCGAGCGCGGTACGGGTCGCGGCGTCGCGTTCCTTCAAGGTCTCACTACGGTACGAGGGCGGCCCGCCGACGGGGTCGATCGCGTGCAGGGCGGCGACGAACGCGGCCAGGTCGGCGGCGAGCGCGCCCGGTTCGGCGAGGCGTCCCACGACCGGGTTCTCGCCCTCGGCCCAGCGGAAGACGGACCAGTGCCAGGGGTAGCCCTCGCCCGGCCGCCCCGCGCCCAGCGGCACGGGCACGGCCACCGGCAACGACGGGGCGAGGCGCGGCAGCCACAGGTGCTCCTTGTCCACGTCGGCGGCGGAGCCCGCCCGGCGAGGCAGCCGCACGACCATGTCGGGGCCGAGCCGGTACATGACGTTCGACGTGCTGGAGGAGCCGACCCGCTCCACGGGGAGGTCCGCCCAGTGCGGGAACTGCGCCGCGACGAGACGGCGTACGAGAGTCGTGTCGATGCGTGGGACGGCAGCGTGCGGGACGGCAGCGTGCGGCACATCGGCGTGCGGGACGTCGGCGTGCGAGACCTCGGCGTGCGGGGGGCGACCGCTCATGAACACCTTTTCGAAGACGGTGACGGTTTCGCGCGCGCGTCGTACGGACCCGTGCGCGAAGGTGATCATCCGAACGCTTCGGGGCGGGGTCCGTCAACCGGAATTCGGTGGCGGGGTCGGGCACGCCCGGCCGCCTTCGGCCCGAGCCGCTGTCCGGCCCACGTCCGGGGACGGCAGACGGCCCGTCGGACGGGCGTGCGAGGATCCCGGGGTGAACGAGCTGCGCTTCCGCCCTGCCACCGAGGCCGATCTGACCGCCCTCGTCCGCCTCCGCGACGACGCCGCCCGCTGGATGCTCGCCCGGGGCATCACCGGCCAATGGCGCCCGGGGGAGCTGGACGAGGACCACTTCGGCCGGGTCATGGCGCGCGGCGAGGTCTGGCTCGCGGAGGCGGCCCGGTCCGTCGCGGGCGCCTGGGAGCTGTGGTGGGAGGACGAGGCGGCCTGGGGGCCGCAGCCGCCCGTGGCCGGGTACGTGCACCGCCTCATGGTGGACCGGGGCGCCGCCGCGCCGGGGACGGGGCGGCTGCTCCTGGCGGCCGCGGAACGCCGCGTGGCCGCGACGGGCCGGACGCGGGTGCGCCTGGACTGCCTGGCCGGCAACGCGCGCCTCAACGCGTACTACCAGGACGCCGGTTACCGCGTCGTGGGCCACAAGGCGGGCAAGCCGCAGCCCGGTGCGGCGCCCAAGTCCTTCACGCTGCTGGAGAAGGAGCTGCGGCACGCGGAGGGCGACGCCACCGCCGCGACGGAGTGGTCACGGCGCCCGCGATGAGCGGGGGAAGGCAGGGTCGGGCAGCGAAGGGAAAATCGGCTGCCTCGCGGGCCGCGCATGGCGGAGGATCGTCCCATGGCTGACATGGAGTCCTTCCGGGAAGCGGTGACCGCGTGGGCGGCCGTGGACGCCGGTGTCCGGGACGACGCCCGTGAGGCGGGTGACGCCGGTGACCGGGACGACGCCCGTGAGGCGGGTGACGCCGGTGACTCCGTACGGGAGCTCGCCGCGCGGCTGTCCGTGCGGACGGTCGTGCTGCTCGAAGGGCGCAGCGACGCCGAGGCCGTCGACGCCCTCGCCGCGCGCCACGGCCGGGACCTGGCGGCCGAGGGCGTCTGCGTGCTGTCGATGGGCGGGGCGATGAGCGTCGGCCGCTACGCCCGCCTGCTCGGCCCGGCGGGCCTGGGCCTGCGGCTGACGGGGCTGTGCGACGAGGCGGAGCGCGGCTACTACCGCCGCGGCTTCGAGCGGGCCGGTGCGGCTGACCAGGAGTTCTTCGTCTGCGCGGCGGACCTGGAGGACGAGCTCATCCGCGCCCTCGGCGTGGTGCGGGTGGAGGAGTTGGTCCGGGCGGAGGGCGACCTGCGCCCCCTGCGGAGCTTCCTGCGCCAGCCCGCGCAGCGCGACCGCGACCCGCGGCAGCGGCTGCGGCGCTTCCTCGGCACGAAGAAGGGCCGCAAGATCCGCTACGGCCGCGTCCTGGTCGAGGCCCTCGACCCCGACCGCGTACCCGCCCCGCTGGACGGCCTGCTCGCCGGCCTGTGACCGCGGGGGCGCGGGACGCGGGGGCGCGGGGCCCAGGGCGCGAGGCCCGGGGGCCTACGCCTGCACCGGCGCCGGCAGGAACTGGTCGTAGAAGTCCGTCTTCAGCCGCAGCGCCCGCTCCTCGACCTCCTTGAAGGAGTCGGTCGACGGCTCGCGCGCGAGGAGTTCGCTCAGGCGGCGGCCGAGCCGGTCGGAGTGCGTCGTGGAGAGCAGGGAGACCTTGGCGAGCGGGTGGGCCTTGGCGTCGTGGGAGTGGTGCGGGTAGTAGAAGCGCGAGCGGTTCTCGCCGTCGCGCGTGAGCAGCGGGCCCATCCGCTCCCACAGGCGCCCGTACTCGACGGAGACCAGGACCTCGCCCCAGAAGCGCAGCAGCGTCAACAGCCGTACGTCGGCGTCGTCCTCGGCGCCCGCGTCGGCGATCAGCTCCAGGGAGTCGAGGATGACCCGCCGGGTGGTGGCGGTCGGCCGGGAGGTGACCAGGGCCCGGCGGGAGATGCCGAGGTGGAGCAGGTCCTCCGTCATGTCCTCGCGGTGCGAGCGGGTGTGGCCGTGGCTGTCGGGGTACTCCTCGCGCAGGATGACCCGGGCGATGCGCACCCCGACCTCGTCGTCGAGCAGGTCGATCGCGAGGTCGTAGCAGGGGGTGAAGGCGAGGGACACGAAGCGGCGTTGCAGCAGGACGGCCGCGAAGACGTCGTCCGGCAGCAGCGTGACGTTCGCGAGCACCGGGTGCTTCTCGAACCGCTCGATCAGGTCGTCCTCGAACGCGTCGAGGCGGTCGAGGCCCTCGGGTCCGTCCAGTCGTGGCATGGCCGTGCTCTCTTCCGGGTCACAAGTTGATTCGTCCGACGGATCCGCGCCAGTCGCTCAGGTCCACGGGGCGGCCGATGCTCCAGAGCGTGTCCACCTCGTGCTGCACCTCGCGGCCCATCACCGTGCCGCAGCCGTCGATCTCGATCTGGGTGGAGCGGATCGCGAGCCGTCCGTGCAGGAACGAGCTCACCAGGTAGTGGTCGTCGGCCTTGTACACGGCGACCGACGGCAGGGAGTTGTACACCCGCACCTCCAGGCGGGCGCGGTCCTCGTCGGCCGCGTCGTGGACGAGGGAGGCCAGCGTGGACAGGCACTGCTCGATGTTGACCCGTACGTCGCCGTCGCGGGCGGGGTCGCGCACGGTGCGCAGGGCCTCGCTGCGCAGCCCGGCCACCGGTGACGACGGGTGCAGCAGCAGCACGCGGACGCGCACCTGCCGCTCCAGGACGGCCTTGCGCAGCTCGCGGTCGAACTCGTCGAGGTTCGGTATCCACGTCTGGAGGACGGCCACCTCGCGGGTGGCGCCGTCGACGAGCGCGGCGAACCGGTCGTCGGGGAACCGCTCGTGCACCCGGACCGCCCCGGCGTAGTGCCGCTGCTTCGCCTCGCGCGCGATGGCGTCGATGTCCAGCTTGGACAGTTGGGTGTGGACGTCGTCGAGCACCTTGAGGCGGTCGAACTCCAGGAGCAGGAAGAGCGTGACCGTGCTCAGGATCAGCAGCGTCACCTTGGGCAGGGTGCTGCCCGGGGCCAGCTCGTCGAGCCAGCCCAGGAGATCGGCGAGTACCACCAGGATGCCCGCCGCCGCCATCACGGCCAGCGCGATGCGCTCGGCCCGGTGGCGCATGCCGCCCCTCATCCCCCGCTCCAGCCTGCCGCCCGGCGTCGTAGGCGACGATGCTAGCCGGGTCGCGTCCGCCGTGGGAGCACTTCGCCGAGGCCGGTCGGCGGCCGGGGCGCCGGCCGCCGAACACGCATGCGGGGACTCGCGGTGGGGGCTACCGGGACCCGGACGGGGCGCCCCGTGAGGGGCGCGGGGAACGGCGCGCCCAGCCCCCACGCACCCGCGGCGATCCGGAAGAGGGAGGTGGGGGCGGAGAGGCGCCCAGCCCCCGTCCGTGGCGCACGGCGGCGACCTCATCGACCCACCTCGCACGAACCGGCGGAGCCTCCGCGGCGGCCGGCCCGGAGCGCCGTCGGCCGCGGGCCTAGTCGGCCGCGGGCCTAGTCGTCCGCGAGCAGTCCTGTCCGCAGGCGGGCGAGGGTGTGGGAGAGCAGGCGCGACACGTGCATCTGCGAGATGCCGAGCGCCCTGCCGATCTCGGCCTGGGTCATCTCCTGGCCGAAGCGCATCTCGATGATGCGCCGCTCCCGCTCCCCCAGCTCCGCGAGGAGCGGCGCCAGGGCGTGCAGGTGCTCGACGGTCTCCAGGGCCGGGTCGGGGGCGCCCATGACGTCGGCGATCGAGCGGCCGCGCCGGTGCGTCTCACCCTCGTCGCGCGGATCGTTCGGGGCGTCGAGGGAGCCGGCGGTGTACCCGTTGGCGGCCACGATCGCCTCCAGGGCCTGCTCCTCGGTCACCTCCAGCTCGGCGGCGAGCTCCCTGACCGTCGGCTCGCGGCCGAGCGTGGTGGACAGCTTCTCCTGGGCGGCGGCGAGGCGGGACCGCAGCTCCTGGAGCCGGCGCGGTACGTGCACCGCCCAGCTCGTGTCACGGAAGTGGCGCTTGATCTCCCCGAGGATCCAGGGGACGGCGAACGTGGTGAACTCGACGCCGCGGCTCAGGTCGAACCGGTCGATCGCCTTGATCAGCCCCACCGTCCCCACCTGGACGATGTCCTCCATCTGTCCGCTGCCGCGGGCCCGGTACCGGCCCGCGACGTAGTGCACGAGGGTGAGGTTCATCTCGATCAGCGTGTTGCGCGCGTACTCGTACTCGCGCGTCCCCTCCTCCAGGACGCGGAGCCGGTCGACGAAGAGCTTCGTCAGCTCCCGCGCGTCCTTCGGCGCGACGTCGACGGCCTCCTCGATCCACGGCAGCCCGGCGGAGGCGGCGCGGCCGCCGCGCCCCCCGGTCGCGGCGGCGGTCCGGTCGGCGTCGGCCCCGTGGCAGCGTGCGCGTGGTGTCGTCCCGCTCACGCCGATGTTGGCAGGCACAGTCTTGCTCCCTCACCCGATTCGTGCGGTCGGGCGAGTGATTCCGCAACGGCCGCGCCGTGTACCGGGACCTTCCTCACCGGGGGCCGGGACCATGGCCACGACTTCGCAGGACCCAAGGGCCCGAGGACCCAAGAACCCACGGGTCCGCCCGCCGGGCCCGCCCCGGCCCCCGGCGCCCGTACGCCCCGTCCGTACGCCCCGCCCACACGCCCTGCCCCGCCCCGCACGCGGGCACGATCCCGCGTGCGGTGTGAGACTGCCCCTGAGGAGGTGAGCGCAGGTGGTGAGCCAGCCGATGGCGTCCGGCCCGGGAGAGCTGCTGCTCGAACAGCTCCTGACCGCGGCCCACGCGGCGACCCCGATGGAGCTTCCCTCCCTGGTGCAGCGGTTCGCCGACGCCACCAGCCTCGACCAGATCGACGTGTACCTGGTCGACCTCCAGCAGCGCTGCCTGGTGCCGCTGAGCGACGGGCCGCCGACGCTGGACGTGAACACCTCCGTCGCCGGATCGGCCTACCGGGCCCACGACCTGCGGGTCGAGGAGCTGCCGCAGGGCAGGATCACGGTCTGGCTGCCGCTGATCGACGGTGCGGAGCGGCTCGGCGTCATCGGGGCCACGGCGCCCCTGATCGACGGGGTGCTGCTGCGGCGCTGCCGCATGCTGGCCTCCATCCTCGCCATGGTGATCACCTCGAAGCGCGCCTCCAGCGACAGCTTCGCGCGCCGGACCCGCTCCCAGGTCATGCAGTTGCCCGCCGAGATGCTGCGGGCCTTCCTGCCGCCCCGCACGGTCGGCAACTCCCGGGCGATCTCGACCGCCGTCCTGGAGCCGGCCTACAACATCGGCGGCGACGTCTTCGACCACTCCCTGACCAGCTCCACGCTGCACGTGGCGATCCTCGACGCCATGGGGCACAACCTGGCGTCCGGCCTGACGACGTCCGTGGCCATGGCGGGCTGCCGCAACGCCCGGCGGGCGGGCGCGGAGCTGCCCGAGCTCGTCGACAACATCCAGCGGGCCCTCGCCGAGTGGCTGCCCGAGCAGTTCTGCACGGGCATCTTCGCCCAGCTCGACCTGGCCGGAGGCGTCCTGCGGTGGTGCAACTGCGGGCATCCTCCGCCCCTGCTCATCCGCGACCACCGGGTCCTCGCCGGTGCCCTGGAGCGCTCGGCGCAGCCGCCGCTGGGCACGCCCGGACTGCTGGCCGGCAACCCGTGGCAGGTGCACGAGGAACACCTCAAGCCGGGCGACCGGGTGCTGATGTACACCGACGGCGTGACCGAGGCGCGTACCGGCAACGGCGTCGAATTCGGCCTGGAGCGGTTCACGGACACCATCATCCGGGCGACGGCCGCGGGCGAGTCGGCACCGGAGGCGCTGCGGCAGCTCATCCACTCCCTCCTCGACCGGCAGGAGAAGCCGCTGCGCGACGACGCCACGCTGCTGCTCATGGAGTGGTGCCCGTCGAGCCCGCGCTGACCGGGCGGGCCCGCGGCCGTCCGCCGCGGCCCCGTCCGCACGTGAGCCCGCCCCCGCGGTGACGGTGTGGACGACCCGGTGCCGTCGGGGTCGGTGACCGAGGTGACCTTTGCCGCGTCCGGCACCGCGGACCGGCTCTCTCTCAGCATGATCGTCGAGGGCTTCGCTGCCTTCGCGCCGCTGTTGGTGCCGCCTGGCGAGCGAGGGGGTTCAGGTGGTGGTGCGGTTGCCTTGGCGTGCGGCGAGCGCGGCGTCGGCGCTGGGATAGGCGGGCAGGAAGGTGTCCATCCCGGTGACGTTGAGCAGGCGGCCCAGCCGGTCGGGGATGGCCGCCAGGGTGAGGGTGCCGTCGGCGTCCTTGGCGCAGCGCCAGATGCCGACGAGGGCGCCCAGGCCGGAGGAGTCGCAGAAGGTGACGCCCGCCAGGTCGGCGACCAGGTCGGGGTGGCCGTTCGCGATGAGGTCAAGGGCGCGGGCCCGCACGGCGGGGGCCGTGGTGATGTCGAATTCACCGGACAGTGCGATGACGGCCAGGGTGCCGCCGGTGTGGGGGACGTCGATGTGGAGTGTGTCGGTCATGGGCGTGGGTTCTCCTGCCCGACGGAGGCGTCGGCGGTCGGGGCGGCGGCGCTGTGAGCGGTGGTGGTGATGCCCGCGGGGGCGGCATCGGGGGTGGGGACGGACAGGGCCAGGAGTGCCACGTCGTCGCGTTCGGTGTCGGGCAGGGTGTCCAGGAGGGCGACGGTGTCGTCGATCAGGCAGCCGGCGCTGACCGGCCCCTGGCGCCGGGCCAGGAAGTCCGTCAGGCCGGTATCGGCGAGCATGTCGCCTTCGGCGGTGCGGGCCTCGGTCAGCCCGTCGGTGTAGAGCAGCAGTCCCTGGCCGGGTGCCAGGTGCAGGGTGCGTGAGGCGAAGGCGGCTTCGGCGAACGCGCCGACCAGCATGCCGCCCTTGACGCGGGCCGCCTCCACCCGCATGCCGCCGTCCTCGGTGGGGCTGAGGTGGTAGGCGGGCGGGTGGCCGCCGGTGGCCAGCGTGACCGTGAAACCGCCGTCCCGGGCGGGATCGAGCAGGCCGAAGACGGCGGTGCAGAAGCGGGTGCCGACCGCCGGGTCCAGCAGCAGGGCGGCGTTCAGGGCCTTGAGCGCGGCCGTGGGTTCGGCGTCGACGAGGGCTGCGGCCCGCAGCGTGTAGCGGGTCAGTGAGGTGACCGAGGCGGCTTCGGCGCCCTTGCCGCACACATCGCCCAGGAAGAACGCCCACCGGCCGTCGCCGACGGGGAAGACGTCGTAGAAGTCGCCCCCCACTTCCTGGGGGGAGGCGGTCTTGTAGTGACAGGCCAGCTCCAGTCCCGGTACCGCGGGCAGCGCGGGAGGCACCAGGGTGCGCTGCAGGGTGGAGGCGAACGCGGCGATGGCCGCCTTGTCCCGCTCCGCGCGCTGCCGGGCCTCTTCCTCCGCCTGCCGCTTGTCCTGCTCGGCGCGCACGACGTGCAACGCCGACAGCCGCAGTTCGAGCTGGTCACGCACCACCGCCGCCAGGTCCGCCAGCGTGGCCGTATCCGCCTCGCTGATCTCGCGGGGGCGGGTGTCGAGGACGTTGACCGTGCCCAGCCGGTACCCGTCGGCGGTGATGATCGGAGCGGCGGCGTAGAACCGCACCCCCATCGGGCCGGCGACCAGCGGATTGGAGCAGGCGACCGGATCGAGCAGGGTGTCGGGGATGACGGTGGTGTCGTCGGTCAGGACCGCCGAGGCGCACAACCCCGGGTCCCGGCCGATCTCGGTGACACCCTCCAGGCCGTGCGTGGCCTTGAACCAGATCCGGTCCTCGTCCACGATGGTCACCGTCGCCACCGGCACCTCGAACAGGCGAGCGGCCAGCGCCGCGACCCGGTCGTAGGCGCCGTCCGGAGGGGTGTCGAGAATGTCGTAACGGCGCACCGCCGCCATCCGCGCCGCCTCGACCGACACGGCCAGAGGTTCCTGCGGCGCTATCGCAGGCGGGCTCGCTTGCTCCGGCATAACCCTCGTCTCGCTCGTCCCCCAGGAAAGCGCCGACCAGACAGCCGGCACCCCCACACAGTACCGACACGCCCAGCTTCCCCCGTACCGACGACGAACTACGCGGAAACAGTCGCAACTGAGCACAGCGATGCACAAACGGGCAAACCGCGACAATCTGCGCGCTACGAGACGGCAAGTCCGGCCGCCCCGGAGCTGTCGAGGCTTTGCTCGGTCTCGGCAACCTTATCCTGCAGGCAGCGCAACGCCCTGGCGGTGATGAACGCCGCGACCTTGGCCGAGGTCGCGGGGACTGGGATCCGGTCACTCACCAGCGGGTCAGTACCAGTTCGATGGCGAAGCCGGGACCCATGGCGGAGATCAATCCGGGTGCGCCGGTGGGCGGTGGGGTTCGCATCGCCTCGTGGAGGACGTGCAGCACGGCGGAGGAGGAGAGGTTGCCCTTGGCGGCCAGGGAGGTGCGCGTCGCGTCCAGTGCCGGCGGGGGCAGGCCCATGGACTCCTCGAAGGCGGTCATGACCTTGGGGCCGCCGGCGTGGACGATCCAGGTGGCGATCTCGTCGGGGGTGAGGCCATGGCGGCCGAGCAGTTCGTGGACGGCCTTGGGCAGGTGTTCAGCGGTGAGGTCGGGTACTTCGGGGGCGAGCAGGATGCGGAGGCCATGGGAGCCGATGTCCCAGCCGAGGACGTCCTCGGTGCCCGGCACCAGGTAACTCAGGCTGTCGACGAGTTCGGGGCCGGGCAAGCCCTGGGCGCGCTTCGCCCCCATGCCGACCACGGCGGCCGCGCCGTCGCCGAAGAGGCTGCCGGCGACGATGTTGGCCATCGAGGTGTCCTGCATCTGGTAGGCCAGCGAGCACAGTTCGACCGAGAGCAGTACCGCCGCGTGGTCGGGGTGGCCGAGCAGGTACTCGCGCAGGCGGGCGAGGCCTGCCGCGCCGCCCGCGCATCCGTTGCCGAACAGGGGGATCCGGCGCACGTCGGGGCGCATGCCCATGCGGTGGGCGAGCCGGGCCTCGAGGGAGGGGACGGCCATGCCGGTGACCGTGGTGCTGATCACCGCGTCGACGCCGTCGGGGCGCAGGCCCGCCTGTTCCAGCGCCTCGGTGACCACCTTCTCGCCGATCTCCAGGGCGGTCTCCAGCCACACACGGTTGGCGTCGGAGAAGTCGGTGAGCTCCCGCAGTTCCTCGAGCGGCCGGGCGAAGTGGCGCGCGTCCACCCCGGCGTTGGACTGAATCTGCTGAAGCATGGCCGCGCCGGTCACCGACCGGCCCAGTGTCGTGCCCGCCAGGAAGTCCATGATCTGTTCCTGCTGGAACCGGTGCGGCGGCACGGCGGTCGCGATCGACGTCACCCTCGGCGCCGGCGCGCCCGGTGCACGGCACCCGCGACCTGCTCTTGAGTGCTCCGCCGTCGTCTGCTCTGTGGTCAACTCGCCCTTCGCCCCTTCGGGGATCCCGGTGGTAGCGGTGGATGGTGGTCATGCGGTCGGTCACGCGTCGCTGAGCACCAGAACGACGTTCTGCCCGCCGAAACCGAAGGCGCAGCTCATGGCCGTTCGCATGGGGGCCAGGCGCGGTTTCCCGGCCACGATGTCGAGCTTGTGCTCCCCGTCCTGACCCTGGAAGTTCGCGACAGGTGGGACGGCCCCGTGGCGCAGCGCGAGGACCGTGTATGCCGCCTGGATCGCCGCCGACGCTCCCAGGGAGTGGCCGATCACGCCCTTCGCCGCCGTGACCGGGGGCGGCGTGTCACCGAAGACGCGTGCCAGGGCGGCGGCCTCGACCGCGTCGCCCAGCGGCGTGGAGGTTCCGTGCGCGTTCACGTGCCCGATGTCCCGCGGGCGGCATCCCGCGTCCTCCAGTGCGGCCACGATGACGCGGGCGGCACCTTCGCCCTGTGGGTGCGGGGCCACGGGGTGGTGGGCGTCGGAGCCGGCGCCGTAACCGCGCAGCAGCGCCAGAACCGGTGCCTTCCTGGCGTGCGCGTCGGCAGCCCTTTCCAGGACGAGGACGGCGGCGCCCTCGCCCAGGACCATTCCGTCCCTGCCCGCGTCGAACGGCCTGCTGGCCAGTGCGGGTTCGTCACGGCGCCGTGACAGCGCGCGCATCTGGGTGAAGCAGGTGGCCGTCATCCGGGACCGGGCGGATTCGCTGCCGCCGGCCAGGACGATGTCGCAGGTACCGGACCGCAGCAGATCACGTGCCACCCCGAGCGCGGTGGCACCTGAGGCGCAGGCGCTGGCGGTGGTGAAATTGGGACCTTGCGCGCCCAGGTCGATGGCGACCTCGCCTGCCGCCATGCTGGGCACGCTGCGCGGCAGTGCCAGCGGGGACACGCGCCGCGGCCGGTCCGCGCCGAGGTGGCCGAACTCGGTGACGTACGTGCTCAGGCAGTTGGAACCGACGCCGAGGACGACTCCGACCCGCGGGCCGAGACCGCCCTGCGTGGACAGGCCGGCGTCCTCGACGGCCCGGCGCGCCGCGACGAGCGCGAACCGGGTGAACGGGTCCACGCGCCGCGCCAGCGGCGGGCCGAGTTCTCCCGCCGCGTCGAGGCCGGTGACCTGGCAGGAGAAGTCGACCGGCAGGCCTGTGAGTTCGGGATCCGGGGCGGCCAGCGAACGCCCCCGGCACAGGGCCGCCCAGTTCTCTTCCGGCGTGTGTCCGGCCGGGGTCACGAGCCCGAGCCCGGTGACAGCGACGTCAGCGGGCATCGGCGATGACACGGGCGGCGTCACCGAGGGTGGCGGACGGGGACAGGTCCAGGGCCTCCTCGGACGGCACGATCCCGAACCGTTCCTCCGCTGCGACGATCATCTCCATGAGCGCCAGCGAGTCCATGCCGAGACTCACGAACGTGGTGGACGGCGTGAGGGCTTCGGGTTCCGCCTCCACCTTGCAGTACTCCGTGAGCAGGGCGACGAGCGGTTCGGGAAGGGCGTCCTGTCTTTCCTGCGTCATGCCTGTGTCTCCTTCGTGGATTGCGCGGTGACCGCGGGATTCTTGTGGGGGGTCATGCGCTCGAACAACTCACGTGAGCGGGCCGCGCGTTCGGTGAGCTGCTCCAGGTACGTGCCCAGACGTTCGCGTGCCTGCTCGCCGGCCGGCCCGAGGCCGGGCAGGGACATCACCTTCAGCGCACGCACCAGCGGTGTCACCACGTACTCGCGGTGGACGTCCAGGTTGTAGATCCCGGACGCGGCGATGCGCGCGGCGCGTGGGCGGAATCCGGGGATCGCCGCGCCCGGCATCGTGAAGTCCCGCAGCACGTCCGCGAGGGCGGTCATCGCCTCGTTCGGGAACACGGCGAGGGCGTCGGCGAACAGCCTCCGGTAGAAGAGCATGTGCAGGTTCTCGTCCGCCGCGATCCGTGCCATCAGCAGTTCGCCGGCCTTGTCCTGGCAGGCGGCCCCGGTGTTGCGGTGCGCCTGGCGGGTGGCCAGTTCCTGGACGGTGACGTAGGCCAGCGAGTGCAACAGCGTCGGCAGGCCGGTGTGGAATCCGGTCCCGACGTGCCGCATGCGCAGCGCTTCCAGCGCGACGGGGTCCACGGCGCGCCGGGCGTGGACGTAGGCGCGCAGGACCGAGGCGTGCCGGTCCTCCTCCGCGGTCCATCGATGCACCCATGCGCCCCAGGCGCCGTCCCGGCCGAACCGGCCGGCGATCTCGAAGTGGTAGCTGGGCAGGTTGTCCTCGGTGAGAAGGTTGACGACCAGTGCGTCCCGGACGGCCTGCGGCAGTGGCGACTGGTCCGGTGACCAGGGCGTGCCGTCCAGGGGGCCGTCGAAGTCCAGGGACGCGGACCATGGCACGTACTGGTGGGGAAGCCAGTCACGGGCAGCGTCGAGATGCTGTGCCATGAGCCGTTCCACCGAGGGTTCCAGTTCGTGCAGGACGTGTTCCGACGCGGCTGGGGGCTCAGCCATTCGCACGTCCCCTCATCATGTACGCAGGACACATCTGTACGACTTCCTGTTAACGCATTTCACGTCCGGGGGGAACGGTCTTTCACCCGATCGGCACCCTCGGCCAACAGGCCGCATGCGGCGTGCGGCTTTCGCGTGACGGTGACCTGTCGAGCACGCTCGGGCCGGTAGTTCTTGTCGGGTGATCGCCTCGGCCTCTTCCCGTTCAGTCCTGCCGTCGACGCGCACGCCTTCACGAGGGACGTGTGTCCGATGACCGACATCATCGATCCCGTCCCCGATCCCGATCCCGGTTCCGTCCCCGATCCCGGTTCCGGTATCGGTTCCGACTCCGTCGCCGGTCCCTCCGGGTCCGGCACCAAGGACGACGGCGGGGTGAAGACCGGTGGCGTGCTGTTCGCGATGTGCCTGGCACTGGTCCTGGTCACCGCGTCCATGTCCAGCCTGTATCTCGCGCTGCCCGACCTGGCCGTCGACCTGGGCGCGTCCACCGCCTCGCTGACCTGGATCGTCGACGGTTACGTGCTGGCCCTCGCCGGGCTGGTCCTTCCGTTCGGCGCGCTCGGCGACCGGCTCGGCCGGCGTGCGGTGCTCCTCGCGGGCGCGGTCGTGCTCGGGGCCGCGGCGCTCGCCGCCTCCGAGGCGTCGGGGACGACCGCGCTGATCGCCTGGCGTGCCGTGATGGGTCTCGGCGCGGCCATGATCATGCCCGGCACGCTGTCCACGATCACCGCCGTGCTTCCGGACGCACAGCGGCAGAAGGGCATCGCCGTCTGGTCCGCGTGTGCGGCGGTCGGCGTGATCCTGGGGATGCTCGCCACCGGCGTGCTGCTGCACTGGTTCAATTGGCGGTCGATCTTCGTCTCGGGCGCCGTGGCCGCGCTGGGCGTCGCACTCGCCGCGGTGTTCCTGGCCCCGGAGACCAAGGGCGGGGAGCGGCACCGGTTCGATGTCGCTGGTGCGCTGTGCACGGCGCTCGCGCCCGCCGGTCTGGTGTACGCGCTGATCGAGGGCAACGACGCGGGCTGGGGCCGGCCCACGGTCCTCGCGGCACTGGCCGTCACCGTGGTGGTCGGCATCGCGTACGTCGTTCTGGGGCTGCGCACCGAACACCCACTCCTGGACCCGCGGCTCTTTCGCAACCGGGGATTCAGGGCCGGGGCCGTGACCATCGCCGTGCAGTTCATGGCCGTGTTCGGGTTCTTCTTCGTCGGGTTGCAGTACCTGCAACTGGTGCTCGGCTACAGCCCGTTGAAGTCCGCACTCGCTCTGGTGCCCGTGGCGGTGGTCGTCGCCGTCGTCTCGGAGGTGACACCTCGTCTCACCATGCGACTCGGCATGCGCACCGTCATGATGGGCGGGCTGCTGCTGCTCGGCACCGGGCTGTTCACGCTGTCCCTGATCGACGTCGATTCCGGCTACCCGCCCTTCCTGGGCAGCCTTGTGCTCGCCGGGCTCGGGATCGGTCTCACCGGAGTCGTCGGCACCTCGGCGATCACTGGTTCGCTCCCCCGCGAACAGCAGGGCGTCGCCTCCGCGATGAACGACGTCACCCGCGAGGCGGGCGCGGCGATCGGGATCGCTTTGATGGGCTCGCTGTTCGGCAGTCACTACCGGTCCTCGTTGCCCGACCTCTCGGGCCTGCCCGAGCCCGCCGCGGAGGTCGTGCGCCACTCCGCGGTGGGCGGCCTCGAGGTCGCCGACCGCCTCGGCCCGCAGGGCGTGGTGCTCGCCACGGACGTCAAGGAGGCGCTCGTGACCGGCATGTCGGTGGCGCTCGGCTCGATCGCGGCGATCACCGCCGTCGCCGCCTGTCTCCTCGTACGCACTCCGCAGCAGCCGGCATCGCCGGAATGAGCACCTCGGAGAGGACCCCTTTCCGTGAACGAGCCGGGCTTCGCCCACCTGCCCGCCGGGCTGCTGATCCTCGTCGCGGCTCTCGTCGCCGAGCGGCTGCGCGCACTCGTGGTGGCCCGCCGTAACGCGCGCTGGGCCGCCGCCCGCGGAGGCGTCGAGTACGGACAGGGGCACACCCGGTGATGGTCGTGCTCCATGCGGGCCGTGTGGTCGGCATGCCGGCCGAAGTCGCCCTGGCAGCACGGACGTTCGTCCCGGCGCTCGGCTGGACCGCGTGGGCCGCGGTCGTCCTGGTGAACGTCATACGGGCCTGGTGCATGCACGCGCTCGGTCCGCAGTGGAACACGCGCGTGATCGTCGTACCGGGCCTGCCGCTGGTGAGCGACCTGCCTGAACGCACCGGTGTCAGGCGAGCAGCCCGGCCATTCCTCTGGAACGGCAGCTCCTGGACGCGGCTGCCCGCACCCTTCGGCCCGGCGGCCGGGCACGTGTCCGCGCTCCTGGTCCGCGACGGCGTCTCCTGTGCCGGCGGCTCGGTGGATCAGCGCGCGGCCGCGGCCGCCTGGGACGGCCGCGCGTGGTCACCGCGGCACCCGTCCGGCCTGGAGGCCTCCGAGGTCCAGCACTTCGCGGCGTACGGCACGCAGGTGTGGGCGGCGGGCACCCGCGTGCCGCTCCAGCGGTGGACCGGCTCGTCCTGGTCCACGGGCGAGGGACCGCCGCCCGGGGCGCCGACGGCGGACGCGGTGACGCACGGCCCGGACGGCGCCCTGTGGCTGGCGGGCCACGTCGAGGGCACGGCGGACGGCGTCACCACGTACTTCCTGGCCGAGCTACCGACGGCCGCCCGCCCGTGACCGGGGCCGGGGCTGGGGCCCTGACCGGGGCCGGGGCCGGTCAGGGAAGGATCGCGTCGACGTACCCGCCGTCGACGCGCAGCGCGCCGCCGGTCGTGGCGGAGGCCAGGTCGGAGCTGAGGTACACCACCATGTTGGCGATCTCCTCCGGTTCGATGAGGCGCTGGAGCAGCGACTGGGGGCGGTGCTCCTTCATGAAGACGCGCTGTGCCTCGTCCCAGGGCAGGTCGCGGTCGACGAGCTGGTAGACGAAGTCCTCCACGCCCTTGGTGTGGGTGGGCCCGGCGATGACGGAGTTCACGGTGACGCCGGTGCCCGCGGCCTGTTTGGCGAAGCCGCGGCCGACGGCGAGCAGGGCGGTCTTCGACACGCCGTAGTGGATCATCTCGGCGGGGGTCACGACGGCCGAGTCGCTGGCGATGTACTGGACGCGGCCCCAGCCCCGCTCGGCCATCCGCGGCAGGTACGTGCGGGTGAGGCGGACGGCGGCCAGGACGTTGACGTCGAAGTAGCGGCGCCACTCCGCGTCCGTGATCTCCAGCGGGTCCTGGGCGCCGAAGATGCCGAGGTTGTTGATGAGGACGTCGACCTCCGGCAGGAGCTCGTGCACCCGCTCCCCGCCGTCGTCGGCGGCGACGTCGGCGGCCACGGGGACGAAGTCGCCGCCCGGCACCTCCTCCCCGAGCCGCTCGACGGCCTCGTCCACCCGCTTCGGGTCCCGTCCGTTGATCCCGACGCGTGCCCCGGCCCGGGCGAGCCCGGTCGCGATGGCGGCCCCGATGCCCTGGGTGGACCCGGTCACGAGAGCCGTCCGTCCGGTGAGGTCGATCTGCATGGCGTGCCTTCTCCTCGCTGTGCGACGTACACAAGGTCGGTGGGTGGGCGCGGTGCGCGGCTCGCGGCGGCCCGGTCACGAGGCTTCCCCGGCGGCGGGCCGATGATCCGTCCGGATCCTCGTACGTCGACATCGTTCGGCCACCCGGCGGACGGGGCGGAACGCCGCGGGACGGGACGGGAGCGGACGATCAGGGCGATCAGGACAGGGCAGGGCAGGAGCGAGCCGGGGGCGACCCGGGGGGCGCGGGCCCGGTACGCCCGCTCGCGGGCCGTCTCCCGCTCCGTGGGGCCCGTGCCTTTCGCTGCACGAGGCGCATACATCCCTTAACGTGCCCATATGGTCACTAAAAGGAATGAAACCGTTCCCGGGAAGAAGCGCGGGCCCCTCCCGACGGCGCGCGGCGCGGGCCTGCTGTGCGCGGCGGTCGCGGCGGCGGCCCTGCTCACGGGCTGCGGCGACGACGACAAGGACAACGGCGACGGGAGCGGCGCCGCCGGCACCTCCAAGGCGCCGCCCACCGCCGCCTCCGCCACGGCGAGCGGCGGTGCCCTCACCGAGGACCAGTCCGAGCGCAAGGACCTCGTCCCGAAGGCCAAGGTCGGCTACGACAAGGCGCTGAGCGCCGCGGTCGCGGCGGTGCCGAAGTCGAAGCCCGTCTCCACCGAGCTGAAGGGCCCGGCCGACAGGCCCGTCTGGGAGACCGAGGTCGCCACCACCGACGGCTCCGCCCACACCGTCCGCGTGGACGCGGTCACCGGAAAGGCCGACAAGGCGCAGGCGAAGGCGGACGACGACGCCGACGACAAGCGCGAGCTGGCACGGTGGCTGGACAAGGCCACGGTGAGCGCGGAGCAGGCCGCGCAGACCGCCACCGGCAAGACCAAGGGCACGGTGACCTCCGTCGAGCTCGACGACACCGACAAGGGCACGCCGAAGTGGTCCGTCGACGTCGTGACGACCGACGACTGGAACAAGACGACGTACGACATCGACGCGACCAACCGCAAGGTCCTGCGGGAACACGTGGACCGCGACTGACGGGACCGCCCGCACCCGCGCGGTGAGGCGCCGCCCCGGAGTCCGGGGCCGGTGCCTCACCGCTGTCGTCCGTCGCGCCCGCTCCCCGACGGTTCCACTCGTGGTTCCTCAGAGCGCGACGAGCCCGGCGCGGGTCGGCGTGAAGCCGCAGGACTCGACGTAGAACGGCGCGAGTCCGTCGTCGAAGTCGACGTGCAGCCACTCGCACCCGGCCGCGCGTGCCCGCCGGACGGTCTCGGCGACGAGCCCGGCCCCGACACCGCGGCGGCGGTGCGCCGCGGCGACCACCGTGTCCAGGACGAAGGCGTGCACGCCGCCGTCCCAGGCGACGTTCACGAACCCGACCAGGGCGCCGTCGCGGTGCGCGCAGACCCAGCCGAGGCTGTGCCGCCGCACCTGCGCGAGCCAGTCGATGTCCAGGACCGGGTGGCCGAACCCCTCCGCGTGCAGCGCGTTGACGTCCTCGTTGTCGAAGTCGCCGCGCCAGGTGTACCTGATCGTCATGGCACCGACGATGCCATGGCCGACGGTGTCGTACCGGGCGCGCGGACCGTATTCCGACGGGACTACGGGACTCGCCGGACCGGGTCCCGTACGCAATACGCGCACCGGCCCCACCCGAAGGCCGCTCAGGGCCGCGGCACCGGCGCGCGCGGCCCCACCCGGGTCGTGCGCGCCCTCCGGAAGAGGGGCATCGCGAGGGCCACGGGAGGACGCGCCGACGAGGGCTCCCCCACGGGCTCGGCGGGCGCGGGGAACCGGCGCGGCACGGCGTCGCCGGGAGCGGGAGCGGGGGCGGGGGCCCGCAGGGTGCGGGTCAGGCGGTCGCCCGCGCGCAGCACCTCGTGGCGGCGCCGGACGCGACGCCAGGCCAGGCACCACCGCTCCCAATCGCCGCCCGTGACGTCGCACACCCGCAGGAACGCGTCGAGCTGCTGGAGGTCGAGCACGGACTTGCCCGCGAGCATGCGGTGCAGCGTGCTGTGCGGGAGTTCCCCGTGGCGTCCGGCCCGGCGCTCCATCTCGTCCAGGGGCATCGCGCCCGCCTGGTGGTAGAGCTGCTGCAAGGCGTGGATCAGCTCGTCCCTGTTGTACACGCTGTCGGGCCGGGGCACGTCCACCTCGGGGTTCCGGCGCCGGTACTCGGCGTAGCGCGCGGCCCGCCACAGGCCGCGCGCGTGTCCCACGGGGGCCCCGCAGGCCCGGGCGTACGCCTCCACCACCGGCAGGCGCGGGACGCGGGTGCCCGTGGTGGCGCGGGAGAAGGTGGTGTCGGAGAAGGCGTACGCGGACCTCCTGGCCAGCTCCCGGTGCGTGAGCCCTGCCGCGTGGCGCCACTCGCGCAGCCAGCGGGCCAGCTTCTCCAGGGCCGGGTCGGCGGCCGCCACCGGCCGTTCCGGGCGTCCCACGGCACCTCCTCCGTCACCGCGCGTCCGGCGCGAGCGGGGCGTGCCGCGCCAGGTGGGCGCCGACCAGGCCCGCGGCCGCCAGCACCTCGGCGACGACGACGGCGGGCAGCCCGGCGGCGGCCAGGGCAGCCCCGAGGACGAGGACCACGACGACGATGACGGTCCGCCCGGTGCCGGGGCGGACCGGGAACGTGTCGGGGGCGCAGGCAGGACGTCGGCGTGACGGGCACGGTGACTTGGGCGACCGGAAGGACCGGGAAGAACTGAAAGACCGGAAAGACCGGAAAGACCGGAGCGGCTCGACCGGCTCGACCGACTTGAACGACTCGACCGGCTCGACCGGCTCGACCGGCTGGAACGGCTGGAACGGCTGGAACGGCTGGAACGGCTGGAACGGCTGGAACGGCTGGAACGGCTGGAACGGCTGGAACATGGACTACCTCTGGTTCTCGGTGTGCGGCGTTCCTCGCCCCCGTGCCAGGACGCCGTGCGGGGGCAACCGGGCGACGGCGTACGCCCGTTGGGCAGCATGGTGGCAGTCCGCCGCGCGCCCTCGCGGGGGTTGATGCGGTGGCGCCCCGCCCACCGCCGCCCCCGGGGCCCCGCGGCTCCGCTCCCCCGCGCGCGGCACCTGCGCGGACGCGTCGGGTGCGCGGGTGTGGGGCGCCCGGGGAAGGGAGTTGATGCGGTGGCGGCCAACGCCCCTGTGGCGACCCGGTGCTACAGGGCGTCGTCGTCCCACAGGCGGGGGCTGTGGGCGGCGACGAGCGCGCTGACGCGGGCGAGGGCGTCGTCCGCCGGGAGGGGGGCGGGCCGCCGCCCGTCCCGCAGGCGCAGCGCGACGTGGCCGTCGGCCGCCTCCCTGGCGCCGATGACGGCTTGGTAGGGCACCAGGCGGGCCTCGCGGACGCGGGCGCCGAGGCTGCCGCGCTCCGGGCCGACGACGTCCGCGCGCAGTCCTCGCTCGTCGCACCGCCGGGCGAGCGCCGCGGCCTGCGGCACCTGGGCGTCGGACACCGGCAGGACCGCCACCTGGGTGGGGGCGAGCCAGACGGGGAAGGCGCCGCCGTGCCGTTCGACGAGGTGGGCGACGGCGCGCTCCACGCTGCCGACGATGCTGCGGTGGACCATGACCGGCCGGTGCCTGGCGCCGTCCGCGCCGGTGTAGCGCAGGTCGAACCGCTCGGGCTGGTGGAGGTCGACCTGGACGGTGGACAGGGTGGACTCGCGGCCGGCGCTGTCGGCGACCTGGACGTCGATCTTGGGGCCGTAGAAGGCGGCCTCCCCCTCGGCGGCCTCGTAGGCGAGCCCGGAGCGGTCAAGGGCCTCGGCCAGCAGCGCGGTGGACCGCTGCCACTTCTCGGGGTCGGCGACGTACTTGCCGCCGGTGCCGGGCAGGGAGAGCCGGTAACGGGCCGGGGTGAGGCCGAGCGCCTCGTACGCCCGGCGGATCATCTCCAGTGCCGCCCGCACCTCGTCGGCGACCTGGTCCAGGGTGCAGAAGACGTGCGCGTCGTTGAGGTGGATGGCCCGCACCCGGGTCAGCCCGCCGAGGACGCCCGACGGCTCCGAGCGGTACATGCCGCCGAGTTCGGCCATGCGCAGCGGCAGTTCGCGGTAGCTGTGCGCACGGGAGCGGTAGATCACCGCGTGGTGCGGGCACAGGCTCGGGCGCAGGACGACCTGCTCGCCGCCCAACTCCATGGGCGGGAACATGTCGTCGCTGTAGTGCGACCAGTGCCCCGAGAGCTCGTACAGCTCGCGTTTGCCGAGCACCGGCGAGTAGACGTGCCGGTAGCCCGCGCGCCGCTCCGCCGCGTGGAGGTACTCCTCCAGGGCGTGCCGGACGGCCGCGCCGTCGGGCAGCCAGTACGGCAGGCCCGCGCCGATCAGCGGGGCGGTGTCGAACAGGCCGAGTTCGCGGCCGAGTCTGCGGTGGTCGTGCATGGCGGTCTCCTCACGGACGGTGGGCGAGTGACCGCACGGCGAAGCCCCAGGGCACTCGCCCCGGGGCTTTCGGCCAGACATCTGTCAGCGCGCCGGGACGTTCTCCGGCGTCGTCGTCACCTGTGCGCGCTTCATGCGGGGGACGCTAGTCGGCCCGGTACGCGGCTCGCACCCGCTTTTCCGTTCGCGGGCGTGTCGGCGATGAGTTTCCCCGGCCCCGGCAGTCGCACTAGTGTCCGTGTTCTCGGGGGAAAGCTTCCGGAGGAATCACATGCCAGGGAACCACACGCCACAGTTGCTGAAGGTGCAGAACTTCACGGTCTCGCGGGACGGGTTCGGCGCCGGGGAGGGCCAGAGCCTGGAGCGGCCGTTCGGCCACGCCGACCCCCGGACGATGATCGCCTGGGCCGGTGCCACGGCGAGCTGGCCCAACCGCACCGACGCCGGGGGCAGCCGCGGCCTCGACGACTACTTCACCCGCGACTTCCACCACAACATCGGCGCCGAGATCATGGGCCGGAACAAGTTCGGTCCCCAGCGCGGGCCGTGGCGTGACGAGGAGTGGCGCGGCTGGTGGGGCGACGAACCCCCCTTCCACACCCCGGTGTTCGTCATGACGCACCACGAGCGCCCCTCGTTCACGCTCTCCGACACCACGTTCCACTTCGTGAACGCGGACCCGGCCACGGTGCTCGACCGAGCGCGGGAGGCGGCGCGGGGCAAGGACGTCCGCCTCGGCGGCGGGGCCACCGTCATCCGGGAGTTCCTGGAGGCGGACCTCGTCGACACCCTGCACGTGGCGGTCTGCGACGTGGAGCTCGGCTCCGGGGTGCGGCTCTGGGAGTCGCCGAAGGAGCTGCTCGACCGGTTCCACCTGGAGGTCGTGCCGAGCCCGAGCGGCGTGACGCACCACCTCTTCTGGCGGAAGTGACACGGGGGCGGGCAGCCGCGCGCAAGAGCTGCTGCCCGCCCCAGGCCCCGGGCTCCCGGCCCCGCGCCCGTGAGGGGGCGCCCGCGGGAGGACACCCGTACCCCTCGCGGTAGTTCAGCCCACCCGCCGCACCAGCACCTGACCCGGCCAGCCCCCGTGCGCGAACCGCTCGGCCGGGGTGAAGCCGTTGCGCTCGTAGAAGGCGACCAGCTCGCCTCCGCCGCCCGCCCAGCAGTCGACCCGCAGCAGTCCCACGCCCGCGCCGCGCGTCTCCTCGACGGCGTGGGCCAGCAGCGCCGCGCCGATGCCGGACCCGGCGTGCCGCCGGTCGGAGACCAGCAGCCGGACGTAGCGCTCCGGCTCCTCGGCCGGTGCGATTGGCATCTGCGGGCTGGGGCCGGTGTCCAGGACGAGGGCGCCCACCGGGGTGCCGTCCGCCTCCGCGACGTACGGGGTGTTCTCGGTCATGTACCGCTCGACCCGCGCCACCCCGCCGGGCTTGCGCGAGTAGGGCGTCGTGCCCCACTGCTCGGTGTTGCCGCGCGCGTTCATCCAGGCCACGGCTGCGTCGAGCATGTCCAGTACGGCCGGCGCGTCGGCCGGGCCGCCGGGGCGGATGCGGACGCCGTTCCGTATGTCAGGTGTCGTCTCGTTCACGCCGGGAGCCTAGTCAAAACCCTGGTGCGCGCGGGCAGGCGCCGATCTAGGCTGCCCCCGGACAGGGCCGCCCGCCGAGGGCCACGACGGCGCGGTCGTCCGGGCGGGCGCGGCCCCTCCCGGACGCACGCGGGCCCGCTCGGACGAACAGGAACCCCATGAGTGACCACCTGAGTGACCACCTGAGTGAGCAGCCCGCGCGCTGGACCCGAGCGACCACGTACCCCGACATGTGGGCCGACCCGGACGACGACCCCCGCGACACCGGCGGCCCCGCCCCGGAGGGCGAACTCGCCACGCTCCAGGACTTCTTGACGAACTACCGCCTGACCCTGCGCATGAAGTGCGAGGGCCTGGACGCGGAGCAACTGGCCCGCCGGGCGGTGCCGCCGTCGTCGATGTCCCTGCTCGGCCTGGTCCGTCACCTGGCCGAGGTGGAGCGGGACTGGCGCAACTGGATCACCGACGGCGCACCCCTGCCGAAGCTGTACGGGAAGCGCGACGCGGACTTCGACGGGGCGGTGGGCGAACAGGCCGTGGTCGACGCCGCGTTCGCGGACCTGGCACGCGAACAGGTTGCGACCGACGCGGCGCTGGCCACCCACCCGGACCTCGGCGAGCGCCTGGGCAAGGACCGGATCGCGGTCCGGGAACTCCTCGTGCACAGGATCGAGGAGTACGCCCGGCACTGCGGGCACGCCGACTTCCTGCGCGAGCGCGTCGACGGCCGGGTCGGCCAGTGACCCCCGGCGAACGGCCGGTGTCCAACGAGGCCCGGCCGTCACCCGAGCAGCCCGTGTCCCCCAAGGCCCCACACGTACCCGAGCGCCCCGTGTCCGAGAACGCCCCATAGCCGCCCAAGCGGCACGCACGAGGCCGTGTACACCGGCGCCCCCCGGGTACCCGGCGGTTTCCCGCTGCGAGTCCAGCTTCTCTCACGACACAAGGGAGGTTCCCCATGACCAGCAGCACGGAGACCGGCGGCGTCACCGGCACGCAGGACAAGTCGTACAACCTGATCTGGTACGTCGAGGCGTGTCTGAGCAACGCGCTGCGGCTCGAGTCCTACATCCAGGACGCGGAGCGCGAGAAGGACACCGAGGTGGCGGAGTTGTTCCGCAAGGCGCAGTCCGACAGCCGCAAGGGCGCCGAGCTGGGCAAGAAGCTGCTCCGCTCCCGCCTGCGGGACGACTGACGCACGACCGCCGCACCACAGGACCGCGCGCCGGTGCGGCCGCGCGGTCCCGAGCCCCCTCGCCCCCACCGGCGAGGGGGCTTCCGCCTGTTCCCGCCCGTGCGGCTCCCGCCCGCCTCCATCTGCGCGGTCCCGTCACCCGTGCCCGCTACGATCTCGATCACCAGGGGCTCCTGCGGGCCCCCGACCACTTCGAGACGCAGGCAGGCTGGGGGAAATCCGCATGAAGAGAACCATGTTCGCGCGTACGGCCACCGTGACCGTGACCGGTGCGGTGCTCGCGGCGCTGGGCACCGCCCACGCCGCGGCCGAGGCGCCGGACGGCCGGGCGGAACCGCCGGGCGTCCGCGCCGCGCTGGACCGCACCGTCGCCGCGGGGGCGCCCGGCGCCTTCGCGGTCGTCCGGGACCACGGCGCCACGGACCGCGACGAGACCGTGGCCGTCGGCAAGGCGAACCTCGACGGCACGCCCATGAACGGAGGCTGGCGCTTCCGCGTCGGCTCCAACACCAAGATGTTCACCTCCGCGCTGGTGCTGCGCCTGGCCGACCAGGGCAGGATCGACCTGGACCGGCCGGTACGCGACCACCTCCCCGAGGGCACCCTGCCCGAGGGCTGGAACATGACGACCCGCCAGGTGCTGCAGCACCGCTCCGGCGTCTACGACCACACCAACGCGCTGCTCGAACAGCCCGGCGAGGAGACCACCAGCGCGTTCGAGAAGCGCATCCGCAACACCGTCTACGAGCCCGCCGACCTCGTGGCCCTGTCGGTCAAGCGCGGCCCGCAGAGCAAGCCGGGCACCACGTACTCCTACTCCAACACCAACTACGTGCTGCTGGGCATGGCGATCGAGCAGGTCACCGGCCGCTCGTACGCGCAGGCGCTGCGCGAGGAGATCACCGAGCCGCTCGGCCTGACGGAGACCTCGTACGTCGTTCCGGACAAGACGATCGCCGGGGCGCACGTCACCGGCTACCTCACCAACGACGACCGCTCCAAGCCGCTGCTCGACTCCACCGAGCAGAACGGCTCCTGGGTGGGCAGCGCGGGTGCCGTCATCTCCTCCGCCGCCGACATGGACCGCTTCCTGACGGCCCTGCTTGCGGGCGACTCCGGCAAGCTGGTCTCCGACGCGTCGGTGCGCCAGATGACGACCACGCTGCCCACGCCCACGGCGAACGTCCGCTACGGCCTGGGCCTGCGCGAGATCACCCTGTCCTGCGGCAAGGTCTACGGCCACGGCGGCATCGTCCAGGGCTACCAGACCCAGTCGTACAGCACCCGCGACGGCGGCCGTACGGTCGTGGTCTTCGCCAACGCCTCCAACAACGGGGCGGTCACCCAAGGGGTGACGAACACGCTGGAGCCCGCGTTCTGCGGCACCAAGCCGGCGCCCAAGGCGCTCCACCGCTCCCTCCCCGCGGACCGGACGGCCGGGCCGGACACCGCCCGCGCTCCCTGGGTGCCTGCCGTCGAGGACACCCGTATCTGACCCGTCAGGTCCCCTCAGCGGGCGTACGCGCGCACGGGTGCCTCCCCCGCTCCGGCCGGGGAGGCACCCGTGCGAGGTCCGCGGGAGGCAGCGGTCAGCGGGTGAGCAGCGGCAGCCGCGAGGGGCCGAGCAGACCGTCGACCGTCATGAACTCCGGCGGGTCGTCCGGATCGGTACGCAGCGTCGGGTACCGGTCCAGGAGCAGGGTGAGCCCGACGCGGCTCTCCAGGCGGGCCAGGGGCGCGCCGAGGCAGAAGTGGATCCCGCGGCCGAAGGCCAGGTGCGGGTTGGGGTCGCGGTCCGGGTCGAACACGTGCGGCCGGTCGAACCGGCGCTCGTCCCGGTTGGCCGCCCCGAGCCAGAGCTTGACCATCGTCCCCTCGGGGACGGCGACGCCCGCCAGTTCGGTGTCGGCGGTGGCCGCGCGGGGCGCGTGCGCGATCGGGCCGAGGAACCGCAGGGTCTCCTCGACGACCCCCGGGGCGAGGCCTGGGTCCGCGCGCAGCCGTGCCTGCTGCGCCGGGTGGGCGTCCAGGCACAGCACGGCGTTGCCGAGGGTGAGAGCGGTGGTGCCGTGCCCGGCGACGAGGAGTTCCCTGGCGAGGTTCACCACGGCGGCCTCGCTCAGGCGCTCGCCGTCGACCTCGGCCTCGACCAGCTTGGTGAGCAGGTCCTCCCGGGGCCGCACGCGCCGCTCGGCCACCTGCTCGCGCAGGTAGGCCAGCATCTCGGGGACGCGCCCGAGGGCCACCGCGACGTCGTCGCCGCCCTGCCGCGCGCCCCCGGCCTCCACCGGGAACGCGCCCGCGGCGGCCGCCATGCGGTCCACCCACTGCTTGAACAGGGCCCGGTCGCCGTGCGGCACGCCGAGCATGTCCGCGATCACGATCATGGGCAGCGGGTACGCGAAGTGCTCGACGAGGTCCAGCTTCCCGGTGCCCACGGCGGCGTCCAGCAGCTCCTGGGCGATCTTGACGATGCCCGGTTCGAGCCCGGCCACCATGCGCGGGGTGAACACGCGGCTCACGAGCTTCCGCAGCTTCGTGTGGCGCGGCGGGTCCGTCTCCGTCAGCACGCCCTCGGCGAGCGCCTCCTCCTCCGGGGTCGGGGCCCGGCCGCACCACAGCTCCTCCACCCTGGACGAGTACACCGCCGGGTTCCCGTAGACCTCGGCGCACTCGGCGTGCCCGTACACGTGCACCATGCCGGTGGCGTCGGCTTCGACGGGGGCGTCCGGCCGCCGGCCCCACATCCAGAAGTACGCCGGGTCCAGGCCCCAGCGGTCAGCGAGCTGCGTCATGTTGTGCTTTCTCGGGTTTCTCGGTTTCTCGGTTTCTCGGTTTCTCGGTGGTGCTCTGTTCGTGTTTGTCGGTGGGTGGCTCTGTTCGTGCGCGCGGCTCACGGTGGCAGCCGGTCCACGATGCGGGACACCGCCACGCCGACCGGCCGCGCAAGGCCCACGACGGTGTGACACGGCTCGCCCGCTCGTTCGAGGTCGACCGGGCTCCGACCTGTGGGGTCACCTTGAGGTTCCCCAGGCACCAAAAAGTGCTTTCTTCCCTGATCGCGGACGCTCTCCTACAGTTCCCGAGTAACTATTGGAGAGCGCAAGCACGGCGGTTCGGAGACAGCATGGCCATCACTCTCGTCAATCCCAGCGGGCTTCCGGAGATCGACGCCTACCGGCAGGTGTCGGTCGCGACGGGCTCGAAGCTGGTGCACATCGCCGGACAGGTCGCCTGGGACGCGCAGGGGGTCACGGTCGGAAAGGGCGACCTCGCCGCCCAGGTCGAGCAGTGCTACCTCAACATCGGCACCGCTCTGGCCGCGGTCGGCGGCTCGTTCGACGACGTGGCCAAGCTGACCGTCCACGTCGTCGACTGGACCCCCGACAAGATGCCCGCGTTCCTGGACGGTGTCGCGCGGGCGGCGGCGAAGCTGGGGGGCACGCCGGTGCCGCCGGGCACGCTGCTGGGCGTCGCGGCGCTCGACGTGCCCGAGCACCTGGTGGAGGTCGAGGCCACCGCGGTCCTCGACTGACCCGGGCGGCGGCGCCCGGGACGCCGCGGCCCCGTCCCCCGTGGCGGGGCCGCGCTCGCGCTAGTCGTTGCTGACCAGGACGTTGAGCCGGTAGTTCAGCGGGTCGGGCCACTCGATGTTGACCCAGATGACGTACTGGCCGTCCCGTGGTGCCACGTTGTGCACCGTCATGCGCGCGCTGCCGACGAACGCGTCGCCGTTGCCGTCGACTTCGGTGATGGACGCGACGATGGTGCTGCCCTTGAAGGCGACAGGTGAGTTGATGGGCTGGACGAAGCTGCCGTTGCCCCTGCCGTTGAATACGCGCCGGATAACCGTGCTCATGTCCCCTGTTTCCCCTTCCTGTTGGCCCTGTTGATCCTGTTGTTCCTGTTGGCCCTGTTGGCCCCGTTGCTCCTGCGGGGCCTGTTGACCATCCGTTCGCGCGGTTCCTCGGGGGCCGGCCGTTCCGGTGCCGGCTGACACTGATGGGTGTTTGCTGCCGGTGGGTGTCCGACGCGGTGGTCGTCCGTCTCCGGTGATCGGGGTGGGGTCGGCCGGGCCGCGCCCGGCCGGGTCAGACCGCTTCGTCGTCCGCGGCCGCGAGCACCGTGGGTGCCCCGGCGCGCTCGCCGCCGTGGTCCGGTGCCTGGTCCTCGCCCACCGCCTCGGCCCTGGGCGGGTGCACGCCCGGCACGGCGGGCTCGTCCTGTCCCGTGCCGGCGATCCGCGGCCCGGGGCGCGCTGCGTGGCTGCCGCTCACACGGTTCTCCTCTCTGTCCGCTGCGCGAGGTGCGAGGGGGGAAGGGGGACGTGGGGTCCCGTTCCCCTCCGCAGTCCCGCAGGAGGTGCTGACGGGTCGCCACCGTCCCGCCGGTGCGCCCCCGTGTCCATCACCCACAAGGCTCGCAAGGCGAACAGACCGATCAGTCTCGGACAAAGAACCGCGGCGCGGGGCACGCGTCCCCGCGCACGGACTCACGCCTCGGCGGCGGACCGGGCAGGACCCCGCCGGCATCACCCGGTCCGCCACCGGTGGTCGGGCAGGAAGCGCACGTCGTACCGCTGGGGGACGGTCGCGAACTTGTCGGGGCCGGGGACGACCGGCTCGGCGGGCAGGCCGAGTTGGTCGGTGGGGGTGCCGAGGGTTTCGAAGAACCGCTCGAAGGTGCCGCCGGGCCCGGCCGCCACGCCGACGACCTGGCTGTGGTGGCGCTCCATGCGGTAGGCGTGCGGGCAGTTCGGGGGCACGAAGCCGAAGTCGCCGGGGGTGAGCAGCTTCTCCTGCTGCCGGCCCTCGGTGTCCTCGACGAACAGCCGGACCGCGCCGTGGGTGACGTAGAAGACCTCGTAGGTGTCGGGGTGGAGGTGCGCGGGGATGAGGTCGCCCTTGGGGCCTTCCACGGTGAAGAAGTTGAAGGCGTTCCCGGTCTGCTCACCGCCCGCGTAGACGGTGACCAGATCGCCGAAGAGGTGGGCGCGGTCCCCCTCGCCCTTCTCGATGAAGTACGGCTTCCCCGGCTCGGCCGGGATGCGGGAGGCCTGACGGTAGCGGGTGGCGTACTCGATGGTCACGGGCTCGTTCCTCCTGGGGCGACCTGGTGAATGTCAGGTAGCCTGACATGAGAGGGTGTCGGAGGCAAGCCGAACTCACGAGGAACCGATGCCGTCCATCCACCGCCCCCTCCCCCATCTGCTCAGTGACGCCCGACGCTGGTTCGAGGAAGGGCTGTTGGCCACGCTGGAGGCGTCCGGGACCGCGCCGGTCTCCGCGCCGCAGCTCCAGCTCTTCGCCGTCCTCGACGACCCGGGCACGACGGTGTCCGAGCTGGCGCGGCGCATGGGCGTCACCCGGCAGACCGCGCACCAAGCCGTGCACGGGCTGATCGCCGCCGGCCTCCTCGAACAGGTCCCGGACCCCGCCTCCGCCCGGCAGCGCCTGATCCGGCGCACCCCGGAAGGGCGGCGCGTCCACCGCGAAGCCGTCCTCGTCCTGGAGCGGCTGGAGGCCCAACTCGCCGCGCGGATCGGCCGGGAGGCCGTCGACGCCCTGCGCGCGGCGCTGGAGGCGCCGTGGGGCGAGCCGCCCGGCACCGCCTGATCCGCGCGCCGCGTACGAGCCACGACGAAAGCCCCGTCGAGGCCCCGGGAAATCGGCGCGCATGACCGGCGTGGGTGCGGGCACACGGAAGTCAGGGCCCGCCGCGCTCCCCCGTCGCGGCGGGCCCGCTGGTCAGGCCGCTGCGCGGCGGCCGAGGAGACCGGGCTGTCAGCGTGTTCGTCCCGGCTCTCCGCGGTGACCCGAAGCAAGGACCCCGAGGAGAGGAAAGCCCGTCATGACAGTGCTGGTCCTCCTGATCGCACCGATGGTCCTGGCCGTCCTGCTGACCTACCGGCCGGAGCACCACCGGGCGCGGCACCGGGCGCGCTGAACCGCCGACGAGCGCGGTGGGGCGGGCCGTCGGCACCGCCCCACCGCGGCCGGTGGACAGGGGGGCCCGGGAGCGGCCCCCGGGACGGCCAGGCTCTACCAGGGTCTACGAGGTGCCTGCTTCGGTGGCGCTGCCGTCCGCCGCAACTCCCCCGCCTCCTTCGGTACGTGCGTCTCCCGCTCCCTCGATCGCTCCCTCGGTACGTCCGTCGGTACGTCCGTCCCCCTCGGCCTCGCGTGTCGCGGGCGCGGTGAGGTGGTCCAGTACGTTCGTCATGTCGAGCAGACGGTTCAGGACGGTCGGCCGGTTGTCGAGGTGCAGGGTGACGCCGGCGGCTCCGGTGCGGCGGCGGATCATCAGCAGGGCGGACAGGCCCGCGGAGTCGATCCAGGTCAGCTCGTGGAAGTCGAGGCGCACGTCGGCCAGCCGGGGGTGCGCGGCCATGTGCTCGGTCACCGCGTCGACCAGGTCGTCGCTGGTGTCGTAGTCGAGGTCGCCGGCCAACCGTACGATCAGCGCGCCGGGTTCGCGGTGGATGCTGAGGCTGAACTCGAAAGGGGGAAGGCTGGTCATGCGCACATCTCGGGGCCGGGGGCGGAGGGGCCGTGCAGGGCGGTGGTGCCCTCGCGGAGCAGCCGTACCGCCCGGGGGAAGTCGCGTAGCTGCTCGGAGAGCGCGTCGAGGGCGGGCACCAGGGAGCGGGCGCGGACGTTGCGGGCCTCGAGGATGTCCGCGGTCCAGGTGAGGAACGCGGTGAAGATCTCGGCGGCGTCGACGTACAGGGCGGTGGCCAGGAAGTCGACGATGTGGGCGATGTCCTCCGCGGTGCGCTCGCGCTGGGCGTCACTGTAGTCGCGCATCGCGGGCAGCCGCTCCTCCAGGGCGACCAGGGTCTCCTTGACGAGGTGCGGCCGGGACCGGACGACCATCGTGTACTCCTGGTCGGCCAGGTGCGGCAGGTCGTCCGCCGCCTGGCGCCGGGCCGCCGGGTGGGGCCGGGCCAGGCCCCCGGCGAGCACGGCCGCCGCGCCGCGGGCGTCGGCGGCCCACCGGTCGGCGCCCAGGGCCCGGGCGTAGCGGCCGTCGTACCCGAAGGCGCGGCCGCCGGCCAGGACGGGGACGCCGATGGCCTGGCAGGCGGTGATGGCGGCGTGGGCGGTCGGCAGATGGGTGGCGATCGACCCGGACAGCAGGACCGCGTCGGGGTTGGTGCGGTGCAGGTGGGCCACCAGGTGCGGCGTGGGGGTCTGGGCGCCGAGGTAGTCGACCTGCCAGCCGCGCAGGCGCAGCACCTCGGCGACGAGCCGGGCGGGGAAGGCGTGCCACTCGCCGTCGATGCAGCTCACGGTCGCCCGCCCGCGGGGCGGGGTGGGGGGCGCGGCCGACGGCGGGTGGTGCGCGAGGCAGGCGATGACCCGCTCGTTGATGGCGGTGGCGGTGTGTTCCTGGGCGACGGTGATGCGGTCGGCGGCCCATTCGACGCCGACTCTCGCCTGCACGGGGGCGATCACGTCCAGCAGGAGCGCCTCCTCGTCGACGCCCTCGGCGAGGGCCGCCCGGACGAGGCCGACGGCCTCCTGTTCGTCTCCGCCGGTCACGGCCTGCCACAGCCGGTCCGGCAGGGCGGCCGCGGTCGTGGGGAGCGTCACCTGTGCCTCCTGGGGTTCCCGCCGTCCGCGCGCCCGTCGAGGGCCGCCAGGGAGCCGGGCTTGGGGGCGCTGATGGCGACGGCCGCCATGTCGTCGTGGCCGCCCGCCCCCAGCCACTGGGCGGTCAGCATGCGCACCCGCTCCACCACCGCCTCCGCCGGCATGCCGGCGCACTCGGCCAGGGCCCGCCGCAGCCGGTGCTCGCCGAACAGGTCGTCGCCGAGCGGGCCGCCGCGGGCCTCGGTGATGCCGTCGGTGTAGAGGAGGCACGTCTCCCCCGGGGCGAGGACGGCCTCGACGGTGCGGGCGGTGACGGTCGGCAGGGCGCCGACCAGGGTGCCCCGGGTGGGCACCTCCTCGACCATGCCGTCGTTGCGGACGATCAGCGGCGGCGGGTGCCCGGCGCTGGTCAGCCGCAGCTCCACGTGCCCGCGGTGGCGGCGTACGGAGGCGAGCACCAGGGTGGCGAAACGCGTGTGGTGGGAGGTGAGCAGTGCGCCGTTGAGCAGGCTGAGCACCTGGAGGTGGTCGTCGGCCAGCGGGAGCAGGGCGTGCAGCGTGTTGCGGATCTTGCCGGTGAGGACCGCGGCTTCCAGGCCCTTCCCCGCGACGTCCCCGAGGGCGACGAGGGTGCTCCGGGAGGCGTCGGCCCCGGGGTGGACGTCGTAGAAGTCGCCGCCGATCCGCTCCTGGTCCTGGGAGGCGCGGTACCCCCCGGCGTACTCGACGCCGTGCACACTGGTCAGCGGCGGGGGCAGCAGGTCCTGCATCAGCGTGGCGGTGATGGCGGCCTGCTCGCTGTAGAGGCCCGCCGCCGACAGGGCGGAGCCGGCGCGGGCGGCGAACAGGCGGGCGAGGAGTTCCTCGTTCTCGGTGAAGGCCTGCTCGGTGCTGGAGCGCAGCAGGATCAGCGCGCCGGCGGGCAGGCCGTGGCCGGGGAGCGGGGTGACGATGACGGAGCCGACCGGCCCGGCGAAGTCGTCCGGGATCACCCAGTCCGGGATGTCGCCCGGGTTGATCCAGCGGGCCGGCACGGGCGGGAACCCCTGGAGGGCCTCGGGCAGGCCCGGCACGATCGATACGTCGACGCGCCGCGTGACCTGGGTGACGGGGCCGCCCCGGCGCGCGTAGGTCAGCGGGTGGCGCCGCCCCTGGGGCGGGCCGACGAGGACGGCGGCCTCGGCGAGATGCTCCGCGGCCATGGTCGCCGCCACCTCCATGCAGCGCGGCACGTTCAGGCTGGACAGCAGGGCGCTGGACACCTCCGCGAGGATCTCCGACCGTGCCAGGGCGTCGCTCAGCGCGTTCTCGGCGTGGTGCCGGCCGGTCTCGTCGACCAGCCACCACACCACGTCGCCGTCGGCGCCCGGGGTGGGGTGGGCCTCGAAGAACCGGTCGTCGATGGTGCCGGTCGGCGGGCCGGGGTCGGCGCCGGGCAGCCCGTCGCTGACGCGCCGGTGTGCGTCCGCGAGCCAGGACGGCACGCGCGCGGCCGCTCCGTCACCGCCGGCGGCGCCGCGCAGCAGCACCCGCGCGGCTTCGTTGACGCGGACCAGGCCGCCGTGCCGGTCGACGACCAGCACGGGACAGGGGGCCTCGGCCCACGCCGTGCCGACCGCGAGGTCGGCGCCGGACGGAGCCGCGGAAGAGCCTTGGGAAGCAGACACACGCGGAGGCACGCACCGTGCGCACCCCACCACCTTCCTGCAATGGGAAACAGATGTCCTGCGGCAACAGTCCCTCATCATGCGGCGCGGCTGCAACCCACCCTCGAGGAATCCCACTTGCGCGTGACACCCACGCCGCCGGACCCTCCCGGGCGGGCCCCGCCGCACCGGCCCGCCGGGGTGCGCCACGGCCTTGCGGCGGCAGGCATTCCGGATGCGCACGCGGGGCGTTCCGTACGGCGGGCGGGCCGGTCGCGCGGTGTGCCGTACGGCACTTGTGAGGCGAACGTCACTCACACACCGGTGGGCTCCCGCTTCCGTTCGCTCTCCCTTCCGCGCCGGAAGCGCAGGGTCAGATACGTGAGCAGCGCGCCGGTGAAGGCCACCAGCACGACGGTCCGCAGGCCGAACCAGAACGGCCCGCCGAGGTGGACGAACTCCGCGAGCAGGTTCAGCGTTACCGCGAGCCCGTAGGTGGCCCAGGTCCAGTTCTTGGCCTTGCTCTCCCTGATGCGGAGCGGGGAGGGGATCGCCATCGGAGTCCTCCTGGCCGAGACGGATACAGGAAGCCGTCATGCCTGTCGTGCTCGTGCCGAGGGCACCCATGGGCACCCGAAACGCCGCCATCTCCTACGGGTGCCCCCTGGGACCGCGAAGATGCGTGCGGGGCGGCCTGGGCCCGGCCGGTACGGGCCTCGGTGTCAGCCGCCCGTCAGCGGGCGGCCCTATCTTGCGCCGTCGTCGGGCACTGTGCGAACGGGCGAAGGGGCGGACTCATGAACTGGCAGACGCGCCATCGAGGGAACCGTCGAGGGACCCCGCGGCGGAAGCGGTCGTCCTGGCGGGCGGTCGCGGTCGCCGTGGTCGTCGACGGGGTGCTGGCCGCGTGCCTGGCGTTCACGGGCCCGGCCGGGGCCGCGGACGGCTCGGCCCGCGCGGCCGACATCACCGTCGTGGCGTTGCACAGCGGCCTGTGCGTGGAGGTCGGCTCGACGGCCAGCGGCGAGGCGGTCCGGCAGAGCCACTGCGCGGGGAAGCGCGCGGCCCTGTGGACGCTGCGGCAGTCGACGCTGGGCTCGGACCTCGTCCATGTGGTGAACTCCGCCAGCGGCCTGTGCATGACGGTGGCGGACTCCAGCCCCGCCGACGGCGCCCCGCTCCGGCAGGAGAGCTGCGACGGCCGGCCCGGGGCGAGCTTCCGGGTGGTGGACAGCGGGGACGGTGCCTGGCTGCAGCCGGCGACGACGAGCCCGCGCAAGTGCGTGGGCGTGGCGGGCGCCTCCAGGGCCGACCGGGCGGAGCTCGCGCAGTGGGCCTGCGACAGCGGGGCGGGCATCCGCTTCCAGCAGCGCAGGCCGCCCGCCGAGTGGCGTACGACGGTCGTGAACGCCACCAGCGGCAAGTGCCTCGGCATGCGCGACGCGGGCCACGCCGAGCGGGAGTGGGCCATGCAGCGCACCTGTACGGGCAACGCCGACGAGACCTGGCGCGTCGTCACCCTGGACGGCGAGGGCGTGGCCGTCGTCAACCTGAACAGCGACAAGTGCCTGGTGTCCACGCAGGACACCAACGGGGCCAACGGCAGCCAGGCCAAACAGGCCACATGCGACGGGTACCCGTACCAGCGGTGGTACCTGGAGGAGCAGAGCCCGGGGGTGTACGCCCTGCGGAACCTCAAGCTGCGGCAGTACGTGGGCGTACGGCCGCCGGTGACGGCCGACGGGGCGCTGGCGGAGTTCTGGGAGCGGGCCCCCGACCGGGCGCAGGAGTGGCGGCTCAGCGGCTTCTGAGGCCCACCGGGGGTGCGCGCGGCCGGACTTGAGCCTCCAGCGGGTGGAGACCTGAGACTGGACGCGGGAGGGCGGCAGGTCCCCCGCGGCCGGGGCGCTCGCGCGCCGCGGGACGGCGGGGCAGACCCGCCGCGGCCGGGGCGCTCGCGCGCCGGGCCGTGGGGGACGACGGCCGCCGTCCCGGACGCGCGCCCACTTCGAGGAGACAGTACGCATGCACCCCCGCACCCCGCGGCCCCTGCCCCTGGACCCCGCCACCACCCGTATCGTGGCGGACGCCCCACCGTCGGCCCCGGCCCTCCTGCTGCGCCCGTGGGAGCCCTCCGACGTGCCCGAACTGGCCCTGATCTGCCGGGACGACCCCGTCCTGCGCCACTGGACCAGCACGGGCGTGCACGACCACGCGAGCGCGGCCCGGTGGATCGAGGCGCGGCGGCGGGGGTGGGAGGCCGGTGACCGCTTCGCCTTCGCCGTCGAGGAGTCGCGGCCCGCGAGGGCCGGGGGGCGACTCCTGGGGGACGTGGTCCTCAAGCGCGGCACCACGCCCGGCCCGTCGGCGGAGGTCGGCTACTGGACCGCCGCCCGCGCACGGGGCCGGGGGGTGGCTCCGCGGGCCCTTCGGTCGCTGACCCGCTGGGCGTTCAGCACGTTCGGCGATGCCGGGCTGTCGGCTCTCGAACTGCTGCACCAGGTGGACAACACGGCGTCCTGCCGCGTCGCGCGGAAGTGCGGCTACGAGCTGACCGGGCTGCGGCCCGCGTCGCCGCCCGCGTACCCCCTGGACGGGCATGTGCACCGCCGGGAGTACGCGCCGCCGACGAGCTGAAGCGACGGCTCCGCCGCACGGAACGGCGAAGGACCCCCACCAGCTCGGTGGGGGTCCTTCCTCTGGAGCGCCCGGCAGGCCTTGCACCTACATTTCCCATCGGATGATGGGCGTCTTTCCTTGGACCACAGACGCGCGACTTCCGTGCCGTGCACCGAAGTTGTGAGGAGATCATACACAAGATCCAGGCGCCTCGCCCCGCCCCCCTCCCCGCGGTCCTCGCCCCTCATGCCGTCGGGGCCGTCACCTCCCGCGCGAGCAGACCGCCGCGTCCAGGAGCTTCCGCAGCGACGTCGCCATGGGCTGCTCCGGATGGAGCGGGAACTCCGTCGTGGTGACGGACCAGACGACGCGGCGCGTGCGGTCCTGCGTGGTGGCGGCCATCGTGTGGTAGCCGTGGATCTCGCCGTTGTGGCCGATGACCGTGGTGCCGCAGGACGTACGGAACCGGTGGATGCCCAGGCCGTAACCGCCCGCCGCCGCGTCCGTGCGCAGGAGTTCGGCCACGTACTTCGGGGGCAGGAGGTGGCCGCCCACCAGGGCGGACAGGAAGCGGTCGAGGTCGGCGCCGTCGGAGATCATCGCCCCGGCGGCGCCCGCGAGGCTGGGGTTCAGCGCGCTGATGTCGACCGGGCGCGCCCCGGCAGCGGGCCGGTAGTAGCCGTGGGCGTGCGGGCCGGGGATGCGGGTCTCGTCCCGGGGCGCGCTGGTGGCGCGCAGGCCGAGGGGGCGGATGACGCGCCCGGTCACCACCGCGGTCCACGGCCGTCCCGTGACGGCCTCGATGAGCCTCCCGGCGACGATGTAGTTGGTGTCGGAGTACGACCAGCCGTCGCCCGGCTCGAAGAGCAGCGGCGCGTGGGCGACGCGGCCGACCAACTCCCGTGCGTCGTAGTGCCGGTAGCGGTTGCGGAGGAAGGCGGGGCCCTGTGCCGGGATGGCGTCGACGTAGGTGGGCAGTCCGCTGGAGTGGTGCAGGAGCATGCGGACCGTGATGGCGTCCCCCTTGTCGGGCGGCAGCAGGCCGGGCAGGTGGCGGCTCACGGGATCGTCGAGACGGATCTTGCGCTCGGCGGCCAACCGGAGCAGAGTGGTCGCCACGAACGTCTTGGTGACGCTGCCGATCCGGAACCTCCCGTGCGCGGGCACCGATTGTCGGCCTCCCAGCGTCGCCGTGCCCGCGCGCAGCGTCGTCCTGCGGCCGTCGCGGACGACCGTGACGCGCGCGCCGACGGCGCCGTCGGCGACGACTTGGTCCAGCGCCCGGCGCAGTTCGCGGTCCGGCGCCGCGGGTGTCCCGCCGGAGCCCGCGTCGGAGGCCGGGTCGGCGGCGGCTCCCGCGAGCAGCGTCGCC
>NZ_BNBT01000008.1 GCF_014656095.1 Streptomyces longispororuber
ACCGTCTCGCCGGTGCCCGCGTCGGCGCCGACGCGGGCGACCCGCTCGCCCTGCCCGACGCGGCGCTCGGCCTCGCGGTCGGCTCCGTCACCGGCTCCGGGCCGAGCGCGGTCGCCGCGACGGGACGGCTGCGCGCGAGCCTGCGGGCGTACGCGGTGATGGAGGGCGAGGACCCGGTCGCCGTCCTGTCCGACCTGGAGCTGCTGCTGCGCCTGACCGAGCCCGCGCGGTCGGCGACGGCCCTGTTCGCGTACTGCGAGCCCGCGCTGCGCAAGGTCGTCCTCGCGGGGGCCGGGCACAGCCCGCCGCTGCTCGTCGGGCAGCGGCGCACGGAGTTCGTGGAGACCTCCCTGTCCGCGCCGCTCGGCATGCTCGCCTGCTGGGAGGCGCCCAGCGTCGAGATCCGCCCGGAGCCCGGGGAGACGCTGCTCCTCTACACCGACGGTCTGCTGCACCGCACCGGCGACGCCACGGACCGCGCGTTCGCACGGCTGCACGCGGCCGCCGCGAGCGTACCGAAGGCGGCCCGCGAGGACCCCGGTGCGATCGCCGACCACGTCCTGGGCGCCGTCCTGCCCGACGGTCCCGACGCGGGCGACGGCGAGGGCGACGTGGTCCTGCTCGCGGCCCGCTTCGCGTAGGGGCACCGCCGCGGGTGCCCCCTGCGCGCAGGGGTGCCGCAGGCGGTCGCGCTTCGAGTGGGGCCTCCTGGCCCGTGTGAGCCTTCGGTTCCATCGTGTAACGGGTCTTCTGCCTCTGGACCCCCTTCCGTACGGCCGTACGATGAGGGTGCCCGTTGTCGTACATAGGAGGCAGACCGTGTCGGACGCCCTCAATCCGGAGACTCCGGAAGAGACCGAAGAAGAGCCGATCAAGCAGCGCAAGAACGGCCTGTACCCGGGTGTTTCCGACGAGCTCGCCGCGTTCATGAAGGCCGGCTGGGCCGACACCGAGCTGCACGACCTGGAGCCGGTCCCGCAGGCCGGGCACACCGCCGCCCGCCGTGCCGCGCTGTCCGCGCGCTTCCCGGGCGAGCGCCTGGTCGTCCCCGCGGGCAACCTGAAGACCCGCTCCAACGACACGGAGTACGCCTTCCGCTCCTCCGTCGAGTACGCGTACCTCACGGGCAACCAGACCGAGGACGGCGTCCTCGTCATGGAGCCCACGCGCGACGGCCACCGGGCGACGATCTACCTGCTCCCGCGCTCCGACCGGGAGAACGGCGAGTTCTGGCTCGACGGCCAGGGCGAGCTGTGGGTCGGCCGCCGCCACTCGCTCACCGAGGCCGAGCGGCTGTACGGCATCCCCGCCTCCGACGTGCGCGAGCTGCCCGAGGCGCTGCGCGCGGCCACCGGCCCGGTCCGGGTCGTGCGCGGCTACGACGCCGGCATCGAGGCGGCCCTGACCGACAAGGTCACCGCCGAGCGTGACGAGGAACTGCGCGTCTTCCTCTCCGAGCTGCGCCTGGTCAAGGACGCCTTCGAGGTCGGCGAGCTGCAGAAGGCCGTGGACTCCACGGTGCGCGGCTTCGAGGACGTCGTGAAGGTCCTCGACAAGGCCGAGGCGACGAGCGAGCGCTACATCGAGGGCACGTTCTTCCTGCGCGCCCGCGTCGAGGGCAACGACGTCGGCTATGGCTCCATCTGCGCCGCAGGACCGCACGCCACCACCCTGCACTGGGTGCGCAACGACGGACCGGTCCGCTCCGGCGACCTGCTCCTGCTGGACGCCGGCGTGGAGACGCACACGTACTACACCGCCGACGTCACCCGCACGCTGCCGGTCAACGGCCGCTTCGACGAGCTGCAGAAGAAGATCTACGACGCCGTGTACGAGGCCCAGGAGGCCGGTATCGCGGCGGTGAAGCCGGGCGCCAAGTACCGCGACTTCCACGACGCCGCGCAGCGCGTGCTCGCCGGGAAGCTGGTGGAGTGGGGCCTGGTCGAGGGCCCGGTCGAGCGGGTCCTGGAGCTCGGCCTCCAGCGCCGCTGGACGCTGCACGGCACGGGCCACATGCTCGGCATGGACGTCCACGACTGCGCCGCCGCGCGCACCGAGACGTACGTCGACGGCACCCTGGAGCCGGGCATGTGCCTGACCGTCGAGCCCGGCCTGTACTTCCAGGCGGACGACCTGACGGTGCCCGAGGAGTACCGGGGCATCGGCGTCCGCATCGAGGACGACATCCTCGTCACCGAGGACGGCAACCGGAACCTGTCCGCCGCGCTGCCGCGCCGCTCCGACGAGGTCGAGCGCTGGATGGCGGAGCTCAAGGGCTGACGGCTCCGGCCGCGCCGGGCGCGCGCCCTTGTGCGCCGGGGCGTACGGTGCGCCGAGCGCCGGGACGGACTCGTTCCGCAGCGCCGGACAGGCTGGTCGCCGGCCTGTCCGGCGCTTTGCGTTGTCCAGGGGTACGCGGGTGGGGGCGCCGGGGGAGGCGTGGGACAGGGGCGCGGGGCGCGGGCGTGGGCCCACAAGGCAGGGGCGCCCGGCGAGGGCGTGGGACACGGGGCCGGGGCGCCTGGTGAGGGCATGGAACAGGGGCGTGGGGCGCGGGTCGAAGTGGCCCATGGACAGGCGTGGGAAATGGACCACTTGAGGGGGCCACCGCGTTCCTAGTGTTCGGGGCATGACGACTCCCCGGCTCCTTCCCGCCCGCGGCCCCCTGCGGCTCCTCGCCCTCGCGCAGTTCGGCAACTCCGTGGGCGACGGCGCCTACTACGTCACCTCCGCCCTCTACTTCACGCACGTCGTCGGGTTGCCTCCGGCGCGGATCGGGGCCGGGCTGACGGTGGCCTGGGCGGTCGGCTCGGTCGTCGGCGTGCCCCTGGGGCGGCTCGCCGACCGCCGCGGCCCGCGCGGGACCGCCGTCCTGCTCGCCCTCGCCACCGGCGCGGCGGTCGCGTCGTTCCTCGTGGTCCGCGGCTTCGTGCCGTTCGTCCTGTCCGCCCTCGTGTACGCCACCGCGCAGTCGGGCCTCTCGGCGGCGCGGCAGGCGCTCCTGGCGGGGCTCGTGGCGCACGAGGAGCGCACCGGCGCCCTCGCGCACCTCCAGGCCACGCTGAACGCGGGGCTCGCCGTCGGCGCGGCGCTCGGCGGGGTCGCGCTGCACCAGGGCGACCGTGCGGCGTACCTGGCGGTGTTCGCCCTGGACGCGGCCGCCTTCGTGGTGTGCGCGGCCGTGCTGTGGCGGCTGCCCGCGGTGGCGCCGTCCCCGGTGGTGCCGGGCGACGGGCTCGCCGTCCTCAAGGACCGCCCCTACGTGGCCCTGACCCTGCTCAACACCGTGCTGCTGCTGCGGATGCCGCTGCTCAGCCTGGGTGTCCCGCTGTGGCTCACCGAGCGCACGCAGGCGCCTGCCTGGCTCGTCTCCGTGCTCTTCGTGCTCAACACCCTGGGCGTGATGGCTTTCCAGGTGCGCACCGCGCGGGCGGTGTCCGGCCTGCCCACGGCGGTGCGGGCCCTGCGCGGATCGGGCGTGCTGATGCTGGTGACGTGCGCGGTGTTCGCGCTGTCCGCGCTGGACGCCGGGCCCTGGGTGGCGGCCGCGGTGCTCGTCGCCGGGTCCCTGGTGCTGCTCGCCGCCGAGATGCTCCAGTCCGCGGGGTCCTGGCAGGTGGGCTTCGACCTCGCCCCGGCCGGGCGGATCGGCGAGTACCAGGGCTTCTTCGGCACCGGCGTCACCGTCGCCCGCACGCTGGGCCCGCTGGTGCTGACCGCGCTGCTCGTGGAGTGGGGCGCTCCGGGGTGGCTGGTCCTGGGCGGGGCGGTCCTCGTGGCGTCGTACGCGATGGGGCCGGTGGCGCGGTGGGCGGAGCGGGCCCGGAGCACGCAGGTGCCGTGCTCCGCGCACGCGACCGCGTAGGGCGGGGCCAGGGGGCAGGGCCGGGGGCGCCGGGTTCAGCCCTGGCGCTCGTCCGTGCCGGCCACCTTCCCCGTGGCCAGGGCGATCCGGTTCCACGTGTTGATCGTGAGGATCAGGGACAGGACCTGGGCCAGTTCGCCCTCCTCGAAGTGGGCGGCGGCCCCGGCGTACACCTCGTCGGGGACCCCCGCGTCGGCGACGCGGGTCACGGCGTCGGTGAGGGCGAGCGCGGCCTGCTCCTTGGCGGTGAAGAAGTTCCCGGCCTCGCGCCAGACGGCCACCATGTGCAGCCGGTCCTCGCTCTCGCCCGCCTTGCGCGCGTCGTTGGTGTGCATGTGCAGGCAGTACGCGCAGCCGTTGAGGTGCGAGGCACGGATCTGGATCAGCTCGACCAGGGCCGGGTCGAGCCCGTCCCGGGCGGCGGCGTCCAGACCGATGACGGCCTTGAAGACCCTGGGCGCGGTCCTGGCGAAGTCGAGGCGCGGGGCCGGGGTCGCGGCGGGGGCGGGGGTGACGGCGGGGGCGGGCGTGACGGCCGCGGGCACGGGAGCGGTCGCAGGGACCCCGGGCGTTGCGGCGGTCGCGGCACCCCCGGCAGCGGCGGCGGACGTCGTGGCGGCGGACGTGGGGGCGGCGGACGTCGTGGCGGTGGTGGAAGCGTGCGTGGTGTTCGTCATGCCCACGAATCTAGGGTCCGGATAGACCACGAGTAGGGTGCATTTCCATGACGGAATCATGGGTCAATTCCGCGGAGCGCATCGGCCGTGACCTGCATATCGACCTCTCCGGGGGCGGCAGCCGCCGGGCCGCACTCCTCCACGCCCTGCGCGAGGCCGTGCGCTCCGGGCGCCTCGCCCCGGGCACCCGGCTGCCGCCGTACCGCTCCCTGGCCGCCGACCTCGGCCTGGCCCGCAACACCGTCGCCGACGCCTACGCCGAACTGGTCGCCGAGGGCTGGCTGACCGCGCGCCAGGGCTCGGGCACCCGGGTCGCCGAACGCGCCGCACCACCCCCGCGCGTACGTGTCCCCAAGCGCGCCCCTGTCGCGCCCGAGCCGCCCGCGCACAACCTCGTCCAGGGACAGCCGGACGCCGGGTCCTTCCCCCGCACCGCCTGGCTCGCGGCGGCCCGGCGCGCGCTGACCGCCGCGCCCAACGAGGCCTTCGGCCCCGGCGACCCCCACGGGCGGATCGAGCTGCGGCGCGCCCTCGCCGCCTATCTGGCCCGCTCGCGCGGGGTACGGGCCGACCCGGAGCGGATCGTGGTGTGCTCCGGGTTCGCGCACGCGCTGCGGCTGCTGTTCGGCACGGGCGGCGGCGGAGTGCTGCGCGGTCCGCTCGGCGTGGAGGCCTACGGGCTCGGCTTCCACCGCTCCCTGCTCACGACCGCCAAGGTGCGGACCGTCCCGCTGGGTCTTGACGAACACGGCGCCCGCGTCGAGGACTTGGCGGACGCTCCGGTTCCGGTACGGGCGGTGCTGCTCACGCCCGCGCACCAGTTCCCCACCGGCGGGCCGCTGCACCCCTCGCGCCGGGCCGCCGTCGTCGACTGGGCCCGCGCCCGCTCCGGGATCGTCCTGGAGGACGACTACGACGGCGAGTTCCGCTACGACCGCGAACCCGTCGGCGCCCTCCAGGGCCTCGACCCCGAACGGGTCGTCCACATCGGCTCGGTGAGCAAGAGCCTGTCCCCCGCCGTGCGGCTCGGCTGGATGGTCCTGCCCGAGCACCTCGTCGACGCGGTGGTCACCGCGAAGGGCGAGCGGGAGGCGTGGGCGAGCGTGCCCGACCAGCTCACGCTCGCCGACCTCATCGAGTCCGGCCACTACGACCGCCACGTACGCCGTATGCGCCAGCGCTACCGGCGCCGCCGCGACCAGCTCGTCGCCGCGCTCGCCGCACGCGCCCCGCACGTCACCGTCACCGGCATCGCCGCCGGACTGCACGCGGTGCTCCGCCTGCCGCCCGGCACGGAGGCGTCCGCGGTCAAGGCCGCGGCGTGGCACGGCGTCGGCCTGGAGGGGCTGGCCGCCTACCGCCACCCCGAGGCGCGGACGACGGCACCGGACGGGCTCGTCGTCGGCTACGCGACACCCGCCGAGCACGCGTACACGGCGGCGCTCGACGCGCTGTGCCGGGCGTTGCCGCCACCGCCCTAGCCTCGCCCTCGCGGCCTGCCCGGGGGCCGCCCTCCTGGCGCGGCCCCTCCGGGCGCGGCGTCTCCTAGCGCGGCGTCTCCTGGCGCGGCCCCTCCTGGAGCGGCGTCTCCTAGCGCGGCCCCTCCTGGGGCGGCGTCTCCGGGCGCGGCCCTCCTAGCGGGGTGTCGACTCCGTGAGCTGGTACAGCTCCGGCACGGACACCTTGATGGGTTCCTGGGTGGTGCGGGCGATGACGACCACCACCGGCTCGTCCGGGTCGGGGTTCTCCTCGCGGTGCGGCACGAACGGGGGCACCAGCAGGAAGTCACCGGGGCCCGCGGTGATCCGTACCTCCTGCTCGCCGTCGTGGAACACGAACACCGGGTGGCCGCTGACCACGTAGATGCCCGCTTCCGAATCACCGTGGTGGTGGTTGTCCGTCGAGCTCAGCGGCGGGTTCACCACCTTCCCCATCCAGAGCCTCCTCGAACCGACCGTGTGCCCGCTGAGGGCGGCGTACCCGTCCAGCTCGTCGGCACGGACGTGGTGCACGCGGTTGTTCAGCGACGAGCCGGTGTCCGTGGTGCGCGCGGATCCGACGCCTGCCTGAATCGCGGTCATGGTGAAGCCTCCTGACGGTCCTTCGAGTGCCGCTGTCCGGGCCCCAGCCTGCGTCCACAACCCCCGGTACGGCAATGAAAGTTGCCGTACCGGCAAAGCTCCATCGGGGCGCGGTCAAGCCGGACGGGAAACGGCGCGCACCTGACGCCTCCCGGACTCCGCTCGGTGGAGTGCGGTCCCCCCGGCGCTGCGCCGACCCGCCGACGTTGTGCCGAACGGGTCGACCAAGGCCGGTCCGACGTCACTTCGCGGGCGGTCCGGCGTTGCACAACGAGAGCTCTTGAGCAGTCCCGAGCAAGGAGCAGCAGTTGATGGATGTCGCGGACCGGGTCACCGCCGTACTGGTCAGGATGTACCGGCTCGCCCCGGAGTCGGTGCTCCCCGACGTACCGCTGTACCGGCTGCACATCGACTCACTGGCCCTGGAGGAGCTGCGGCTGGTGCTGGAGGACGAGCTCCGCATCGACCTGGAGGACGTGCGCCTGACGTCCCGCAGTACCGTACGGGAGCTGATGGACGCCGTGTGCGCGAAGACGGCAACGGTGTGACGGCGGGGACCGCAAGGCCCTGTGCCGCCGCGGTGACAGGCATCGGCCTGGTGACCGCGGCGGGCCACGACGCCAAGGAGACCTGGAGCGAGATCACCACGGCCCGGGCCCCCCGGGGCGTGCGCCGCCTGGAGTCCCTGCAGGGTCTGCCCTGCGACTTCATGTACACGGTGGAGGGGCTCGACCTCGAAGCGAGGCTCGGCCGCGCCACCCTGCTTCTGGACCGCTTCGCCCAACTGGCCGTGATCGCCGCCCGCGAAGCCGTGGCCGACGCCGGGCTCGACCCGGACACCTGGGACAGCACCCGCGTCGCGGTCGTCGTGGGCACCGCGCACGGCGGCCTGCACTACTACGACGAGCAGCAGGCCGTCCTGGCCGAGCGCGGCGCCCGCAGGGTCGCGCCGAAGGTCGCGCCGCTGAGCGTCAACAACAACGCCGCCGGCGGTGTCTGCCAGGACCTGGGCGCCCGCGGGCCGAGCCTGGCGGTCAGCACGGCCTGCGCTTCGGGCACCGACGCGATCGGCACCGCCCTCGGCTGGCTGCGCGCCGGCCGCTGCGACATCGCCGTGGCGGGCGGGGCGGAGGCCCTGCGCTCGCGGCTGATGTTCGCCAGCACCTGCCGGATGAAGGCGCTCTCCACCCGGGTGGACGCCCCGGCCGCCGCCTGCCGGCCGTTCGACGCCGGCCGCGACGGCTTCGTCGTCGGCGAGGGAGCCGGACTGCTGGTGCTGGAGCGCCCGGAACACGCCCGGGCCCGGGGCGCCGCCGTCCGGGCGTACCTCGCCGGGTACGGGTCGTCCAACGACGCCCTGTCCCCCGTCGCTCCCGACGAGAGCGGGCAGGGCATCGAACTGGCCCTGCGGGCCGCGCTGGCCGACGCCCGCGTCACCGCCGAGGACGTCGGCCACGTCAACGCCCACGGCACCTCCACGGTCATGAACGACCTCGTCGAGAGCGCCGCCCTGCACCGCGTCTTCGGCGACCGCCCGCTCGTCACGTCCACCAAGGCCATGACCGGCCACGCCCTGGGCGCCGCCGGCGGGATCGAAGCCGCCCTGACCGCCCTGGCCCTGGAGGAGCAGGTGGTCCCGCCGACGGTGAACCTGGAGGAGCAGGACCCGGGCGTGCGCGTGGACGTGGTGGCCGGGGCCGCCCGCCCCGCACGGCTGGAGTGCGCGGCCACCTCCTCCCTCGGCTTCGGCGGCCACAACGCCGTCCTCGTCCTCACCAGGGCCTGACGCGAGGACCGGCACATGGAACGCGTGCGCACCCTGACCGTGGACGGGCTGGCCTACCGCTACCGGCTCGTCCGTCCCACCGCCGCACGGACCGAACCGCTGATCGCGCTGGGCGGCGCCTTCCAGGGGATGTACGACTGGGTGCAGCTCGAGGACGCCCTCGCGGACGTGGCCTGCCTGGTCACCGCGGGCCTGCCCGGCGCGGACGGCTCCGACGTGCCGCGCCCCGAGCACACCGTCGACACCCTGGACAAGGCGCTCGACGCCGTCGTCGACGACCTGGCTGACAACCTGTCCGAGGACCTGTCCGGCGGCCTGTCCGACGACTTGTCCAGCGGCCTGTCCGGCGACCTGTCCGACGACTCGGGCGTACCGCGCGTGAACCTCTTCGGCTACTCCCACGGCGCGGTCATCGCCTTCCGCTACGCCCAGCGCCACCCCCGGCGCTGCGCCCGCCTGCTCCTCGGCGGCGTGCCCGCCCACCTCACCGACGCCCCCTTCGCCCGCTACCGGGAAGCCGGCAGGCTGTTGGCCTCCGGCGACACCGAGGGCTTCGTCAGGACGGTCTCCGCGGCGATGTTCTGCCTGGACGACGGCCGCCGGGTGCACCGCCGTGAACTCGCCCTGCGCTCCTTCCGACGCTCCCTCCTGCACGTCACCCAAAGGCATCACGCCGAGTACATGCTGGCCCGCGCCCTGGGGACCCGCACCGCCCTCACCGGCGGCCTGACAGGCGTGCCCACCCTGGTCTTCGCGGGCGCGCACGACACCCTCACCCCTCCCGGCCTGCAACGCGGCTTCGCCGCGACCATCGAGGGCAGCCGCTTCGTGACGATCCCCGACTGCGACCACATGCTGCTGATGGAGCGGCCCGATGCCGTCGCCGCCTTGGCCAAGGCCTTCATCACCGACAGCGAGCCACCCGCACACGCGCTGGGCCCTGCCGTCCGCCGCGGTGACCGGGCCGGGGGCCCGGCGCGGGGGTGCGAGCCTCGGTAGGCCTGCGCAGCCCGGCCCCGCGGGGTGCTGCTAGGCGCTGCGGGGTGCTGTCAGGTGCTGCGGGGTGCTGCTAGGCGCTGCAGGGTGCTGCGGGGCCGCTACGCGGGTCTGCGTCCGCGCGGGCCCCACAAGGCCTGGCGGAAGCGGGCTGAGGCACTGGCTCCGGTCAGCGCGGGCCGCCCGGCACGCCCTGCGCCTCGTCGTACGCCTCCCGCGCCGCCGCTATGGCCGGGCGGTGCGCTATCGACCAGTCCGCCAGCGACTTGATGAGATGCGTCAGGCTGTGCCCCATCTCCGTCAGCTCGTACTCGACCTGCGGCGGAATCGTGGGGTGCACCGTCCGCCGCACCAGGCCGTCCCGCTCCAGGCGCCGCACGGTCAACGTGAGCATGCGCTGCGAGATACCGCCGTGGATGCGGCGCTGCAACTCCTTGAACCGCAGCACCCCGCCCGCGAGTTCGACCACGACGTACACCGACCACTTGTCGCCGAGCCGGTCCAGCACGTCCCTGACACCGCACTCGTCCTGCGGCGTCTCACAACTGAGCACCGGTCCCTCGACCGGCGACCCGGTTACCGCCCTGTGCCCCACTGACATCAAAGTGCCTCCTTACGCGCTCCCCCACCACCGATCCACGATGGTCACGCACCGAGTGCACCGCACCTCCCGCACCGGTCGTCATCCATCTCAACTGCCCACGACGGGGGATCGTTCCCATGCTGTTGATCACCGGCGCCACCGGCGCACTCGGCACCCTCATCACCACCGGGCTCACCGCCCGCGCGGCCGACGACGTCGTCATCGGCACCCGCTCCCCCGGCCCCGGCCGACGCCGCGTCGACTTCGACGACCCGTCGTCCCTCGACTTCACCGACGTCGACACCCTGCTGGTCATCTCCGCGGGCGCCGCGGAGGACGACGTCGTCATCGCCCGGCACGACGCCGTGATCTCCGCCGCCGAGAGATCCGGCGTCGGCCACCTCGTCTACACCAGCCTCAGCGGCGACGGCGACCACCTCACCTACGCCCTCGCCCACCGCTGGACCGAGCGCAGACTCCGCCGCTCCACCCTGACCTGGACGGTCCTGCGCAACGGCCTGTACGCGGAGTTCCTCGCCGCCATCGCCGCGCCCGGCCCCGACGGGACGATAGCCGCGCCGCTCGGCGACGGGCGCCTCGCCGCGGTCGCCCGGGAGGACCTGGCCGAGGTCGCCGTCCGTGTGGCCACGGACCCGGCCCCGCACGCGGGCCGCACCTACGAACTCGTCGGCGAAGAGGCCCTCGGCGGCGCCGAGTTGGCCGCGGCGATCGGCGGCTCCTACGAACCGGGCACGCTGGAGGCGACCCGCGCCGCGGTGACGGCGGCCGGAGAGGCCCTGCCCTTCCAGATACCGATGCTGCTCAGCACGTACTCCGCGATAGCGGGCGGCTTCCTCGACGGCACGTCCATAGCGGACAACGCGCTGCGCACGCTCCTCGGCCGCGCGCCCCGCTCCGCCCTGGAGGTGTACGCGGCGGCGACGCGGAGCTGAACGCCGCCCTCGGCCACGGCGGGATGGCAGGGGTGCCGCTCAGGACACCATCAGCGGCGCGTCCTCGCGCCACTTGAGGATCTTGTCGAAGCTGATCACCGCGCCGCCGTCGCGGCCCGGCTTGTTCCCGAAGTGCACGTCGTCGGCGAGCTCACGGATGAGACAGAGACCGCGTCCACTTTCGGAGGTCTCAGGGGGAGGGGTGGGGGCGGGGGAGGGGGAGGGGGGAGGCCCCTGAGGACGCGACTGCCGCCGCCCCCGCACCGCCTCCGTCCGAGCCCTCCGCCGTGTCCGGCGGCCCCGTCGGCCGTCGTCCCTCCTGCCCTGGGGGGTCCGTGGTGCGAGGGTGCTCGCGCCGCTGGCGAAGACGCGGCCGGGTGGCAGGCCGGGGCCGGAGTCGGCCACCTCGATGCGGCACTTCTCGCCGTCGAGGTAGGCGGTGACGCGGTACTCGCCGGTGGGCGGGCCGGTCTCGCCGCCGTGCTCCACCGCGTTGGCACACGCCTCGGTGAGCGCGAGGGACAGGTCGTACGAGACCTCCGGGTCCACCCCGGCCGTCTCCATCGTGCCGATGAGCAGGCGCCGCGCGAGCGGGACGCTCGCGGCTTCACGCCGCAAATGGAGGGACCACCAGATGCTCATGCTCCAGCCTCCTGGCATGCTCCAGCCCTCTGGCCGCGGCTCGACATACCCCTACGTATTGCCGCGAGTGCCCGCGGATAAGCGCCCAGTTGACGTGATGACGCCCATACGGCGGACGCGGCGGAAACCGTGTCCGGTGTACCGGGACACGCGCCGCCACGGCCCCGCCGGTCCGGGCGGACGCACCGCGAGCAGGCCTTACCCGCACTTTCCCGGCTAGTTGGAACATTCCGGGTGGTTCCGGCATCTTGCGGCATTCACGGGAGCATGTGGACCTGCCGTACGGCGCCGGGCGGCCCAGTGCGATGATGGCCCGGCCATGACTGCCCCCCACCAGCGCCAGGCGCGCGCCGGAGCCGATCTCCGGCTGCTGCGGGCCGCGATGTTCGCCGCGGTCTGCCTCGTGCTGTCCGCCGGGGGCCATGTGCTCGCCTCCTGCGCCACCGTCCCGCTGTGGACGCTCGGCGCCGGTTTCCTCGCCGTACTCGTGGTGGCGGTGCCCCTGGCCGGGCGGGAGCGCTCCCTCCCCGGCATCGCGGGGGCGCTCGCGGTGGGCCAGCTCGGGCTGCACGCGCTGTTCGGGCTCGGCCAGCACGGCACGGCCATGGCGACGGCGAGCGGCACCGAGAGCCTCTCCCTCGTCGAGCGCGCCGCGCGCATCGTGTGCGGGGCGGGCGGGGCGACGATCACCCCCGTCCAGGCCCGGCACATCCTCGAGACGGCGGGCATCGACCCGTCCGGCGCCCACGGCGCGCACGCGCACGCCTCGGGCGAGGCCGCGGCCACGCACAGCGGGATGGCCGCCGGTTCCGCGGCGTCCCTGCTGCCGTCCCTGCCGATGCTGCTCGCCCATCTGCTGGCGGCGCTGGCCGCGGGCTGGCTGCTGCGCCGCGGCGACGTCGCGCTCACCCGGCTCGTCCGGCTCTCCGCCCAGGGGGCGCAGGTAGTGGCTCAAGGGGCGCTCATGCGTTCCCTGCGCGCCGCCCTCACCCTGGTGCGCGCGCTGCGGGCCGGCCTGATCGGTACGCCCGACCCGGTGACCGGTCCGGCGCGGGCCGCCGGTGCCCTGGTGCCGCCGAAGCTCCGGACGGCCGCGCTCCAGCACACGGTGATCCGGCGCGGCCCGCCCGCGGCCGCCGCGCTCACGCTCGCCGCCTGACGCGGGCCGCTCCGAGTCGACGTACGCGTACGTCCGTACGTACTGCTGTCGGAGGGGTGCCGCGCGGCGTGTCCGCGCGCGTGCGGGGGCCGACCGGCCCGCCGCGGCGCGTCCCCCCTTCCGAACACCCAGTACGCACGGCCGTGCCGTCCGCTCCGCGCGGGTCCCCCGGGATCCGCCGCGCCGGGCCCGGTCGCAGCGCACTCCTGCCGAAACCGGAGTACTCCGCCATGACGACCCAGACCCAGAAGTCCTCGACGTCGCCGAAGTCCGCCCTGACCCGCGTCTCCCTGGTGGGCGGTGTCGCCGCCTCCGCCGTCCTCCTGCTGTCCGTGCCCGCCTTCGCGCACGTCAGCGTCAGCCCGGAGGGCGAGGCCGCGAAGGGCGGCTACGCGACCGTCAACTTCAAGGTCCCCAACGAGCGCGACAACGCCTCGACGACCAAGCTGGAGATCACCTTCCCCGCCGACCACCCGCTCGTGTCCGTGATGCCGCAGCCGGTGCCGGGCTGGAAGGTGAAGGTCACCAAGACCAAGCTCGACAAGCCGCTCGAGATGCACGGCAAGAAGATCGACGAGGCGGTCTCCAAGGTCACCTGGACCGCCGACGGCAAGGGCGTCGAGCCCGGCTACTTCCAGAAGTTCCCGCTCTCCCTCGGCCAGCTTCCCGAGGACACCGACCAGCTCGTGTTCAAGGCGCTCCAGACGTACGACAACAAGGAGGTCGTCCGCTGGATCGAGCCGCAGCAGAAGGGTGCCGAGGAGCCGGAGTTCCCGGCGCCCGCGCTCCAGCTCTCCGCCGCCTCGGACGACCACCACGGTGGAGCCGCCGCCGGCAAGGACGACACCAAGTCCGACGACGCCAAGTCCGACGCCGCCGGGTCCGGTGACAAGAAGGAGTCCGCCTCCTCCGACGGGGACAGCAGCGACACCACCGCCCGCACCCTCGGCATCGTCGGCATCGTGGTCGGCGCCGCGGGCGTCGCCTTCGGGGTGCTCGCCCAGCGCCGCCGCGCCAACGGCTGAGGCGTCCGCCCCGGCTGCCCTCGGGACGCGCCGGCCGGCCGCACCGGCCCCGGCGCGTCCCGGCCCCCTCACATCTGGGACATTTTCGTATGCGCAAGTTGAGCAACCACACCCTCACCCCGGGCGCGAAGACCCCTAGGACCACGGCCTCGCGGACGGCGACGTCGCGGGCGCTCGCCACCGCGGCGCTGCTCGCCGCCGCGGGCCTGACGCTGACCGCCTGCGGCAGTGACAGCGGTGACAAGGGCGACAAGGCGGACAAGGTCGCCGACGTCTCCGTGGAGCCCGAGTCGAAGCAGGCCGCGACCGTCCTCGACAGGCCGTTCAAGAAGCCGGACCTGGTCCTCACGGACACCCACGGCAAGAAGTACGACCTGCGCGAGCGGACCAAGGGCAAGCCCGTGCTGCTGTACTACGGCTACACCAACTGCCCGGACGTCTGCCCGCTGACGATGAGCAACATCGCCGTCGCCAAGAAGGACCTCCTGCGCAAGAAGGCCGTCACCAAGGCCGAGCTCGACCAGCTCCAGGTCGTCTTCGTCACCACCGACCCCGAGCGGGACACCCCCAAGGAGCTCGGCAAGTGGCTGAAGGCCCAGGACCCCGAGTTCATCGGCCTGACCGGTGACTTCTCGACCATCCAGGCCAGTGCCCGCACCGTCGGCATCAGTATCGAGCCGTCCAAGAAGCTCAAGAACGGCAAGATCGAGTCGATGCACGGCACCCAGGTCGTCGCCTTCTCGCCGAAGACCGAGGCCGGTTACGTCGTCTACAACGGCCAGGACACCCGCGCCGAGGAGTACGCGCAGGACCTCCCCAAGCTCATCAAGGGACAGAAACCGTGAACCACCGCACCACCCGGCGCCGCCTGCTCACCGGCGGAGCCCTGGCACTGGCCGCGGCCCTGGCCCTGACCGGCTGCGACAGCGGCGACGACGACTCCGGCGACGCGGCGGACAAGCCCGAGCTGAAGGTCAGCGGCGCCTACATCCCCGCCCCGGCCATGGCCGACATGGCGGGTGGCTTCTTCACGCTCACCAACAAGGGCGCCGCCGACAAGCTCACCTCGGCGTCCAGCCCGCTCGCGGGCAGCGTCACCCTGCACGCCACCAAGGGCGGCACGATGAAGGAGCAGCGGTCCTTCGACGTACCCGCGAACGGCGAGCTGGTGTTCGCGCGGGGCGGCAACCACATCATGCTCGAGAAGCTGAAGCGCAAGCCGAAGCAGGGCGACACGGTGGAGGTCACGCTCCGCTTCGAGAAGGCGGACCCGATCACGGTCGAGATGCCGGTGAAGGCTGCCACGTACAACCCGGGCACCGGCGGTGACCCGAGTACGCACTCGGGGGACTCGACGGCGCACGAGGAGCACGCGAAGGACCACCCGAAGGCCCGCGCGGGTGACCCGCAGCCGCACACCGGCGACTCGGCGGACCACGGCGAGAAGTCCCGCTCCGGCGGGACGTCCCGCTCCGGCGATGCGACGGCCCACTCCGGACACCCGAAGACGCACACCGAGAACGATCAGCACGGCACGGCCGAGGAACCCCCGGCCGAAATGCACGCCTCGCACTCGTCGCACTGAGGGGACTGAAGAGTTGATGCGGACCACCGCCCCCCGCCCGGGGCCGGACCTCGCCGGACTCGGTCGGCTGCTGCTCGTCGTCGTGGCCCTGTTCGCCGCCGTCCTCGGGGCCGTCCTCGCCACCGCGGCGCCCGCCGGCGCGCACGCCGCGCTCACCGGCAGCGACCCCCGGCGGGGCGCGGTGGTCGCGAAGGCACCCGAGCAGGTGTCCCTGACCTTCTCCGAGAAGGTCGCCATGGCCGACGGTTCGGTACGGGTCCTCGACCCCGCGGGCAAGCGCGCGGACACCGGCAGGACCAGTGACCTCGGCGGAAACACGTACGGGGTGAAGCTGAAGCCGGGTCTGCCCGACGGCACGTTCACCGTGGCCTACCAGGTCGTCTCCGCCGACAGCCACCCCATCGCCGGGGCCTTCACCTTCTCCATCGGCGCCCCGTCCGACACGAAGGTCGTCCTGCCCGACCAGGAGGTCGGCGGCGGCCTCGTCGGGACGCTCTACGACACCGCGCGCTACCTCGCGTACGCCGGGTTCATCGTCGTCGTCGGCGGTGCGGCGTTCGTCCTCGGCTGCTGGCCGCGCGGCGCGGGGGTGCGGCCGTTGCAGCGCCTGGTCGTGGCCGGCTGGCTCGTCCTGACCGGCGCCACCCTCGCGACGCTGCTGCTGCGCGCCCCCTACACCGGCTCGGGGAAGCTCGCCGACGCCTTCGACCTGGCCGCGCTCGGCGACGTCCTGCAGACCAAGACGGGTGCCGCGCTCGTCTCCCGGCTGCTGCTGCTGGCCGCCGCCGCGCTGTTCATCGCCGTCCTGTTCGGCGCGTACGACAAGCGCGAGGACCCCAAGGAGAAGCGGGACCTCGCCTTCGGCCTGGCCGTCGGCGGCGGGGTCGTGGCCCTGGGCATCGCGGCGACGTGGGCGCTGGCGGAGCACGCCTCGACCGGTATCCAGGCGGGGCTCGCCATGCCCGTCGACGTGCTGCACCTGCTGGCCGTCGCCGTGTGGCTGGGCGGGGTGGGCGCGCTGCTGCTGTGCCTGTACCGCGCGCCGCTCGTCGACGCGGGGGCCGTGCGCCGCTTCTCGCGTGTCGCCTTCGCCAGTGTCGTGGTCCTGACCGTGACGGGCCTGTACCAGTCCTGGCGGCAGGTCGGCTCGTGGACCGCGCTCGTGGAGACGGACTACGGGCAGCTCCTCCTGGTGAAGGTCGCGCTGGTCGTGGTCCTGGTGGGCATCGCGTCGGTGTCCCGGCGCTGGACGGGGCGCATCGCCGCCGAGGCGGGCGGTCTGGCGCCGGAGGCGGCGGCCGCGGCGGTCGTCGAGCAGCGGGGCCGGGCCGCCGCCTCCACCGCCACGGTGGCCACCAAGGCGACCGCCACGACCACCGGCAAGGCGACCAGCAAGAAGAAGAAGCCCGTCGCCGTCGCGCACAGCTCCAGGGCCCGGACCGGCGCGACGACTGACGAGGCCAACGACAAGGCCAACGACAGGGCCACCGACAAGTCCACCGGCACGGCGACCGGCGCGACCAAGGGCGCGACCACGGGCGGGACGGCCCACGCGGACACCGGCAAGGACGACCCCGGGAAGTTCGGTCCCGGCAAGGCCGACCCCCGGAAGTCCGCTCCAGGCAAGGCCGACCCCCGGAAGTCCGGTCCAGGCAAGGCCGACCCCGAAAAGCCCAGCTCCGGGAAGCCGGACGGCGACGACAAGCGCGCCGCTCAGCTCGCCCGCCAGCGGGCCGCCATGGACGCCGCCCGGGAGAAGCGGGTCCGCGACGCCGACCCGCACCGCTCGGGCCTGCGCCGCTCGGTGCTCGCCGAGGCCGGGGTGGCCGTGGTGCTGCTCGCCGTCACCACGGCGCTGACCACGACCGAGCCCGGGCGCACCGTGGAGGAGACCGAGAACACGGTCTCGTCCGCGCAGCGGGCCGCGGGGCCCGTCAAGCTGGAGTTCCCCTTCGACACCGGCGGCCGGGACGGCAAGGGCACCGTGCGGCTCGAACTCACTCCGGGCCGCACCGGCAGCAATGACCTGCACGTCTACGCGACCCGGCCCAACGGCAGCGCCTTCGACCTGCCCGAGGTGAAGGTGGCCCTCACTCTGAAGGCCAAGGACGTCGGCCCGCTGCCGGTGGCTCCCGACCGCATCGCTACCGGACACTGGAGCGCCACCGGGGTGCAGGTTCCCATGGCAGGCAAGTGGAAGGTCGCGGTGACCGTCCGCACCTCCGACATCGACCAAGTCACTCTCGACAAGAACGTGCAGATCGGCTGAACCACCATGGCGGACCACACCATTTCGCGACGGCGCCTGCTCGGTACGGCGGGCGCCACCGGCCTCGCCCTGGGGGCGGCGGGCGGCGCGGCCGGGTACGCGGCGGCGTCCTCGGGCTCTTCCGGCGGCTCGGACGGGTCGCGGGCGCCGTTGACGTCGCTCGGCTCGGACGAGGTGATGTTTCACGGGAAACATCAGCCGGGGATCACCACGCCCGTGCAGTCCTGCGGCCATCTCGTCGCCTTCGACCTGGCCCCGGGCACCGGGCGCAAGGAGGCGGCGGCCCTGCTGCGCCGCTGGTCGGAGGTGGCACGGCGGCTGATGGCGGGCGAGCCGGTGGGCGGCGAGGACCGGGACACGGACGTCGCGCGGGACGCGGGTCCGTCCTCGCTGACGGTCACCTTCGGCTTCGGCCACGGCTTCTTCGGCCGTACCGGTCTGGAGAAGCAGCGGCCGGCCGCGTTGGATCCGCTGCCGGAGTTCTCCTCGGACCGTCTCGACAAGGCCCGCAGCAACGGTGACCTGTGGGTGCAGATCGGCGCGAACGACGCCCTGGTGGCCTTCCACGCGCTGCGGGCGGTGCAGCGGGAGACGGGCGCGGCGGCGCGGCTGCGCTGGCAGATGAACGGTTTCAACCGTGCGCCGGGGGCCACGGCCCGCCCGATGACGACGCGCAACCTGATGGGCCAGGTCGACGGCACGAACAACCCGAAGCCGTCCGACGACGACTTCAACCGGCGGATCTTCGTGCCGGACAAGCCGGCGGACGCCGACCCGGCCTGGATGGCGGGCGGCTCGTACGCCGTCGTACGCCGTATCCGGATGCTCCTGGACGACTGGGAGAAGCTCTCCACCAAGGCACAGGAGGACGTCATCGGCCGCCGCAAGGCCGACGGCGCGCCGCTGACGGGCGGTACGGAGACCACGGAGATGGACCTGGAGAAGACGACCGAGGGCGGTGACCTGGTCGTCCCCCTCAACGCGCACGCCCGTATCAGCCGCCCCGACCAGAACGGGGGCGCGGCGATGCTGCGGCGGCCGTTCTCGTACCACGACGGCTTCACCGCCAAGGGCGAGCCGGACGCGGGGCTGCTGTTCATCTGCTGGCAGGCCGACCCGCTGCGGGGGTTCGTCCCGGTGCAGCGGAAGCTCGACCGGGGTGACGCGTTGTCGGCGTTCGTACGGCACGAGGCGAGCGGTGTCTTCGCGGTGCCGGGCGGGGCGGGTCCCGGGGAGTACGTGGGGCAGGCGTTGCTGGAGGGGTGAGCGCGGGGATGTCGGCGCCGTTCGTGAGCCCGTGTCCGGCGGGCCGTCGCGCCGCATAGGCTGACCGCATGTCGGCGACGCGCTACACCTACCTCGGCCCTGAAGGCACCTTCACCGAAGCCGCCCTGCGCACCCTGCCGGAGGCGGCGACCCGCGAGCTGGTGCCGATGGTGTCGGTTCCGGCGACGCTGGACGCCGTGCGCGCGGGGGAGGCCGCCGCGGCGCTGGTGCCGATCGAGAACTCGGTGGAGGGCGGTGTCACGACCACCGTCGACGAGCTCGCCAAGGGTGAGCCGTTGATGATCTACCGCGAGGTCGTGCTGCCCATCGCGTTCGCGCTCCTGGTGCGTCCGGGCACCGAGCTGAAGGACGTCAAGACGGTGACGGGCCACCCGGTGGCCCAGCCGCAGGTGCGCAACTGGCTGGCCGCGCATCTGCCGGACGCGGTGTGGGAGTCGGCGGCGTCGAACGCGGACGGCGCGCGGCTGGTCCAGGAGGGCCGGTTCGACGCGGCGTTCGCGGGGGAGTTCGCCGCGGTGACGTACGGCCTGGAGCCGCTGGTGACCGAGATCCACGACGCGGCGAACGCGGAGACGCGGTTCGTGCTCGTGGGCCGTCCGGCCCGGCCCGCGGCGCCGACCGGCGCGGACAAGACGTCCCTGGTGATCTGGCTCGGCGACGACCACCCGGGTGCGCTCCTGGAGCTGCTCCAGGAGTTCGCGGTGCGCGGCGTCAACCTGATGCGGATCGAGTCCCGTCCGACGGGACGCGGCATCGGCGACTACTGCTTCTCCGTGGACGCCGAGGGGCACATCACGGACCGCCGGGTGGGCGAGGCGCTGATGGGCCTGAAGCGGATCTGTCCGAAGGTGCGTTTCCTCGGGTCGTATCCGCGCGCGGGGGTGGCGCCGCAGGAGGTGCGGGCGCTGCGGCCGGGGACGTCGGACGAGGAGTTCATGGCGGCTTCGGACTGGCTGGCGCGGTGCCAGGACGGCCGGTTCTGAACGTTTAGCGGGTGAGCACCGGGGTTGTCCCGGTGCTTTCGCATGCCCGCGTGCGGGCGGGTGCGCTCTCGCGGGGGACTCGTAGGGGCTGGTGTGGGCCGGCGTGGGCCGGTGTGGGCTCGTGTGGGCCGCTGTCCGCAGTCCTACCTGCAGATTTAACTTGTCCACAGGAGTTATCCACAGGTCCCCTTCTCGACCTGGGGACAAGTCGACAAGGGAACTCGACATTGCCGACATATAGGCCCTCAGTGCGCAAGACCGCCCAGAGCCACTCTCGCCACTCCTTCGTCCACCGCTTTCCACACGGCGACTCTTTGGAGTTAACCATTTCCACTCGAAAGTGGGCGCTGAGCAGGTTTGGGCCGGGATTCCCTCGTTGTGCGGGAGCATGGAGAGGGGCTTCTCGCGGCATCCACAGATCTTTCGCACAGCCTGTGGATAACTTCCTGGACGCACCCATTCCTGTGGACAACCCCGTCCCCAAGTCCCGTTCCCCACAAGGAAATCGAGTCAAGGCGGTGCGGGGCATCTGCCCCGATTCAGGGAACGGCGCCCCTTTTATTGACCTCGCGGGAACCGCCCTTCGCGGCCGCGTGGACAGCCGCGAAGGGCGCGTTCCGTCGCCACCGGGGGCGAAACGAGGGGCGAGAAATTCACATTCCGGCATATCGGGCATAACGGCGTCAGGTGTGAATATCGAGTCGTGACCCGGAAGCGCCCGACGGTAGCCTGGAGGGGTGATTGACCTTCGCCTGCTCCGTGAGGACCCCGACCGTGTTCGCGCTTCGCAGCGCGCCCGTGGAGAGGACGTCGGCCTCGTCGACTCCCTGCTCTCCGCCGACGAGCGGCGCAGGTCGTCAGGTGTCCGCTTCGACGAGCTCCGTTCCGAGCAGAAGGCGCTCGGCAAGCTCATCCCCAAGGCCTCCGGCGACGAGAAGGCCGAACTCCTGAAGAAGGCGGGCGAGCTGGCCGCCGCGGTCAAGGCCGCGAACGCCGAGCAGGACGAGGCCGACGAGGAGACCAAGCGCCTCCTGCTGCGCCTCGGCAACCTCGTGCACCCCGACGTCCCGGTCGGCGGCGAGGAGGACTTCGTCGTCCTGGAGACGCACGGCACGATCCGTGACTTCGCCGCCGAGGGCTTCGAGCCGAAGGACCACCTGGAGCTCGGCCAGGCGCTCGGCGCGATCGACGTGGAGCGCGCCGCCAAGGTCTCCGGCTCGCGCTTCTACTACCTGACGGGCGTCGGCGCGCTTCTGGAGCTCGCCCTGGTCAACGCGGCGATCGCGCAGGCCACGGAGGCCGGGTTCACCCCCATGCTGACCCCCGCCCTGGTGCGCCCGCACGCCATGGAGGGCACCGGCTTCCTCGGCCAGGCCGCCGAGAACGTGTACCACCTGGAGAAGGACGACTTCTACCTGGTCGGCACGTCCGAGGTCCCGCTCGCGGCGTACCACATGGACGAGATCATCGACGCCGACAAGCTGCCCCTGCGGTACGCGGGCTTCTCGCCCTGCTTCCGCCGCGAGGCCGGCACGTACGGCAAGGACACCCGCGGCATCTTCCGGGTGCACCAGTTCGACAAGGTCGAGATGTTCTCCTACGTCGCGCCCGAGGACGCACAGGACGAGCACAAGCGGCTCCTGGACTGGGAGAAGCAGTGGCTGACCGCCCTGGAGCTGCCGTTCCAGGTCATCGACGTCGCCTCCGGCGACCTGGGCGCGTCCGCCTCGCGCAAGTACGACTGCGAGGCCTGGATCCCCACCCAGGGCAAGTACCGCGAGCTGACCTCCGCCTCCAACTGCGACGGCTTCCAGGCCCGCCGCCTGTCCGTGCGCATGCGTGAGGACCGCGACGGCAAGAAGCACGTGCAGCCGCTGGCCACGCTGAACGGCACGCTGTGCGCGGTGCCGCGCACGATCGTGGCGCTCCTCGAGAACCACCAGCTCGCGGACGGCTCCGTGCGCGTGCCCGAGGTGCTGCGCCCGTACCTGGGCGGCCGGGAGATCCTGGAGCCCACCGCCAAGTGAGCGCCCCCTTCCCCTACCGGCTCGTCGCCACCGACCTCGACGGGACGCTGCTGCGCCCCGACGACACGGTCTCGACGCGTACGCGTGACGCGCTCGCCGCGGCCACCGCGGCGGGCGCGGCCCACATCGTCGTCACCGGGCGCTCCGTGCCCTGGACGCGGCACATCCTGGAGGACCTCGGGTACGAGGGCATCGCGGTGTGCGGCCAGGGCGCGCAGGTGTACCACGCTGGCGAGCGGCGCCTGCTGACGTCGGTCACGCTCGACCGGCAGCTCGCGGGTCTGGCCCTGGCGAAGATCGAGGCCGAGGTCGGGCCGCTGGCGCTCGCCGCGAGCCGCGACGGCCTCGAGGGCGAGGTCCTGGTGGGACCCGGGTACGTGGTCCAGGAGGGCCCGCTGCCCGTCGTCCCGCTCGCCGACCCGGCCGACCTGTGGTCGGCGCCGCTGAACAAGGTGTACATCCAGCACCCCGGCCTCGACGACGACGCGCTCGCGGCCGTCGCGCGGCAGGTGGCGGGTGACCTCGTCGGCGTCACGATGGCGGGCGCGGGCGTCGTGGAGATACTGCCGCTGGGTCTGACCAAGGCGACGGGCCTGTCCCTGGCGGCCCGCCGCCTGAAGGCGAAGGCCGCGGACACGATCGCCTTCGGTGACATGCCCAACGACATCCCCATGTTCGCCTGGGCCGCCCACGGCGTGGCCATGGCCAACGCCCACGAGGAGCTCAAGGCGGTGGCGGACGAGGTCACGGCGTCCAACGAGGCCGACGGCATCGCGGTCGTCCTGGAACGCCTGCTTCCCTGACCCGAGCCCCGGGAGCGATGGGGGTCCCCCCTGCTCGAGCGAAGCCGAGAGCTCGGGGGAGGGTGGGCACAGCACCCGGTGCCGCCCAAGACGTTCCACCAGAGCCTCACCCCGCAGGGCACAGGGGCAGCCAGCGCAGCACCCTCAACCCCACTCAAGCCCAGTGCAACGTACCGCGGAGGATGCGCGGATCGAACGCGCGCGGGGCGCCAACCCCGACGACGGCTTAGCAAGCCGCTGCCTTACCACTCGGCCAATCCTCCGGGTGGGCGGCCCGCGCAGAGGTCTGCGCGCTCGAAGCGGCCGCCCCGGGCGGTCTCCCCCGTGGCGCGGCTCTCACGGAGTGGGTGAGGACTCCCGAGCCTGCCGCGGACCGCCCTGTCGGGAGTGCGACGGACTACTGGTGCTCAACGCCGCCTCCTCTCCCGGTAGATGCGCGCCCGGCCATGGGCCTCGCGCGGTGACACATCCACTGTGCCGGGCGGGCCGGGACGCCCGCCACCGAATTTCCGGCGCGCGCCCCGGGCCCCCTGGCGTCCGCGGGACCTACTCGTCGCCCGCGACCGTCAGCGTCCGCAGGCGCCGCCCGGCGTACCAGGTGGTGCCGGCCGTGACCACGAGCAGCAGGACGACGGCGGCGGGCAGGCCCACGTCGGAGGTGACGAGGTCCCCCGCGTCGGTGGCCTTGTGGGCGACGGCGAGCGACCACTGCTGGACGCTGAGCGTGCGCGCCCCGGAGACCAGGGAGCCGAAGAGGGCCTCCCAGACGAGCGCGTAAACGAGCCCGAAGACCACCGCGTGGCGGGTGACGGTGCCGAGCAGCAGGAAGATCGCCGCGTACGCGATGGAGGAGACGAGGGCGGCGATGGTGTAGGCGACGGCGATCTGCTGGCTGTTGCCGTTCAGGATCAGCCCGGCGACGAGCGTCGGGACCGCGGAGAACACCATGGTCACGGCGATGGCGACGGTCAGCTTGGTGACGATGATCGTGGGCCGCTTGACCGGCTTGGACAGCAGGTACATCACGGAGCCGTCGTCGATCTCGGGGCCGATGGCGCCGGTGCCCGCGATGACGCCGATGATCGGCACCATGGTGGCGAGCGCGAAGCCGCCGAGCAGGTCGGCGGCCACTTGGTCGTCGGCGCCGTTGAAGCCGCGGACCGCGGCGGCGATCACGACGAGCAGCAGCGGCAGGGCGAGGAGGATCAGTGCCCGGCGGCGGCCGAGCAGGGCCCGGTAGGTGAGCCGGGCGACAGTGGGGTCGTACACGGTGGCTCCCTTCAGGCCGCGACGAGGTAGGAGAAGACCGACTCGAGGGACTCGTCCGAGGGCGAGACCGTGAGCAGCCGGATGCCGTGTTCGCGCGCGACGCGGGGCAGCAGGCCGGTGAAGCGGCCGAAGTCGACGGCCTGGACGCGCAGGGCGCCCTCCTTGAGGTCGACCTCGATGCCCGCGGTGGACGGGTCGGCGATGAGGGCGGCGGCGAGGGCGCGGTCGTCGCTGGAGCGCACCAGGTAGCGGTGCGGGCGGTCGGTCATGAGGCGCCGGATCCTGCGGAAGTCCCCGCTGGCGGCGTGCCGTCCGGCGACGATCACCTCGATGTGCGAGGCGAGCTGTTCGACCTCTTCGAGGATGTGCGAGGAGAACAGGACGGTGCGGCCCTCGTCGCCCATCGCGCGCAGCAGGTCCATGAGTTGCATGCGCTGGCGCGGGTCCATGCCGTTGAACGGCTCGTCGAGCAGCAGCACGGAGGGCTCGTGCACGAGCGCGGACGCCATCTTCACGCGCTGCCGCATGCCCTTGGAGTACGTGGAGATCTTGCGGTCCTGCGCGTACTCCATCTCGACGGTGGCGAGGGCCTTCTGGGCGGCCTTCTTGCCGAGGCCGTGCAGTTCGGCGTTGGCGACGACGAACTCGCGGCCGGTGAGGAAGTCGTACATCCCCTCCCGCTCCGGTACGAGGCCGAGCTCCTTGTAGATGTCCTCGTTGCGCCACGTGGGCTTGGAGTCGAGGGTGACGGTGCCGGTGGAGGGGGCGAGGAAGCCGGCCATCATGCTGATGAGGGTGGACTTGCCGGCGCCGTTGGGGCCGAGGAGGCCGGTGACGCCGGGACCGATGGTCATGGTGATGTCGTTGACGGCCACCACGTTGCCGAACCAGCGGGAGACGTGGTCGATGCTGATCGTTGTCACAGTCCGGCCTTTCGGTAGCGGCGCATGAGGGCGACGTAGCTGCCCGCGACGAGGGCGAGGACGACGAGGAGGTAGACGACGCCCACCGAGGCCGAGGGGCCCTCGCCCCCGGGGAAGGAGGAGGTCGCGCCGAGGAACGCCGTCTGTACGCCGTCGATGAGGGTGATCGGCGAGAACAGGCCGAGCCACTGGACGGCGGTGTCGTTGCCGCCCTGTTCGTGCGCGATGGCCTGGACGGTGGACACCGCTCCGTAGGAGATGGTCAGGACGGCGATGACGGCGGCGATGCCGAAGCCGCGGCGGGGCGTGACGGCGGAGATGACGAGCGCGATCCCGGCGAACAGCAGCGACAGCAGGGCCACGGAGACGAGTCCCTGGGCGAAGCCCTTCGTCTGCTCCGGGAAGTCGAGTTTCGCCAACAGCGCCCCTACGTAGAGCACGATCAGCGGTGTCGCGGTCAGGATGAACAGGGCCGATGCCATGGCGGCGAACTTCGCGCGCACGTAGTCGACGCGCTCGATGGGCCGGGAGAAGTACAGGGGCACTGTCTTGAACCGCAGGTCCCTGGAGACGGTCTGCGGGGCCTGGGCCGCCAGGTAGAGGCCGATGACAGCCTGGAGGAGTACGGCGTAGCGCGTGTAGTCGACGGGCAGCTTGTCGGCCTTGGTGGCGACGGCGACCGCGACCATGATCAGCGCGGGGGCGCACATCACCCCGAAGAGGATCATCGGGAGCACCTTGGACTTGGCGGAGCGGCCGAGGCCGTAGGCGCCGCGCAGGCTCTGCGAGTACAGGGAGCGGGTGGCGTAGGCGCGGCCGAGGCGGGGGCCGTCGTAGGTGCGGTACCCGATGTTGTGGATGCGGCTGGCGTCGGCGCCGTGGGCGCCGTGGGCGGGCGGGGTCTCGGCGGTCATCGCTGGGCGCCTCCGGTCTGCGGGGCGGGGGGCGTCGTGGTCGGGGCGGCGGGGCGGCCGGAGGGGTTTTCCGGCTGTCCGTGGTGTCCGTGCTGTTCGTGCTGCTCGTGGTTCTCGCGCTGTCCGTGCTGCTCGTGCCCGGTGCGGAAGACCTCGGCGATGTGGTGCCTGCGCTGTTCCATGCGGACGAGGCCGAGGCCGAGGTCGGCGACGGTGTCCCGGACGAAGTCGTAGACGGCCTCGTCGGCGGCGTCGAGCAGGACGATGTGGCCCGCGCCGGGCAGCCCTCCGCCGTCGTCCTGGGTGGTTACGCCGCGGGCGCCCAGGGCCGCGCGCAGCGCGCCGGTGCCGTCGGGGTGCTCGTCGCTGTCGGTGACCTCGACGGCCAGGGTCGTGGTGGTCTGGGTGAAGTCCGTGGTGGAGCTGGAGCGCAGCAGTTTGCCGCCGTCGATGACGACGACGTGGTCGCAGGTGCGCTCCAGTTCGCCGAGGAGGTGCGAGGTGACCAGGACCGAGATGCCGAAGTCGGTGTGGACGCGGCGGATCAGGTCCAGCATCTCGTCGCGGCCGACGGGGTCGAGGCCGTTGGTCGGCTCGTCCAGGAAGACCAGTTGGGGGTCGTGCACCAGGGCCTGGGCGAGCTTCACGCGCTGCTTCATGCCGGTCGAGTAGCCGCCCATGGGGCGGTAGCGCTCCTCGTAGAGGCCGACATGGCGCAGGGTGTCCGCGGTGCGCTCGCGGGCCGCGGCGGGCGGCAGTCCGGACATGCGCGCCATGTGGACGACGAACTCGGTGGCCGAGACGTCGGGCGGCAGGCAGTCGTGCTCCGGCATGTACCCGACGCGCTCGCGGATCTGGCCACCGCTGGTGGCGACGTCGAGGCCGAGCACGGACGCGGTGCCCTCGGTGGCCGGGGACAGACCCAGCAGGATCTTGATCATCGTGGACTTGCCGGCCCCGTTGGCTCCGACGAGTCCGGTCACGCCGGCCCCGATGTCCAAGGTCAGCCGGTCAAGTGCGGTCACCTTCGGGAACCGCTTGCTCAGGCTTTCGGTCGCGATCACAGTCACGTGTCCGACGGTAGAGGCGGAGGGCGGACGGGTCGTCAGTCCAGGGGCCTGTCCGGCGTCACTCTCGAGTATTAGGGGCCCGTAAGGGTCGTCCGGACGTCGATGCCCGGGTGATCTTCCGGGGGCTCGCTCGGCCATCACCCCGAGGGTCGCTCGGTGCTCACCCGGAGGCCCGCTCGGGGTTCTCCCGGACCGGTCCCGGAGGCTCATGCGGACCTCTTGACGCAGCCGCCAGTCATTGTCACATTCGTCAGTGTCACGTTACGAACGCGTAGAGGGACGAGCGCGCACCGGACGGACGCGCACCGGATGGACGCGCACGGGACAGACGCGCACCGGGACGGGCCCGCACGGGGACGAACGCTTAAGGGAACGAACGCGTAAGGAGATGAGGGCGCGGGGGACGAAGGGCGTACGGGGACGGCGCACCCAGGTGCGCGGCGGGTGGTACCGACTTGGGACGGACGGTGGCATGACCTCAGCAGGGAAGGGTGAACTCACCGCGGAGCTGCGGGGGTTCCAGCGTGTGCAGGCCCTCGCGTACGCATGCGCGGAGGCGGTCGCCGCCCAGCTCAAGCCGGGGGTGACGGAGCGCGAGGCGGCGCGGATGCAGCGGGTGTGGCTGCGTGAGCGCGGTGTGCGGGACTGGTTCCACCTGCCCTTCGCGTGGTTCGGCGACCGCACGGCGTTCGTGAACTTCCGGGTGCCGCTGCAGTTCTTCCCGACGCACCGCGCGCTGGAGCCGGGCATGCCCTTCATCCTCGACATGGCTCCGGTGTACGAGGGGTACACGGCCGACATCGGCTACTCGGGCTGCCTCGGCCTCAACCCCGTGCACGACAGGCTCCTCGCCGACCTGGAGGCGCACCGGGACCTGATCCTGCGCGAGGTGCGCGAGCGCCGTCCGCTGCGCGAGATCTACGAGGACGTGGACCGCCTCATGGTCCACCAGGGGTACGCCAACCGCCATCGCGCCTACCCCTTCGGCGTCATCGCGCACAAGGTCGGCCGGGTCAGGCAGCGCCGCTTCTCACCGCACGTCCTCGGTTTCGGCACGCAGTCCCTGAAGGGCCTCGCGAGCGACGCGCTGCGCGGCCACCGGGACGGCTGGTCGCCCCTGTGGTCGCCGTACCGGTTCTCCGACCATCCGCCGCGGCCGGGCCTGTGGGCGGTGGAGCCGCACCTCGGGTTCCGGGGCACGGGCGCGAAGTTCGAGGAGATCCTCGTGGTCACCGACTCCGCGGACCCCGAGGAGAGCGCGTTCTGGCTGGACGACGACCTGCCGCACGTGCGGCGCTGGGCCGAGGACAACGCTGCGAGGGCTGCCGCATGACGACCGTGGATCTTCCGGGTGCGCGTGAGCGCCGGGTGCGCACCGGCGGGGTGGAGCTGTGTGTCGCCGAGCTGGGGGAGGCCGGGCGGCCCACGGTGCTGCTCGTGCACGGCTATCCGGACTCCAAGGAGGTGTGGTCCGAGGTCGCCGTGCGCCTGGCCGAGCGGTTCCACGTGGTGCTGTACGACGTGCGCGGCCACGGCGCGTCGACGGCGCCGAAGCCGCTGCGGGGCGGCTTCACGCTGGAGAAGCTGACCGACGACTTCCTCGCGGTGGCCGACGCGGTCAGCCCGGACAGGCCGGTGCACCTCGTGGGGCACGACTGGGGCTCGGTGCAGGGCTGGGAGTTCGTGACGGTCCGCCGCACGGAGGGGCGCGTGGCGTCCTTCACCTCGATGTCGGGCCCGTCCCTCGACCACTTCGGGCACTGGATCGCCAAGCGCCTGACGCGGCCGACACCGCGCCGGGCCGCGCAGCTCGCCGCCCAGGGCGCCAAGTCCTGGTACGTGTACATGCTCCACACCCCGGCGCTGCCCGAGCTGGCCTGGCGCGGCCCGCTCGGCCGGCGCTGGCCGAGGCTCCTCCAGCGGCTGGAGAAGGTGCCCGCGGACGGTTACCCCACGCCGTCGCTGCCGACGGACGCGGCGCATGGCGCCTGGCTCTACCGCGACAACGTCCGCGCCCGTCTGCGCAGGCCCCGCGCGGACGCGTACGCGCACGTGCCGGTGCAGCTCATCACGCCGACGGGCGACGCGTTCCTGTCGGAGCGGCTGTACGACGACCTGGAGCGGTGGGCCCCGCGGCTCACCCGGCGCACGCTGCCCGCCAAGCACTGGGTACCGCGCACCCGCCCGGACCAACTGGCCGCCTGGATCACCGACTTCGTCACGGCGCACGAGGACGGTGTGCCGCCGGTGACAGCCGCCGCGGCCCCGCGGCCGTACGCGGACCGGTTCTCGGGCCAGTTGGTGCTCGTCACGGGCGCGGGCAGCGGCATCGGACGGGCCACGGCGTTCGCGTTCGCGGAGGCCGGGGCGCGGGTGGTGGCCGTCGACCGGGACGCGGAGGGTGCCGCCCGCACCGCCGAGCTGTCCCGGCTCGTCGGTGCCCCGGCGGCCTGGGCGGAGACGGTCGACGTCAGCGACGGTCAGGCGATGGAGAAGCTCGCCGAGAAGGTGGCCGCCGAGTACGGCGTGGTGGACGTCCTGGTCAACAACGCGGGCATCGGCCTGTCCGGCGCCTTCCTCGACACCAGCGCCGAGGACTGGAAGAAGGTCCTGGACGTCAACCTGTGGGGGGTCATCCACGGCTGCCGCCTCTTCGGCAGGCAGATGGCCGAGCGCGGGCAGGGCGGCCACATCGTCAACACGGCGTCGGCGGCGGCCTTCCAGCCGTCCCGGCTGCTGCCCGCGTACAGCACGTCGAAGGCGGCCGTCCTCATGCTGAGCGAGTGCCTGCGCGCCGAGCTGGCGGGCCGGGGCATCGGCGTCACCGCGATCTGCCCGGGCCTGGTGAACACGAACATCACGGCGACCGCCCGCTTCACCGGGGTCGACGCCGAGGAGGAGATGCGCCGCCGCAAGAAGTCCGCCCGGTGGTACGGGCTGCGCAACTACCCGCCGGAGAAGGTCGCCGACGCCGTACTGCGGGCCGTGGCGCAGAACCGGGCCGTGGTCCCGGTCACACCGGAGGCCCGCGGGGCCCACCTCATGTCCCGCTTCACGCCCAAGGCCTTGCGCGCCCTGGCCCGCTGGGAGCCCCCGCTGTGAGCACGGACCAGGGGAACCCGGACCACGAGGGCCCGGCCACTGCCGAGGAGCACCGCCGACCCCTAGGGGCCGCGGGCCGGCCCACACCGCAGGAGGACCACGACCCGGCGGCCCCGGGCAGGCCTGTCGTGGAGTACCGCATCGAGGACCTCGCCCACCACAGCGGCGCCACCGTGCGGACCATCCGCGCCTACCAGGACCGGGGGCTGCTGCCGCGGCCCGAGCGGCGCGGCCGCTCCAACGTGTACGACGACACGCACCTGTCCCGGCTGCGGCAGATCGCCGACCTGCTCGACCGGGGGTACACCCTGGCTTCCATCAAGGAACTCCTGGAGGCCTGGGACGCGGGCCGTGGCCTCGGCGGTGTGCTCGGCCTGGTCGCCGAGGTGGACGGCCCGTGGACGGATGAGGAGGCCGACCGGATCACCCGGGAGGAGCTGGACGCGGCGTTCGGCGGCGCCCAGGACGACGCGGCGGTGGCGGACGCCTTGGCACTCGGCGTGCTCGAACCCCTTCCCGGCAAGGACGACGAGTTCCTGGTGCCCAGCCCCCAAGAGCTGGCGGCCGCTGTGGAGTTGCACGCGGCGGGCGTACCGCTGTCCGCAATTGCCGGTCACTTGCGCGAGTTGCGAGGACAGGTCGAGCACATAGCCGCCCGATTCCTGGAGTTCACCAACGAGCACGTCTTCGCGCGCTATCTGGGAGACCATCCGCCGAGCGAGGCGGACGCCGCCGAAGCGGCCGCGCTCGTCCGCAAGCTGCGCCCGCTCGCGCAGAAGACGGTGGACGCCGAACTGGCGCGCGCCATGCGCCTGTTCGCGACCCGCTACCTACGTCAGCGCCTCACGGCGGAGGAGACTCCGCACCACGGTGTCGAGGTGCAGTACGTACCACTGTCCGCCGGGACAACCTCTGCGGTTCAGGCGCTGGTTGGTCAGGACAACGTGGCGGCCTTCGTCACGGCGGCCACTGAACGCGAGTTGCACAGCCGGACGTTGGACGCACTGACAGCAACACCCGACAAGGGGAGCGTAATTGCGCAAAAGCCGCATGGCGACTAGCAGTTATCCACAGACGACCCAACTCGCCTGTGGATAACCACAGTTAGTTGTGGATCAAACCTAGGGCGTGACATTTATCGGTGAAAGCTCGGCGACGGGAAGCCGAGCCAGGAAGAAACGGAAGCCCACCCACGCGCGGCGCCCGCGACAGCGGCGGCACTCACCGCACCCGCGCGCCTCCGGACCCGCGAACCCCCGGCCCGCCCACGTCAGGCAGGATCGACCGGCATGGAACACCTGCACAGCACCGAGGCGGCCGTCCGCGCACTGCGGGAGATCGCCCGTGAGTACGCGCGCGAGATCGAGGTCGCCCACGACACAGGAGCCGACCAGACCTCGCGCCGGTTCGCCGCGGGCGTCGGCGTGACCACCGACCCGGACGGTTCGCTGCCGCACGAGGCGTTCGTGGAGCTGGGCGGCTCCCCCTGCGTGACCGTGCGGCTCCACCCGGACGACGACGCGTTGATCACCGTCGACGGCGTCGAGTTCCACGACGTGCCGCGCGACGCCGTGCCCGCCTTCCTGCGGTCCGTCTACGGCGGCCTCGCGTACGTCAAGGGGCGCCGCTTCCCGCCCGGCTACTGGCTGGTCGTGCCGCTGCCCGGCGACGAGACGTACAAGGAACTGATCCTGCCGGTGACGCTCACGCCCTGGCTCAGCGGGAAGGTCCGCTGAAGGGGCGCCCGCGCCGACCCGTACGCTCGACCGCATGAGTCTGCGTCTGAGTACCGTGATCCTGCCCGTGCGGCGCTGGCACGAGGGCGGCCGGGAGCGCTGGCGGCGCGCCGAGGAGCTGGGCTTCCACACCGCGTACACCTACGACCACCTGTCGTGGCGGTCCTTCCGCGACGGGCCGTGGTTCGGCGCGCTGCCCACGCTGACCGCCGCCGCGGCCGTCACGGACCGCATACGCCTGGGCACCCTCGTCACCTCGCCGAACTTCCGGCACCCGGTCACGCTCGCCAAGGAACTGATCACTCTGGACGACGTGTCGAACGGCCGGATCACCCTCGGCATCGGCGCGGGCGGCAACGGCTTCGACGCCGGCACACTGCGCCGCGCCGACGAGGCGCCCTGGACACCCCGTGAACGCGCGGACCACTTCGCGGAGTTCCTGCCGCTGCTCGACCGGCTGCTCACCGAGGACGCGGTCACCCACGAGGGCGAGCACTACGCCGCGTACGAGGCGCGCACCGTCCCCGGCTGCGTGCAGCGCCCCCGGCTGCCGTTCGCCGTGGCCGCGACCGGCCCGCGCGGCCTCAGGCTCGCCGCCCACCACGGCCAGGCATGGGTGACCACGGGCGACCCGAAGACCTCCGAGACCGGCACCCCGGACGAGTCCCTGGAGGCCATCCGCGGGCAGGTCGACCGCCTCGGCACGGCCTGCACGGAGATCGGCCGGGACACCGCCGAGCTGGACAAGATCCTGCTCACCGGGTTCACGCCGGACCGGCCCCTGGAGTCCTTCGACGCCTTCGTGGAGTTCGCGGGCAAGCACGCGGCGCTCGGCTTCACCGAGATCGTGCTGCACTGGCCGCTGCCGGGCACGGACTTCGCCGCGGACGAGAAGGTCTTCGAGCGCATCGCGACCGAGGCCCTGGCGCAGTTGTAGACCGCGCCGGGCTGCACCCAACCTCTCGGAGGCAACCGGAGCCCCTGAGGACTCCCAGATCCCCTGAGGACTCCCGGATCCCTTGAGGCTTTCGGAGTGCCCTGGGCCGGAGGTGGCAGGGGTGTGGACGGGGCGCGCGGGGGTGCGCCGTACTCACATGTGCGCTCCACCACACACCCGTGCGCGCATATGCGGGACAATCGCGTGGTGACCTCAGCTACCGCCCGGCCGCGGACCCCGGCCCACTCCGTCCCGCCCCGGTTGATCGCCACCGACCTGGACGGCACGCTGCTGCGTGACGACAAGTCGGTGTCGGAGCGCACGGTCGCGGCGCTCGCCGCCGCCGAGACGGCCGGGATCGAGGTCTTCTTCGTGACCGGCCGCCCCGCCCGCTGGATGGACGTGGTCAGCGACCACGTCCACGGTCACGGCCTGGCGATCTGCGCGAACGGCGCGGCGGTCGTCGACCTGCACGGCGGCCCCGGCGCGCACCGCTTCGCCAAGGTGCGGGCCCTGGCCGCGCCCAACGCCCTGGAGGTCGTCGAGCTGCTCCGGGCGGCCGCCCCGGGTACGTCCTTCGCCGTCGACCGCACGGGCGGCGTGCACCACGAGCCGCACTACCCGCCGCTGCGGATGGACCCCGCGGTGAGCGTGGCGCCCGTCGAGAAGCTCCTCGCGGGGGACTCCGGCGGCGCGGACCAGCCCATCCTCAAGGTCCTCGCCCACCACCCCGACCTCACCCCGGACGCCTTCCTCGCGCTCGCCCGCGCGGCCGCGGGCGACCGCGCCGAGATCACCCGCTCCAGCCCGACCGCGCTGCTCGAGATCAGCGCCCCCGGCGTCACCAAGGCGGGCACCCTCGCGCTCTGCTGTGCCGAGCGCGGCATCTCCCCCGCCGAGGTCGTCGCCTTCGGGGACATGCCGAACGACGTGGAGATGCTCACCTGGGCCGGCTCCTCGTACGCGATGGGCAACGCCCACCCCGACGTGATCGCCGCCGCCTCGGGCCGCACGGTCGCCAACAACGACGACGGGGTGGCGGTCGTCATCGAGCGCATCGTGGCGGAACGTCTCTCCAGAGGAGCCGACTGACCCGCTCCCGCGGCTGGCCCGCACCCGACGGCTGACTTGCCCCTGCCAGGGGCCATTGGCTTGCCGGGCCCACCGGGCAAGGGGCGACCGGCCTCTCCGGGGAAGGAGGGCTCCGCCGCGCCCGTTCAGAGCGTGACCCCGCGTTCCTCCAGCCACTCCACCGGGTCCACGCCCGAGCCCAGTTCCGGCGTGAGCCGTGCCTCGAAGTGCAGGTGTGGGCCCGTCGAGTTGCCGGTCGTGCCCGCCTGGCCGATCCACTGCCCGGCGCCGACCGCCTCCCCCTGGTCGACGGTCACGGCGGCCAGGTGCGCGTACTGCGTGTAGTAGCCGTCGGCATGGCGCACCACGACCTCCACGCCGAAGGGGCCACCACAGGCGACGCGCACCACGCGCCCCTCGCCCACCGCGCGCACCGGCGCGCCGATGTCGACGGCGAAGTCCTGCCCGGTGTGGCGCCCCGCCCACCGCTCACCCGCGCTGTCGAACCCCGCGGACAGCTCGTACGAGTCCACGGGCGGCACCCATGCGTCCGTGGCGGACGGTTCCGGCTGGTCGAGCCGTACCGCGCCCCGGCACCGGCCCGCGGCGGCGGCCGCGTCGGCCTCGTCCTGGAGCGCCCACTGCGCGGTCTCCAGCTTCGCCTCGATGTCCCGTTTGAGCTGGGCGAGCCCGGCGGTGCGCTGGTCGAGCACCTTTCGCGCCTGGTCCGCCGACCGCTTGGCGGCGTCGAGGCGGTCGGCGGCCTGCTGGGTCCGGGCGACGGTGTGGGTGACGGCGAGGTCCGCCTGCCCCAGGGCGCGCCTGCCCCGCAGCAGCGCGTCGGGGCTGTCCGCGAGCAGCAGCCGTACGGTCATCGAGAGTCCGCCGCCGGTGCGGTACTGGGCGCTGGCCAGCCGTCCGAGGTCCTCGCGCAGGACGGCGACCTGGTAGTGCTCCTGGGCGAGCAGCCGGTCGAGCTCCCGCACGCGGGCACGCTGCGCCTGCGCCGCCTTCCGCCCCGCCTCGTAGCTCTCGGTGGCCCTCGCCGCCTCCTCGTAGAGGCGTGCCACCCGGGCGCTGGTGCTGCTCGGCCCGTCGCTCCCGTCGGCGCCGTCCGACTCGTGGTCGGCCGCCGCCGGCGGCGCCCCCAGGGCGAGGAGGGCGCACAGCAGGACGGGGACGGGAAGCAGACGGCGCGAACGGCGCGGACGTGGGCGCATGGTTCGGATGGTTGCCCGCACGCGCGCGGCGCCTCGCGGGAAATCGTACGCGTGGGGGGACCGGGTGACCCGTACGGTGCACGCGGGTACCGCCGAACAGCGGCCGGTCCCCGGTCCGGCACGGGCCCGGCTCTCAGTGCGGGGCCTGCCACACCACCATCGTGCCGCCGCCGTCCTCGCCGATGCCCGGCCCGTACCCGCTGGTGCCGCCCAGGGCCTCGGCCCGTCGCTTGAGGTTCTTCAGGCCGCTGCGGCGGCCGCCCTCGGGGATGCCGACGCCGTCGTCGGCGACGGTCAGGCGTACGCCCGGGCGGCCGTCCGGCAGGACGGCCGTGGCGTCGACGACGACCTCGACGCGGCCGGCGCCCGCGTGCCGGAACGCGTTGGACAGGGCTTCGCGCAGGGCCGCGACGAGGTTCTTGCCGGTGAGCTCGCCGACGGCCGTGTCGACGGGGCCGACGAAGCGGTGCGAGGGCTTGAAGCCGAGCGGCACGGCCGCCATGTTGATCTCGCGCAGGACCCGGGTCCGCAGCCCCGAGGGCGCCTCGGCGGGACCCTGCTGGAGCGCGAAGATCGCCGTACGGATCTCCTGGATGGTCACGTCCAGTTCGTCGACGGCCTTGCCGACGCCCCGCACCACCTCGGGCACCACGGACCGGCGCTGGGCGCCCTCCAGCATCATCCCGGTGGCGAACAGCCGCTGGATGACCAGGTCGTGCAGGTCACGGGCGATGCGGTCGCGGTCCTCGTACACCGCGAGCCGCTCCCGGTCGCGCTGTGCCTCGGCCATCATCAGCGCGAGCGCGGCCTGCGCGGCGAACTGCGTGGCGAGCGTCCGCTCCGTCCCGGTGAACGGCCGCGCCCCCCGCGCGCGCGGGGTGACGAGGGTGCCCAGGACCCGGCCGTCGCTGCGCAGCGGCAGCATCATCACGGGACCGTAGCCGCGCGTGAGGTCGGTCATGACGCGCGGATCACCGGCGGCGTCGTCGAGGAACACCGCCTGTCCGTCCAGGAGGTCGGTGACGATGCGGCTCTCCGGGGGGACGATCGTGCCGAGCGCGACGCCGGGCTCGTCCGCGGAGACGGCGACGATCTCCATGCCGCCCTCCTCGTGCGGCCGGAGCACGATCCCCGCCGCCGAGTCCGCGAGGCGCCGGGCGTGCTCGGCGACCACCCCGAGGGCGTCCTCCGCGTCCGCGCCCGAGAGCAGCGCCGTGGTGACCGCCACGGAGCCGTCGATCCACCGCTCGCGCTGCTGGGCGGCCTCGTAGAGGCGGGCGTTGCCGATCGCGATGCCCGCCTCCGCGGCGAGCACCCGCACCATGTGCGCGTCGTCGTCGGTGAACTCCGCGGCCCTCGCGGACGTGGTGCCGCCGCGCTTCTCGGTGAGGTACAGGTTCCCGAAGATCTCGCCCTGGACGCGGATCGGCACCCCCAGGAAGGTGCGCATCGGCGGGTGGTGGGCGGGGAAGCCGCAGGAGCGCGGGTCGGCGGAGAGGTCGGCCAGGCACAGCGTCTCCGGCTGGTGGATGAGCGCGCCGAGGAGCCCGCGGTGGCCGTCCGGCAGCCGGCCGATGCGCTCGGCGGTGGCCTCGTCGAAGCCGTGGTGGACGAAGTCCGACAACCCCTCGCCGTCCTCGGCGACGACGCCGATCGCGGCGTAGCGGGCGTCCGTGAGGTGGGCCGCGGTCTCGCAGATGCGGTCCAGGGTGGTGTGCAGCTCCAGCCCGGCGCCGACGGACCGCATCGCCTCCAGGAGCTGCGGCACGCGCGCGGTGAGCCCGGAGGACAGCCCGTGCAGGCCGCGGGCCGCCCGCGCGGCGACGTCACCCTGGTCCCGGGCGGGCACCGGGCCCTCCGCCTCGACCGGGCCGCCGGGGCCCGTCGCACCCCGCGGCCCCGCTTCCGGACCCCCCGCGCCCGGGGCGTCGTCGGCGGGCGGCGGCGCGGCGGAGGCCGGAGGGAGGGGCATGCCCCGAGCGTAATTAGTCCCATTTGCCGAGGAAAGTCGGAGCGCGTCCCGGGGCCGCACGTCAGCGACGCGCCGCAGCGCCCCGCACGCGTGCCCGGAGCACCTCCGGTGCCTTGCCCGCGTCAGCGGGCCCCCGCCGCCGTCAGCCGGTCGGCGGCCGCCTCCCGCTCCCGCATCCGCCGCAGCGGCCCGTCCACGGCCACCAGGTCCTCGTACGCGCCGCGCTGCACGACCCGACCGGCCTCCAGGACGATCACCTCGTCAACTTTGTCGAGTCCGGCGAGACGGTGCGTGATGAGCAGCGTCGTACGTCCCTCGGTGGCCGCGAGCAGGTCGGCGGTCAGGGCGTCGGCGGTCGGCAGGTCGAGGTGTTCGGCGGGCTCGTCGAGGAGGAGGACGGGGAAGTCGGCGAGCAGCGCGCGGGCCAGCGCGAGCCGCTGCCGCTGTCCCCCGGAGAGGCGGGCCCCGTGCTCCCCGACCAGGGTGTCGAGTCCGTCGGGCAGGGACCGCGCCCAGCCGTCGAGCCGGGCCCGGGCGAGGGCCGCGTACAGCTCGTCGTCGGTCGCGTCCTTGCGGGCGAGCAGCAGGTTCTCGCGTACGGAGCTGTCGAAGACGTGGGCGTCCTGCGCGCACAGGCCGACCAGGCGCCGCACCGCGTCGCTGTCGAGCCGGGCCGCGTCGGTGCCGCCCAGCGTGTACGTGCCGCCGGTGGTGCCCAGGAAGCGCAGCAGGGCGTGGGCGAGCGTGGTCTTGCCGGAGCCGGACGGGCCCACGACGGCGACGCGGCGGCCGCGGTCGAGGGTCAGGGACACGCCCGCGAGCGCGTCGCGGTCCTGCCCCTCGTACCGGGCCCGCAGGCCGTCGAGGCGCAGCGGGAACGGCGTCGGCGGCACCGGCGCGAGTTCGGCGGGCTCCGGCAGGGGGTCGGGGGTGTCGACGACCTCGTGGACGCGCTCGGCGCTCTGCTTGACGCGCTGGCGGTACTGCACGGCGAGCGGCAGCCCCGTCACCGCCTCGAACGCGGCCAGCGGTGTGAGCACGACCGCGGCGAGCGCGACCCCGCCGAGCCGCCCGTCCTGCACCGCCTGGGCGCCGACGAGGGCCGCCGCGGCGACCGTGAGGCCCGTCGCGAGGGCGCCGAGCCCGTCGCCGAGCGCGGTGGCCTTCGCCGTCCGGGACGCGATCCGGGTCAGTTCGGCGTCGGCGTCCCTGACGTGGGCCGTGCGCCGCCGCAGCGCGCCGGCGACCGTCAGCTCGGCCGTCCCCGTGAGCAGGTCGGCGACCCGCGTGGCGAGCGCGCCGCGCGCGGGGGCGAGCCTTCGCTCCGCGCGCCGGGCGACGGCACCGCTGACCAGCGGCACGCCGACTCCGGCGGCCAGCAGCCCGGCGGCGAGGACGGCGCCCGCCTCCGGCAGCAGCCAGGCGGTGAAGCCCACCGCTCCGGCGCTGACGACGGCCGCCGCGCCCACGGGCAGCAGCCAGCGCAGCCAGTAGTCCTGGAGGGCGTCCACGTCGGCGACGAGCCGGGACAGGAGGTCGCCGCGGCGGGTGCGGCGCAGGCCCGCGGGCGCGAGGCGCTCCAGGCGGCGGAAGACGGTGACCCGCATGTCGGCGAGCATCCGCAGCACCGCGTCGTGCGATACGAGGCGCTCGGCGTAGCGGAAGCAGGCGCGCCCGATGCCGAAGGCCCGCGTCGCCGTGACGGCGATCATCAGGTGCATCACGGGCGGCTGCTGCGAGGCCCGCGAGATCAGCCACCCGGAGGTGGCCATCAGCCCCACGGCGCTGCCCAGGGCGAGGCTCCCGAGCAGCAGGGCGAGGCCGAGCCGCCCCCTGCGGGGTCGCGCCACCGCCCGCACGCGGGCGAGCACGCCTCCCCGGGGACGGGAGTCCGCTGTCGGTGCACCCGACTCCCGGGTGTCGTCGGCGGGGGCAGCGCCGTCCCAGGTCCGGACGTGCGTGCCGCGAAGGGGTTCCGGAGAGGAGGAGGCCACCGTGTCGGGGGCGTCCACGCGGACCACGCGGTCCGCGACGGCCAACAGCGCCGGCCGGTGCACGACCAGGACGACGGTCCGCCCGGCCGCCAGCCGCCGGACCGCCTCGACGACCCCCGCCTCGGTCTCCCCGTCCAGCGCGGCGGTCGGCTCGTCGAGCAGCACCACGGGCCGGTCGGCGAGGAACGCCCGGGCGAGGGCGACGCGCTGGCGCTGCCCGGCGGACAGCCCCGCCCCGTCCTCCCCCAGGACGGTCCCGGTGCCCAGGGGCAGGGCGGCCACGAACTCCATGGCCCCGGCCGCGCGCAGGGCGTCCCGCACGGCCGCGTCGTCCGCCTCGGGCCGCGCGAGCCGTACGTTGTCCGCGATGGTCCCGGCGAACAGGTGCGGCCGCTGCGGCACCCACGCGATCCGCTCCCGCCACTTCTCCAGGGACACGTCGGCGAGGTCCGTGCCGCCGACACGTACCCGTCCCGCGGTGGGTGCGACAAAGCCGAGGAGGGCGTGCAGGAGCGTCGACTTGCCCGAGCCGCTCGGCCCGACCAGGGCCACGGTCTCGCCCGGCTCGACGGTGAACGAGACCCCGGCGACGGCGTCCGCCGCCCGCCCGGGGTAGCGCACGCGCAGGTCCTCCACGCTCAGGGCGCCCTGGGGCACGGGCCCGCTGCCTTCGGCCGGTACGGGGGTCTCCAGGACCGCGAAGATCTCCTCCGCGGCCGCGAGCCCCTCGGCCGCCGCGTGGTAGCGGGCGCCGACCTGCCGCAGTGGCAGATAGGCCTCGGGCGCGAGGACGAGCACGACCAGGCCGTCGTAGAGCGCCATGTCGCCGTGGACGAGCCGCATGCCGATGGTGACCGCGACCAGGGCCACGGAGATGGTCGCGAGGAGTTCCAGGGCGAACGACGACAGGAAGGCGATGCGCAGTGTCCGCATCGTCGCGCGCCGGTACTCGTCGGTGATCTTGCGGATCGCCTCGGCCTGCGCCTTGGCGCGGCCGAACACCTTGAGCGTCGGCAGACCCGCGACGACGTCCAGGAAGTGGCCCGAAAGCCGCGAGAGCAGCCGCCACTGGCGGTCCATCCGGGCCTGCGTGGCCCAGCCGATCAGCATCATGAAGACCGGGATCAGCGGCAGCGTGCCGGTGATGATCGCCGCCGACACCCAGTCCTCGGTGACGACGCGCGCGAGCACGGCTACCGGCACCACCACCGCGAGCCCGAGCTGCGGCAGATAGCGGGAGAAGTAGTCGTCGAGGGCGTCCACGCCTCGCGTGGCCAGGTTGATCAGCGAGCCCGTGCGCTGCCCGCTCAGCCACCCCGGGCCGAGCGCGCCCGCCCGCTCCACCAGCCTGACCCGCAGCTCCGACTTGACCGCCGCGCTCGCCCGGTGCGCGGCGAGCTCGGTCAGCCAGGCCACGGCTCCCCGGCCCACGGCGACCACTGCGAGCAGCAGGAGGGGCGTCCTCAGCTCGCTCACCGCCAGCCCGTGCTGGAAGGAGCCGACCACGATCTCGGCGATGAGCATCGCCTGGGCCACGACCAGGCCCGCCCCGGCGAGGCCGAGACCCACCACCGCGGCGAGGAACACACGGGTGGCGCGGGCGTACCGCAGCAGGCGCGGGTCGATTGGTTTCACGTGAAACACACCCTCCCAAGAACCGGGCCGGCGGTGTCCGTCGCTGCGGGGGCCGTGGTCATGGACTAGTGCGCCCTGCCGGCCGACACGTCCCGAGCACTGTCACTCGGCACGTCCGGCGCGCTGTCACTCGGTACGTCCGCCGCGCTGTCACTCGGCACGTCCGACGTGCCGTGCGGCAGGTCCGGCGCGATGTGCTGCGTGCCGATGCGCTTGCGGAACACCCAGTACGTCCACGACTGGTAGAGCAGTACAACCGGGGTCGCGATGCCCGCGCACCACGTCATGATCTTCAGGGTGTAGGGGCTCGACGAGGCGTTGGTGACGGTGAGGCTCCAGTCGTCGTCCAGCGACGAGGGCATGACGTTCGGGAAGAGCGTCAGGAAGAGCATCGCGACGGCCGCGACGATCGTCAGGCCCGACAGCGCGAAGGACCAGCCCTCCCGGCCGAGCTGGTTGGCGCCGAGGGCCGCGAGCAGGGCCACGACGGCCACGACCAGCGCGACCATGCTCGCGCCGTCGCCGTTGTCCGCCTGGGTCCAGCCGAGGAACCCGAGCGCGAGCACGGCGGTGAGGAGCCCGAGCGCGAGGGCCAGCTTGCGGGCCCGCAGCCGGATGTCACCGACCGTCTTCAGGGCCGTGAAGACCGTGCCGTGGAAGGTGAACAGCGTGAGCGTGACCAGACCGCCGAGGAGCGCGTACGGGTTGAGCAGGTCGAAGACGCTGCCCACGTACTCCTTGCGCGCGTCGATCTCCACCCCGCGCACGATGTTGCCGAAGGCCACGCCCCACAGGAACGCCGGGAGCAGCGAGGTCCAGAAGATCGTGTGCTCCCAGTTGGTCTGCCACCGCTCGTCGGGCCGCTTCGCCCGGTACTCGAAGGCGACACCGCGCAGGATCAGGCAGAGCAGGATGAGCAGCAGCGGCAGGTAGAAGCCGGAGAAGAGCGTCGCGTACCACTCGGGGAAGGCGGCGAAGGTCGCGCCGCCTGCCGAGAGCAGCCACACCTCGTTGCCGTCCCAGACGGGCCCGATGGTGTTGATCAGCACGCGCTTCTCGGCCCGGTCCCGGGCGAGCAGCTTGGTGAGGACGCCGACCCCGAAGTCGAAGCCCTCCAGGAAGAAGTAGCCGATCCACAAGACGGCGATCAGTACGAACCAGACGTCGTGCAGTTCCATGTCCGGTCAGCTCCTTCAGTACGAGAAGGCCATGGGCCGGTCGGCGTCGGCTTCGGCGTCCGTGCCGGTGCTCGCACCACCGGGAGGGCCGCCGATCCTGGTGGGCGGGTTGAGGTCGGCCTCGGACAGCTTCGGCGGGCCCTGCCGGACGTACTTGAGCAGCAGCCGGACCTCGATGACGGCGAGGATCGCGTAGACCAGCGTGAAGACGACGAGCGAGGTGATCACTTCGCCCTGGGAGACGCCCGGGGAGACCGCGTCCTCGGTGCGCAGCACGCCGTAGACGACCCAGGGCTGGCGGCCGGTCTCCGTGAAGATCCAACCCCAGGCGGTGCCGATCAGCGGGAAGATCAGGGTCCACTGGGACAGCCGCCACCACCAGGTGCCCAGCTTCGGTGCCAGCTCCTTGTTCTTGGTGAGCATGAGCTTCGGCACCTCGTCGGGTCCCGTGCGGTGCTCGGGCGCGAGCCACACCTTGCGCCGGGTCAGCCACAGACCGGCCGTGCACAGGGCCATGGAGACACCGCCGAAGCCGATCATCCAGCGGTAGGACCAGTAGGCGGTGGGGATGTTGGGCCGGTAGTCGCCGGGGCCGAACTTCTCCTGCGCCTCTTTGTTGAGGTCGTTGATGCCGGGGATCTCGGCGTTGAAGTTGTTCTTGGCGAGGAAGGACAGCACGCCGGGTATCTCGATGGCGACCTTGTTGTGCCCCTCGGCGACGTCACCGTAGGCGAACAGGGAGAACGGCGCCGGCTTCTCCGACTCCCACAGGGCCTCGGCGGCCGACATCTTCATCGGCTGCTGCTCGTACATGACCTTGCCGAGCGTGTCGGCGCTGATCACGGTCAGCAGGGTGCCGACGAACGCGGTGACCAGGCCGAGCCGCAGCGACATGCGCATCGTGCGGACGTGCCGCTTCCTGCGCAGGTGGAAGATGGCGATGCCCGTCATGAAGGCGCCGCCGACCAGGATCGTCGCCGCGATCACGTGGAAGAAGTTGACCAGCGCCGTCTCCTGGAACAGCACCTTCGCGAAGTCGGTGAGCTCGGCGCGCTGCACGCCGTCCCGCTCCACGAGCCGGTAGCCGACCGGGTGCTGCATAAAGGCGTTGGCGGCGATGATGAAGTACGCCGACAGGACGGTCCCGATGGAGACCATCCAGATCGTCGCGCAGTGCAGCTTCTTCGGCAGCTTGTCCCAGCCGAAGATCCACAGCCCGATGAAGGTCGACTCGAAGAAGAAGGCGATCAGCGCCTCGAAGGCGAGCGGGGCACCGAAGACGTCGCCGACGAACCGCGAGTAGTCGGACCAGTTCATGCCGAACTGGAACTCCTGCACGATGCCGGTGACCACGCCCATCGCGATGTTGATCAGGAACAGCTTGCCCCAGAACTTGGTGGCCCTGAGGTACTGCTCCTTGCCCGTACGCACCCAGGCGGTCTCCAGGATCGCCGTCAGGGCGGCCAGGGAGATCGTCAGCGGGACGAAGAGGAAGTGGTAGACGGTGGTGATGCCGAACTGCCATCGCGCCAGGGTCTCCGGCGCCAGTGCCAGGTCCACGTCGTCTTTCTCCTTACGTGCCGTGGTCGTAGCGGCAGTTTGCCCCTTATGTCATGGACATCCCGGGGCAAGCGGGGCACGCTTGTGAACGCGTTCACATTCACAAGCAATTATGTCCTATGAACACCACGGCTTGAAAGGGGGGTCCCGTTACCGCAGGGAACGGGCTAGAGCACAGGCCTCTACCGTGACTCGCGCCGCCCTGACCAGGCACTTTCGGGCTCGGAGGGGTGCTGGGGGCAAGAGCGGGGCCGCGCGCAAGGCGCTCGCGCACGTCAAGTTGTCCCTTGCGGGGCTCTCGGGGCCGTTCGGCCCTGGCGGAGAGGCGGGCGGCGAGGGACCGGGCGGCGGCAGGTCGCGCCCGGGCATACGAAGGGGACATACGAAGGCCGGACGGCCATGCGCTCGCGCTGCCGTCCGGCCCTACGTCTCACCTGGGGCGGCCGGTGCTCCCCGGCCGCCTCCTGCGGCAGGCCGCCGCCCCTCCTGGAGCTCCTCCCTGGAGCTCCTTCCTAGAGCTCCTTGCGGAAGGCCTCCGCCGCCTTCAGGAAGATGTCGTTGGCCTCCGTCTCGCCGATCGTGACGCGGACGCCCTCACCGGCGAACGGCCGCACGGTGACGCCCGCCTGCTCGCACGCGGCGGCGAAGTCCACCGTCCGGTCGCCGAGGCGCAGCCAGACGAAGTTCGCCTGGGTGTCGGGCACCGTCCAGCCCTGCCCCCGCAGCCCCTCCAGGACACGCGTGCGCTCGGTGACCAGGGTGTCGACGCGGCTGAGCAGTTCGCCCTCCGCGCGCAGCGAGGCCACCGCCGCGTCCTGGGCGAGCTGGCTCACCCCGAACGGCACCGCCGTCTTGCGCAGGGCGGCCGCCACCGGCTCGTGCGCGATCGCGAAGCCGACCCGCAGCCCCGCGAGGCCGTAGGCCTTGGAGAAGGTCCGCAGCACACAGACGTTGGGCCGGTCACGGTAGAGCTCGATCCCGTCGGGGACCTCCGGGTCCCGGACGAACTCGCGGTAGGCCTCGTCGAGCACCACGAGGATGTCGCTGGGCACCCGGTCGAGGAAGCGCTCGAGCTCGGCCCTGCGGACCGATGTGCCGGTGGGGTTGTTGGGGTTGCAGACGAAGATCAGGCGAGTGCGGTCGGTAATGGCCGCCGCCATGGCGTCGAGGTCGTGCACCTCGCCGGACGTCAGCGGCACCCGCACCGCCGTGGCCCCGCTGATCTGCGTGATGATCGGGTACGCCTCGAAGGAGCGCCAGGCGTAGATCACTTCGTCGCCGGGGCCCGAGGTGGCCTGGACCAACTGCTGCGCGACGCCGACGGAGCCGGTGCCCGTCGCGACGTGGGCGGCGGGCACCCCGAAGTGCTCGGCCAGCTCGCTCATCAGCCCCGTGCAGGCCATGTCCGGGTACCGGTTGAAGGAGCGGACCGCCTCCATCGCGGTCTCCATCACCCCGGGCAGCGGCGGGTAGGGGTTCTCGTTCGAGGACAGCTTGTAGGCCTGCGCGCCCTCGGCCGCGGCGGGCTTGCCCGGCTTGTAGGTGGGGATACCCTCCAGCACGGCACGCAGCCTGGGGCTCGTCTCGCTCACCGCGGTCCTCCTCGTGATCATCCGACCTTCAATGCTTCTCACCTTATGAGGATTCGCCGCCGCTGCGAATGCCCTGGCGAAGTAATCGGTGTGGACGGGCTCCGCGGGGCCGGCCCGGGCGCCCTCCGAACCACCGGCAGACCGCCGGAAGCCCTCCGAACCACCGGCAGACCGCCGGGAGCCCTCCGGCGCACCCCAGTAGACGGGCCCCGGAAGGCGGGCCGCAAAAAGCCCCGCGCATCACCGAGAGGCCCTGCCCTCGCTCGCGGACGAGCCGTGCAGCGACCCCACCTCGGGCTCCAGAGCCTGAGCCCCCCTCCACCAGCACCCCCCGGCCCCCACCACGGCTCCCGCGGCGACCCCCACCACGCCCCCCACCACGGCCCCCGCCGTGGACCCACTCCGCACCCCCTGAACCCACTCCGGCTCACCACCACCGCGCACACCCCGAAGGGGCGCCCCCGCCAGAACCACGCGCCGGTGGCTCACTCCGTGGCGCGCGTCCCCCGTGCAGGTGAGTTGAGACCTCTTCGAGACCTGGCCCATTTGGCAGGCCTCCACGCGACGACAAGGGGGCGATACCGAGTCACTGGCCCAACTCCCTTGCTTTCGAAGGTGATTGCCCCGTCACGGCCATGCAGAATCGTGCCTGTCAACGGGTGAATATGCGCCCGCACTACCCACCCCCATGAGCCCTACTATCGGCTCGCCATGACAGCAGCAGGGAAGCACCAGGTGAGCCGAGCGGAGACCGCCCGCCGGGGCAACAGGCAGAGCCGAGCCGGCATCAGAGACGTCGCCGCCGCAGCCGGTGTCTCCATCACGACTGTCTCCGACGCGCTCAACGGCAAGGGCCGGTTGCCCGATGCCACTCGACGCCATGTCCGTGAGGTCGCCGACCGCCTCGGCTACCGCCCGTCGGCCGCGGCCCGCACGCTGCGCACGGGCAAGTCGGGGCTCATCGGCCTGACCGTGACGACGTACGGGGATGAACCTTTCACCTTCACGGAGTTCGCGTACTTCGCGGAGATGGCGAGAGCCGCCACCTCCGCCGCGCTCGCCCGGGGCTACGCCCTGGTCATCCTGCCCGCGACCTCGCGCCGCAGCCCCGTCGACGTCTGGTCGAACGTGGCGCTCGACGGCACCGTCGTCGTCGACCCCTCCGACCACGACCCGGTGGTCAGCGAGCTGGTCCGCCAGGGCCTGCCGGTGGTCTCCGACGGCCGCCCCGCCGGGGCGCTGCCGGTGACGGCCTGGGTCGACAACGACCACGAGGCCGCGGTCCTGGAGATCCTCGAGCACCTCGCCGCCGCCGGCGCCCGCCGCATCGGCCTGCTCACGGGCACCACCACCGACACGTACACCCATCTGTCCACGACCGCCTACCTGCGCTGGTGCGAGCGCGTCGGCCAGGACCCGGTCTACGAGTCCTACCCGGCCCACGACCCGTGCGCGGGCGCCGTGGCCGCCGACCGCCTGCTCGCCCGGCCGGACCGGCCCGACGCCGTGTACGGCCTGTTCGACCCGAACGGCACCGACCTGCTCGCCGCGGCCCGCCGCTACGGCCTGCGCGTACCCGACGACCTGCTCCTCGTGTGCTGCAGCGAGTCGACGGTGTACGCCACCACCGAGCCGCCCATCACCACGCTGTCGCTGAAACCGCGCCGCATCGGCACGGCCGTCGTCCAGTTGCTCATCGACGCCATCGAGGGCTTGGACACCGGCCGTCCCGTCGAGCAGGTGATACCGACCGAGCTGATCGTGCGCACCTCGTCCGAGCGACGTCCGCCGCGCACGACCGTCAGTCCGCCCCGCTCGCCCGGCCACAGCTAGGTTCCGGCGCGTCGGCCCCGGTCCACGACCCGGGGCCGACGCCCGCCGGGATCCGCCCGGGCTGTCGTGACCTGTGGGGAAACCTCGGTCCAATTCGGGAGAAAACCATGGTGAACTGGGGCTCCCCGTCGATTCACCACCCCTGGTGCACCACACAGCGACAGCCGCATTCCTATGATGGGCGGACGACACCGCGGGCCGCTGCGACCAGGCAGTCCGATCCCGGTGCAGATGCGGCGCAATGGTGGTGGAGGGGTCGATGACTCAGGGGGCCGGTCAGGGACCCGAGGTGCGGACGGCGACGCTGCGCGACTTCCGCGTTCCCGCATATGTGTACGAGGGCGTCCGCGAGACCGGGACCCAGGCCGCCGACCAGGCCCGTCAGTCCGTCCATCAGCCCGCCGACCAGGCCCACCGCCCCACCGTCCCCGGCCAGCACCAGCCGCTCGCCCCCGGGCACCAGTCCATCCCCGGACACCAGTCCGTCGATTCCGGGCACCAGTCCGTCGACCCCGGGCACCCGTCCGCCGTGAACGGTCACCACCCGACCGAAGTCGGTCAGCACCCCGCCGCCCCCGGCCCCCGTTCCCCCGAGTACGGCGAGCAGCCCCAGGACCACGGCTACCGCCCCGCCGCGCCGGCCGACCACGGCGTGCCCCCGGCCGAGTACGTCGGACAGCCCGTGGAGCAGATCCCCCACCCGGACCCGTACGACGAGCAGCCGGAGACGTACGACGGGCAGCCGGCCGAGTACGCCGGGCAAACGGACGCCTATGCGGGCCAGGCGGACCAGGCCCACGCCATCCAGCCCGCGGAGGCGCAGGGCGGTCTCACGCCGCGCGTTCCCGCGCAGCCGGGCCCGGGGCTCGCCGCGCACGCCCCCGAGGGCCCCTCGCACCCCGCGGCCCCGCAGGCGGCCGTGGGCGCCCCGGACCCCCTGACGGCGCAGACCCACCCCGGGTCGGCCGCCGACGTGCCCGAGGGCTACACCCCCACGGAGCGCGACCTGCCCGTCATCGGCCGCCGCGGCGACACCGTGCAGGTCGAGGTGCGCGAGATGCCCGAGCCGCCGCCCGCCCCGGGCACGGAGGAGCTCGGTCCGCTGTACGTCGTCGGCGACGTCCACGGCTACCTGGACGAGCTGGTCGCGGCGCTCCAGGCCGAGGGGCTCATCGACACCGACCTCACGTGGTGCGCGGGCAACACCCGGCTGTGGTTCCTCGGCGACTTCACCGACCGCGGACCCGACGGCATCGGCGTCATCGACCTGGTGATGCGCCTGTCCGCCGAGGCCGCCGCCGCAGGCGGCTACTGCAAGGCGCTCATGGGCAACCACGAGCTGCTGCTCATCGGCGCCAAGCGCTTCGGCGACACGCCGGTCAACTCCGGCGCAGGCACCGCCACGTTCCAGGCCGCCTGGCTCCTCAACGGCGGCCAGAAGACGGACATGGAGCGCCTGGAGGACCACCACCTGCAGTGGATGGCCCGCCTGGACGCCATCGAGGAGGAGGACGGGCACCTGCTCGTGCACTCCGACACCACCGCGTACCTCGACTACGGCGACTCCATCGAAGAGGTCAACGACACCATCCGCGAGGCCCTCACGCGCAACGACCCGGACGAGTACTGGGACCTCTTCCGGAAGTTCACCAAGCGCTTCGCCTTCCGCGACGACAACGGCGCCCAGGCCGTGCGCGAGCTCCTCGACGTCTACGGCGGCAGCCGCATCGTCCACGGCCACAGCCCCATCCCGTACCTCCTGGGAGAGGTCGGCTCCGAGTACGACGGGGACGACGACGGCCGTCCCGTGATCGAGGGCCCGCACATCTACGCCGACGGCCTCGCCATCGCCATGGACGGCGGAGTGACCATGGCCGGAAAACTACTGGTGTGCCAGCTCCCTCTGGCTAACTGAGCGTCCACCGGGCAGGGGCACCACGAGTACACCGCGCGGAGACGGGACCACGCTGGCCAGCGGGCCAATTCTGGAAACCCCCTGTCACCGCGTACTGTCACGGCTCTACCATCGCTCTATCCGTAGCAGGCTCCCCTCCGTTCCTGCCCGACGGCTCGTGACCCTGCGAGCCCCAGCCCTACGGAGCATCGGGGGATGCACATGAACAGCGCTCCACACCTGCTCAATGAGGACCGCCCCGAGTACACGCGGATCCTCGACGAGGCGCTGCGCACCGCACCGAACCGCCCGGAGCTGGCCGCGGTGGGCCAGCGACTCAACCCCGAGCAGCTACGCACCATGGCGCTCAACGCCACTGCACTGATCACGGCCGCGGCAGCGGCCGAATACCGCCATTATGTGAAGGTCCGTGAGGATCTGCGCGACTCCGGCACCTCCGCCTCACCACCGGTCCGTGAAGGGAGCGGACCCAGCTCCACCCCGGCCGAATCCGCGTCCGGCGGCGTCGGTCTCGCCACGATGGGCGAGGTCACCGAGACCGCAGGGGCCGGAGCGGTCGCCGTGGTCGCGGTGCTCGCCCCGCTGCTCGCGGGCGCGGCCGCCGCGATCTTCCTGCTCGTCGGCTACATCCTGAAGATGCTCGACCCCGAGCCCGCCTTCGCGGACACCCTGCTCACCGCCGGGTGGCTGTTCGGCGCGCTCACGGCGGCCGCCATCCTGGTCGCCGCGGTCGGCCTGCTCCTGACCGCCCTGCGCAACGGCTCCACTTCCCTCCAGGCAGGCTCGCACGACGAGCGGAACACGGAAGTGGAACGGGCCAGGGAGGCCTGGAGCCAGGCACTCCTGGAGCGCGGCATCCTGCCGTTCCTGCGGGAGGCGCTCGCGGAGCCGGGCACGACGCCCGGACCCCGGACGCCGCCCGCCGGCCCGACCGGGCGCATGCCGCAGCTCGGCTACCACAAGCCGGGGTTCAGCAGCCCTGAGGGCGGCTCCACCACCGGCACCCGGCCGAGCTACTCCAGCCCGGACTTCTCCAGCCCGGACTACGGAGGGCCCGAGCACCGGCCCGAGTAACCCGAAGGACGTCACCCGGTCGCCGGTCGGCGACGGGAGCGGCCCGGTCGCCGCCCGGCGACGGGGCCACTCCGGTCCCGATCAAGGCCGGCGCCGACCCCCGCGCAGGGCGCGCCAGGCCCCCGCCCCGGCGCGCCAAGAGGCCGCTCCGCCCTGCCCGTACGCCGGTACGGGCCGCCCGAACAGGCGGGCCCGGCCGCCGGGCCCCGCGTCCACGGGGTCCAGGACCGGCGCTCAGTCCGCGATCGGCAGGTAGACCCGGTTCCCCGCCGCAGCGAACTCCTTGGACTTCTCCGCCATGCCCTGCTCGATCTCGTCCTGCGTCCCCCCGTGCTCCCTGCGGATGTCCTGGGAGATCTTCATCGAGCAGAACTTCGGCCCGCACATCGAGCAGAAGTGCGCCGTCTTCGCCGGCTCGGCGGGCAGCGTCTCGTCGTGGAACTCCCGCGCCGTGACCGGGTCGAGCGCCAGGTTGAACTGGTCCTCCCAGCGGAACTCGAACCGCGCGTCCGACAGCGCGTCGTCCCACTCCTGCGCGCCCGGGTGCCCCTTCGCGAGGTCCGCCGCGTGCGCCGCGATCTTGTACGTGATGACGCCGGTCTTCACGTCGTCGCGGTTGGGCAGGCCGAGGTGCTCCTTCGGCGTGACGTAGCAGAGCATCGCCGTGCCCCACCAGCCGATCATCGCGGCGCCGATGCCGGACGTGATGTGGTCGTAGGCGGGCGCGATGTCCGTGGTCAGCGGGCCGAGGGTGTAGAACGGCGCCTCCTCGCAGATCTCCTGCTGGAGGTCGATGTTCTCCTTGATCTTGTGCATCGGGACGTGGCCCGGGCCCTCGATCATCGTCTGCACGTGGTGCGCCTTGGCGATCTTGTTCAGCTCACCGAGGGTCTCCAGTTCGGCGAACTGCGCCCGGTCGTTGGCGTCCGCGATCGACCCGGGCCGCAGACCGTCACCGAGGGAGTACGTCACGTCGTACGCCGCGAGGATCTCGCAGAGCTCCTCGAAGTGCTCGTACAGGAAGCTCTCCTTGTGGTGCGCGAGGCACCAGGCCGCCATGATCGAACCGCCGCGCGAGACGATGCCGGTCTTGCGGTTCGCGGTGAGCGGCACGTACGGCAGCCGGACGCCCGCGTGCACCGTCATGTAGTCGACGCCCTGCTCGGCCTGCTCGATGACCGTGTCCTTATAGATCTCCCAGGTCAGCTCCTCGGCCTTGCCGTCGACCTTCTCCAGGGCCTGATAGAGAGGCACGGTGCCGATCGGCACGGGGGAGTTGCGCAGCACCCACTCGCGCGTGGTGTGGATGTTGCGGCCGGTGGACAGGTCCATGACCGTGTCGGCGCCCCATTTCGTCGCCCACGTCATCTTCTCCACCTCCTCCTCGATGGAGGAGGTGACCGCGGAGTTGCCGATGTTGGCGTTGACCTTCACCAGGAACCGCTTGCCGATGATCATCGGCTCGATCTCCGGGTGGTTCACGTTGGCGGGCAGGACCGCGCGCCCCGCCGCGATCTCCGCGCGGACCACCTCGGGTTCGACGTTCTCCCGGACGGCCACGTACTCCATCTCCGGCGTGATCTCCCCGCGCCGGGCGTACGCGAGCTGCGTCACCGCCTGGCCGGCGCGGGCGCGGCGCGGCTGGCGCGGGCGTCCGGGGAAGACCGCGTCGAGGTTGCGCAGGCCGCCGCGCGGCGAGGTGTGCTTGATGCCGTCGTCCTCGGGGCGGACCGGGCGGCCCGCGTACTCCTCGGTGTCGCCGCGCGCGATGATCCAGTTCTCCCGCAGGGGGGCGAGCCCCCGGCGCACGTCGGTGTCGATCTCCGGGTCCGTGTACGGGCCCGAGGTGTCGTACAGGGTCACGGTCTTGCCGTTGGTCAGGTGCACCTGGCGGACCGGCACGCGCAGATCGGAACGCGACCCCTCCGGGCCCGTCACGTATGCCTTGTGCCAGCCGATGGACTTCCCGGCCTCCGCGTCGCTCGGCCCGCTCTGGGCGGTTTGTCCGCCCTCGGGCCGCGTGGAGGCAGGCGTGCGTGTGTCCGATGTGGTCATGAGACCTACTCCCTACGCCGGCATTACCCGGTAACAGGTTCGGCGGTCGACGCAGCGGTTCCCGTACGGTCCGAATGCCGTTCGTACGGAGGTCAGCGCCCTCTCAGCCCGGTGCTCCGAGCTCCCGCGTGTGCAAAGGTGCCTCCACGCTAGCGTCATATCGGGCGCGGTGAACAGAGGGCCCCCTCCGTTCTTGCGATGATCGGGCCGTGACCACGACAGAGCCCCCCACACCGCCGCCCGTCCCGGAGCCGCACGGACACGGGCACGGCCACTCCCACAGCCATGGCCCTGCCGCGCCCGTCTCCCAGCATCTGCGCAAGGTCATCGCCGCCGTCCTGATCCCCTTCGCCGCGGCCGTCCTCGTGGGCCTCGCGGTGCTCTGGCCCGGCGGGACACCGGACCACGAGCGCACCGGCGTCGGCTTCGACCGGCAGACCAGGTCCGCCACCGTCGCGAAGGTCGAGGCGCTGCCCTGCAAGGACGTGAACGGCTCGCAGCCGCTGCCCAACGGCGACACCTCCACCGCCGAGGGCAAGACCGCCCAGTCCCGCGCCCAGGGCACCTGCAAGAAGGCCACGATCAAGGTGACCAGCGGCCCGCACAAGGGCTACACCTTCACGGAGATCGTCCAGCCCGACGCCCCCCGCCAGCTCGAACAGGGCCAGGACGTGGTGGTCGCCTACGAGCCCAAGGCCCCCAAGGGCCTGCAGTACTCGGTCACCGACGTGGACCGCGAGGTGCCGATGGCCCTGCTCGCCGGCATCTTCGCCCTCGCCGTCGTGGTGGTGGGGCGGCTGCGCGGCGTGATGGCCCTGGTCGCCCTCGCGGTCAGCTTCCTGATCCTGACCTTCTTCATCCTCCCCGCGATCCTGCAAGGCTCGAACCCCCTGGTGGTCGCCGTCGTCGGGGCGAGCGCCATCATGCTGATCGCGCTCTACATGTGCCACGGCCTGACCGCGCGCACCTCGGTCGCGGTGCTGGGCACCTTGATCTCCCTCCTCCTCATCGGTCTGCTCGGCTCGCTCTTCCTCGGCTGGGCCTCCCTCTCCGGCAACACGGACGACAACACCGGCCTCATCCACGGCCTGTACCCGTCGATCGACATGAGCGGTCTGCTGCTCGCCGGCATCATCATCGGCTCCCTCGGCGTGCTCGACGACGTCACCGTCACCCAGACCTCCGCGGTCTGGGAGCTGCACCAGGCCAACCCGACGATGGGCTGGCGCGGCCTGTACCGCGCGGGCATCCGCATCGGCCGCGACCACATCGCTTCGGTCGTCAACACCCTGGTCCTCGCCTACGCGGGCGCCGCCCTCCCCCTCCTGCTGCTCTTCTCCATCGCCCAGAGCAGCGTGGGCACCGTGGCCAACAGCGAGCTGGTCGCCGAGGAGATCGTCCGCACCCTGATCGGCTCGATCGGCCTCGTCGCCTCCGTCCCCGTCACCACCGCGCTCGCCGCCCTCGTCGTCTCCGCCGACCGGCAGAACGCCCCTGCCTCGCCCGCCGCGGCGGGAGTCCCGGGCCCGGGCGGACCCGTGGGGCCTTACACCGGCGGACCGTTGGGGCCCGGCCCCGCGGGAACCCCCCACCAGGGGGCAGCCGGGCCCGCCGGGCCTGCTGGTCCTCCCGGCCCGGCCGGCCCTGCCGGCCCCGGAGGTCCTGCCGGGCCGATGGGCGCCCCGGGGGCACCGGGTCCGACGGGGGCGCCAGGACCGACGGGGGCCCCTGGCCTCACTCCTCCCCGCTCGGGCACCAACCCCACCCGCCCCCGCCTCTCCCGCGGCGGCACGGGCCGCCGCCGAAAACCCTGACCCCCTCAGCGGACCTTTGCCACTGGGCATGGGGGCAGCCCCTGCCCCCACGCAGGTCCGCGCCCTACCCTTCGGCGATTACTGTGCGTCACAGACATCGCACCACCGCGGTTCTTCCGCCACGGCCCGGAGCGATGCTCAGCCAGCGCTCTGCTCCTCCGCGAGGATCCGGTCCAGCGCCTCGTCCAGGTGCGCGTCGAAGTCGGCCAGCGCCCGCTCCTGCCCCAGCGGGACCAGCTTGTCCGTCCGGTCGAGGAAGGCGAGCAGTGGTGGGATCCCCGCCCTGAACAGCGCCTGGTCCGCCCCGACCTGCAGCCTGATGAAGGCCTCGTCGAGCGCGTCGGGGTCGGCGGGCGCGATGTGCACATCCCCGTCGCCGCAGGCCCGGCCCACTCCGTCGACCAGTAGCTCCCGCCCGAAGGCCCAGGTCACCGGGGTGTCACCGGGCAGGTGGAAGGTCAGCCGCACGGCATAGGGATCGCACGTCTCGTACCGGAGCTCCACCGGGATGCGGAACGACAGCTCCTCGGACACGAGGAAGCTCATCATGACCTCTGCCTGGACCGACTCTCGCATCGCCGCCTACCCCGTCAGTAGCCTTCCGTGGCCAGGAACCAGCTCCCTGACACTCGTGTCATCTTGCTCAACGTACACAACAGATCACAAGGAGTGAGTTTTCAGATGCTGATAGAGAAGGCGAGTGTCCTGAGCAGCCTCCCGAGGTCCTCCTGCACGGCACGTGCCGCAGGCAACAACCGCTCCGCCTGAGCCGACGGAATCGAGATCGCCACGGTGGCCGCCGTGGTGCCCACCGTGATCGGAATCGCGGCGCAGACCGTGCCCAGCACGTACTCCTGGTGCTCCACCACCGGCGCCATCCGGCCAAGGCCGTCGAGCCTGCGGAGTAACGCCTGCTCGTCACGGACCGTGTTCGGCGTGAGCGACCGCACCGGATAGCGGTCGAGGTGCTCCCGCCGTGCCTCGTCGTCGAGTTGGGCCAGCAGACACTGCCCGATGGCGTGGGCGTGCCCGGTCTCCCGGAAGTCGGCCCACTCCTCGACGGCCGGGGTGCCGGGGGTGTCGGCGATGGAGACGACCTCGATCTCACCGTCGCGGTAGAGGGCGAAGTACACAGGCGCACCGATGGCGTCGCGCCAGTGCGCCAGCACGTCGTCCACCATGGAACGACGTTTCTGCTGCGCCGCGCTGGCACCCAGCCGCTCCGCCGCCTCGCCCAGCACGAACACCCCGTGTTCCCGCCGCAGATAGCCCTCGTGGGTCAGCGTCCTGAGCAAGTGGTACGCCGTCGGGAGCGCGAGCCCCGACTCGCGGGCCAACTGCTTCGCGGGCGCCCCGCTCTCGTGCGACGCGGCGGCCTCCAGCAGCCGCATCGCCCGCTGCACCGAGCCGATCAGCGTCGGTCCGACGCCGGCCGAGCCGGTGTCCGCCGACATCGACGCCGCGGGGGTTGCCAACGGTGTCGGGGCCGGGGTCAGGGTCGACGATGTGCGGCGCGCCGTACCCAGGGGCGGTGACTTCGGCCGCAGCGGGTGGATCGGCGACGAGTCGGGGGACGCCGAAGCGCGCGAGGGTGAGGAGGCGGGTGTGGAGGCGCTCTCCTCAGGGCCACCGTCGTGCGTCAGGGCGGCTTCGCGGGGACAGTTGGCTTCGTCCGCAGGGGCGGCTTCGCCTGCGGGGGCGGTGCGTTCAGGTGGGGGTGAGGCATCAACCGTGGCCATGGGTCACTCCCTGCGCATGGGGGTTCCCTCCGTGTCGGGGGTACACGGGAGGGGGCAGTGGGCCCGCCTGCGGGGACAGCCCCGCGTCGGTTTCCGGACTCTAACCCTTGGCCACCGCTCCAGGGCCCAGCCTGGGGAAACTTCCCCCTCGGGAGGGAACCCCGGACGGCCTCACCACTCGGCGCGTGACTTGCTGCGGGACGACGGCGAACTGGATATGAACTTCCGTACCACGTAGACGACTCCGCCGACCAGCGCCACGAAGAGCAGCACCTTGAAGAGCAGGGCGAACACGAAGCCGACGACACTCGCTATCAGGCCGCCGAACACGACCAGGGCGATGAGGGGCACCGCGACCCACTTCACCCACCACGGCATACCGCCGAAGATCTCTCCCATTGCCCTTGCCCTTTCCGTTCTCCGCCATGGGACGGAACTCCACGAGCCGCTGGAACTCCGTCGGTGATGGAACTCCGCCGGTGACGGAACTCCGTCAGTAACGGAGCTTCGCTCCTGCGTGAGGCTCCGCACCTGCGCGGATTCCTTGCCTCACGTATTCGATGCTAGAGGGGCGAGCGCCCGTTCGGGGCGGCTCGATCCCTTGTCCTCCCCTGACTCTCCCCCTAGGGAACCCTGAGGCACGAACCCTGAGGTCCGGCCCTTGATCCGGGCCGACCGCGTCCCCCGACACCGGCCGGGCCCCAGGAGACGCGGGCAGCGGGAGACGCGGGTGCCGGGAGACGCGGGCTCCGGGAGACGCAAGCAGCAGGAGACGCGGGCAGCGGGGAACGCGGTCGGCGAGGTCACTGCTCCGGCGGCGAGAACACGACGAGGACCCGCAGGTCTTCGGTGATGTGGTGGAACTTGTGCGGCACCCCGGCGGGGACGTACACGACACTGCCGCGCGCGACCGGCGTCGTCTCCATGCCGACCGTGATCGAACCGCGGCCGCTGACAACCATGTACACCTCATCCTGTCGGTGCGGCTGTTGCGGGTCGGTGTCCCCGGCATCGAGCGCGTAGAGCCCGACCGACATGTTCCGCTCCCGCAGGAATTGCAGATACGCGCCGTCGTTGGCGGCGCGCTCCGCTTCGAGCTCGTCCAGTCGGAATGCCTTCATCGCTCCTGTATGCCCCTTGCCACATCGTGGGCCGACCGCTGCCGGCCCAGGTCTGCCACGATCAGACACATGAAGAATTTCGTAGTCAAGACGCTCGCCAACGCGGTGGCCCTGGCCGTCGCCGTGTGGCTGCTCGACAAGATCACGCTCACCGGCGACAGCACGAGCTCGAAGACACTGACACTCCTCGTGGTCGCCCTGCTCTTCGGCCTGGTGAACTTCTTGGTCAAGCCCGTCGTACAGGTCCTCACGTTCCCGCTGTTCATCCTGACGCTGGGCTTGATCACCCTGGTGGTCAACGCCCTGATGCTGCTCCTGACCTCCTGGCTCGCCGACAAGCTGGACGTCAGCTTCCACGTCGAGGGTTTCTGGACCGCCGTGCTGGGCGGCTTGATCATCTCGGTCGTCTCCTGGGCCCTGAACGTCGCCCTTCCCGACAAGGACTGACCCGGTTCCAGGACCGCCGCTCGGCCGCGTCGCCATCCCCCCATACGCACGCCGTATCCCACGCACGCCGTACGTCCCGCGCGCCCCTCCTGGGGCCGCCCCACTCCGAGGAAACAACCGACCCCATGCCTTCCTCCGCGCCCTCACCCCGTCCTGCCGCCACGACGTTCGCCGTCTGTTTCGTGTGCACCGGCAACATCTGCCGTTCGCCCATGGCCGAGTCGGTCTTCCGCGCGCGGGTGCGCGACGCCGGTCTCGAAGGCCGCGTCCTGGTGGACAGTGCGGGCACCGACGGCTGGCACGAGGGCGACGGCGCCGATCCGCGCACCGTGGCCGTCCTCGCGGCGGCGGGCTTCGGGACCGACCACGTGGCCCGGCAGTTCCAGGCCGACTGGTTCGACCGGCTCGACCTGGTGATAGCCCTCGACCGCGGCCACCTGCGCACCCTGCGCCGCCTGGCGCCGACCCCGCGGGACGCCGAGAAGGTGCGCCTGTTGCGCTCGTACGACCCGGCCGTCGGCTCCGAGGACGGGCGCGGCGGGCGCCGCGGCGGCGGCGACCTGGGCGACCTCGACGTGCCCGACCCGTACTACGGGGACTTCGCCGGGTTCGAGGAGTGCCTGAAGATGGTCGAGGCGGCGAGCGACGGCCTGCTCGACGCCGTACAGGAAGCGCTGGAAGGACGGGCGGCATGACGGAGCGGGCACAGACCCCGGTGCACGGCGGGGACCCGGCGCCCGGGCGCTCGGCGCAGGGCACGGACGCGGCACCCACGACGGCGCCCACGGCGACGACGGCGACGACAGCGTTCACGGGCGCGGCCGCGCGGGAGGCGCGCGCCGGTGACGGTACGCGCGCCGTACGCGCCGGGCTCCCGGAGCCCGTGAAGTACGAGCCGACGCTCCCCGGCCCCGTCTTCGCCGCGCACTACCACCTGCCGGGGGAGCCCACGGGCCCGTACACCTACGGCCGCGACGAGAACCCCACCTGGACGCGGCTGGAGCGCGCCATCGGTGAGCTCGAACGTCCGGAGGGCCGGGAGGAGGACGTGGAGACGCTGGTCTTCGCCTCCGGGATGGCCGCGATCTCCGCGGTGCTCTTCTCCCAGCTCCGCGCCGGTGACGCCGTGGTTCTGCCGGACGACGGCTACCAGGCGCTGCCCCTGGTCCGCGAGCAGCTCACGGCGTACGGCATCGAGGTACGCACCGCGCCCACCGCCGGTGACGCGCAGCTCGGCGTGCTCGACGGCGCCCAACTGCTCTGGCTGGAGACGCCGTCGAACCCGGGCCTCGACGTCTGCGACGTCCGCCGTCTCGCCGACGCGGCGCACGCGCGGGGCGCCCTGGTCGCCGTCGACAACACCCTCGCCACGCCCCTCGGCCAGCTCCCGCTCGACCTCGGCGCCGACTTCTCCGTCGCCAGTGGCACCAAGCAGCTCACCGGCCACGGCGACCTCCTGCTCGGCTACGTGGCCTGCCGTGACGCCGGGCGTGCCGCCGCCGTCCGGCGCTGGCGCAAGATCGTCGGAGCGATTCCCGGGCCCATGGAGGCCTGGCTGGCGCACCGCTCGCTCGCGACCCTCCAGTTGCGCGTCGACCGGCAGGACGCGAACGCCCTGGCCGTCGCCGAGGCGCTTCGAGGCCGTGCCGAGGTGACAGGACTGCGGTATCCGGGGCTGCCGGACGACCCCTCGTACGGGATCGCCGCGCGGCAGATGCGGCGCTTCGGGTGCGTGGTGTCGTTCGCGCTGCCGTCACGCGCGCGTGCGGAGCGCTTCCTCGACGCGCTGCGGCTCGTGGACGACGCGACGAGCTTCGGCGGCGTACGCTCCACGGCCGAGCGGCGCGGCCGCTGGGGCGGGGACGCGGTTCCGGAAGGGTTCATCCGCTTCTCGGCCGGGGCGGAGGACGCCGAGGACCTGGTGGCGGATGTGCTGCGCGCGCTGGACGAGACGGCCGGCTGACTTCTGCGCCCCACGAGGAGGCAGAACCGCCGCGCGCGCCCGGGCCCCTCGTACGCGGCTACGCACAACGGACGGTCCGAGCCTCCCCCCTCGTGGCTCGGACCGTCCTCGGTTCCCTGCGTGAAGAACCGCGCGAACAAGGCTAGTTGACTCTGTGTCAGTGTCCAATCACGGTAGCGACAGCAACCTATCGACAAATTTATAGTGGGGATGCGCCGGGGGCCGACACGGAGGAAGGGTGAGGACATGGATCTGGCCCTGCTGCGCACATTCGTCACGGTGCACCGGGCTGGGTCCTTCACGCGTGCCGCCGCCCTCCTGGGACTCTCCCAGCCCGCGGTGACGTCCCAGATCCGCACGCTGGAGCGCCAGTTGGGCCGTCCGCTCTTCCTGCGCCAGGCCCGCGGAGTCACCCCGACGACCATGGGCGACGAGCTCGCCCACAAGGCCGCGCCGCACCTCGACGCCCTGGTGGAGATCGCCGAGGCCGGCATCGACGAGGACTCGTCGGTCCGTACGCTGCACCTCGCGGGGCCACCGGAGTTCACGGCGGAGCGCGCTCTCCCCTCCCTCACCTCGCTGGCCGGGGGCGACGGCCAGCGCATCGCGCTGCGCGCCTCCTTCGGCAACGCCGAGGAGGTTCTGGAGGGGCTCGCCGCCGGACACCACGACCTGGCCATCACCACGGCCCGCCCCCGCGGGGCTCTGCTCACCGCGACGCCGCTGTGCGACGAGGAGCTCGTGCTGGTGGCGGCGCCGCGCTGGGCGTCCCTCATCGGGCCCGGCAAGCTGCGCCGCAAGGGTGCTCTCACCGTGGAGAACCTGCCGGTGGTGGAGGTCCACGAGTCGCTGCCGTTCGTCTCCCGCTACTGGGCCGCGGTCTTCGACTCCCGCCCGGCCGCGGCCGGCGCCGTCATCGTGCCGGATCTGCGCGCCGTCCTGGCCTGTGTGATCCAGGGCGCCGGGCTCGCCGTCCTGCCTCGCTATCTGTGCGCGTCCGCCCTGGAGCGGGGCGAGATCGCGGCGCTGCTCGACCCCGCGGTGCCGCCCCTGCGCACGTACTTCCTCGTCGTACGCACCGGCACACTCGCCATGCCCCCCATCGCGCGGGCGCACGCGTGGCTGCTGCGTGCTGCGGTCGGCTGGACGTAGGGCTGTACCCGGCCGGTTCGCGATGTTTCACGTGGAACAGTGCGGGCCACATTTCCCCCATGACCGTCCGACCCGTGGTCAAGCGCACCGCACGTGCCGTCCTTCTGGACGGAGACGACCTGATCCTCATCAAGCGGACCAAGCCCGGCGTGGATCCGTACTGGCTCACTCCGGGCGGCGGGGTGGAGCCGGAGGACGCGACCGTGGTGGACGCGCTCCACCGCGAGGTGCACGAGGAGCTCGGGGCGAAGATCACCGACGTGGTGCCGTGCTTCGTGGACACCCTTGAGCACATCGGCGAGGACGGCGGCGCCACCGGGGTGAAGGTGCAGCACTTCTTCGTCTGCCGCCTGGAGTCCATGGACCCGGCGCAGCGGCACGGCCCCGAGGTCGAGGACCCCTGCGGCGAGTACGAGATCGTCCGGGTGCCCTTCACCCGCGTCGGGATCGCCTCCGTCCATCTCGTACCGCTGTCCCTGCGGCACTACCTGGACGGCAACATCGAGGGCGTACGGGCCATGCACGCGCCGGACCTGGGCTGAGGACCACCTCGCCAGGGGCCCGAACCGAACCCGCCGTCAGTCCCCCGCCACCACGAGTTCCTCCACCGCGTCGTGCCTGATCCTGCCCGCCGGTATGCCCGCTCGCCGCAGCGTGTCCACGCCGCTGCGGATCATCCCGGGCGGGCCCGACAGGTACGCGTCGTACTCGTTCCACGGACCGTACGCGCGCACGGCGTCGGGGAGCTGGGCGCGGTTGTCCACGACCGGGCGGACGGCCAGCCAGGGGTGGGAGCGCTGCAGCCGCAGCATGGTGTCGATGTCGTACAGGTCGTGGTCGGTGCGGGCGCCGTAGAAGACCTCGACGGGCCTGCGCCTGCCGTGCTCGGCGACGTCCTCCACGAGGGCCTTGATGGGGGCGATGCCAGTGCCGCCGCCGACACAGAGGAGGCCGCTGTCGGTGCTGTGGTCGACGGTCATGGAGCCCGTCGGCGGACCGAGCCGCAGCACGTCACCGGGCCGGGCGCGGTGCACCAGCGCGTTCGAGACCCAGCCCGCCGGGACCGCCTTGACGTGGAACGAGAGCAGCCCGTCGGAGCGTGGCGCCGACGCGAAGGAGTAGTGCCGCCAGATCCGCGGCCACCAGGGGGTCTCCAGGCTCGTGTACTGCCCGGCCAGGAACGGGTACGGCTGGTCCGGGCGGACGGTGATGACGGCGATGTCGGAGGTCCGCGGGTCGTGCGAGACGACCTCCGCGTACCACCACGCGGGCGCGCGCAGCTCGTCCTCGGCAGCCGCGTCGATCATGATCTGCGAGATCGTCGTGTACGTCCTGACCCACGCGGCCTCGGTCTCGTCGTCCCAGCTCGCGCTCGCGTACCGGGTGAGCGCCCCGATCAGGCACTCCCCGACGGCGGGGTAGTGGACGGACCTCGTGCCGTACTTGCGGTGTCCGCGGCCGAGGTGGCCCAGGTGCTCGGCGAGTGCGTCGCCGTCGTCGATGTGTTCCGCCGCCGTCAGCAGGGCCGCCAGGAGGCGGTCCCGCTGGGTGTCCATCGCCGCGGGGAACAGCCCGCGCAGGTCGGGGTGGCGGGTGAAGAGCAACGCGTAGAAGTACGAGGTGACCTTGTCGGCGATGGGCGCGATCTCGGCCATCGTGCGCCGGACGAGGACGGCGTCGGGGGACGGGGTGCCGAGGGACGCGGCCTTGGGGGACGCGGCCTTGGGTGGCGCGGCCTTGGGTGGCGCGGCCTCGGGGGACGCGGCATCGGAAGGCGCGGCACGGGAGGACAGGGCGCCCGAAGGCGTGGCGCCGGGTGGCGCCGGACTGCCCGGCGGCGCGGCTGCCGTACGAGGCGGGCTTTGGGCGGCGGGCTGCTGGTGGGCTGCCGGGGCCGTCGCCGGGATGCGCTGAGCCGTCGCCGGGGTGTCCGGAGGCGTCGCCGCGGTGTCCGGAGCCGTCGCCGCGGTGTCCGGAGCCGTCGCCGCGGTGTCTGGAGCGGTCGTCGGCCCGGCGGAGGAGGCAGGTGCTATTCGCCCCGACACATCATCGGTGTCGGGGGCCCCGGCCGTCCGTCCGGCCGGGGGGCCGATCGCTGCCGCGCGCCGTCCTGGCGGTGCCGGACACGGGCTGCTCGTGGGTTTATGCGGGGCGGGGCCCGTCGTCTCCGCTCCGTCCCCGCCGCCGGAGGCCGACTGCTCCTCCTCCGGCTGCTCCTGCGGTTTCCGTGGCGTGAACCAGCCGCTGCCGCTGTTCCCGGAAGTGCCCTTGCCCGCCGACGTGGTGGTCGGAGCGTCCATCCTGTGCCTCGCCTCGAACATCTCTCAGTCGGTCCGCGCACTTCCTCGCCGGGAGGTGCTTGCTTCCCCGCCTTGCCTCGGCAGCCGTTGTCGATCACATTGAACCCGGCGTCCTACGCCTTACGGACAAGTAGGGCACCAATGTGATGTGGGTCGCAGTCACCTCAGCGGCAGCATGGCATCGGTGTTCTGTGCCTGGCGCGTATAGCCGGAAGAAGGGGTTCTCGATCTCCCTACCCCGTTAAGCTCTGTCGATCTGTGTGCGTGCCTTCCCGTCACGCCTTCCGGCCGCCCGGGGACGCGCAGCGGAACGCGGCGGCGTGCACTCTCCCCGACCCTACTGGCACTCGTCGAACACACAAGTGCCGCTGCTTCACTCGAAGTTCCGGGATCCTCACACTTCTCCTGCCTCCCTTACCGGCGTGTGCACCAGTTCGTACGCCTTCCGCAGATCCCGGCCGACGTAGGAGTGGGTGGCCAGGTCCGCCAGCCGCGCGTCCGCGTTCACGGCCACCGAAACGGGCACCGCAGCGAACAGCTCCAGGTCGGACAGCGAGTCGCCGTAGGCGACGCAGTCGGCCTGAGCGACATCGAACTCTTCACAGAGCCGGTTCGCGATCTTCACCTTCGCCGCCCCGTTGAGGATGCCCGCGGGATCCACCGGTCCGGAGAACGGCACGGCGGGGAACCGGGAACCGTACGCGGCGTGTGCGCCCCAGCCGAGCAGCCGCTCCACGAAGAAGGAGGGCGAGAGGGAGATGACAGCGCAGTAGTCGCCGCCCGCACGGATCTCGGACCAGGTCTCCTGGATGCCCGACAGCCAGGGCGCCCCGTCGAAAGCAGCCGCCACATGGGCCTCGGTGAGCTCTGCCCACAGCGTGTGCACCCGTACCGCGTACTGCATCGAGTCGGTGTGCCCCGCCACGAAGTCCGCCTCGAGCGCGGCGATCTCTCGCTCCAAACCCAGTTGCCGGGATATCTCCACGGGTGCCGCGGTGCCGTACAGCAGGGTCCCGTCCAGGTCGAAGAGGTGAAGGCGCGCCATGTACGCCGAGGCTAGTACCCGGGGTTACTCCCGCTGTCAGACGCTGGGGCCCGCCTCCCCCGGCACGGTGTTTCACGTGAAACTACGCCGCCCCGCTCGCCGGGCCACCCTCGTTGTCCATGTCGCCGCCTCGGCCGGCTGGCTCGGGCTCACCCTCGGGCTCGTCGCCCTCGCCACGACCGCGCTCGCCACCGCGTCCCATCCCACCGTCGAGGCCTCCGTCCGCGCGATGAAGGTCTTCACCGACTGGCTCGTCCTGCCCCTGGCGTTCCTCACCTTGCTGAGCGGCCTGCTGCTCTCGCTCGGAACGTCCTGGGGGCTCGCACGTCACCGCTGGGTCTACACGAAGTTCTGGCTGACGCTGGTGACGACCACCGCGTCCGTCTTCGCGCTGCGCCCAGGGATCGACGAAGCTGTCGGCACCGTGGCCGCGGGCCGTCCGCTCCCGAGTACGTCCGACCTCATCGCGGGCCCCCTCGTCTCCCTCGGCGCCTACCTGTTCATGACGGCGGTCTCCGTCCTCAAGCCCTGGGGCCCGACCCGGCGCGGCCGTCGCCTGCGTACCGCTCAGCAGCGGGAGCAGCGGCAAGTTGGCCAAAAGCAGCGTGCTTCTCCCCACAAAGAGGTGGACGCCGAGGCGATGCGTCAGACAGCCTGACCCGCGTGTCGACACCTACCCTCTCCGCACTGCCCATCCGCAGGCTCACGCCCCGCGACCTCACCGCCTGCGCCGATCTGTCCGAGGACCGCGGCTGGCCCCGCGAGGAACACAAGTGGGGCCTGCTGCTCTCGGCCGGGACGGGCTACGGCATCGATGACCCCGACGGCGACGGACTGATCGCCGCGTGCGTCGTGACCCGGTACGGGGCGTACGAGAACCCAGAGCTCTCGGCGATCGGCATGGTGCTGGTCGCCGAACGGCACGCCCGCCAGGGCATCGGCCGTCGGCTGATGCGTTCCGTCATCGAGGCGGCGGGCACCACTCCGCTCACCCTGCACGCGACGCCGCACGGCCGCCCTCTGTACGAGCAGCTCGGCTTCAAGACGACGGGCCGGGCAGAGATGGTCCGCGGCCGCTTCGACGCCGATGCCGGGGAGGCGCCGACCTCAGGCATCACCACCCGCGCGGCGACCGCCGAGGACCTGCCCGTCCTGGTCCGGCTGGACACCGAGGTCTTCGGCCTGGACCGCACCCCGATCGTCACGCGCCTGCCTGCCTTCACCGACCAGCTCCGGGTCGCGGAGGCGGACGGCGAGATCATCGGCTACGCGGGGGCCTGGCCGAACATGGAGACCCATGTCGTCGGCCCGCTCATCGCCCGGGACACGGACACGGCCAAGGCGCTCATCACCTCCCTGGGCGCCCGTACCGACCGGCCGCTGCGTACGGACATCGACGTACGCCACGAGGAGTTGCTCACGTGGGTCAAGGCGCGCGGCCTGGAGTCCGTCGCCTTCAACGCCGTCATGACGTACGGCGTTCCGGAGCTGCCCGGTGACTGGACACGCCGGTTCGCTCCGCTGACGGTGGCGGCGGGCTGAGGCACCACGAACCCGGGGCCGCGGCGGCCTGCGGACAGGCCGAAGCCCGCGCTCACCTGCCGTGGTACGTCCGGCGGTGAGGGCGGGCTGTTCGCTGGGCCCGGTCCGGCGGCCCCTGCGCGGGGTGGGCGAAGGGGTCAGGTGAGCCCCGGACCGGGTGGCGGTGGAGCGAGGGTCAGGCGAGGGCCTGCACCGCCGCGGTCGCGAAGCCGTGATCCTGCTCCGGGGCGCCGCCGCCGACGCCGATAGCGCCGATGAGCCGGCCGTCACGGTGGACGGGTACGCCGCCCGCGATGAACAGCAGCGGCCGGTCGAGGGCCGTCGGCAGCGTGTGGAAGAGGCCGCCGGGCTGGACGGCGTCCACCAGGTCGGCGGTCGGGGTGTTGAGCTGGAGCGCGGTGTACGCCTTGCGGGTGCTGGTCTCGCCGGAGATCAGCACGGCCCGGTCGTCACGCCGGAAGGCCAGGAGGTGGCCGCCGGCGTCGAGGACGGTGACGCTGACGGTGACCCCGGCGGCCTCGGCGGCACGGCGGGCTGTGGTCACGAGGGCCTCGGCGTCGGTGATGGTCAGCGGCGCGACGGCGGTGGGGGCGGGGGTGGTGCTCATGAGGGGTGTGTCTCCTTGGGGAACGGTGTTTCAGTGGTGGACGGCCTGCGCGCGCTCGGCCACGGGGGTGGCACCCGCGATGACCGGGGAGGGCGCGGCGGACCGGCGTTCGAGGGCGGCCGACAGGACGGCCAGGACGAGGGCGGACCCGGCGAGCAGGGCACCGACCCAGTTCGGGGCGGTGTAGCCGAGGCCCGCGGAGATGACCACGCCGCCGAGCCAGGCCGACAGGGCGTTGCCGAGGTTGAAGGCGCCGATGTTGACGGCGGAGGCGAGCGTCGGCGCCCCTGAGGCCTGGTCGAGGACCCGCTTCTGCAGCGGCGGCACGGTCGCGAAACCCAGGGCGCCGATGAGGGCGATGGTGACCACCGAGGCGATCTGGTTGTGCGCGGTGAGGGTGAAGACGGCGAGCACCAGGGCCAGGCCGCCGAGCGAGACGTACAGCATGGGCATCAGCGCGCGGTCGGCGAACCGGCCGCCGATCAGGTTGCCGCCGACCATGCCGAGGCCGAACAGGACGAGCAGCCACGTCACGGAGGAGTCGGAGTAGCCGGCGACCTCGGTCATCATGGGCGTGATGTAGGTGATGGCCGCGAAGACGCCGCCGAAGCCGAGGACGGTCATCGCCATGGCGAGCAGGACCTGCACGTTGCGGAAGGCGCCGACCTCGTCGCGCAGCCGTACGCCCTCGGGCTTGGGCAGGTCCGGTACGAGCTTGGCGACACCGGCGAGGCCGAGCACGCCCAGGGCGGCGACGATGACGAAGGTGACCCGCCAGCCGACAGCCTGGCCGACGAACGTGCCGAGGGGTACACCGACCACGTTGGCCACGGTGAGGCCCGAGAACATGGTGGCGATGGCGCCGGCCTTCTTCTCGGGCGCGACCAGCTCGGCCGCGACGACGGAACCGATGCCGAAGAAGGCCCCGTGGGCGAGCGAGGCGACGATGCGGCCGGCGAGCATGACGCCGAACGCCGGCGCCACGGCCGAGAGCAGATTGCCCGCGATGAACAGGCCCATCAGCAGCATGAGCATCCGCTTGCGCGAGATGCGGGTGCCGAGCGCGGTCATCAGCGGGGCGCCGAGGACGACGCCGAGGGCGTAGCCGGTCACGAGGAACCCCGCGGTGGGGATGGAGACGTCGAAGTCACCCGCGACCTCGGGAAGCAACCCCATGATCACGAATTCCGTGGTTCCGATTCCGAAGGCCCCGATCGCGAGGGCCAGAAGCGCGAGAGGCATGGAGGTATACCTTCCAAACGGTTGCGGGAGCGCTTAACGTGCGTCCACAATAGTTGCATGCGCGGGATATTTGCAAGCGCTGGATATTGCGGTGGTGGACTATCCTGGACGCAGCAGCTCCGGGACGCAGGAAGACGGAGGAACAGGTATGACGGCGACCGACCCCGCACTCACCGCGCTCGCCCAGGGCTGGTGCGCGCTCTCCCTGCTCCACGGGAAGATCGAGTCCCATGTGGAGCGGGCCCTCCAGGCCAAGCACGGCCTGAGCGTGCGGGAGTACAGCCTTCTCGACGTCCTCAGCCGCCAGCACGACGGCGAAGGCGGGCACCTGCAGATGAAGCAGGTCGCCGACGCCGTCGTCCTCAGCCAGAGCGCCACCACGCGCCTGGTGACCCGCCTCGAGGAGCGGGGTCTGCTCTCGCGGTACCTGTGCCCGACCGACCGGCGCGGCATCTACACAAACGTCAGCGAGAGCGGTGCCGAGCTCCTCGCCCAGGCCCGGCCCACCAATGACGCCGCCCTGCGCGAGGCCCTGGACGAAGCCGCGAAGAACCCTGAGCTCGCCCCGCTGGTCCGGGCGGTGGAAGCGGTGCACGCACCGGCGTAGGCCGCAGGCCACCGGGGCAGGACTCGCGCTCTGTCCCGGTGGCTCTCAGGGGTCTGTCCCCGGTGGCCCGGTCCGCAGGGGCTCGCTGTCGGCGATGCGGCGCGCAGCCGGTCGGGGCCGCAGCCCGCCGCCGCTCGCAGCCGCGCTCCGCAGCCGGTCGGGGCCGCGGCTCCGCAGGCGCTCCGGCCGCATCAGTCGCGGTCCCGGAGCGCGGGACCCGGGTATGGTCCCGGGGCGCGGGCCCCGAGTGCGGTCCAAGAGCGCGGTCCCGGGGTGCCTTCAGCCGACGCCGCCCGGAGAGGGGGCTCCCGTAGGCTGCGGCCATGGGAGATCTTGAAATACGCCCGGCCGTCGCCGAGGACATCCCCGCGATCGTGGCCATGCTCGCGGACGATCCGCTGGGCGCACAGCGCGAGTCACCGGACGACCTCAGCCCGTACGGCCCCGCGTTCGAGCGGTTGGCCCAGGATCCGAACCAGCACCTGACCGTCGCCGTCCGCGAGGGCCGCGTGATCGGCACGCTGCAGCTCACGGTCATCCCGGGCCTGTCCCGGAAGGGCGCCACGCGCTCGATCATCGAAGCCGTACGGGTGCACGCCGACGAACGCGGCAGCGGTCTCGGCACCCAGCTCATCGAGTGGGCCGTGGCGGAGTCGCGGCGGCTCGGCTGCCACTTGGTGCAGCTCACGTCGGATGCCAGCCGCACCGACGCGCACCGCTTCTACGAGCGCCTGGGCTTCACGGCATCGCACGTGGGCTTCAAGCGGCAGCTCTGACGCGGGCCGACACGGGCGAGCGCGTGCAGGCACTGAGCTGAGGTCAGGTCGTCCTGCTCACGGTTTCACGTGAAACAGGACGGCCTGGCCCGTGCTCTGCTCAGGCGAGGCCTCGCCAGCCCTCGGGGTCCACCCCGCCCGGCACGGGGGCGTTCTTGTCATACGGCTCGCGCGTGAAGACGAATGACCCGACGTCCAGGTGGCTCACTGTGCCGTCCGCCCTCCGGACGGCACGCAGCCGCTCCCCGGCGTAGTAGCCGTCGAGCCCTGTCCACGTCCCGTCCCCGTTCGGCCCGAAGCGTGAGCCACGGCCACCGCCCGTGAGGGGGCCCAGCCGGACCTCGCCACCCGCCGCCAGACGCAGCCCCTGCACGCTCGTCCCCCAGTACCAAGGGCCGACCAGCTCCAGGAGCGACGGGTCCACGTCGGGCAGAGGCCGCCACGGCTCCGGGATACGCGGCTCCGCTTCCGCCACGATCCGCACGAGCTCGGCCGCCACGGTCGCCACCGCCGGTCCGGAGGTGCAGTTGGCCAGGACGATCGTCGCGATGTCCTCCTCCTCACAGGTCCACAGACTGGCGAGGAAGCCGGGGAGCGAGCCGGTGTGGCCCACGAGCGCACCACCGCCGTACCGCACGATGCCGAGGCCGAGCCCGTAGGTCTGCTCCGCGTCCCCGAACTCCGCGACGGCCGCAGGCATCTTCATCTCACGGACCGATTCCGCACAGAGCACACGGTCGTCGCCTCGCATCAGGAACACGGCGAAGCGCGCCAGGTCCGCCGTCGTCGACCACAGTTGCCCGGCCGGAGCCATGAGCCCCAGGTCCTCCAGGGGTTCGGGCAGCAACACGTCGGCCCACGGGTGCACCGCCCAGCCACCCGCGTGCGGAGCCATCGGCTGGCCGCTCGTACGGTGCAGGCCGAGCGGTTCCAGGACCTCCCGGCGCAGGACGTCCTCCCACGGGGCACCGCGCAGCGCCTCGATGAGCGAACCGAGCAGCGTGTAACCCGGGTTCGAGTAGTGGAAGCGGCGCCCGGCCGGATGCCTGAAGGGCTTCTCGCCGAGTACGTCGCGCAGTTCCGGCCGCAGTGACGCAGAACTGCGCTCCCACCACTCTCCAGGCGTCTCGGCCGCGAGCCCGCCCCGGTGGGCGAGGAGCTCGGCGATGGTGACCTCGCCGACGCCGGTGTCCGGCAGATGCTTCTCCAGCGGGTCGGACAGATCGAGGAGTCCCTCGTCGCGCAGGCGCATCACGAGCACGGCCGTGAACGTCTTGGTGATCGATCCGATGCGGTACTGCACGTTCTGATCCGGTGCATGGCCGTCGACGGACGTACGCGCACCTGTCCACACCAGCTCGCCCCCACGCACGACAGCAGCGACCAGGGACGGGGCGCGTCCTTCGGTCTGCGCGGTCGCGATCCGGTGCAGCAGGGCCCGGCGCGTCGAGGGAAGCAGCTCTTGTTTCGTCATGGAGCAAGTTCATACGGGCAAAGGCGCAGCGTCGAGTCAATTCCTTTGACACACGGGCACCTCTGGTGCACGTCGCGCGTCAAGGGGTCGGTTCGGTTCCGAACAGGGCTGCGCCATGTTTCACGTGAAACACTCCTTGCCCGGTCGGCGAGTCCGCGTTCTGCCCACGGTTAAGATCCGCCCGTTCCCGGCTTGGTGATCACTACAGTCCCGTCCCATGACGACGATGACGACGCGTACGGTCGAGTATCCGGCCGACGGCTTGACGATGATCGGGCACCTTGCGCTCCCTGCCGGTGTCGACCGGCGGCCCGCGGTGCTGCTCGGACCAGAGGGCATCGGGCTCAGCGACGTCGAGCGCCGCCGGGCCGATGCTCTCGCCGAACTCGGATATATAGCGCTGGCCTTCGACCTCCACGGCGGGCGCTATTTGGGCGACCCCGAGGAGATGCTGGCCCGGTGCCTTCCGCTGCTCGCGGACCCCGACCGGATGCGGGGCATCGGCCACGCGGCACTCGATGTGCTGCGCGCCGAACCACGGACCGACCCCGATCGCATCGCCGCCATCGGTTACGGCACCGGGGGCGCCATCGCGCTGGAACTCGGACGCGACGGCGTCGATCTGCGCGCGATCGGAACGGTCAACGCACTCACCACGGGCCGCCCGGGCGAGGCAGCACGCATCCGCTGCCCCGTGTGGGCCGGGGTCGGCTCGGAGGACCCCATCATGGCCGCCGAGCAGAGGGACGCCTTCGCCGCGGAGATGCAGGCCGCGGGCGTCGACTGGCGCATGGTGGTCTACGGCGGCGCCCTGCACGCCTTCCACCATCCGCCGGTCGACCACACCGTGCGCCCCGGCGTCGGCCACCACCCGCGGCATGCCGAGCGGGCCTGGCGCGACGTCGTCGACCTGCTCACCGAGTGCCTGCCCGTGGCGGAGGCGGTCTGAGCGGCGGCTGCCGCCCGCGGTTCTGAGCGGCGCCGCCGAAAGGCCGACATCGCCGGGCGCAGGCCTGAGAGCGAGCGCTCGTCACGTCCGGCCGCGAGGCGAGCTTCGTAGCGCCAGGCCCCGGATTGAGCCTTCGTAACGCCCAGCCTCAGCGCGATCCCAGGTAGAGCACGGCCTCAGCGCGAGCCCTCGTAACGGGTGACGAGCGCGGCGGCACGGTCCCGCAGGGCGGTGCGCAACGACTGCGGGGACAGCGCTTCCGCGTCCATGCCGAGCTGCCACAGCGCCCATTCGGCATGTCGTGCGTCCTGGAAGGTCACCTCCAGCCGCAGCCAGCCGTCCGCGTCGGGCTCCTCCGCGCGCACGGCAAGCGCGGTGTCCAGCAGCTCCTCCCGCCGCTCCGGGGCCACCCGGAGCAGCACGGTGGCGTGGTCGCCGCCGGAGAGGAACCGTGCCGAGCGTTCCCGCCAGATCCCGTCCAGGTCGACCCGGGGCGGTCGCTGGGTCTTCTCGGCGAGCTCCTCGGCGGCCAGCACCCGCGACAGGCGGTAGGTGCGGTCCTCGCCGGATCTGATCGCCAGCAAGTAGCCCCGGTCGCGCACGGTGACCAGGCCGACCGGGTCCACCGTGCGCCACCGCGCTGCCTGGCCGGTGGCCGCGTAGTGGATGCGCAGCTTGTGCCCGGTGAGCACCGCGCGCCGGACCGCGATCATGGTGGCGTCGGGGACTTCCTCAGTCATCAGCCGGCGTGCCAGCAGGTCGGTCTCCGGGTCGACGAGGAAGCGCTGCGCCGCGTCGCTCGCGGTGGCCCGGTGGGTCTCGGGCAGCGCGTCGAGCACCTTGCGCATCGCCGACGTGAACGCCGAGCCGAGGCCGAAGACCTGCTCCCCGCGGGCCGCTCCGGCGGTCAGCAGGGCGAGGGCCTCGTCGTGGTTCAGACCGGTGAGCTCGGTGCGGAACCCGGGCGCCAACGCGAACCCGCCGTAGCGGCCACGCTCGGCGTAGACCGGGACACCGGCCGCCGACAGCGCCTCGATGTCACGGAGCACGGTGCGGGTGGACACCTCCAGCTCGCGGGCCAGCGTGTCCGCAGTCAGCCGACCGCGCTGACGCAGCAGCAGCACCAGCGAGACCAAGCGGTCGGCACGCATGCGAAAACTCTATCGATATACGTGACGGGAGATGTCACGTTTCGCTGCGAGGCTCGTCGCCACGACGTCGAAGCCACGGTTGCGGAGCCGGTGGCCGGCGTACTCCCTCTGCAGCGAACGGAGCTGGCATGGCGATGGAACGAACAGCGGTCAACCCGGTGGCATGGTCCCTGGGGATGGGCTTCAACCAGGGCGAGGTCGTCTCCGGGCACACCCGGACCTTGTACATCTCGGGCCAGACGGCGCTGAACGGCGACGGCAAGCCCCAACACGACGGTGACATGGCGGCGCAACTGGCGCTGAGCCTCGACAACCTGGTGGCCGTGCTGGAGGAGGCCGACATGACGCTCGCCGACCTGGTCCGGCTCAACGTCTACACGACCGATGTCGACCTGCTCCTCCAGCACTACGGCGTCCTGGCCGCACGGTTGGGCGCCGCCGGGGTGGCGCCCACCACCACGATGCTCGGGGTGGCACGGCTGGCGATCCCCGGTCAGATGGTCGAGCTGGAGGGCACCGCCGTCGCGTGACGCGACCACGCCGCCACCACCGCACCGGGCCCCGGCACCGGCCGGCACCGCCCCCACGACACCCCGGCCAGGCGGACGTACGGCGAAGGCGAGCAGATCACGTCTGCGCCATGTCCACGAACCGGGAGTAGTGGCCCTGGAAGGCGACCGTGATCGTGGCCGTCGGACCGTTACGGTGCTTGGCCACGATCAGGTCCGCCTCGCCCGCGCGCGGCGACTCCTTCTCGTACGCGTCCTCGCGGTGCAGCAGGATCACCATGTCCGCGTCCTGCTCGATGGAGCCCGACTCACGCAGGTCGGACACCATCGGCTTCTTGTCCGTGCGCTGCTCGGGACCTCGGTTGAGCTGGGAGAGCGCGATGACCGGGATCTCCAGCTCCTTCGCCAGCAGCTTCAGGTTTCGCGACATGTCCGAGACCTCCTGCTGACGGCTCTCGGCGCGCTTCGAACCGCCGGACTGCATGAGCTGGAGGTAGTCGATGACCACGAGCCGCAGGTCGTTGCGCTGCTTCAGGCGGCGGCACTTCGCCCGGATCTCCATCATCGACAGGTTCGGGGAGTCGTCGATGTACAGCGGGGCGGCCGAGACCTCGGGCATGCGACGAGCCAGTCGCGTCCAGTCCTCGTCCGTCATCGTGCCGGAGCGCATGTGGTGCAGGGCCACGCGCGCCTCGGCCGAGAGGAGGCGCATCGCGATCTCATTGCGGCCCATCTCGAGCGAGAAGATGACGCTCGGCAGATTGTTCTTGATCGACGCGGCCCGCGCGAAGTCGAGGGCCAGGGTGGACTTACCCATGGCGGGCCGGGCCGCGATGACGATCATCTGGCCGGGGTGCAGGCCGTTGGTGAGCGAGTCGAAGTCGGTGAAGCCGGTGGGCACACCGGTCATCTCGCCGCTGCGCGAGCCGATCGCCTCGATCTCGTCGAGGGCGCCCTCCATGATGTCGCCGAGGGGCAGGTAGTCCTCGCTGGTGCGCTGCTCGGTGACGGCGTAGATCTCGGCCTGGGCGCTGTTGACGATCTCGTCGACGTCGCCGTCCGCCGCGTATCCCATCTGCGTGATGCGCGTGCCCGCCTCGACCAGGCGGCGCAGGACCGCGCGCTCGTGCACGATCTCCGCGTAGTACTCCGCGTTGGCCGCGGTCGGCACCGTCTGGACCAGCGAGTGCAGATACGAGGGGCCACCGACCTTGGTGATCTCGCCGCGCTTGGTGAGCTCGGCGGCGACCGTGATCGGGTCGGCGGGCTCGCCCTTGGCGTACAGGTCAAGGATCGCGGTGTAGATCGTCTCGTGGGCGGGCCGGTAGAAGTCGTGGCCCTTGAGCACCTCGACGACGTCGGCGATGGCGTCCTTCGACAGCAGCATGCCGCCGAGCACGGACTGCTCCGCGTCCAGGTCCTGCGGTGGCACGCGCTCGAAGGAGGGGCCGCCGCCGTCCCAGCCGCGCTCGTGCTGCTCCTCGCGGCCGCGGTCGCCGTCACGGCGCGGGCGGGACACGGGCAGCCGATCCCCCGGTCCGCTGTCGGCCCACGGGTCGTCCAAGGGCTCGGAGATGCTCACCGGGCCGCCTCCTCCCGTCCGCCGCGCGGACCTCGCCGTGCCCTCTTTCCTAAGGCACGACACTGACAAATAAGGGGGCCCGGCTCCGGTTCTGACGCGTCGGATTTGCGGGGTTTCCGCGGTGGCAGGACGAGGCGGGCGCCGCACAACGGTAGGCCCGCGGGCACCGTCAGCCAATCTGGTTATCCACAGGCGGTGTGGATGAACGGCCCGATGCTGTGGAGAACCCCGGGAAACCTGTGCACGGGCCGGTGGACAGCCCTGTGAACAAGCCCTCAAGGCACTTTTCGTGACCGCCCTGACCTGCGGTTTTCCCGTCCACCGGCTGTGCAGAAGAAAAACTTCCCCAGTCGGCCCAAGAACCTGTCGAACGACGCCCGATCCACCGGCCGACCCCAGACCAAGTAAGGGTCCTAAGTCAATTGCATCTCTTACCTGTGGAAGATTAGATTGGTGCTCATGACACAGGCTCCCGCGGCACCCGAGGCCGTCCGGCGACGACACGACCGAGAGATCGTCGCACTCGCCGTCCCCGCCTTCGGCGCCCTCGTGGCCGAACCCCTCTTCGTCATGGCCGACAGCGCCATCGTCGGCCACCTCGGCACCGCGCAGCTCGCCGGTCTCGGCATCGCCTCGGCCCTTCTGACAACCGCCGTCAGCGTCTTCGTCTTCCTCGCGTACGCCACCACGGCCGCCGTGGCCCGGCGCGTCGGCGCCGGCGACCTGCCCGCCGCCATCCGGCAGGGCATGGACGGGATCTGGCTCGCCCTGCTGCTCGGCGTCGCCGTCATCGCCGTCGCCCTGCCCACCGCCCCGGCGCTCGTGGACCTCTTCGGCGCCTCGGCCGCGGCCGCACCGCAGGCGGTCACCTACCTGCGGATCTCCGTCCTCGGCATCCCCGCGATGCTCGCCGTCCTCGCCGCCACCGGTGTGCTGCGCGGCCTCCAGGACACCAAGACTCCGCTGTACGTCGCCGTGGGCGGCTTCATCGCCAACGGTCTGCTCAACGTGCTCCTCGTCTACGGATGCGACCTCGGCATCGCCGGCTCCGCCTGGGGCACCGTCCTCGCCCAGTGCGCCATGGCCGTCGTCTATCTCGCCGTCGTCGTCCGCGGTGCCCGGCGCCACGGTGCTTCCCTGCGCCCGGACGCCGCAGGGATCAGAGCCTGCGCGCAGGCAGGCGTTCCGCTCCTGGCCCGCACGCTCTCCCTCAAGGCGATCACCATCATCGCCACCGCCGTGGCCGCCCGACTCGGCGATGCCGACATAGCGGCCCACCAGATCGTCCTGTCCCTGTGGAGCCTGCTGTCCTTCGCCCTCGACGCCATCGCGATCGCCGGGCAGGCCATCATCGGTCGCTATCTGGGAGCCGGTGATCCACAGGGCGCCCGCGACGCCTGCCGCCGCATGGTCCAGTGGGGATTCGTCTCGGGCATCGTCCTCGGACTGCTGGTCGTCGTGGCACGGCCGGTGTTCGTCCCGCTCTTCACCAGCGACGCCGCCGTCCAGGACGCGGCGCTGCCCGCCCTGATCGTGATAGCCCTCGCCCAGCCGATCTGCGGCATCGTCTACGTACTGGACGGCGTCCTCATGGGCGCGGGGGACGGGCCGTACCTGGCCTGGGCGATGCTCATCACCCTCGCGGTCTTCGCTCCCGCCGCCCTGCTCGTCCCCACTCTCGGCGGAGCGCTGACCGCCCTGTGGGTCGCGATGACGCTCATGATGACCGTGCGCCTGATCACCCTGTGGCTGCGCTCCCGCTCGGGCCGCTGGATCGTCACGGGAGCCACGCGCTGAGGCAGGTACCTCTGCCAGGAGCTGCGCCGCCCTGAGCTTGCTGGGCGGACCATCCCGCACCCTCGCGATGTTTCACGTGAAACAGGGGCCCGCCACACGGCAAGCGCGGCCCTGCACAGCAAGGGAGCCGCTGCACCACAAAAGCAGCCTCCCTCTACCGCGCAGGCCCCACCACACGGCAAAGGGGCCGCACCCAGTGGGTGCGGCCCCTTCACTCAGTCCTGCGAGCGCAACGCTCAGGCAGCGACGACCTCGACGTTGACCTTCGCGGCAACCTCGGGGTGCAGACGCACGGACGTCGTGTGGGCGCCCAGCGTCTTGATCGGCGCGCCCAGCTCGACACGGCGCTTGTCGACCTTCGGGCCACCGGCGGCCTGGATCGCCGAAGCGATGTCAGCCGGGGTGACGGAACCGAAGAGACGACCGGCGTCGCCGGAGCGGACGGCCAGGCGGACCTTGACGCCCTCGAGCTGGGCCTTGATCTCGTTGGCCTGCTCGATGGTCGCGATCTCGTGAATCTTGCGAGCACGACGGATCTGCTCGACGTCCTTCTCGCCACCCTTGGTCCAGCGGATCGCGAAGTTCCGCGGGATCAGGTAGTTGCGAGCGTAACCGTCCTTGACGTCGACGACGTCGCCGGCGCCACCGAGGCCGGAGACCTCGTGGGTGAGGATGATCTTCATATGTCGGTCACCCTTCCCTTATCGCGCGGTGGACGTGTAGGGCAGCAGCGCCATCTCACGGCTGTTCTTCACAGCCGTGGCGACGTCACGCTGGTGCTGGGTGCAGTTGCCGGTCACGCGGCGGGCACGGATCTTGCCGCGGTCGGAAATGAACTTCCGCAGCATGTTCGTGTCCTTGTAGTCCACGTACGTGACCTTGTCCTTGCAGAAAGCGCAGACCTTCTTCTTCGGCTTGCGCACAGGCGGCTTCGCCATGGTGATTCTCCTGTGTGATCAAGAAGTGTGGGTACGACCCGCCTTCTCGCTCCCGAGGCCGTGGCCCGGGGCCTAGAAGGGGGGTTCGTCCGAGTAGCCGCCACCGGAGCCGCCGGAGCTTCCGCCCCAGCCGCCACCGCCGCCGCCCTGCTGGCCGCCGCCGGCCGGCGCGCCGGTCGCCCACGGGTCGTCGGCGGGAGCACCGCCGCCACCCTGCTGGCCACCGCCGGGGCCACCACCCCAGCCGCCGCCCTGCTGGCCGCCGCCACCGCCGCCGTATCCGCCCTGGCCACCGCGGCCCGAGGTCTTGGTGACCTTGGCCGTGGCGTTCTTCAGGCTGGCACCGACCTCGTCGACGTCCAGCTCGTAGACCGTGCGCTTGATGCCCTCACGGTCCTCGTAGGACCGCTGCTTCAGCCGGCCCTGCACGATGACGCGCATGCCTCGCTGGAGCGACTCGGCGACGTTCTCCGCCGCCTGACGCCAGACCGAGCAGGTCAGGAACAGGCTCTCGCCGTCCTTCCACTCGTTGGTCTGCCGGTCGAAGGTGCGGGGGGTGGACGCGACGCGGAACTTCGCGACCGCCGCACCGGACGGGGTGAAGCGCAGCTCGGGGTCGTCGACAAGATTGCCGACGACCGTGATGACGGTCTCGCCTGCCATTGGGGGAACCTCTCGGCGGGTTTGCTGCTGGCTGCTGGTGCTGCTACTCGGATCCCGAGTGCCGTCGAGCCCGGGGGCTCAACGGATCTGAGCCGGGGCTCAGTGGGTCTCGGGACGGAGGACCTTGGTCCGGAGGACCGACTCGTTCAGGTTCATCTGGCGGTCGAGCTCCTTGACGACCGCAGGCTCGGCCTGCAGGTCGATGACCGAGTAGATGCCCTCGGGCTTCTTCTTGATCTCGTACGAGAGACGACGACGGCCCCAGGTGTCGACCTTCTCGACCTTTCCGTTGCCCTCACGGACGACGGAGAGGAAGTTCTCGATCAGCGGGGAGACAGCGCGCTCCTCGAGATCGGGGTCGAGGATGACCATCACCTCGTAGTGACGCATGTGGAACCCACCTCCTTTGGACTCAGCGGCCACGGTCGTTCCGTGGCAGGAGGGTCGTGATGCGTACGCAACGGTATCGGCCGCCACTGACAATCGCGTCCCCCGAGCGGACGTCCGAGGGGGGAGGCGTGTCCTGTGGCCGTACCAGTCGGGGACTGGTCTGGGCAGACACCGGTGCAGACGGTACAGAGTACCCGCACGGAGGCTTCCGGTTGAAATCCGGCGGCGGAGGGGGAGAATCTGTACACATCGGGTGTGTAGGGCGCTACGATGCGCTGCTCTCCGCAGGAGGTGCCTCCATGGCACAGACAATGCGACGTGACGCCGCCGGTTCCCTCTTCGCCACCGACGGCAAGCCTCATCCGCTCCAGGACACACTGCTCGGCGTGACGCTGGTGCTCGGCGCCATCGCCTTCGTGACCGCGATGTTCCACCACCTCCACCTGCTGAGTTCCTGGACCGGCCTGGTGGGGATCTGCACCGGCGCGTACGGACAGTTCATCTCGGTGACGACGCGGGAGCGCTTCTTCCTGATCGTCGGCCTTGGCGCCAGCGCGGTCGGCTTCCTCCTGGGCATGGCACACGGCGGCCTCTTCGGCGGCCTCTGGTGACCGGCGGCGGCCGCGGCTGACCGCGGCCGGGCCGCACGGCACGATCCGGACCGGCGACCGACCGGTCCGCACCACCCCTGGTCGGACACCGGCCAGGGGCGAAGGTGCGACAGGCCCAGACGACGCGCTCGCGGGGCGCAGTAGGCTTCGGCGCTAGAGCCGGAGCCCCTGTACCCATGGGGACACACCAGCCCGAGGAGCGCCGCGAATGAGCCTGACCCTGAGGACCATCAGCCGAGAGCAACATCTGGCGTACATCCAGAGCCTGCCGTCGGCGAGCCATTGCCAGGTCCCCGCATGGGCAGACGTGAAGAGTGAGTGGCGTTCGGAGAACCTCGGCTGGTTCGACGACCGGACCGGTCACCTGGTGGGCGTGGGCCTGGTGCTCTACCGCCAACTGCCCAAGGTCAAGCGCTATCTCGCGTACCTCCCCGAGGGCCCGGTCATCAACTGGTACGCCCCGAACCTGGACGACTGGCTCCAGCCGATGCTCGCGCATCTGAAGAAGCAGGGCGCCTTCTCCGTGAAGATGGGCCCGCCGGTCGTCATCCGCCGCTGGAACGCCCCCGCGATCAAGGCGGGCATCCAGAACCCGGACGTGAAGCGGCTGCGCGACATCGAGCCCACGACCATCGAGCCGCGCGCCTTCGAGGTCTCCGACAAGCTGCGCCGCATGGGCTGGCAGCAGGGCGAGGACGGCGGCGCCGGCTTCGGTGACGTCCAGCCCCGCTACGTCTTCCAGGTCCCGCTGGCCAACCGCTCGCTGGACGAGGTCCTCAAGAACTTCAACCAGCTCTGGCGCCGCAACATCAAGAAGGCGGAGAAGGCCGGCGTCGAGGTCGTCCAGGGCGGCTACAACGACCTGCCCGAGTGGCAGCGGCTGTACGAGATCACGGCGATCCGCGACAAGTTCCGGCCGCGGCCGCTGAGCTACTTCCAGCAGCAGTGGCGGGCCCTCAACTCCGAGGACCCCAACCGCATGCGGCTGTACTTCGCGCGCCACAACGGCGTGAACCTTTCGGCGGCGACGATGCTCGTCGTGGGCGGGCACGTCTGGTACTCCTACGGGGCGTCCGACAACATCGGCCGCGAGGTCCGGCCCTCGAACGCGATGCAGTGGCGGATGCTGCGCGACGCCTACGCGCTCGGCGCCACCGTCTACGACCTGCGCGGCATCTCCGACTCGCTGGACGAGACCGACCACCTCTTCGGCCTGATCCAGTTCAAGGTCGGCACCGGTGGCGAGGCCGTCGAGTACGTCGGTGAGTGGGACTTCCCGCTGAACAAGCTGCTGCACAAGGCGCTCGACATCTACATGTCGCGTCGCTGAGCACGCAGTTCCTGTCTCCATTCCTTCCATACCTCTGTTACACCGCTGCCACGAGAAAGGTTCCGGGACCAGCCATGGCGCTCACGCTCTATGTCGACACCGCGCGCTGGCGGGCACACCAGAAGCACGTGCTTGACCAGTTCCCAGGCATCGTCCCGGTCTGCAAGGGCAACGGCTACGGCTTCGGCCACGAGCGCCTCGCGGAGGAGGTCACGCGGTTCGGCGCGGACATCCTCGCCGTGGGCACGACGTACGAAGCGGCACGGATCAAGGACTGGTTCAGCGGCGACCTGCTGGTCCTCACGCCGTTCCGGCGGGGCGAGGAGCCCGTACCGCTGCCCGACCGCGTCATCCGCTCCGTGTCGTCCCTGGACGGCGTGCACGGGCTCGTGGGCGCCCGTGTCGTCATCGAGGTCATGTCCTCCATGAAGCGGCACGGCGTCAGCGAGCAGGACCTGCCGCACCTGCACGCCGCGATCGAGGACGTGCGCCTGGAGGGCTTCGCGATCCACCTGCCCCTCGACCGTCCCGACGGCTCGGACGCCGTCGAGGAGGTCGCCGCGTGGATGGACCGCCTGCGCGCGGCGCGCCTGCCGCTGCACACCATGTTCGTCAGCCACCTCAAGGCGGACGAACTGGCCCGGCTGCAGCAGCAGTTCCCGCAGACCCGTTTCCGCGCGCGCATCGGCACGCACCTGTGGCTGGGCGACCACCACGCGACCGAGTACCGCGGCGCCATCCTGGACGTCACGCGCGTCGCCAAGGGGGACCGTTTCGGCTACCGCCAGCAGAAGACGGCGTCCGACGGCTGGCTGGTCGTCGTGGCGGGCGGCACCTCGCACGGCGTCGGCCTGGAGGCGCCCAAGGCGCTGCACGGGATGATGCCGCGCGCGAAGGGCGTCGCCCGTGCGGGCCTCGCGACGGTCAACCGCAACCTGTCGCCGTTCGTCTGGGGCGGCAAGCAGCGCTGGTTCGCCGAGCCGCCGCACATGCAGGTGTCGATCCTCTTCGTGCCGTCGGACGCGCCGGAGCCGCACGTGGGCGAGGAACTGGTGGCGCACCTGCGGCACACCACCACGCAGTTCGACCGCATCGTCGACTACTGAGCACACGCGGCACTTGTGCCGAAGGGCCGGACGCGAGACCCCTCGCATCCGGCCCTTCGCCGTTCCCCGCCGCCTTCGGCGCCCAGGCCCTGCGGCGTTCCGCCCCTGCGGCATACCGACCCGAGGCGTGTTCGCTCAGGGCGAACGGTCTCCCGAGGACCCCCACTTCACATACGCCCCTTCGTGGTCAGGCGTTCCGGACCGCGAGGAGTCCGCAGCAGGGCCGAGGACGAACACGTCCGGTGCCCCGTCGAGGACTCCGCCCCCGGGGTCGTCCTCCCCGGTCCGCCGCACCACGTCGCGCTCCGGCATGAGGATGTCCCGTACGACGACCGCGCACAGGTACAGCGTCCCCAGCAGATGGACGGCGATGGCCACCTGGTAGCCCTCGGTCGGGAGGCCCCTGTGGGCGTCGCCGCTCGTCGTGTACGCGAGGTACATCCAGATGCCCAGGAAGTACGCGACCTCGCACGCCTGCCAGACGAGGAAGTCCCGCCAGCGCGGCCGGGCCAGTGCGGCCAGCGGCACGAGCCACAGCACGTACTGCGGCGAGTAGACCTTGTTGGTGAGGATGAAGGCGGCGACGACCAGGAACGCGAGCTGGGCGAAGCGCGGGCGCCGGGGCGCGGTGAGGCCGAGCACGGCGACGCCGAGGCAGGCGAGCAGCATGAGGGCCATCGCCAGCTTGTTCACGGTGTCCGTGGTCGGCGGGTCGTCCATGCGCTGGGAGAGGATGAGCCAGAACGAGCCGAAGTCGACGCCCCGCTCCCGGCTGAAGCTGTAGAACTTCGCCCAGCCGTCCGGCGCGAGCAGCATCACCGGCAGGTTCACCACCAGCCAGGCGGCGGCCGTACCGGCGCACGCGGCCACGGCCTCCCGCCACTTGCCCGCCCGCCAGCACAGGACGAGCAGTGGTCCGAGGAGCAGGACGGGATAGAGCTTCGCGGCCGTCGCCAGCCCCAGGAGGAGGCCGAAGGCCACCACTCGTCCGCGCGACCACATCAGCATCGCGGCGGCCGTGAGGGCGACGGCGAACAGGTCCCAGTTGATGGTGGCCGTCAGGGCGAAGGCGGGGGCCAGGGCGACCAGCAGGGCGTCCCAGGGGCGGCGCCGGTGGATGCGGGACACGCAGACGGTGATGACGGCCGTGCAGACCATCAGCATCCCCGCGTTGACCATCCAGTAGACCTTCTCCTGGTGCTGGAGGCTGCCGCTGCCCGGCGTCAGCCAGGCGGCCACCTCCATGAAGAGCCCCGTCAGCACCGGGTACTCCAGGTACCGCATGTCGCCGGGCAGCTTGTCGAAGTACGGCACGAGTCCGTCGGCGAAGCCACGGCCCTGGTAGAGGTGGGGGATGTCGGAGTAGCACGCGTGGGTGTACTGCGAGCTCGCGCCGACGAACCAGGCGCCGTTGTAGCAGGGCGCCTTCTGCACCATGCCGAGGGCGAACATGCCGAGGGCGACCAGGGCGATGACGCGCACGGGCGTCCACCAGGTCGTCAGGAGGAGCGCTCTGCGGCCGACGGGCCCGCCGATCAGCTCGCTGCCGGCGGCGGCGACCTCGTCCTGCCGCGAGGGCAGCGCGGGCTGCGGCTCGCGCTCGCTCGCGGAGGGGTGAGCGCGTGTGGGGGGCGTCTTCTCTGCGCTGGGCATGGCGCACATCCTGCCGTACGGACCCTGCCGGGCCCCGGAACCAGACGGCGTCGGGTTCCGCGGGCGGCCACGCTGGGGCGGCAGCCCTGGAGCCCTCTGAGCGGCCGAAACCCCTGACCAACCCGAGACAGGGCCAGCAACCCCGCGGACACGGCTCCAGGGCCGTCTGGAGGCTCGGACACGGGCAAGGCCGCCGCACCCGTCAGGTGCGGCGGCCTTGTTTCACGTGAAACACACGCGGCGAGCGTCAGTCGTCGTCCCCGCCGGTCGGCCCGGCGAAGATGCCCCCTCCGTTGTCGCTGTGACCGTTGCCGCCATTGCTGCCGTTGCCGTTTCCGTTTCCGTTGCCACCGTTGGCATCACCTGTGGGTGGTGGTGTCTCACCGCCCGGGTCTCCGATGACGCCACCGTTGTCGTTCCCGCCGTCCGTGGCCCCGCCGTCGTCGTCCCCACAGGCGGGGTCCGACTCCTTGCAGGTCTCGGTCGGGTCGGGGGAATCCGACGGGGTCGGCGTCTTGGACGGTGACTTGGTGGGGGTGGGCGTCGGGGTCGTGCTCGGCTCCGGCTCCTCCTCCGTCTGCGTCGGCTTGGGAACGACCGGCTGGCCGACGACCCTGCCGATGGGCTCGGGCGTCGGGAACGTCAGCACGGGCTCACCCTTGAGCGCCTGGGACATGTAGTCGTGCCAGATCTCCGCGGGGAACGAGGCACCGTGGATCTTCTGCTGCCCGCCCGTGCCGAACATCTCCAGGAACTGGCGCTTCTTGTTGGACTCGTCGTCGTCCATCCGGTACATGCTGATCGCCGTGGACAACTGCGGGGTGTAGCCGACGAACCAGGCGGACTTGTTGCCATCGGTCGTACCGGTCTTGCCCGCCACCTGGCGGCCCGGCAGCCGTGCCGACTTGCCCGTGCCGTCCTCGACCACGGTCCGCAGCACGTCCGTGACGTTGTCCGCGACCTCGGGGGAGAAGGCGACCTTCGTCTTGGTCGGGTGGCGGTAGATCGAGTCGCCTTCCTTCTCCACCTCCTTGACCGAGAACGGGTCGTTCTGCTTGCCGCTGGCCGCGAAGGTGGCGTAGGCGCCGGCCATGCGGATGGCGCTCGGCGAGGAGGTCCCGAGGGAGAACGACGGGTACGTGGCGCCCGCCATGGAGTCGTCGTCCTTGAGGCCCGCGTCTATGGCGGCGGCCTTCACCTTGTCGAGCCCGACGTCCATGCCGAGCTGGACATAGGCCGAGTTGACCGACTCCCGCATCGCCTCCCGCAGGTCGATCCGGTAGGAGGGCGGGTTGTAGGACTGCTGGCCGTCGTTGGCCTGCAGCCACTCCTTGCCGTCCTTGTCGGTCCAGACCGTGCCGTCGTAGTTCTTGATCTTGAGCTTGTTCTTGCCGCTGTACAGGCTCTTCGGGTTGATGATGATGCGCTGGGCGTCGCTCTGCTCCGCCGGGCCGGTCTTGTCGCGGATGCCGTTCTTGAAGGCCGCCGCCAGCACGAAGGGCTTGTACGTGGAGCCGACCTGGGCACCGGTCGTGTCGGCGTTGTTGGTGAAGTGCTTGGTGGCGTCCTCACCGCCGTAGATGGCCTCGATCGCGCCGGTCTTCGGGTTCACCGAGGCACCGCCGAACTGGACGTGCGTGTCCTTCTCGGGGCGCAGCTTCGGCTTGATGTTCTCCTTGCGGACCTTCTGCACGGCCTTCTCGAGCTTCGTGACCTTCTTCTTGTCGAAGGTCGTGTGGATCTCGTAGCCGCCCTGCTCCAGTTGCTGGCTGGTGATGTTGGTGTTGTTGATGATGTACGCCTTGGCGAGCGAGACCAGGTAACCGATCTGGCCGCTCAGCTTGACGTTCGAACGAGGGTTCTCAAGCTTCGGGAACTCGGTGTACTTCTCCCGTTCGGACGCCTCCATCCGGCCGTCCTTGACCTCCTCGTCGAGGATCCACGCCCAGCGCTTCTTGGCCCGCTCGCTGTTCGCCTTCTGGTTCGCCGCGGGGTCGATCTCCGGGTAGCCCGCCGGGTCGTAGTACGTGGCACCCTTGAGCACCGTCGCGAGCAGCGCGCACTGGCTGGGGTCCAGGTCCTGCGCGTCCTTGCCGAAGTAGGCGCGCGCGGCGGCCTGGATGCCGTAGGCGTTGCGGCCGTAGTAGGCGGTGTTGAGGTACCCCGCCATGATCTCTTCCTTGGGGACGGTCCGGCCGACCTTTATGGAGATGAAGAGCTCTTTGAACTTCCGGCTGAACGTCTGCGACTGGTCGTCGAGCCGGGCGTTCTTCACGTACTGCTGCGTGATGGTCGAGCCGCCCTGGGTCTGACCGCCCTTGGCCATGTTGACCATGGCGCGGGCGATGCCCATCGGGTCGACGCCCTTGTCCTTCTCGAACGTCTTGTTCTCCGCCGAGATGACGGCGTTGCGCATCGCCTCGGGGATGTCCTCGTACTTGATGATCTGACGGTTGGTCTCACCGCCGGTCGCGACCATCTGCGAGCCGTCGGCCCAGTAGTAGACGTTGTTCTGGGCCTTGGCCGCGTCGGCGACGTTCGGCACCTCCACGAGGGCGTAGGCGATGCCCGCGACCGCCAGCAGGCTGCCGAAGAAGCCGACGATCAGGCTGGCGACCAGCCGCCACGACGGGATCCAGCGCCGTGCTCCGCTCCGGCCCGCGCGCGGGTAGTCGATGAAGCGCTTCTTGACCGGGTAGGCGCGCGCCCGGCCGCGACCCGCACCACCGTCCGCCGGTGGCCGACGCCTGCCACCGCCCACGGCCCCGTTGCGGGCAGCGCGCCTGGCCTCGGCGCGCCCCCCGTAGGGCCGCTCACCCCCCTCGGACGCCCCAGCCCCGTACGACGCGGGCCCGTGCGGCGAGGACGGTGATCCTGTGGCGTCACGTGGTGCTGCGCGGCGGCCGGACGGCGTGCCGGACGCACCTCGCCTGGCCGCTGCACGTCCGCCACCCTGCGGCGGTTTGCGACGGTGCTCGCTCATCGAACGATTACTCCTCGGGCAGGCGCGGTGGTCCGCACCTGGAAACGGCAGCTGGTTTCCGGTCCCCCCGATGCGCGGAAGAGTTCATTCCGGAACTCGCCCGCACAGCACCGGGGACGGTGACGCCACCCCGCGTCACATGGTTCCCGGCGGTATGCATGGCGCACAGACTACGCACCGTCAAAACCCTCTTAGGACCGAAGTTCACCCCAAATCAGGCAAGTTACATCCTACGAATCGGTGATGTGACGCCGTTCACCGTTCCCCCTCTTGTCGCAGCAGGCACGCCGCCCTATCGTCGTGATGTATCGAGTCGATACATCAGCTCGGCATAAGGGCCGCGGCGGGCAGACCAGGACAGACGGGAGGAGACCATGAGCAGGCGCTCCGGCATCCTCGAGTTCGCGGTCCTCGGCTTGCTCCGCGAGTCCCCGATGCACGGCTATGAGCTGCGCAAACGGCTCAACACATCGCTGGGTGTGTTCCGCGCCTTCAGCTACGGGTCGCTGTACCCCTGCCTGAAGACCCTGGTCGCCAACGGCTGGTTGATCGAGGAGTCGGGCACGGCCTCCACGGAGGCCATGACTCCACTCTCCGGGCGCCGCGCCAAGATCGTCTACCGGCTGACCGCGGAAGGTAAGGAACACTTCGAGGAACTGCTCTCGCAGACCGGCCCCGACGCGTACGAGGACGAGCACTTCGCCGCCCGCTTCGCCTTCTTCGGGCAGACCTCGCGGGACGTGCGGATGCGGGTGCTCGAAGGGCGCCGCAGCCGCCTGGAGGAGCGCCTCGAGAAGATGCGCGCCTCCCTGGCCCGCACCAGGGAGCGCCTCGACGACTACACGCTTGAGCTGCAGCGCCACGGGATGGAGTCCGTGGAGCGCGAAGTGCGCTGGCTGAACGAGCTCATCGAGAGCGAGCGCGCGGGGCGCGACCAGCGGTCCGGCCCCGCGAGCTCCGCACAGCAGAACAGCACATCTGGGGAGTCGGACGTCCTGCCCCGGCGGCGGGGGGACAACCCGCCGCCGGATACGTCCGACGACACCGCCAAGTGACGCCCCGCACTCCGCGGGGTGTCATCCGGAATACCGAGATCACACAGGGAGCAACCGGAATGGGTTCGGTTCGCGTAGCCATCGTCGGCGTGGGCAACTGCGCCGCCTCGCTGGTCCAGGGCGTCGAGTACTACAAGGACGCCGACCCGGACACCAAGGTCCCGGGCCTGATGCACGTCCAGTTCGGTGACTACCACGTCAAGGACGTCGAGTTCGTGGCCGCCTTCGACGTGGACGCGAAGAAGGTCGGCCTGGACCTCGCGGACGCCATCGGTGCCAGCGAGAACAACACCATCAAGATCTGCGACGTGCCCCACACGGGCGTGCAGGTCCAGCGCGGCCACACCCACGACGGTCTGGGCAAGTACTACCGCGAGACCATCGAGGAGTCCGCCGAGGCCCCCGTCGACGTCGTCCAGGTCCTCAAGGACAAGCAGGTCGACGTCCTCGTCTGCTACCTGCCCGTCGGTTCCGAGGACGCGGCGAAGTTCTACGCCCAGTGCGCCATCGACGCCAAGGTCGCCTTCGTCAACGCCCTCCCGGTGTTCATCGCCGGCACCAAGGAGTGGGCGGACAAGTTCACCGAGGCCGGCGTCCCGATCGTCGGTGACGACATCAAGTCGCAGGTCGGCGCCACCATCACGCACCGCGTCATGGCGAAGCTGTTCGAGGACCGCGGTGTCCGTCTTGAGCGCACGATGCAGCTCAACGTCGGCGGCAACATGGACTTCAAGAACATGCTGGAGCGCGACCGCCTCGAGTCGAAGAAGATCTCGAAGACGCAGGCCGTCACCTCGCAGATCCCCGACCGCGAGCTGGGCGAGAAGAACGTCCACATCGGCCCGTCCGACTACGTGGCGTGGCTCGACGACCGCAAGTGGGCCTACGTCCGCCTCGAGGGCCGCGCCTTCGGCGACGTCCCGCTGAACCTGGAGTACAAGCTCGAGGTCTGGGACTCCCCGAACTCGGCCGGTGTCATCATCGACGCCCTGCGCGCCGCGAAGATCGCCAAGGACCGCGGCATCGGCGGCCCGATCCTGTCGGCGTCCTCGTACTTCATGAAGTCCCCGCCGGTCCAGTACTTCGACGACGAGGCCTACGAGAACGTCGAGAAGTTCATCAAGGGCGAGGTCGAGCGCTGAGCGCCCTCGACCCGCGGTGAGTAGGGGTCCCCGGACGAACGCGTCCGGGGGCCCTCGCCGTATGTGAGGCTGTCCCCCATGGCTGTCGTCGGTGACCTGCGCGTTCTGCTGCGCTTCCGCGACTTCCGGCGGCTGCTGGCCGTACGGCTCCTGTCACAGGGCGCGGACGGCGTCTACCAGGTCGCGCTCGCCACGTACGTGGTCTTCTCGCCGGAGAAGCAGACGTCGCCCGCGGCGATCGCGTCGGCGATGGCGGTGCTGCTGCTCCCGTACTCGCTCGTCGGCCCCTTCGCCGGTGTGCTGCTCGACCGCTGGCGGCGGCGCCAGGTCCTGGTCCACGGCAACGTGCTGCGGGCCGCGCTGGCATCCCTGACGGCCGTCCTGATGTTCAGCGGCGCCCCGGACTGGCTGTTCTACGCCTCCGCGCTGTGCGTCACCGCCGTCAACCGCTTCGTGCTCGCGGGGCTCTCCGCGGCCCTGCCGCGCGTCGTCGACACCGATCGCCTCGTCATGGCCAACGCGCTGTCGCCGACCGCCGGGACGCTGGCGGCGACCGCGGGCGGCGGCCTCGCCTTCGTCGTCCGCGTCGTCGTGGCCGACTCGGACGCGGCCGTCGTCCTGCTCGGCGCCGCGCTCTACCTGTGCTCCGCGCTCGCCGCCCTGCGCATGGCCCGCGAACTGCTCGGGCCCGACAGGCCGCCGGTGCGCCCGCGGCTCGTGGCCGCGCTCGCGGGCACCGCGCGCGGCCTCCTCGCGGGGGTACGCCACCTCGCGGCCCGGCGCCCCGCCGCCCACGCCCTGGTGTCGATGACCCTGATGCGGTTCTGCTTCGGCGCCCTGACGGTGATGGTGCTGATGCTGTGCCGGTACGCGTGGTCGTCGGGGGAGCCGGGCGGGGACGACGGGCTCGCGCTGCTCGGGATCGCCGTCGGGGCTTCCGGTGCCGGCTTCTTCGTCGCCGCCGTGGTGACGCCGTGGGCGGCCGGCCGCCTCGGCGCCCGCGGCTGGATGGCGGTCTGCGCGGCTGCCGCCGCGGTGCTCGGCCCCGTGCTCCTGCTGCCGTTCGCCCCGGTCCCGGTCCTCGCGGCCGCCTTCGTCATCGGGTTCACCACCCAGGGCGCGAAGATCGCCACGGACACGGTCGTGCAGTCGACTGCCGACGACGGCTTCCGCGGCCGGATCTTCTCCCTGTACGACGTGTTGTTCAATGTCGCCTTTGTCGGAGCGGCGGGCGTGGCGGCCCTCATGCTGCCCCCGGACGGCAAATCGGCCCCGTTGGTTGCGTCCGTGGCCCTGATCTACGCGGCGATTGCTGCCACTCTGGCCAGATTTGACGCCCAGTAAGTGTCACATCAATGCCACAGAGGCCCGCTGAGCTACGTCACGCGCACAGGAGCCGGATAGCTTACGGAGGTCTTTTCGCGCCATCGCGCTTCCGTCCCAGCGTCATGCTTCTTCTAGGGGGATCCCCGTGTCCACTCCGCCGCCCCAGGGCCAGAACCCGTTCGCCCAGGGCCAGCAGCCCTACGGCCAGCCGCAGGACGCGGGCGCTCCGCAGTACCCGGGCGCGGCCCCGTACGGCCAGACGCCCCCGCCCTACCCGCAGCACCCGGGGGCGCCGCAGCAGGGTGTCCCCTTCTACCAGGGCGGCCCGGACCCGATAGCGCCGCCCAAGAAGAGCAAGAAGAAGTTCATCATCATCGGCGTGGCCGTCCTCGGCATCCTCGGCCTCGCGGGTGCCGCCGTCGTCGCCGGCCAGGACGAGGCCGCGGCCGCCGAGGTCGGGGACTGCATGAGCATCGGCAACCCGGACAGCAGCACGGACCCGGACCTGAAGATCGTGGACTGCGGTGACACGAAGGCCAAGTACAAGGTCATACAGAAGAAGGAGAGCGGCTCCTGCGACCGTACGAAGTACGCGGAGTACCGGGAGACCGGTGCCGGTGACGACTTCACCCTCTGCCTGCGGCCGCACAAGCCGTAAGGCCGTGGAGCAGCCGGCCGCGTCGTAGAGCTGGACCGCGCCTTAGAGCAGCGGACCGTGCCGTAGAGCCGTAGACCGTAGAACCGTAGCCAGTGACCACCCCATGGTGGTGGTCCGAGGCGCCGAGGGGCCATGTTTCACGTGAAACATGGCCCCTCGGCGTATCTGTGCCGCGCGTGCGACATCTCTCCCTATGTCCCTTGACGCGCGAAAGGGGCGGTGTTTCACGTGAAACACCGCCCCTTTCGCCGTAAGCCGCCCGTCAGCTCTCCGCGGCCCACCACTCCTTGAGCGCCGCGATCGCCGCGTCGCGCTCCATCGGCCCGTTCTCCAGGCGCAGCTCCAGCAGGAACTTGTAGGCCTTGCCGATCACCGGGCCCGGGCCCACACCCAGGACCTCCATGATCTCGTTGCCGTCGAGGTCGGGGCGGATCGCGTCCAGCTCCTCCTGCTCCTTGAGGCGGGCGATGCGCTCCTCGAGGCTGTCGTACGCCCGCGACAGCGCGCTGGCCTTGCGCTTGTTGCGGGTCGTGCAGTCGGAGCGGGTCAGCTTGTGCAGCCGCTCCAGGAGCGGGCCCGCGTCGCGCACGTAGCGGCGTACGGCGGAATCCGTCCACTCGCCGGTGCCGTAGCCGTGGAAGCGCAGGTGCAGCTCCACCAGGCGGGAGACGTCCTTGACGAGCTCGTTGGAGTACTTGAGCGCCGTCATCCTCTTCTTGGTCATCTTGGCGCCCACCACCTCGTGGTGGTGGAAGGAGACCCGGCCGTCCTTCTCGAAGCGACGCGTCTTCGGCTTGCCGATGTCGTGGAGCAGCGCGGCGAGCCGCAGCGTCAGGTCGGGCCCGTCCGTCTCCAGAGCCATCGCCTGCTCAAGGACGATCAAGGTGTGGTCGTAGACGTCCTTGTGGCGGTGGTGCTCGTCGCGTTCCAGGCGCAGCGCGGGGAGCTCCGGCAGGACGCGGGCGGCGAGGCCGGTGTCCACCAGGAGGGCGAGGCCCTTGCGCGGGTGCGCGGAGAGGATCAGCTTGTTCAGCTCGTCGCGGATGCGCTCGGCGGACACGATGTCGATGCGCTCGGCCATCGCCGTCATCGCGGCGACGACGTCCGGGGCCACGTCGAAGTCGAGCTGCGCGGCGAAGCGCGCGGCCCGCAGCATCCGCAGCGGGTCGTCGGAGAAGGACTCCTCAGGGGTCCCGGGGGTGCGCAGGACCCGCTCCGACAGGTCGTCGAGTCCGCCGTGCGGGTCGATGAACTCCTTCGCCGGGAGCGCCACGGCCATCGCGTTCACGGTGAAGTCACGGCGCACGAGGTCGTCCTCGATGGAGTCGCCGTAGGACACCTCGGGCTTGCGCGAGGTCCGGTCGTACGCCTCCGAGCGGTAGGTCGTCACCTCGATCTGGAAGCGCTGCTCGGCGCCGTCCGCGCGGGCGTCCTTCTGGCAGCCCACCGTGCCGAAGGCGATCCCGACCTCCCACACCGCGTCCGCCCATGGACGGACGATCTTCAGTACGTCCTCGGGGCGGGCGTCCGTGGTGAAGTCGAGGTCGTTGCCGAGCCTGCCGAGGAGCGCGTCCCGGACCGAACCGCCGACCAGGGCGAGCGAGAACCCGGCCTCCTGGAAGCGGCGGGCGAGGTCGTCCGCGACAGGCGAGACGCGCAGCAGCTCGCTCACAGCGCGGCTCTGCGCTTGGCTCAGGGCACGGGGATTGTCTTCGTTGGCGTTCGGCACAACAGAAAAGGGTACGTGCCCCGGCGGCCCCCGGCTTCCTCGATTTCCACCGCCCCCGCGTCGGCCGTCCACGGCGCTCACCTCGGCCCTTCCAGCCACCCCGGCACGGTCTTCCGATCTTGTGGAGCGGTCCGCGGCACTTAGGCCCTGCGCGTCTCGTTACCATGCGTGGACGCAGCAACCGACAACCACCGACACAGCGGACGACAACGAGGGACGGGCAACGCGTGGCCGAGGCGGCAGACTTCCCGGGGACCGGCCCCTCACCTGCCCACCGATGGTTCCGGCGGGCAGCGACACTGCTGGTCGGAGGGGGTCTGCTGGCCGGTCTGCTCCACCTTCCCGCGGACTCCGCCGCGTACGCCGCCGTGCCGGTGTCGGGCCAGGCCGCGGCAGGCGCGAAGACCGCCGGTCAGGGCGCGCCGGGAAGCTCCGCCCAAGGCGTACGCAACGCCTCCGGCACCGCCGTGCGGACGGGCTTCAAGGCCGACACCACCGGCTCCCGGACGGTCGACGTCTCCCTGGACTCCCTGACGCCCGGCGCCCCCCGCAAGGGCGACACCGTCACGGTCTCCGGCACGGTCACCAACGAGGGCCGTCAGCCGGTGACCAAGGCGCAGGTCGGCCTCCGTCTCGGGGCGCCCCTGGGCGGGCGGAGCGCGATCGACGCCGCCGCGCAGCGCGAGGGGTTCCAGCCGGGCTCCGACGGCACCGAGGTCGGCGGCAAGTACATCCAGAAGTTCGCCAAGCTCGCCCCGGGCGTCCCGCAGCGCTTCAGCGTCTCGGTGCCCGTCAGCGCCCTCGACCTGGGCATCGACGGCGTCTACCAGCTCGGCGTGGCGCTGACCGGCCAGACGGCCGCCCAGCCGTACCCGCAGGTCCTCGGCATCGAGCGGACGTTCCTGCCCTGGCAGGACGGCGCGGCCGAGACGAAGACCAGGACCACGTACCTGTGGCCGTTGATCTCCACCACCCACCTCACGGCCCGGACCCGCTCCGACGAGCAGCAGACGCCCGTCTTCACGAACGAGGACCTCGCCAAGGAGATCCAGCCCGGCGGCCGCCTCGCCCAGCTCGTGACGCTCGGCAGCCAGCTCGACGTGACCTGGGTGATCGACCCGGACCTGCTGGTGTCCGTCGACGCGATGTCGGAGAAGTACGACGTCGAGGGCCCCGACGGCACGACGGTGCCGGGCCGGTACCAGTCGGTCGCCAAGCAGTGGCTCAACGAGCTGCAGAAGACGGTCAAGGGCAAGAAGGTCGTCGCGCTGCCCTTCGCCGACCCCGACCTCGCCTCGCTCGCGCACAGCGGCAAGGCCGTCTCCGGGTCCCTCGGCCACCTCAAGGAGGCCACCGAGGTCGGCCTCGACGCGGTCACCTCGATCCTGCACGTCAAGGCGACGGCCGACTTCGCGTGGCCCGCTGAGGGTGCCGTCGACCCGTCGATCGTCGACGTCGCCACGTCGGCGGGCGCCCGCCGGGTGATCGCCCGCAGCGACAGTCTGCGCGAGACCAACAACCTGCCCTACACGCCCAGCGCGGCCCGCCCCATCGGCGGCGGCACCACGGCCCTGGTCGCCGACGCCCGGCTGTCCACGGCCTTCCAGGGCGACATGACGCGGTCCGAGGACGCGACGCTGGCCGTCCAGGAGTTCCTGGCCCAGAGCCTCATGGTCACGCTCCAGGACAACAGGCAGCGCCACCTCGTCGTCGCCCCGCAGCGCACGCCCACCGCGAGCCAGGCCCAGGCGATGGCCACGGCCCTGAAGGCCCTCGACGACGAGCGCTGGTCGCAGCCGCAGGACCTGGCCGCGGCCGCGAAGGCCAAGCCGGACCCGGCCGCCACCACGCAGGTGCCGTCGGCCGCCGCCTACCCGGCGTCGCTGCGCAAGCAGGAGATGCCCCGGTCCGCGTTCGAGAAGCTCCGGATCACCAAGGACAAGCTCGACCGGTTCAAGATGATCCTGTCCGAGCCGGACCGCGTGATCACGCCCTTCGGGCGGGCCATGGACCGCGAGATGTCCACGTCGTGGCGTGGCCGCCCCGCTGAGGCGCGCGGCTTCCGCGAGGGCGTGCGGCAGTACCTGACCGGCCTGATGCACCAGGTCGGGCTGATCAAGAAGTCCAACGCGAAGCTGTCGGGACGCAGCGCGACGATCCCGGTGACGGTCCAGAACAACCTGGTCCAGGGGGTCGACCACCTCGTACTCCGGCTGACGTCGACGAACCCCACGCGACTGAAGATCGGCGACGGCCTCTACGAGGAGCAGCCGGTCAAGATCACGGGCGGCGGTCACACCCAGTCCGTCAAGTTCACCACCACGGCCAACGCCAACGGCCGGGTGCCGGTCTACGCCCAGCTCTACACCGAGGACAACCAGCCCTACGGCGAGGCCGTACGGTTCGAGGTCAACGTCACCGAGATCACCCCCACGGTGATACTGGTCATCGCCGGCGGCGTCCTGCTGCTGGTCCTCGCCGGGTTCCGCATGTACACCCAGCGCAAGCGCGCGGCCCGGCTCCAGGCGGAGACCGGCCCGGACGGCGGCTCCGACGGGGACGACGGCATCGCGTCCGGCACCACCCCCGGCAGCGGTTCCGACGGCGGCGATCCCGAGCAGCCGAGTGACCCGGCGCCGGACACCGCTCCCGAAAGCACCGAGGCATCGCAGACGGGTGAGAGAGTGGACCGTTGAGCGATGTCGTGGCCGGTGGGCCCGCGGACCATGAGGTGGGGTAAACCATGAACGCGCCGTACGACGGTGAGCGCGGCCAGGGCGCGGGCGGCTCCGGCGCGGCCGGGGGCCGACCTCCAGGCCCTCATGACGAAGGCCAGGTGCCGCAGCAGCAGGCACCCGACGCCTACCTCCAGGACGCCTACGCGCAAGACCCCTACCGGGCCCAGGACCTCTCGGCCCAGGACCCGGTCACCGAGGCGCTCTACGACCACGCCGCGCACCCCCCGCCCCCGCCCGGCACGTACCAGGACCCCCAGCACCTCTACGCCCAGCCGCCGCCGTCACCGCACGCCCCGGACCCCCGTGTGTGGGCGCAGACGCCGCCCCCGGAGCCGGACGGCGTGACCATGCACCTCCCCTACGGCGACGACCCCCGTACGACGCAGTACGTCGGCGTCGACGACCTGGTCAGCCAGGCCGGGGAGGAGCGGCACCAGCCGGACGCCTTCGCGCACCTCTTCCGCGACCAGCAGAGCAGCGGCTACCCCAACCCGCGCGGTGGCGCGCCGCACGAGCAGGACCCGCACCTGGGCAGCGGCTACCGCCCCGACCCCCGCGGCGAGGCGCACCAGCCCGGGGGCTACCCCGGCCAGGGCCAGTCCGGCTACCCCGGGCAGCAGGGCGCCGGGCACCATGACCCGCGGCAGGGCGGTTACGACCAGGGCCGGCAGGAGCCCGGCTATCCCGACCAGGGCACCGCGTACCCCTACCAGCAGGGCGCCGCTCCCTACGCCGACCAGCAGGGCGGTGCGCAGTACGCGTATCCGCAGCAAGACCAGTACCACCCCCAGAGCGGCACCCCGTACGTGAACCACCAGAACGCCCCCTACGCCCACCAGCAGCAGGGCGGCTACTACCAGGACCCCGACCCGCAGGGCGGCCCGTACCAGGACCCCCAGGCGTACGACCCGCAGTACGACATCGTGCGCCCGCCCGCGGAGTCCCCCACCGTGCCCGTCCCGGCGGCGGAGCCGACGCCCGCCCCGGCCGCGCCCCCGGTGAAGTCCGGCGGCCGCGCGTCCAGCCTGCTGAAGTCCAGCGCCGTGATGGCCGCGGGCACGATGGTCTCCCGGCTCACCGGCTTCGTCCGCTCCGCGATGATCGTCTCGGCCCTGGGCATCGGCCTGCTCGGCGACACCTTCCAGGTCGCCTACCAGCTCCCGACGATGATCTACATCCTCACCGTGGGCGGCGGCCTCAACTCGGTCTTCGTGCCGCAGCTCGTGCGCGCCATGAAGGACGACAAGGACGGCGGCCAGGCGTACGCCAACCGCCTGCTGACCCTCGTCATGGTGGCGCTCGGCGTGCTCACCGTGATCGGCTGGTTCGCGGCGCCCTTCCTCGTGCACCTGCTGTCCACCCCGGTCGCGAGCGACCCGGACGCGAACGAGGTCGGAGTCACCTTCGTCCGCTACTTCCTGCCCTCGATCTTCTTCATGGGCGTCCACGTCGTCATGGGGCAGATCCTCAACGCACACGGCAAGTTCGGCGCGATGATGTGGACGCCGGTCCTCAACAACATCGTCATCATCGCGACGCTCGGCATGTTCCTGTGGGTGTACGGCACCTCCGAGAAGTCCGGCATCCGCGTCACGAACATCCCCGACGACGGCGTGCGCCTCCTCGGCGTCGGCGTCCTGCTCGGGCTCGTCGTCCAGTCGCTGGCGATGATCCCCTACTTGCGCGAGACCGGTTTCAAGCCGCGTCTGCGCTTCGACTGGAAGGGCCAGGGCCTCGGCAAGGCGGCCATGCTCGCCAAGTGGACGTTGTTCTTCGTCCTCGCCAACCAGGCCGGCGCGATCGTCGTGTCCCAGTTGGGCACCGCGGCGGTCAAGCACTCCGGCATGGACGGCACCGGCTTCTCCGCCTACTCCAACGCCCAGCTCATCTGGGGCCTGCCGCAGGCCATCATCACCGTCTCGCTCATGGCCGCCCTGCTGCCCCGCCTGGCGCGCTCCGCGCACGAGGGCGACACCGGCGCGGTCCGCGACGACATCTCGCAGGGCCTGCGCACCTCGGCCGTCGCGATCGTGCCGGTCGCCTTCAGCTTCGTCGCGCTCGGCATCCCGATGTGCACCCTGATGTTCGGCTCGTCCGGGATCAACGGCGCCACCCGCATGGGCTACATGCTGATGGCCTTCGGCCTCGGCCTGATCCCCTACTCCGTGCAGTACGTCGTCCTCCGCGCCTTCTACGCGTACGAAGACACCCGCACCCCCTTCTACAACACCGTCATCGTGGCCGCCTTCAACGCCGCCGCCTCCGCGCTCTGCTACGTGGTGCTGCCCGCCCGCTGGGCCGTAGCCGGCATGGCCGCTTCGTACGGCCTCGCCTACGCGATCGGGGTGGGCGTCGCCTGGCAGCGGCTGCGCAAGCGGCTGGGGGGCGACCTGGACGGTGCGAACGTGGTGCGTACGTACGCCCGCCTCGTGATCGCCTCGGTGCCGGGTGCGATTCTCGGCGCCGCGACCGGGTACGCGATCACGAAGGCGATGGGGCAGGGCGTCATCGGCTCGCTGGCCGCGCTGGTCGCCGGCTGCGCCGTCCTCTTCGGGGTCTTCTTCCTCGTCGCGCGGCGCCTGCGCATCCAGGAACTCAACTCCCTCGTCGGTACGGTACGGGGGCGCCTGGGACGCTGAGGCACGGCAGTCCGCACAACCATCGTCGGCCATCGCGTGTCGTGCATAGCGGCGGACTGTGGGCACAATTGGCTTTGGCGTCTGACGAAGCGCAACGGATGGGGAGGCAGGAACGACGGTGGCGGAACGGAGCACGGCTGCCGTCGACGTGGCAGATACCAGCGGTGACCAACCGCTGACCGCGAAGGCGGAGCAGGCCACGGCCGACGGGGTGGCCCAGACCCGGGAGCGGGACACGGCGGACGACAGCGCGGCGAAGAAGAAGGGGCGCTCGACCCCGCCCGGGGCGACCACACCCCCCGAACTGCACAGCGGGCACAAACTCGCCAGGCGCTACCGCCTCGAGGAGTGCGTCACCCGTCTGGACGGTTTCAGCAGTTGGCGCGCGGTGGACGAGAAGCTGCGCCGGGCGGTGGGCGTGCACGTGCTGCCCGCCGACCACCCCCGCGCCCGCTCGGTCCTCGCCGCGGCCCGGTCCGCCGCGCTCCTCGGCGACCCGCGCTTCGTGCAGGTCCTGGACGCGGTCGAGGAGAACGACCTCGTCTACGTCGTGCACGAATGGCTTCCGGACGCCACGGAGCTGACCACCCTCCTCGCCTCCGGTCCGCTGGAGGCCCACGACGCCTACCAGCTCGTCCACCAGGTCGCCCAGGCCATGGCGGCCGCCCACCGCGAAGGCCTCTCCCACCTTCGTCTGACGCCCGGGGCGGTCCTGCGCACGTCCTCCGGGCAGTACCGCATCCGCGGCCTCGCCGTGAACGCGGCGCTGCGCGGCATCAGCTCCGAGACGCCCCAGCGCACCGACACGGAGGCCGTCGGCGCCCTGCTGTACGCCGCCCTGACCCAGCGCTGGCCGTACGAGAACGACGCGCACGGCCTGTCCGGGCTGCCCAAGGACGTCGGCCTGATCCCGCCGGACCAGGTCCGTGCCGGTGTGCACCGGGGTCTGTCCGAGCTCTGCATGCGCGCGCTGGTCAACGACGGCGCGACCGCGTCCCGCCAGGAGCCCGCCTGCGCCACGCCGGACGACCTGGTGAAGGCCATCGGCGAGATGCCCCGCGTCCGCCCCCCGGAGCCGGCCTTCGCGGCTCCGCCCGAGTACCAGCGCCCGTCCTTCCAGCAGGGCTCCTACGGCCGCACCGCGCAGCCGCCGGGCGTGACCCAGCCCGTCCCGCCGCCGCCCCCGCTGCAGAGCCGCACCGGCAAGGCGCTCAAGTGGGCGGTCTCCGCGCTGCTCATCGCCGCGCTCGGGCTCGGTAGCTGGCAGCTCGCGGACGCCCTGATGGACCGCGACGGGAAGTCGGGGGACTCCGGGACGACGCGGACGTCCGAGGGCGGCGACAAGAACAAGTCCAGGCCCGGAAAGCCGATCCAGGTCGCGAACGCCCTGGCGAGCGGCATCGGCGGTGCGTTCAAGAAGTCCTACGAGAACGGCTCCTCGCTCTGGCGCACCTCGACGTACCAGGACGGGCCGCGCCTCGCCCCGTACCAGCCCGGCGCCGGCATCGTCTACGACCTGGGGTCGACGAAGGAGATCTCCGACGCGGAGATCGAGCTGCTTTACAGCGGCGATCGCACCTCGATCGAGCTGTACGCGTCCGATTCGATGGCGCCCAAGGGGCCCGTCGACTCCATGAAGAAGCTCGGCAAGGGCTCCACAACCGGCTCCACCGTGAAGCTCAGGGCGGACGCCAAGGTGAAGACGCGGTACGTGCTCCTCTGGGTGACGGAGGTGCCGAGGGTCGCGGCCGAGCAGTACCGCGAACCCGGCTTCCGCCAGGCCATCAAGAACGTGCGGTTCAAGGGCTTCAAGGGCTGAGGACCGGCACATCTCACCAGGGGGAGGGGGTTGGAGGTGGACGACGCCGCGCGCGGCGAGCTGAGCGACCAGGACCTCCTGTCCCGGCACGTCGCCGGTGACACGGATGCCTTCGGGGAGCTCGTCCGCCGCCACCGCGACCGGCTGTGGGCGGTGGCCCTGCGCACTCTGGGAGACCGTGAGGAGGCCGCGGACGCCGTCCAGGACGCCCTGGTCTCCGCCTACCGCGCCGCCCATACGTTCCGCGGCCAGTCCGCCGTGACCACCTGGCTGCACCGCATCACCGTGAACGCCTGCCTCGACCGGGCGCGCAAGGCCGCCTCCCGGAAGACCTCGCCCGTCGAGGACACCGAGCGCCTGGACCAGCTCCTGGAGCCCCACGAGTCCGCGGCGGCGCCGGTCGAGCGCGGTGACCTGCACCGCGAGCTCCTGCGGGCGCTGCGCACCCTGCCGCCGGACCAGCGCGCCGCCCTCGTCCTGGTGGACATGCAGGGCTACCCCGTCGCCGAAGCGGCCCGCGTCCTCGACATCCCCACCGGCACGGTGAAGAGCCGCTGCGCCCGGGGCAGAGCGAGGCTCCTGCCCCTCCTGACCCATCTGCGGACCGAACCGCCGGGCGAGAGCGGCGCCGGCAGCCCGGGCACCCAGGGTGGCGGCAAAAAGGCCGGCCCAGGAAGGAACCGGACGCAGGGGACAACCGTCCCACCGGCAGCGGGCCCCTCGCGTACGGAGGGTCCCCAGGACCCGGGACCCGGCGATTCAGCGGCAGTGAAGGGCGGAGGTGGGCGAGCGTGACCACGACGACGGACTCGGCTGGGCACCCGGACGTCTCCGAGATCTCCGACCTCACCGAGGGCCTGCTCTCCCCGTCCCGCACCCACGACGTGCGGCGCCACCTGGACGACTGCGCGCTCTGTACCGACGTCTACGACTCCCTCGAGGAGATTCGCGGCATGCTCGGCACGCTCCCCGGCGTCCCACGCATGCCCGCCGACGTCGCGGAGCGCATCGACGCGGCACTGGCGGCAGAGGCACTCCTGGATGCCACGGCGACCGACGGAGCGGGTACGCCCGCACGCGGTGCCGAGACGGCCGAAGCAGTCAGTCAGGCGGCGGCCAGCGAGTCCGTCGTCGATGTTTCACGTGAAACATCGACCGCCGGGGCGAGCACACCGGACTCCGACTCGACGGTCTCGGACCCGGTACCGGACACACCGGACGACGCCTCGGACGCCTCGGGCGCCTCGGGCGCCTCAGGCCCGTCGGCCACGTCCGGCAAGCCGGTGGCCTCTGTCGGCGCCACCCCGGGGAGCGGTGCTCCACGGCCCGCCGGGCACGCCCGTGCGGCCACCGGTCCGGGGCGCGGCGGGCGTCTGCGGGGCAGGCGGCGCCGTACTGCCGTCCTCGGTGCCGTCGTGGGCGCGGCCGCTCTGAGCCTGGGCACGCTGCTGATCCAGCCGTGGGACACCGGCTCGAAGGGCACCACGGCCGGCCGGTCGGAGGGCGCGCACACGTTCTCCGAGGACAAGCTTGAGGACCGGGTCAGCAAGCTCCTGGCGAAGGAGCCGTCGATCACGGGTGTCGGTACCCCGGGTCCCAAGTCGAGCGTCGGCTCCCAGTCGAGCCCGAACGGCCCGAAGAAGGGCTCGACGATGCAGGACGAGTACGTCCAGGTGCCGGCCTGTGTCGAGCGGGGCCTCGACGGCCGCACCCCGCTGGCCGCCGACAAGGGCACGTACAAAGGCAAGAGCGCCTACCTCGTCGTCGTTCCGCACGACTCCGACGGCGCGAAGGTGTCCGCGTACATCGTCGACGCCTCCTGTGTGAACGCGTCCTCGTCGCCCGACGCGACCGGCAAGGTGCTGCTCACCGAGTCCTACGCCCGGAACTGAGCGGGCCCCTCCGCGAGCCCCGGGCCTTGCCCGCGCGCCTCGTCGGACACGCCGGACGTCGGCGCCGGTCGGACGCGCCCCTGCGAGCCGCGTGCGCCGCTTCCGTGTGCTCGGACACGTTTGGGAATGCGCGCCCCGTAGGATCCGTTGGGTGGGGTGAGAGCCCTGAGACAGGCACCCGCCAGCAGTACGCAGCAGTCTTCAGAGACGAGGAATCAAGCCGTGACCGACGTCCGTAACGTGATCATCATCGGCTCCGGCCCCGCCGGCTACACGGCGGCGCTCTACACCGCGCGCGCGTCCCTGAAGCCTCTGGTGTTCGAGGGTGCCGTCACCGCGGGCGGCGCGCTGATGAACACCACCGAGGTGGAGAACTTCCCCGGCTTCCAGGACGGCATCATGGGCCCGGAGCTCATGGACAACATGCGCGGGCAGGCGGAGCGCTTCGGTGCCCAGCTCGTTCCCGACGACGTGGTCTCCGTGGACCTCACCGGTCAGATCAAGACGGTCACGGACACGGCCGGCACCGTCCACCGCGCGAAGGCGGTCATCGTGGCGACGGGTTCCCAGCACCGGAAGCTGAACCTGCCGAACGAGGACGCGCTCTCCGGCCGCGGCGTCTCCTGGTGCGCGACCTGCGACGGGTTCTTCTTCAAGGACCAGGACATCGCCGTCATCGGTGGCGGTGACACGGCGATGGAGGAGGCGACCTTCCTCTCCCGGTTCGCCAAGTCCGTCACCATCGTCCACCGTCGCGACAGCCTGCGTGCCTCCAAGGCGATGCAGGAGCGCGCCTTCGCCGACCCGAAGATCAAGTTCGTCTGGGACAGCGAGGTGGCCGAGATCAAGGGCGAGCAGAAGCTCTCCGGTCTCACCCTGCGCAACGTCAAGACGGGCGAGACGTCCGAGCTGCCGGTGACCGGCCTGTTCATCGCGATCGGCCACGACCCGCGCACCGAGCTCTTCAAGGACCAGCTCACGCTGGACGGCGAGGGCTACCTGGTGGTCGACGCGCCGTCGACCCGGACGAACGTCCCCGGTGTCTTCGCCGCCGGTGACGTCGTGGACCACACCTACCGCCAGGCGATCACCGCGGCGGGCACCGGTTGTGCCGCCGCTCTGGACGCCGAGCGCTTCCTCGCCGCCCTCGTGGACAGCGAGAGCGCCACCACTGCCGCTGTCTGATTCCCCCTCCCGCCCCACCGCACCATGTGAGGAGCCCGCCGTGGCCGACCTGAAGAACGTGACCGACGCCTCCTTCGAAGAGGACGTCCTCAAGAGCGACAAGCCCGTCCTGGTGGACTTCTGGGCCGCCTGGTGCGGTCCGTGCCGCCAGATCGCGCCGTCGCTCGAGGCCATCGCCAAGGAGCACGGCGACAAGATCGAGATCGTCAAGCTCAACATCGACGAGAACCCGGGCACGGCCGCCAAGTACGGCGTGATGTCGATCCCGACGCTGAACGTCTACCGCAACGGCGAGGTCGCCAAGACCATCGTCGGCGCCAAGCCGAAGGCCGCCATCGAGCGCGACCTGGCGGACTTCATCTCCGAGTAAGGCACCGTCTCATCGGTGCCGACCGCGACGGCGGCACGCGATGTTTCACGTGAAACACGAAGGGGCCGACCCAGAGGGTCGGCCCCTTCGCTTGTCCCGGTGCGGGTCCAGTCCCCTCGGGACGGCCGCGTCACCGCCATCGCCGTCAGCTCGTCGCCCCTGTCAGAGGGGCCGGAGGGCTGGTTCCTTCTGTACCGCTCCGAGGAGACGGTCGAGGGCCATCTCCACGTCTTCCTTCCACGAGAGCGTGGTGCGCAGCTCCAGCCGCAGACGGGGGTAGGCCGGGTGCGGGCGGACGGTCTTGAAGCCCACCGCGAGGAGATGGTCGGCGGGCAGCAGGCAGGCGGGCTTCTCCCAACGGGCGTCGCCGAACGCCTCGATGGCCTTGAAGCCACGGCGCAGCAGATCCTTCGCGACCGTCTGCACGATGACGCGGCCGAGACCCTGCCCCTGGTAGCCCGGCATGATCCAGGCGGTCATGAGCTGGACGGCGTCAGGCGAGACGGGGCTCGTGGGGAAGGCCGTGGACCGCGGCACGTAGGCGGGCGGCGCGTAGAGCACGAAACCCACCGGAACCTCGTCGACGTAGACGACGCGGCCGCAGGACCCCCACTCCAGCAGGACGGCGGAGATCCACGCTTCCTTCTCCAGTTCGGGCGTGCCCGCCTTCAGCGCGGCTTGGCCGCTGACCGGGTCCAATTCCCAGAAGACGCACGCGCGGCAGCGCTTGGGAAGGTCCGGAAGGTTGTCCAGCGTGAGCGGTACGAGCCGTCGCCCCATGAAGGCGGTTCCTCACTTCCTTCGCCCGCGGCGCCACGAGCAGCCGTCAGTGCGCTCCGTTCCCTGAGCAGGCTTCCGACGAACCCACCGACCGCGCCCAGTCCGAGCCCGGCGGTCACCAGTCCGGTGCGGCTCACCGTTCGCATGGCCCTGCCTCCCCTTAGCGGTGCCGTCAGGTGATGCGCCATACCGAACGCATCGTATCCACGAAGTGATTGCATCGATACCGGAAGAAAGCAAAGAGCGGGCCGTGTTCCGGCACACACCGGACACGGCCCGCTTCCCTGAGCGTCACGCGGCTGCGCCACGTCGCCCGCCGACCTGACAGACGCTTGCGACGGAGAGCTCTGAGGCTCAGTCCTGCTCGTCCCCGGTGGCGTCCTCGACCTCGGCCAGGCCTCGCTTGAGGACCTGTCCCTCCTCGGGAGCGAGCGTGGAGAGGATGCGCTCCAGGTCCTCCAGCGAGGCGAAGTCGACGACGATCTTGCCCTTCTTCTGACCGAGGTCGACCCGGACCCGGGTCTCGAACCGGTCGGAGAGGCGCGTGGCGAGGCTCGTCAGAGCGGGGGACACGCGCGTCCCGGCCCGGGGCCCCTTGGCCTTCGGCTTCGTCTGGGGCCGCGACCCCATGAGGGTCACGATCTCCTCGACCGCCCGCACGGAGAGCCCCTCGGCCACGATCCGGTAGGCGAGCCGGTCCTGCTCCTCGGGGTCCTCGACGGACAGCAGCGCCCGGGCATGGCCCGCGGACAGCACACCCGCGGCGACGCGGTTCTGTACCTTCGGCGACAGCTTCAGAAGGCGCAGCGTGTTGGAGACCTGCGGCCGGGAACGGCCGATCCGGTCCGCCAACTGGTCATGCGTGCACTTGAAGTCCTTCAGGAGCTGGTCGTAGGCCGCCGCCTCTTCCAGCGGGTTGAGCTGGGCGCGGTGCAGGTTCTCCAGCAGCGCGTCCAGGAGGAGTTTGTCGTCCTCCGTCGCCCGCACGATGGCGGGGATGGCTTCCAGGCCGGCCTCCCGGCACGCGCGCCAGCGCCGCTCGCCCATGATGAGCTCGTACCGGGACGGCCCGAGCTGCCGTACGACGACGGGCTGGAGGAGCCCGACCTCCTTGATCGAGGTCACCAGCTCGGCGAGGGCGTCCTCGTCGAACACCTCGCGCGGCTGTCGCGGGTTGGGCGTGATGGAGTCGAGCGGCAGCTCCGCGAAGTGCGCCCCGGCCGGCTGGCGCAGTTCCTCCACCGTGTCGTGCGCGGGCTCCTCCGTCTCCCGTGGCACGAACCCGGAGCCCTGCGGCAGCGAGGCCACCTTGGCCGCTGCCACCCCGCGCTCCGCGGTCAGCACGGGCACGGCGGTGGGCGAGGTGGACACCCCGTTCGTACTCGGCGCGACCGACTTCTCTGTGGGAGCCGCAGGGATCAGAGCGCCGAGGCCCCGGCCCAACCCTCTCCGTCGCTCGCTCACTGGATCCCCTCCGTCATGGTGTGCTGGTCTTTCTGCGTGCCCGTGGCACCGTGCTGCACGTCGTACCGTACGCCGACCCCGCGCAACGCGATCTCTCGCGCCGCCTCGAAGTACGAGAGGGCACCGCTGGAGCCTGGATCGTAGGTCAGCACGGTCTGGCCGTAGCTGGGAGCCTCGGAGATGCGCACGGAACGCGGGATGCTCGTCCTCAGCACCTCGTCACCGAAGTGGCTCCGGACCTCCTCGGCCACCTGGGAGGCGAGCCGGGTCCGGCCGTCGTACATGGTGAGCAGGATCGTCGACACATGCAGACGCGGGTTGAGGTGACCGCGCACCAGGTCGACGTTGCGCAGGAGCTGACCGAGGCCTTCCAGGGCGTAGTACTCGCACTGGATAGGGATCAACACCTCCGCACCGGCCACCAGGGCGTTCACCGTCAGCAGCCCCAAGGAGGGCGGGCAGTCGATGAGGATGTAGTCCAGCGGCTGCTCGTACGCCTGGATCGCCCGCTGCAGTCGGCTCTCGCGGGCCACCAGCGACACCAGCTCGATCTCCGCACCGGCGAGATCGATGGTGGCCGGGGCGCAGAACAGGCCCTCGACATCCGGGACCGGCTGCACGACCTCGGCAAGAGGCTTGCTCTCCACCAACACGTCGTAAATGGACGGCACTTCGGCGTGGTGGTCGATCCCGAGGGCTGTGGAGGCGTTCCCCTGCGGGTCCAGGTCGATCACCAGGACGCGCGCGCCGTGCAAGGCCAGCGAGGCGGCAAGGTTGACGGTGGTCGTCGTCTTGCCCACTCCACCCTTCTGGTTGGCGATGACCATGACGCGGGTCTGCTCGGGCCGCGGCAGGCCCTCGCCCGCGCGTCCGAGAGCTTCCACCGCCAGTTGGGCAGCGCGACCGATGGGGGTGTCGTCCATCGGGCTCGGTGTTTCACGTGAAACATCCTCCCCCGCCGACTCGGTACGGGGACCGGGGACCGGTTCGGTCATCGGTCCCGCGATGTTGGCGTCGGACCGCAAGGATTCACTCTCCTCGACTTCAGGCTCGCAATGAACAGAGCCTCCCATGCTTTCGGGGTCGTGAACCAGCGAGGCCCGGTCTTCTGTGGACGAATCCGTCTCTGTGGACAACTCCGTTCCCTTATCGAGGGAACCAAGTGGCCGACGCTCGCGAGGTTCGGCAGCGCGACCGCGACTGATGATGCCATGCAGCAGTGAGCGACGTTTCACGTGAAACACGATGCACGGCAACCGGGGTGCCGCTGGTGCGACACCCCGGTATGCGTACGTTTGACAGCTTTTGTGGAGTACGGCTCGTCGTCCAGAACGGATCAGCGACGACGGCGGGTCCGACCGGTCCGCGCGGCCTTGGCGCGCTTGGCGGCGAAGCGCACACCGCCCGGGCTCTCGCCCACCTCGACGCGTACGACGGTGGACAGCGGGTCCACGATCCCCTCGCCCACCTGAACCACGGACACGGATTCGGCACCGAGCTTGCTCAGCGCGGCTCCCGCCGCCTTGACCTCTTCCTCGGCGGTGTCGCCCTTGAGCGCCAGCATCTCGCCGTAGGGACGCAGCAGCGGGACACCCCACCCGGCGAGGCGGTCCAGCGGGGCCACGGCGCGCGCGGTCACCACGTGGACGGGCGGCAGCTTACCGAGGACCTCCTCGGCACGGCCACGGACGACAGTCACGTGGTCCAGGCCCAGGAGCTCGACGACCTCGCTGAGGAAGTTCGTGCGCCGCAGCAGCGGCTCAAGGAGCGTGATCTTGAGGTCCGGGCGCACGAGGGCGAGCGGGATACCGGGCAGCCCGGCACCGGAGCCCACGTCGCACACCGTCACGCCCTCGGGGACCACCTCGGACAGCACGGCGCAGTTCAGCAGGTGCCGCTCCCACAGCCGGGGAACCTCGCGGGGGCCGATGAGGCCACGCCGCACTCCCGCCTCGGCGAGCAGCTCCGCGTACCGGACCGCGTCCGGGAACCGCTCACCGAAAACCGTGCGCGCCTGCTCCGGCGCCGGGGGGAGCTCCGCTTCCTCCGTCACGGGGACCGTCCTTCCGTACCGCACTGGGTCGCTGACTATCAGGCTGACAAAGACCGGCCCCGTCTGCGAACAGACGGGGCCGGGAACGAGCTGTCGATCAGGCGGGGAGAACCACGACGAAGCGCTGCGGCTCCTCGCCCTCGGACTCGCTGCGCAGGCCGGCGGCCTTGACCGCGTCGTGCACGACCTTGCGCTCGAAGGGCGTCATCGGCTGGAGCCGCACCGGCTCGCCGGAGCTCTTCGCGTCCGCGGCGGCCTTGGCGCCCAGCTCGGACAGCTCCTCGCGCTTCTGGGCGCGGTAGCCCGCGATGTCCAGCATCAGACGGCTGCGGTCGCCGGTCTCCCGGTGCACCGCGAGCCGGGTCAGCTCCTGGAGCGCCTCCAGGACCTCACCGTCGCGGCCGACCAGCTTCTGCAGGTCGCGGCTGCCGGTGTCGCTGATGATCGACACGGCGGCGCGGTCGGCCTCGACGTCCATGTCGATGTCGCCGTCGAGGTCGGCGATGTCCAGCAGACCCTCGAGGTAGTCCGCCGCGATCTCCCCCTCCTGCTCGAGGCGGGTGAGGGTGTCGCCGGCCTCAGCGGCGGAGGTGGTGGTGCCTTCCGTCACGGGATGGACTCCTTCTACTTCTTGGACGGGTGCTTGGGCCGCTGTTGGCCCTTGCGCTGTCCGGACTTGGCTTTGCTGCGGGTGCCCTGGCCGGGCTGACCGCCCTTGGTGCCACCGGCGGTCTTGCCCTTGGCCGGCGTGTTCTGCGGCGTGTCCTCGGACTTGGTCAGCGACGTCTTGGCGTCGGCCCCGCCGGAGGCCGCGGAGTCCGTCGAGGCGTCGTCGGCCTTGGCTCCGCTCGCGCCCGTGCCGGCCTGGCGCTTGGACTTGCTCTGCCGCTTGGGCTGCTGCCGCTTGGGCGCAGCGGCGGGCGCACCGTCCTCGGTCGTGGTGGCAACGGTCTCGCTGACGATCACGGTGCCGTCGGCCTGGGCGGCGAAGCCCGCCTTGTTCAGGCCGTTGATGAACTTGCGCTCGTACTCGTTGCGGTCGCGGCCCTTGGCGACGATGGCCTTGACGGCCCGGGTCTGGCCGCGGCCGCGGGTCTTGCCCGCGGTGGTGATGTGCTTCTGCAGGCGCTCCAGGTACGCGGCCTGGGCCTTGGAACCGGGGGTCGGGTTCTGGCGGATCACGTACATCTGCTGGCCCATGGTCCACACGTTGGTGGTCAGCCAGTAGACGAGGACACCGACCGGGAAGTTGATGCCGAAGACGGCGAACATGATCGGGAAGACGTACATCAGCATCTTCTGCTGCTGCATGAACGGCGTCTTCACCGTCGTGTCGACGTTCTTCGTCATGAGCTGGCGCTGCGTGAAGAACTGCGACGCCGACATCAGGATGATCATGAGCGCGGTGACCACGCGCACATCGGTCAGCGAGGCGCCCAGCGAGGCGACCTTGTCGGCGCTGTCCGTGAACTTCACCGCGAGCGGGGCACCGAAGATGTGGGCGTCACGAGCGCTGTCGAGAAGCTGCTGGTCGATGACGCCGACCTTCTTGTTCGACGCGATGCCGTTGAGCACGTGGTACAGCGCGAAGAAGAACGGCGACTGCGCCAGGATGGGAAGGCACGAGGAGAGCGGGTTGGTACCCGACTCCTTGTACAGCTTCATCATCTCTTCGGACTGACGCTGCTTGTCGCTCTTGTAGCGTTCCTGGATCTTCTTCATCTCGGGCTGCAGCGTCTGCATGGCCCGGGTCGCCTTGATCTGCTTCACGAAGAGCGGGATCAGGCAGATGCGGATCAGGATCACCAGGGACACGATCGACAGGCCCCAGGCCCAGCCCGTATCAGGGCCGAAGATCGCACCGTACAGTTTGTGGAACTGCACGATGACCCAGGAGACGGGTGTCGTGATGAAGCTGAAGAAACCGGCAATCGTGTCCACTAATCAGGCTCCTTGAGCATGGGACGGGGTCTCGGCGGCCGGGCTCACGGGAGCCGGGGGAAGGTCCCCGGACGGCACGCCAGCGGCGGAGGGCCCGCCCTTGCGTGCGCGCCAGGAGGCGCGCAGCATCTCGTGCCACCGCGGACGCTTACGCGGCGGGACATGGTCGACACCACCGAGCGACCACGGGTTGCACCGCAGGATGCGCCAGGCAGTGAGCGCCGTTCCCTTGATCGCGCCGTGGCGGTCGATGGCCAGATAGCCGTAGTGGGAGCACGACGGGTAGTACTTGCACACCGGGCCGAGGAGTGGACTGATCGTCCACTGGTACAGCTTGATCAGCGCCAGCAGCGGGTACTTCATCGCGCGCCCCCTCCGAGGAGGCGCCGCAGGGCGGCGTCCAGGTCGTCGGCCAGCTTTGCGTAGGTGGCGTCGCCCGCGCCGGGCAACGCTCGTACGACCACCAGGCTACCGGGGGGAACCAGGGCCAGTCGGTCGCGCATCAGATGGCGAAGTCTGCGCTTGACCGTGTTGCGTACGACGGCTCCACCCACGGCCTTGCTCACGACGAAACCCGCACGCGTCGGGGGAACGCTCTCCCCTGGCACGTGCGGGTCCGTTGCACCGCTGCGTAGGTGGACGACGAGTAGCGGGCGACCGGCCCTGCGTCCTCGGCGTACCGCGGTCGCGAAGTCCTCGCGCCGCCTCAGCCGATGCTCGGTAGGCAGCACGACGTCATGACCTAATGCGCTTAGGCGGACAGGCGGGCGCGACCCTTGCTGCGGCGGGACGCCAGGACGGCGCGGCCGGCACGGGTGCGCATACGCAGCCGGAAGCCGTGGGTCTTCGCGCGACGACGGTTGTTCGGCTGGAAGGTGCGCTTGCTCACTCGGGGGCTCCAGTAATGACTCGTGTGGTGGCGGGTATCGCCTGGCTGTCACCGTGCGCCCACGAGAAGCTCACAGAAGCTCACGTAGTAGGCACCGAGTGCACCGCTTCACAATCACAGACCGTGATCTTTGCCCATCGGAGGCAGGCGGCAGCAGCCATCGACAACTCGACCTGGTTACGGTACGCGGGGCTACGCCATCCGGTCAAACCAGCGGTCGGGGGGAGACACTGTGCACAGCCTGTGGACAACAACTTGAACCGCACCCGTCGCCCTGACTACCGTGGCTGAACTCCGATTCGTTCCCTTCCCCCCGCCCCTGTCGATTTCCGTCCCGACCCGTCCCAAGAACCACACCTTCGTGGGACCTGTGAGAGAGCGTGCCCTGTGGCTGACGTACCTGCCGATCTTGCCGCAGTGTGGCCAAGGGTTCTCGAACAGTTGCTGGGCGAAGGCCGGGGGCAGGGCGTCGAGGCGAAGGACGAGCACTGGATCCGGCGGTGCCAGCCGCTGGCGCTCGTCGCCGACACGGCGCTGCTGGCCGTGCCCAACGAGTTCGCCAAGGGCGTCCTGGAGGGCCGTCTCGCCCCCGTCGTCAGCGAGACGCTGAGCCGCGAGTGCGGGCGTCCGATCCGCATCGCGATCACCGTCGACGACTCCGTGGGCGAGCCCCAGACGCCGCCCGCGCCGCCGGTCCAGCACCACCAGCAGCGCTACGAGGAGCAGCCCTCCCGGTACGAGGAGCAGTCGTCCCGCTACGAGGAGCAGTCGTCCAGGTACGAGGAGTCACCTCGGTACGAGGAGCCCGAGCTGCCCCACGGCTCCAGTCAGGGCCATGACACGTATGACGGCTACAGCCGCCGCCCCGGCGACGAGCGCCCCGCGAACCCGCGCTCCGAGCAGATGCCGACGGCCCGGCCGGCCTATCCGGACTACCAGCGTCCAGGCGCCTGGCCGCAGCAGCCCCAGGACGACTACGGCTGGCAGCAGCAGCGGCTCGGCTTCCCCGAGCGCGACCCGTACGCGAGCCCCGGGCAGCAGCACGACTACCGCTCGCAGGAACGCTCGCCGTACGACCGGCTCTCGGAGCGCCAGGGGCAGGAGCGCCACGACCGGCGCGAGCGCCACGACCTGCCCGAGTCGTCCAGCGGCGGCTCCTCGGCCGCGGGCCCGCGCGACGGCGGCGATCGCGGTGGCCGCGGGGGCCGCGGCGGCCCCGGGGGCCACAACGGCCCCGGTGCCCCCGTC
>NZ_BNBT01000009.1 GCF_014656095.1 Streptomyces longispororuber
GCCGCCGGGGCGCCGCTGCCGGAGGCCGAGCGCCGGGACGTGGACCGCGCGGCGGCCGCGGCCCGCGCCCACCTCGGCGAGCGGTCGTACACAACCGCGTTCGCCGCGGGGCAGCGGCTCAGCCCTCTGGCGGCGCACCGCCTGACCGTCCGGCCGTAACTCCCGGACCTGGCCTTTTCCCTCGTTTCGACCCCGTGCCACCACGCGCCCCACGCCGCCGTCGGGCCTCCACGACCCCTCGGTTATCCGGTGGGCGCCCGCCTGGTCAAGCACCGGTTTCCGGTCGAAGCCCACGCCACGAAAAAAGACCGACCGCTTATTCTCGCAGGTCAGACAGTTGTTCGCGGTTTTACGACCCATGTCAAATCGGTGCACGGAGCATGGATGGGCGCGCTCCCGCAGTCGCTGAGCTGCCCGAACGGCTGTCCGGGCCACGCTCAGCGGACGCCCCCATCCGGAAATCGACCATGGGTTTGCTGCTCACTCAGCGCACTTGCCAGACTCCCCAACGCAACCGCCGCTACGGCACGCAACCCGTCCGTAACGCGCAGCAGTATCGGTACGCAACACCCCTTTCCGTACCACTCACCAGAAGTTGAAGGAGCATGACAGTGCGTCACCACCTGAAGACCGTGAGCGCGGCCGCGGCCGTGGCCGCCGGAGTCCTGACCGTCACCGCGGTCACGACAGGCGCGGCCCAGGCCGCCACGCCGAAGCCGCAGGGCCTGTACGCGCCCTCGGACCTGGTGCTCACCGTCGGCCAGGGCGAAGACGCCGCAACGGCCACGGTGCAGCGTGCGGTCACCCTGACCTGCGCCCCCACGGCCAAGGGCACCCACCCCGCCCCCCGCGCCGCGTGCGCGGAGGCCGCGGCCGTGGGCGCGCAGTTCGAGGCCCTCGTGGACAAGTCGCCCCAGGGCGTCTGTACCAAGGAGTGGAACCCGGTCGTCATCTCCGTGAGCGGTGTCTGGCAGGGCAAGCACGTCGCGTGGTCCACCACGTTCGGCAACCCCTGCATGAAGGACGCGGCGCTCACCGAGGGGGCCCTCCTGAACTTCTGACGGACCCCCGTCCCCCTTGACCCCTCGGCACGCCTTTCGTGGGGGGAGGCAGCCGAGGTACGCGGCCCCCGATGTCCCGAGCATCGGGGGCCGCACAATGCCGTCCGCCGGGCCGTTCCGGGCCCCGCGGCACGCAGGCGCCTCCCTGCGCACGGGTCGCCCGCGAACGGCGGCGCCCGGACGTCGTACGCGCGGGGCGGGAAGGGTTCACCGCCCCCGCCGGTTGCCGAGGAACGGAACCGGCGCCCGGCCGGTCCCCTCGTCCCGCCGAAGGAACCGTATGAGCGCCACCGGAGCCCCCGGTACCGAGCCGCCGCCCCCGCACCTCCGGCCCACCGAAGACACCACCGAGGACACCACCGGAGACCCCGTCGGGGCCCCCGTCGGAGACTCCGGCCCCCCGCGGCTCCTCACCGCCGAACCCCTCGCCACCGCCCGCCTCCTCCTCGAACCCCTGCGCCTCGCGCACGCCGAGGAGATGGCCGTCGTCCTGTCCGACCCGGCCCTGTACGCGTTCACCGGCGGGAGCCCGGAGGACGCGGCGGCCCTGCGCGCCCGCTACGCGCGCGTGCTGGCCGGTGCGCCCGAGCCGGGCGTGTCCTGGTGCAACTGGGTGCTCCGGCTGCGCTCCGACGGCCGGCTCGCGGGCTACGTCCAGGCCACCGTCGTCCCCGGGAACGCCCCGGGCGCGGGGACCGCCGAGGTCGCCTGGGTGGTGGGCCGCCCCTGGCAGGGGCGCGGCCTCGCCGCGGAGGCGGCGCGGGCCCTGGTGGCGGACCTGCTCGGCCGCCCCGAGGTGACGGCGGTCGTCGCGCACGTCCACCCCGGCCACGCGGCGTCCGCCGCCGTGGCCCGCGCCGCCGGGCTCACGCCCACCGCCGAACGCCAGGGCGGCGAGGTCAAGTGGCTGCGCGTACGAGAACCTTGAGGGGTACGGACACCGACCCGCCCCCCACCCGGGGGCCCGCATGACGGATGATCGTGGCAGCCAGACCACACGGCTGCCCACAGCACCGCAACGCAGAGAGGAACCACCCCATGGACGATCGCTTCGACGTCGTCGTACTCGGAGCAGGACCCGGCGGCTACGTTGCCGCCATCCGCGCCGCCCAACTGGGCAAGCGGGTCGCGGTCGTGGAGGAGAAGTACTGGGGCGGCGTCTGCCTCAACGTGGGCTGCATCCCGACGAAGGCCCTCCTGCGCAACGCCGAGCTGGCCCACCTGTTCACGCACGAGGCCAAGACGTACGGCATCAAGGTCGACGGCGAGGTGTCCTTCGACTACGGCGAGGCGTTCCGGCGCAGCCGCACGGTCGCGGACGGCCGCGTCAAGGGCGTCCACTTCCTGATGAAGAAGAACAAGATCACGGAGTTCGACGGCCGGGGCACCTTCCTGGACGCCCACACCCTCCAGGTGGCCAAGTCCGACGGCACCACGGCCACGATCGGCTTCGAGAACTGCGTCATCGCGACGGGCGCCACGCCGAAGCTGCTGCCCGGCACGCGCCGCAGCGAGCGCGTGGTGACGTACGAGGAGCAGATCCTCGCCGACGAGCTGCCGCGGTCCGTGGTGATCGCGGGCGCGGGCGCCATCGGCATCGAGTTCGCGTACGTGCTGCACAACTACGGCGTGAAGGTCACCATCGTCGAGTTCCTGGACCGGATGGCGCCCCTTGAGGACGCGGACGTCTCCAAGGAGCTGGCCAAGCAGTACCGCAAGCTCGGCATCGACGTGCTGACCTCCACCCGCGTGGAGTCCATCGACGAGTCGGGCGAGCAGGTCCGGGTGACCGTGACCGGCAAGGACGGCGCCCAGCAGGTCCTGGAGGCCGACAAGGTGCTCCAGGCCATCGGCTTCGCGCCGAACGTCACCGGGTACGGCCTGGAGGCCACGGGCGTGGCGCTCACCGAGCGCGGCGCCATCGAGGTCGACGGCCGCTGCCGGACGAGCGTGCCGCACCTCTACGCCATCGGCGACGTGACCGCCAAGCTGATGCTGGCGCACACCGCCGAGTCCATGGGCGTCGTGGCCGCCGAGACCCTCGCGGGCGCGGAGACCATGGAGCTCGACTACGCGATGATCCCGCGCGCCACCTACTGCCAGCCGCAGATCGCGAGCTTCGGCTACACCGAGGAACAGGCCCGGGACCTCGGCTACGACGTGAAGGTCGCCAAGTTCCCCTTCACGGCCAACGGCAAGGCGCACGGCCTCGGCGACTCCACCGGCTTCGTGAAGCTCATCAGCGACGCGAAGTACGGCGAGCTCATCGGCGGCCACCTCATCGGCCCCGACGTCACCGAGCTGCTGCCCGAGCTGACCCTCGCCCAGCAGTGGGACCTCACGGTGCACGAGGTGGCCCGCAACGTGCACGCCCACCCGACGCTGGGCGAGGCCGTCAAGGAAGCCGTGCACGGCCTGGCCGGACACATGATCAACTTCTGACGCCGCGCGCACCTCCCCGCCCCCCGGGAGCCGCCCCGCCCGGTGGCTCCCGAGTGGCGACCCCGCATGACCCGGCCGATGCTGGGCAGGATGCGGAACGCCTCGGGGGCGAGGAGAGGCAGTGGGACATGTTCTCTGCGTTGGGCCGATTCGTGATCCGCCGGCCGTGGTGGATCGTCCTTGCCTGGATCGTCGCCGCCGGTGCCGTCATCTCGCTGGCACCCAAGCTCACCTCCAGCAGCGACGAGGCGAGCTTCCTGCCCGAGCACTACGAGTCCATCCGCGCCTCCGACGTGCAGGAACGGGACTTCCCGCAGCAGCGGAACGTCGGCGCGGTCATCGTCTTCCAGCGCTCCGACGGCGGCCGGCTCACGGCCGCCGACTCCGCGGACGTCGTCCGCGTCTCCAAGGATCTCGCCGCCCGGGGGATCGAGGACGTCCAGGCCGTCACGCCCGGCGAGGTGTCGCCGAACAAACGCGTGCAGACGTCCGTCGTGGCCATGCCGAAGGTCACCAACCCCGAGGAGACCACCCAGCAGGACGCGGTCGAACAACTGCGCAAGGACCTGAAGGCACAGCTCAAGGGCTCCGACCTCGACGCGGGCATCACCGGCGGCGCGGCGCAGGCGCTGGACGAGCGGGACGCGTCCGAGCGGGCCGGGGTCCTGGTCGGCGTCGGCACGATCGTCATCATCGTCGTCCTGCTGCTCGTCATCTTCCGCAGCCCCATCATCGCGCTGCTGCCGGTCGTGCTCATCGGCCTCGTCTCACCGATGGCGACGGGACTGATCGCCTCCGCGAACAAGGCCTTCGACATGAAGGCCGACTCCTCCATCCAGGAACTGCTGACCGTCGTCCTGTTCGGCGTCGGCACCGACTACATCCTGTTCCTGCTGTTCCGCTACCGCGAGGCGCTGCGGGCGGGCGAGGACCCCAAGGGCGCCATGGTGCACGCCGTGGAGCGGGTCGGTGAGGCCATCACCTCCGCCGCGGGCGCCGTCATCGTCGCCTTCGCCGCGCTGACGCTGTCCACGCTCGGCATGCTGCGCTCGATGGGCCCCGCCCTCGCCATCGCCGTCTTCCTCACGCTGGTCGCCGGGCTGACGCTCGTGCCCGCCGTGGTGTCGCTGCTCGGTACGCGGGTCTTCTGGCCGTCGAAGTCGTACCGGAGCGAGCCGCACGGCACCGGCTTCGCCCGGCTCGGGGCGTCCATCGCCCGCAAGCCCGCGGTGTGGGCCGTGGTCTCCGGGCTGTTCATGGGCGCGCTGGCGCTCGGCGCGCTCGGCTACAAGGCCAACTTCGACCTCGCCGGGTCCTCGCTGCCCGAGGACAAGGAGTCCATCGTCTGGCAGGACAACCTGGAGAAGGGCTTCCCCGCGGGCAGTACGGACCCCACCTCCGTGTACCTGACGTCGACGGGCGACGGGCCGCTGCCCGAGGGGCAGCCGGCCGCGTTCCGGGCGAAGCTGAAGGCCGTTGAGGGCGTGGGCTCGGTGACGGCGCCACGGGTCAGCGAGGACGGGACGACCGCGGCGTACTCGGTGGTCCTCGCCGACCCGCCCGCCTCCGACAAGGCCCTCGCCACCGTCAAGGACCGGCTGCGGCCCGACGCCCACGAGGCGGCACCGCCGGGGACGAACGCGCTGGTGGGCGGCGTGACGGCGGTGTACGTCGACATCAACAAGGCCGTGGACCGCGACTACTCGGTCGTCTTCCCGGTGGCGGCGCTCGCCATCATGGTGATCCTGGGGCTGCTGCTGCGCAGCCTGGTGGCGCCGTGGTACCTGATGCTGTCGGTCGCGCTCGGGTTCGGCGCGACGCTCGGCGCGACCTCCCTGCTGTTCCAGCGGATCGGCGACCAGCCGGGCCTGATGTTCATGCTGCCCGTGATCATGTACTTGTTCGTGGTCGCGCTCGGCACGGACTACAACATCCTCATGGTCTCCCGGCTGCGCGAGGAGGCCCGCGCGGGACGCGACCCGAACGACGCGGCGGGCACGGCGGTACGGCACTCCGGCCCCACCATCGGCTCGGCCGGCGTGATCCTGGCGGGCACCTTCGCCACGCTGATGCTCGCGGGCAACTCGACGCTGTCGCAGATGGGTTTCTCCCTCTCCTTCGGCATCGTGATCGCCGCGTTCGTCATGGCGCTGCTCTTCACGCCCGCGCTGACGGCCCTGATCGGGCACGCCGCGTGGTGGCCAGGGCACGGGGACGAGGCCCCCGCGGCCGCGGCGGGCCGACGGGACCGCGGGCGCACGGAGTCACGCCGCTGACTCCTGGCGGCCCGCCCGTGACCTGCCGAGGCCCGTGGCGGTGGCCGTGAGGGCCACCGCCACCACGCACCCGCCCACGCCGAGGCACACCGGCCCGACGCCCCACGCCCCGGCCGCCGCGGTGACGGCGGCGGCGCCGAGCGGGCCGAGCGCGTTGTGCGTCGTCCAGAACGCCGAGGTGACCCGGCCAAGGAGGTGGCCGGGCGTCACCTCCTGGCGCAGGGACATGGAGCAGATGCCGGCGACACCGGTGCAGAACAGCACCACGGCGACGAGGACCGCCACGGCGGGCACGTTCCCCGTAAGGCCCAGGGTGGCCACCGCGAGCCCGGCGGCCACGTGGACGGCGACCCAGCTCGGGCCGAACCCGAGGCGCCGGCGCATCCGATCCACGGCGAACGACGCGCCCAGCGTGCCGAGCGTCCCCGCGGTCAGGACGTAGCCGACGGTGGAGTCCCCGTGGCCCAGGCCCTGCTTGACGTGGTAGACGACGACGTCGGTCAGGCCGTAGGTGAGGAACGTGACCAGCGCGAGCAGCACCGTCAGCGGCCGCAGCACCGGGTGCCGCCACAGGAAACGCGCCCCGGCGAGGAACTCCGCGCGCACGCCGCCGCGTTCACCGTGCGGTTGGCCTCGCCGACCCTGCTCGTCCCCTTTACGTTCCCGTCCGTCTTCCTGGCCCGGGGCGGCGCCCGTCGGCCGCGCCGGGACGCCGGGTTCCTCGGCCGTCGGCCGCGCCGGGACGCCGGGGATCTCACCCGTCGGCCGCATGCGGACGAAGAGGATGCCGACCGCCGACACCGCGAAGGTCGCGGCGTCGATGGCCAGGGCGGCGGCGGGCCCGGACGCGGCGGCGACGAACCCGGCGAGCATCGGCCCGCCCGCGCTCGCGACCGCGTACGCGCCGAACAGATGGCTGTTGGCCTTGAGTATCTGCCCGGGCCCGACGATGGCCGGTACGACGGTCACGTACGCCACCTGGAACAGCATCGAGAACACCGCGGCGACCGGCACCACCGTGTAGAGCAGCCACAGCGGCGTCGCGAACAGCCACACCAGCGGCACCACGCCGATCAGCGCGCAGCGCGCGACGTCGGTGAGCGCGAGCAGGCGGCGCCGGTCCACGCGGTCGGCGACCACGCCCGCGAACAGGCCGGTGACGATCGAGGCGAGCCCGGTGAGGCCGGTGACCAGGCCCATCTGCGCCACCGAGCCGGTCTGGTGCAGTACGAGGAGCGGGATCGCCACGTGCGAGAAGGAGTCCCCGAGCGCGGACAGGCACTGGAGGGCCAGGAACAGCCGGTAGTTGGGGTCCGCCCACAGGGGGGCCGGGCCGGTGCGCGCCGTCCGCGGCGTACGGCGCGATGTCCCCCGGTGTACCATCCGCCCCTCCCCCAACCCCGAGCCGTAGTCGGACCGAACTAGCGCGCCCCTCCCGGCACTTGCCGCTCGTAGGCCGCCGCGAGATCTTGTGCGTCGGCGTACGAGAGTACGTCGCCGGGGCCCGTGGCGCCGCGCAGGAAGCCCTGGGCCACGTCCACCGCCTGCTGCACGGCGGCGCGGAACAGCAGCGACCCGGTGCTCACGCGGCGTACACCAAGGCCGGCCAGTCGCTCGGGGGTCGGCCCGCCCGGGGCGTACAGGACGTTCAGCGGCACGGTGAGGGAGGCGGCGAGCTCCGCGATGACGGTCTCGTCGCGGACACCGGGCACGAACACGCCGTCCGCGCCCGCCTCTTGGTACGCGGTCACGCGCCGCGCGGCCTCGGGGGCCCCGCCCGCGTCGAGCCAGTAGGCGTCCGTGCGCGCGTTGAGGAAGAGCGCAGGGACGGCCGCCTTCACCGCCCGGATCAGCGCGCACTGCGCCTCCACGGCGGCCAGGGTGCCGTCGGGGCGGCCGTCCTCCAGGTTGACCCCGACGACGCCCGCCGCGGCCAGGTCGCGGGCGAGGTCCACGACGTCGCCCGGGTGGTCGCTGAAGCCGCCCTCGACGTCGACGGTGATCAGGGCGGGCAGGCGGGCGATGCCGCGCGCCAGGCGCAGCGTCTCCTGCCGCGTGGAGCCGGTGGCGTCCGCCTTGCCCGCGGCGGCGGCCACGCCGAGGCTCGTCGTACCGATCGCGGGGAACCCGGCACGGGCGAGGGCGGCGGCGGACGCGTGGTCCCAGGCGTTGGGCAGCAGCAACGGTGCCCCGCTCCGGTGCAGGGCGCGAAAGGCTTCGTGGCGATCAGTCATGCGCCGCACTCTGCCAGAGGGGTGTGACAGGGGGCTGGCCGGTGGGGGCGTCTTCCTGGGCGCGTGGGGGGGGCGGGGCGGCGCGGGGTCTGGGTTCTGCCTTCTGCCTGGTCTTGCACCACACCACAGCGCCACCCCACACTCAGGGTCCCGGCGCACCTCCCGCCTGGACCCTGGCATGTGCGCGCCGGGAGGGGATGGGACAGACGCCCTCTCCTTCTCTCCGCAGATGCCTGGAGTCGTATCGCGCCGGCAAGGCGGACACGGGTGTCATGCCATTGGAGCCCAGCATGTGCGCGCGAGGCGCGGGTGAGGTGTGCTGAGCATTGTCCCTCAGCGTTCCTCCGGAGGCAGACCATGCGCATGCGTGCCACCATCACCGTCGCCGTCCTGGCCGTCACTCTGACGCTCTTCGGCGCCACAGCCGCCCACGCCGACCCCCTCCCGCCCGGAATCTTGCTTCCCGACATCAGCATCCCCGAGATCAAGCTCCCCGAGATCAAACTCCCCACGATCCCCGGTACCTGAAAGGCCGTCCCGCCGCCTCGACCTCGTGGGTATCGAGAACGGTGGCGACCGCGTGCGGGGAGGTGCCCATCTGGCAGCGGACCGCGCGCCGCAGCCGGTCGCGGATGTGCTTCCAGATGCCGCCGCGGGTCCAGCGGCGAAAGAAGCCGTGCACCGTCTGGTACGGGGTAACTCCCGCAGGCAGGGCACGCCAGCGGCAGCCCTCGAAGCGCACATGGCGCAGAGCGTCGACGATCTCCCGGAGCGGATGTGACTTCGGCCGCCGCCGCGCGCGGTGGTGCATGCGGGCGGCGGGAGCAGGGGCTGGATGACCGACCAGTCCTCGTCGGTGGTGTCCGAGGAGTAGCGCCGCCGCATCCCCGCACCTCAGGCGATCAGGTCGAGGGGGGCCTCGACCGCCTTGATCTGGGTGACGATGTACCGCACCCGCTTGCCACCCCCGCGCGGAAGGCGCACCACCAAGGCGCACGAGGCACCCACACCCGGTGGCCGTCCAGGGCCGGGACGGGAGGGTTTCGGTACACCGGCCGGGGGGCCTCCCTTCGTGCACGGGTTCCTGAACCCGCGGCCGCCCTTGGGGTTGGCCAGGCTGAACTCCTTGCGGAAGGGTGTCGGCCGCCGCATCACCCGATCTGAACGCAGCCGGCCGAGGGGCTCGACGGACAGGTCATCCAGCAAATGAGCAATGCGCGGAGCGTCGTATCCCGCGTCCAGCACAACCATGGCCTCTGGATCATCCGGTCGCCACTGACCGACGACGACGAGCCGCTCGACGACCTCACGGATCTGCACCGTGGTCACCGCGGCGACATCGGCACCGGGCTCCAGTCGGACCGCGCCCAGCGCCGCCGTCCAGGACGTGCGCCAGGTCTCCAGCGCGGCCACCACCGAGCAAGGCCAGCCGGACACCATCTGATGCTTGCCCGAGCACGAGATCGACCAGCGTCCGCACCGGCCCGTCCTCGCACAGCAGCGTGTCGCACGACTCGAACAGCGCGTCGCGCCGTGCGGTCAGACACGCGTACAACTCCGACCGGAAGTGTGACACTTCGACGCTGGTCTGGGCGGAGGCTCACAGTTCGCTCACCGAGTGGAGCTGGGCAAACTCGTCAGCGAGCAAGCCCATCATGACCAGATCGTGGTGCCGACCGGCGAAAAACACGTGATCGCGCAGACGGCCCTCCTCGACAAAGCCGAGCCGTCGATGAAGTGCCAGCGATGCCTCGTTGTGTGCGAAGATCCGCGCCTGGCATCTGTGATAGCGCCGCTCTGCGAACATGAAGCGCAGCAGCATGACCACGGCTTCTGCCGCGAAACCTTTGCGCCGATGTTCAGCGCCCATCGTGATGCCGTATTCGAACCAGCCCGCACGTGGATCAGCGTGGTGTGAGCCGACAGCACCGACTATTTCGCCCGTGCCGACGGCTTCGATCGCCAATCCGAAGCCGTCGCCATCGGACTTGGCAACCGCCTGCTCTTTCGCCCAAGTACGGAAGTTCTCGGCGGAACGGGGCGGTTGCAGCAGGTCCCCCAACCGCTCCTCGTCCACGACGAAGCGCATGAACGCCGTCCAGTCCTCGGGCTCGATACCGCGCAGACGCACCCGCTTGCCAGCCCAAAAAGATGTCATCCCCTATTCGATCACGCAGCATCGTGCGAAATCCAGACATTCGCCAGCCTCTGAAACCCTTTGTGACGTGGCACTTCAAGCCGGCCAAGCTTGGGCCGCGTTTGACCCCGGACGCTGAACGGCAAGCTGAGCTTGTCATTTAAGGCGCGGTGTCGAACGTGACTCGAATTTGAGCAGCGTTTCGCAGCACAGCGGACATGAAGGCGGCCTCCGTCTGGTCCTGTGCTCCGCCACAGAGACAGAGGAACCAGCACGAAGGCCGTGGTCGTGAGTTCGAGGCATCAGGACGCCCTGCGGCATGCCGGCAGTCGCGCCGGGGCACCGCCGCGGGCTCGGGGCCCCGTACGGCGCTCTCGCTGGAGACGGGCCGGACGTCGTGGACGGCAGTGATGGACGCGGTCCGTCCGGAGCCCGGCGCGGATGTCACCGCGGTGACCACGGGTTGGCCCTGGCCCGGCCGACCGCCAGGTTCGCCGAACCGTCGCTCTGCCCCCGTCATGACGTGGGCAGAGTCCTCGTCACCGGCGAGGCATACAGCCGCCCCGTCCACCACAGGAAGGGCACCCAGCCCAGGCGGACCGTCACTGGACTGTCAGATCAAACACCTAAGGGCGCGTTGCTACAGCAGTGATGCCGGACTCTCTCAGCTTGCGAGCCACGCGTTCCATCTCCGGAAGCGTTCCTGAGTAATCACCGTTCACCACGCGGCGCACCACGGCCTTGGCACTCGTCAGGTCAATACCGAGCTCAGCCCGCAGCACCCGCATGATGGCGACACCCTTGGCCGGACTGCTCACCCGCAGCCTCGCGGGACCATGCTCGGAGAGCATCTGCTTCCGCCGTTCCGCCGGCACGTCGCCACCGCACACGGCTACTGCGCATCCACAGGCGGAACACGTTGACTCAACGTCCCACCGCAAGCGGCCATCCACGAGGGCCTGAGTCCCCCAACACTCCAGCTCCGCACCGCAGTCCTGACACACCGCGGAGTACCTGACAGATTCGACAACCGCCTGCTCCATCCCACCCCCAACGGAGACGAGGTTAATCGACAAGCTGAGTTCTACCCGGCGGGAGGCGGGCCGTTCCCCGAGCGGGAAAGGGCGGACCGTCGCGGGGCCTGGTCCCCTGCCCGGTGGGGAGGCGAGCCCCCTCCCGAACACAAGGGCCAGGCGCTGCGGACCCCGTTTTCGGCCGGTGCGGAAGTGGGCCGTTCCCCCAGGAGGGCCGGGGCGGCGCGGACCCTGATCGGACGCCAACAGGAACCTGACAGGTTCCTCATAAGTTCGCGCCAGCCTGGCGACCGTGCCCGGCGGCACCGGTGTCCGCCCCCGCCGGGCCTCCCCTGCATACGAGCTGGAACGGAGCCCCACCATGTCCCACCGCCGCGCCCACGCCCGCCCCCGTGCCGCCCACGCACGCGCCCGCGCCGGTTCCCTGCGCGCCGCCGTCGTCGCCTCCGCCGTCGCCGCCGGGGTGCTCGGCGCCCCGTCCGCCGTCGCCTTCGCGTCCGAGTCGGCACCGAAGCCGAAGCCCACGGCCACCGAGAGCACGCCCGCGCCGGCCCCCGCGGAAGCCCAGGACGACGCGGCGAAGAAGCGGGCCGCCGCGAAGGAGGAGGCCAAGCGGGAGGCCGCGCCCAGGCCCGCGCCGCCGCGCGGTGGTGTCGCCGCGGGTGACAAGCCCGCCGCCGAGCCCACGGCGGAGCCGTCGGCCGCCCCCGGGACGCCCGAGCGGGCCACAGTGAACGCCCCGCGCGACCAGGCGGCCCCGGCGCCGCGGGGCGGGGTGGCCGCGGGTGAGCGCCCCACGGCGGGCGGCGACGACAACACCGTCGCGCTCCTGGGCTCGGCGGCGGGCATCGCCCTGGTCGCGGGCGCCGGCACGATGGCGCTGCGCCGCCGTGCCGCGGGCGGCATCCAGGGCTGACCTGCCCCCTCCGGCCCCCGGAAGGTGACCCGGCCGAGCCGTCGCTACCCGGCCATCGGAAGGCGACCTGGCCGGGACACCGCCTCCCCACCACCGGAAGCGGGCCCGGCCGGGCCACGGCTTCCAACCACCGGAAGGCGACCTGGTCCACCCATCACCACCCGGCCGCCAGAAGGCAACCCGGCCGGGGTCACCACCTCCCCACCACCAGAGGGCGAGCCAGCCGGGGGCCACCGCCCCCGACCACCGGAGGCCGGCCCGGCCGGGCCATCACCGCCCGGCCGCCGGAAGGCGACCCGGCCGGGCCTCCGTGCCGGGTCAAGCCCTGCCGGTCGTACCGCTGTCCGCGCCAGGGGCCCTTCCGGCCGGACCGTCCCTTTCCCCGCGGCCGGACCCGTGCGTCCGGCCCGAGCACGCGCGGTGGTGCCGCCTTCCGCGGCGGCGCCACCGCGCACGGAGCGCCATGTCACCGAAGAGCCCGCCGTCCCGGTCGTCCTCGTGGCTCCGCGGGCGTCCGTCCGGCGCCTGCGGCCTCGTCCTCGTCGTCTCCCTCGCCCTGGGCGGCTGTTCGGCCTCCGACGGGTCGTCCGGCGGCGCCGGGGCCCGGCCCTCCGCCGCGCGCACGTACGCGGTGGACGCGCCGCACTCGGCCGGTGCGGGCGAACCCGCCGCCCCCGTCCACGTGGCCATCCCGTCCATCGGCGTGAGCAGCCGCCTGATGCGGCTCGGCCTCAACCCGGACCGCACGGTCGAGGTGCCGCCCGCCGAGAAGGGCATGACGGCCGGCTGGTACACCGGCGGCGCGGTGCCCGGGCGGCGCGGGGCGGCCGTCATCATCGGCCACAACGACACACGCTTCGGCAAGGCCGTCTTCCACGACCTGAAGAAGGTGCGCGTGGGCGCGGACGTCGCCGTGCGCGACGCGCGCGGCAGGACCGTCCACTTCCGCGTCACCGCCACCGAGACCGCCCCCAAGAAGGCGTTCCCCACCGACCGCGTCTACGGCGCCACCGAGGCCCGTGCCCTGCGCCTCATCACCTGCGACGGCGCGTACGACCGCCAGGGCCACCCCGTGGACAACCTCATCGTGTACGCGACCGCGAAGCGCTAGCCGCCCTCCGGAGCGCGTGCGGGGGCGTGGGGCAGCACGCATGCGCCCTCCGGGCGCCCCCGCACGCGCTCCGCTCCTTCCCGTCCGGTCCGCTACGGCGTTCTGCCGGACCGGCCCGGCGCCCCGCGACGGGCCGCCCCGCCGGGTGGACACTGGTGCCCTCTCCTCGGGGGCAGCGCATGAAAAGCAGTCCGAGCACGACACAGCGAAGGGCGTCCCGGTCACAGCACCGGGCCGACGAGGCCAAGAAGGCCGCCTTGGCCGCGGCGATCGACATGGGCCTCTTCCTGACCGACACGGCAACGGGAGGCTTCGCCAGCCTGGCCAACCTCCTGCGCGTCGCGGTCACGGAGAGGCGGAACCACCAGGCCACCACCCATGCGGCCCGGGAAGGGCTCGCACGGCGGCGTGAGGCGGCGCGGGTACGGGACCGTGCCACCGTGGCGATCCTCGGCCTCGGCGCCGTCAAAGCGGCCGTCGCCGCCTTCCGGCGCTTCAGGGCCTTCTGAGGCCCGCGCGGCGCGGCAACCGCCCCGCCCAGCGCAGGAGTTCCGGTGCCGCCAGGCTCGGCCCCAGCCAGTCGTGGTCGAGGTCCGCCCCGGGCAGGGACGGCACGACCGCCACGCGCAGCCCGGCGGCGCGCGCCGCGGCGACGCCCGTGGCCGAGTCCTCGAAGGCGACCGAACGCCCCGGGTCCGCGCCGAGCGCGGCGCACGCCGCGAGGTAGAGGTCCGGCGCGGGCTTGGGCGAGCGCACCTCGTCGGCGGCGAACGACAACGGGAAGTACCGGGCGAGTCCGGCCGACTCCAGGGCCGTGTCGAGCAGTTCCCTGGTGCTGTTGCTGGCCACGGCGACGGGCACCGCCGCCCGGCAGGCCCGCACCAGGTCCACCGCCCCCGGCAGGGCCGCGGCGCCCCCGGCCAGTTCCCCGCGGACCCGGGCGAGGAGTTCCGCGGCGATCTCCGCACCGGCGCCGGGCCGCCCGAAGTACGCGGCCATCGCGTCCGCCGCCCCCTCCACGGTGCGGCCGAGTACCAGCGCCTTCTGCTCCGGGCCGAACGGGCGGCCGTGCGCGGCGAAGAGGGCCGACTCCGCGACGGACCAACAGGGCTCGGTGTCGACCAGCAGGCCGTCGCAGTCGAAGACCACGGCGTCGACGCGGTCCGGCAGGTCGTGCAGGTCGTGCAGGTCGTGTAGGTCGTGTACGTCGTGCAGGTCGTGTACGTCGTGCAGGTCGGGGAGTTCGCTCATGTCTGCGGTCCTCTGTCCTCTCGTGTGTCGTACGACCCGTCGGCCGCCGCCCGCCGCTCACAAGCGCGGTGCCAGGGCCGGAACCGGGGCCGGGAGCCGGGAGTCCCGTCGCCGCGCGAGCCCGCAGTGCGGCCAGGCGCAGCCGGACGCGGCCATGCGGCCAGATGCGGCCGGACGCCGCCACGGCGATCTTGGACGCTCACCCTACGGTCGAGCCCAGACGAAACTCCAGAATCCTGCCCGATAGCGGGCAGGAATGACGCTGTTCGCCGCCTCCCCGGCGGCTGTTCGGAGTCGATCGCGGTGGCAGCGAGCGGCAGAAAAGGCGATGAAAGCGAGGCGTACGGCGCCCTAGTGTGGCGGGGTGACGACGCGGATGATCATCCTCAACGGCGGTTCCAGCGCGGGGAAGTCAGGCATCGTGCGGTGCCTGCAAGCCGTGCTGCCGGACCCGTGGCTGGCCTTCGGCTGCGACGCCTTCGTCGACGCCCTGCCCGTGCGGACACGGGCGGCGGACGAGGGCATCACCATCGGGCCCGGCGGCGAGGTGGGCATCGGGGAGGACTTCCTGACGCTGGAGGCGGCCTGGCGACAGGGCGTCGCGGAGATGGTCCGCGCGGGCGCCCGCGTCATCATCGACGACGTCTTCCTCGGCGGAGCGGCGTCCCAGCAGCGGTGGCGGAAGGCCCTGGGTGACGTGTCCGCGCTGTGGGTCGGCGTCCGGTGCGACAGCGCGGTCGCCGCGGGCCGGGAGGTCGCCCGCGGCGACCGCGCTCCGGGCATGGCCGCCGCGCAGGCGCACGTGGTGCACCAGGGGGTGCGCTACGACCTGGAGGTGGACACGACACGGACCGAGTCGCTGGAGTGCGCGAGGACCATCGCCGCCCGACTGACCGGCTCCGGCACCTGAGCCGCCCCCGACGCCGCGCCCGACCGGGCGTCGGAGCACTCCCGACGCCGCGATCAACCGGGTACCTGAGCCGCCCTGGCCCCCGCGACCGGCAGAGCGCCTGAGCCACTCCCCCGGGCGCACGGGCCGAACCGCCGTATGCCGCCTACCGACCCCCCACCGCCCGCGCCCGCGCGTCCGTCCGGCCCTGGAGGTGTGCGGCCCGCTCCCGGATCGCGGGCAGTTCGGCGCGCAGCGCGGCGCCCGGGCAGGTGGTGGTGTAGCCGTCGGTGTGGCCGGCCACCGCGTCGAACTCGGCGCGGGTGCCCGCCGGGAACCGGCTGCCGCTGTTGCTGGACACCAGGTGGGACCGGCGCCGCGGGTCCACGTCCGCGAGGCCCAGCTTCCACGCGGCGAGCGCGGCGATGGCCTCCGTCATCGGCCGCGGCACCGGGGTGCCCGCGGTGAACGTACCGATCGCGGCGACGCCCGTCGTACGGTGGTTGAAGCCCTGGGTGTGCGCGCCCACCACGGGGCGGTCCACGCCGCCCGCGCGGCCCTCGTAGATGGTGCCGCAGCGGTCGACGAGGAAGTTGTAGCCGATGTCGTCGAAGAGGCGGGCCTCCGTCTGGCCCGCGGCCAGCCCGCGGATGATGCGCGGCGCGTCGGCGCAGTCGTACCCGTTCGGCGAGTCCGTGTGGTGCACGAAGACGGCGAGGACGGGACCGTCGTAGCGGACCGGCGGACGACTGCTCGGCGGACGGCCCGCCGACGGACGACCGCCCGACGGACGACCGCTCGACGGATGACTGCCCGACGGATGACCGCCCGGCGGACGGGCCCCGGGAGCGCGGGCCCCGGGAGGGCGCGCGCTCGGCGGGCGGCTCGCACGCGGGTCGCCGAGCCACCGCGCGCGGGGCACGATGGCCGGTCGTGGGGCGCGGCGGACCGCGTCGGCGCGCCGCCGTCCGTCGCGGTCGGCCGCCTGTTCCACGCCCACCGCGCCCAGCGCGACCGTCACCACGGCCACGAGCCCGGGCAGCCCCGCGAGGGCCACGCGCCCGGCACGCGGCAACCGCCCCGCCACCGTCTCCCACCAGGCACGCATGCCTCCCACTGTCCGGGCGGCCGCCGGGGGCCGCGCGTGGGGTGCGCCGGCCGGGTGACACGCGGGCGCGACCGGGCCGCACGGCCCGACGGAGCGCGACGACGGCCCCCGGAGGTCAGACGCGGCGATCCTCGGCGGCTCACGACGGCCCACGGCAGAGCAGGGACACGCGGGACACCGCGGAACACCATGGGACACCGAGCCAGGCCACCCGAGACCGGGCGGGAAAAAATCCGGGACAGTGTCGAGAAGAGGACATCCGCTCCGACGTCCCCTGTGAGAGTTGCCCACGAAGGGCGACGCGATCACCCACCCGAGGAGTGCGACATGAAGTATCTGGTGATGGTGCAGGGTGCACAGGCCGACTACGACGCCATGAGCGGCAAGGCCTCCGCGCACAGCCCCGCCTGGAGCGAGGAGGAGCTCCAGGCGATGTTCGCCTTCATGGGCGCCCTCAACGACGACCTCGCCGAGTCCGGTGAGCTCGTCGACGGCCAGGGGCTGACCGAACCGGCGCGGGCGCGCCTGGTCGGCCGGGGCGAGGACGGCCGCCCGGTCGTCACGGACGGCCCGTACGGCGAGACGAAGGAGGTTCTCGCGGGGTACTGGCTGCTGGAGTGCGAGAGCCTGGAGCGGGTCACGGAGATCGCCGCGCGGATCGCCGCGTGCCCGTGCCCCGAGGGCGCCCCGAACCCGCCGGTCGTCATCCGGCCGGTGCAGGAGGCGGACGGTGGAGACGTCTGACGGCGGGGACGCGTGCTGAGCGCGTACGGGACCCCGCAGTGATCCGCTGCCGCGCGGTCGAGGACCTGCTGCGCCTGCACGCGCCGCAGGTCCTCGGCGCGCTCGTGCGCCGCCACGGCCACTTCGCCGAGGCCGAGGACGCCGTGCAGGAGGCGCTGCTCGCCGCCGCCGGGCGGTGGCCGGAGCACGGCGTGCCCGACAACCCGCGCGGCTGGCTGATCCGGGTGGCGTCCCGGCGCCTGGTGGACCAGTTGCGCGCCGACGAGGCCCGGCGCCGCCGGGAGGAGAACGCCGTCCGGCTCGCCTCCCGCGAGGCCGTCGCCCCGCCGCCCGGCGAGAGCCGTGCCCCGTCCGCGGACGACACGCTCACGCTGCTCTTCCTGTGCTGCGACCCGGCGCTCACCCCGGCCGCGCAGATCGCCCTGACGCTGCGCGCCGTCGGCGGCCTCACCACGGCCGAGATCGCCCGCGCGCACCTGGTGCCGGAGGCGACGATGGCCCAGCGGGTCAGCCGGGCCAAGCAGAAGCTGCGGGGCGCGCCCTTCAGGCAGCCGGGGCCCGCCGACCGCGACCAGCGGCTCGCCGCCGTGCTCCAGGTCCTTTACCTGATCTTCAACGAGGGCTACACCGCGACGTCCGGCGCCGCCCTGCACCGCGCCGACCTGGCCCGCGAGGCGATCCGGCTCACCCGGGCCGTACGGCGGCTGCTGCCGCGCGAGGGCGCGGTGACGGGCCTGCTCGCGCTGATACTGCTCACCGACGCGCGCAGCGCCGCCCGCACCGGGCCGGACGGCGAGCTGGTGCCGCTGGACGAGCAGGACCGCACCCGGTGGGACGCCCGCGCGATCGCCGAGGGCACCGCCCTGGTGGAGGAGGCGCTGCGGCAGGGCCCGGCCGGCGCCTACCAGATCCAGGCGGCGATCGCCGCGCTGCACGACGAGGCGGCCCGCGCCGAGGACACCGACTGGCCGCAGATCCTCGCCCTGTACGACGTCCTGGTGCGCCGCGCCCCGGAACCGATGGCCGAGCTCGGCCGGGCCGTGGCCGTCGCCATGGTGCACGGGCCGCGCGCGGGGCTCGTCGAACTGGCCGACCTGGAGGGCCGGTTGACGGGACACCACCGGTTGCACGCCGTGCGCGCGCACCTCCTGGAGAAGGCGGGCGACACCGAGGGGGCCCGCGCCGCGTACCGGGCGGCGGCGCGGGCGACGCTCAGCGGGCCCGAGGTCCGCTACCTTCAGACGCGCGCGGCGCGGCTGGCCCCCTGACCGGGGCGCGCCTGCGGTGGCACCGCGCCCCCGCCGCCCGACGCGCAGTCCGCGGCCACCGTGTCCGCGAAGGCACGGGCCAGCGGGCTCAGCGCGTCCCAGCGGCGCACGGCCCAGCCGACGGAGAGCTTCGGCAGCTCCGGCACCGGTACGAGCCGCAGTCCGGGCGGGCCCGTCTCGCGCCAGCCGGGCAGCTCCGGCACGACGGCCTGGCCGACGCCGAGCTCGGTGAGCAGCAGCGCGGTGTCCCAGTCGGCGACGCTGGTGTGCCCTTCGGGGCACAGCCCCGCCGCGGCGAGCGCCGCGTCGAGCTGGGTGCGCGAGCTGGACGCCTCCGGGGGCCGGATGAGCTGCGCGGACGCCAGGTCGGCGAGCGAGGCGCGGCGCTTGGCGGCGAGCGGGTCGTCGGGGGTCACCGCGAGCACCCAGCGCAGGTCGGCGACGGGCCGCTGCTCGATGCCGCGCACGGGCGCGCCGATGGTGACCCACGCCAGGTCCAGGTCGTCGGCGGCGAGCGCGTCGAAGCAGGCGCGGCTGGAGCTCGCCGTCTGGAACTCCAGGGTGACCTGCGGGTAGCGCCGCCGGAAGCCGACGATCGCGTCCGCCATGAAGTGCCGCACGGTGGTGGCGCCCGTGGTCACGCGCACCCAGCCGCTCTCCCCGCGGACCAGGTCGCGCAGGCGGCGCAGCGCGAGGTCGATGCCGCCGATGCCGTCGGACGCGGCGGCGTGCAGGATGCGCCCCGCCGAGGTGGGCACGACACCGCGCGCGTGGCGTTCCAGGAGGCTGACGGAGAGCTCCCGCTCCAGGCGTTTGACGTGCTGGCTGACCGCCGACTGCGTACAGGACAGGTCGCGCGCCACGGCGCTGAGGCTGCCGGCGCGGCAGACGGCGATGAAGACACGGAGATCGTCGAGCGTCACGGCACCGAAGCTAGGGCGTTCCCGGCGCGATGGCCAGGCGGCCCCCGCGACGGCCGGGACCGGACCCGCCGGGAGGGGGCGCGGGTGCGCCGGGCCGGACGGCGGAACAGAGGTGACAGAGGTGAGGGCCCCGGCCGGACGGGGGAATCGCGGTCGGGACCCTCACCTAGTTCAACGGTGAAATAGGGAGGCCCGTTCCCTCGCACCCGTACGATCTTGTGTGATCTACGCGACACAGGCGAGCGCCGCGCCGGAGTGGCCCGCGCGACCGCTCCCCCGCGCGCCACCCCTTCGAGGGCAATATGACAACCCGTCCGCGCGGGACCGGGCAGGGCGGCATCATGCGTCCATGGACGGTGCCAAGCCTGTGCAGGTCTTGTTCCCACCCGACGAGTACGACGCCGTACGGCGGCACGCCGATGGGCTCGGCCTCACGGTCGCGGAGTTCATACGCCGCGTGGCGGCCGGGCACGTCCGGCGGGGCGACGAGACGCGCGGGCCCGGCGGCCTGGGGCGGGGCGCGGCCGTGCCGCCGGTGCGGCGCCGTCTGGACGCCTCGTCGACGCCCGCGCTGCAACGGTTCCTGGACACGCTCGCCACCGGTCCCTGACACCGGACGGCGACCCGCGGGGGCGGGCCGGGCGGCAGGTGTTCGCGCCGCCGGGCCCGCCCGTCGTCGTCCGGCCGGCGTCAGGCCAGGGCCACCTCCGGCTTGTACAGGTCGAACCAGACGGCCAGGTCGAGCGCCCGCTCCAGGCCGCGCCGGGAGGCCTGCCGGATCTGCGGCGCCTCCCGGTGCGCGAGGCGCCGCAGCGCCTCGCGGTCGACGAGGTCGAAGACCGGGTGCCCGGGCCGCGCCACCAGGTCCTTGGCGTGCTCCTGGAGCGCGAAGGCGTACTTCGGGTCCTGCGTGGAGGGGTACGGGCTCTTCACGCGGTCGTACACCGACTTCGGCAGCCGGTCCGCGGCGGCCTCCCGCAGCAGCGACTTCTCCCGGCCGTCGAAGGTCTTCAGGGCCCACGGCGCGTTGTAGACGTAGCCGACGAGGCGGTGGTCGCAGAACGGCACCCGCACCTCCAGGCCGACGGCCATGCTCGCGCGGTCTTTGCGGTCGAGCAGCACCCGGACGAACCGGGTCAGGTAGAGGTGGCTGATCGTGCGCATGCGGTACTCGAAGTCGCTCTCGCCGTCGAGCCGTTCGACCGCGGCGACGGCGCCCGCATAGCTGTCGCCGACGTACGCGGGCAGGTCCAGGGTGTCCAGGACGTCGCGGCGCAGCACGCCCGTGTCGTCGCCGAGGGTCTCGGCGTGCCGCACCAGCCAGGGGAAGGTGGTGCCCCGCCGCGCCTCCTCGTCGAAGAACTGGAGGTAGCCGCCGAAGACCTCGTCCGCCGACTCGCCGGACAGGGCGACCGTGGAGTGCTCGCGGATCGCCTGGAAGAGCAGGTACAGCGAGGCGTCCATGTCGCCGAAGCCGACGGGCATGTCGCGTGCGGTGAGCATCTTCGCGCGCACCTCGGGGTCGGCGAGCGCCTGCGCGTCGAGCACGATGTCGCGGTGGTCGGTGCCCGCGAGGCGGGCCACGTCGTGGGCGTACGGGGAGTCCGGCGTGGGCCGCAGCTCGTCGGCGACGAAGTGGTCGCTCTGGCCCGCGAAGTCCACGGAGAAGCTGCGCAGCGTCTCCCCCGCGTCCTTGAGCTGGTGGGCGGCGAGCGCCGACATCGCCGAGGAGTCGAGGCCTCCGGAGAGCAGGACGCAGCGCGGCACGTCGGACACGAGCTGGCGGCGCACGATGTCGTCGAGCAGCGAGCGCACGGTGGCCACGGTCTCGTCGCGGTCGTGCGGGTGCGGCCGGGTCTCCAGGCGCCAGTACGTACGGGTGCGCGTGCCCTCGCGGTCGACGGTGACGATCGTGCCGGGCTCGACCTCGCGCATGCCGTCCCAGACGGCGTGCCCCGGCGTCTTCACGAAGGCGAACACCTCGCGCAGCCCATCGGCGGTGACGCGGCGCCGGGCCAGCGGGTTCGCGAGGATCGCCTTGGGCTCGGAGCCGAAGAGCACGCCGTCGGACGTCGGGTGGTAGTAGAAGGGCTTGATGCCCATGCGGTCGCGCACCATGACCAGGCGCTCCCGGCGGCCGTCCCACACGGCGAACGCGTACATCCCGTTGAGCCGTTCCGCGACCGCCTCGCCCCACTGGAGGTAGCCGCGCAGGACGACCTCGGTGTCGGAGTCGGTGGTGAAGGCGTGTCCGAGCCCGGCGAGTTCGGCGCGCAGCTCGGTGAAGTTGTACGTCTCGCCGGAGTAGACCAGGGCGACCGTGCCGCCCGGCGTCGCGGCGGTCATGGGCTGGCGCCCGCCGACCAGGTCGATGATGGCCAGGCGGCGGTGGCCGAGCGCGGCGGGGCCCTCCGCCCAGACGCCGCGGTCGTCGGGGCCGCGGCAGGCCATCGTCTCCGTCATCGCGTCCAGGACCCGGCCCTCGGCGCGCAGGTCACGGTCGAACGAGACCCAGCCGGTGATGCCGCACATGAGGCTCCCTCCCGAGAAGTAGTTGTATCTAGCAGCTATATGCCCAGACTCCGCCTCCGCTCCCGTACGGTCAACGCGCCCGCGGCCCCGCGGACCCGCCCGACCCACCCGGTTTCGGCCGCGCGCGGGCGAAGGTCAAGGGGGTGCCATGACTGCGGGTCCGGGCTCCGCCGCGCCGCGGAGGGGCGCGCGGGGACGCCGGAGCGTCGGATTCCGGCCATCCGTAAAGATTTGCTCAACACATGTGCACACGTTGCTCAACGCGAGCGTCGGCCGCCACCCACGCGGAGGCGGGCCGCTGCTCGACGTGAGCGCGGGCCGACGCCCGACGCGGGCGCAGGCCGACACTCACCGTGATGGCGGGCCGCCCCCGCCCGCGGCTCGGCCCGGGCGCCGCCGTCAGCCCTCGTTCTCCGCGGCCCGCAGCAGCGCCTCCGCCTCCCTGCGGGCGTGCCCGAGCGCGTCGGGGAAGATGCCCATGCCGTGGGCGACGAGGCCGCCCTCGTGCAGGAGCGCCAGCGACCTGCCGAGTCCGGACGCCCGGCGCGGCGCCACCTCGCGGGCCAGGCCGGTGAGGAGCGCGAGCGTCCAGGCCTTCTGTCCGGCGATCACGGCGTAGGCCGGGTGGGCGGGGTCGCCGATCTCCGCGTGGGCGTTGATCATGCCGCAGCCCCGGGACAGGTGCGGCCCGGCCCAGTCGCGCGCGGCGTCGAAGACCGCGAGGACGCGGGAGCGCGGCGTCCGCGCCCGGTCCAGGTACCCGGCGAGGAAGGCGCGCCAGCGCTCGTCCCGGTCGGCCAGGTACTCGACGACGAGCTGCTCCTTGGAGCCGAAGCGGTCGTACAGCGTCTTCTTCGTCACGCCCGCCTCGGCCGCGACCAGGTCCACGCCCACGGCGTGGATCCCGCGCTCGTAGAACAGCCGCCCGGCCGCCTCCAGGACCCGCCGGGCGCCGGGCGTCATGGCGACGCGCCGCGGGCCGTCCGCCCGCTCCTCCTGCTGCTGATGTTCCGTCACGCCCCCATGGTAGACCGACGCGGTAGACCGATCTGTATACTCGGCGCGAAGTAAACCGATCGGTCTACTCGCCGCGACCTCCGGGAGGCGTCCCGTGAACGTCCTGTTGTCCGCCGCGTTCGTCGTGACCTGGAGTTCCGGCTTCATCGGGGCCAAGCTCGGGGCCGGCAGCGCGGACGCCGTGACCGTCCTGATGTGGCGGTTCCTGCCGCCGGCCGCCGTCCTCGTGGCGTGGGCGGCGGCCACGGCGTCCTGGCGGGGGCTCACGGCCCGGGCGCTCGGGCGGCAGGTCGTGATCGGCGCCCTGTCGCAGAGCGGCTATCTGCTGACCGTGTATTACGCGATCCAGCTCGGCGTCTCCAGCGGCACGACCGCCCTCATCGACGGCACCCAGCCGCTGGTCGCGGGCGCCCTCGCCGGTCCGCTGCTCGGCCAGTACGTCTCCCGGACGCAGTGGCTCGGCCTGGCGCTCGGCCTCGGCGGCGTCGTGGTCGTCACGGCGGCGGACGCGGCGGCGGGCACCGACGCGCCCTGGTGGGCGTACGGCGTGCCGTTCCTCGGGATGCTCGCGCTGGTGGCGGCGACGTTCCTGGACCGCCGCGGGTGCCCGGCGGTCACGCCCCGGGTCGCGCTGACCGTGCACTGCGCCACCAGCGCCGTCGTGTTCACGGCCCTGGCGCTCGCGCTCGGCGCGGCGGCGCCGCCCGCCGAGGCGTCGTTCTGGGCCGCGGTGGGCTGGCTCGTCGTCCTGCCGACGTTCGGCGGGTACGGCCTGTACTGGCTCATCCTGCGGCGCGGCGGCGTCACGCGCGTCAACACGCTGATGTTCCTGATGGCCCCGGTGACCACGCTGTGGGGCGCGGCGATGTTCGGGGAGCCGTTCGGCGCGCAGACGGTGCTCGGCCTCGCGGCCGGGCTCGCCGCGGTCGTCGTGGTGCACCGGGGCGCCGCGCCGGCGGGCGCCGGGGTCACCCGGGCGTCAGACAGGCCTGCACGGCGGGCGCGTACCGGTCGGTGATCTCGGCTATGGCCGTGGCCCGCAGGTGGGGGCCGCGCGCGATGCCGTACATCACGCCGAGGCCGAGCAGCATGCCCACGGCCAGCTCGGCGCGCAGCCCCGCGTCCGGTCCCGTCAGGCGCTCGCCGAGCCTGCGGACGACCTGCGTGCGGAAGTTGGCGCGCAGGACGTACCCGTGCTCGCGGTGCAGCGGTGCGAAGACGATGCGCAGGAGGGGGTCGGCGCCCTCCTCGGCCTGGCTGGTCAGCAGGTGCTGGACCATGTGCCGGCCGAGGTCCTCCAGCGGCGCGTCGAGGACGGCGGCGGCGTCCGCCTCGAAGGACATGATCCGCGCGAACAGCGCGTCCTTGTTGCCGAAGTACTTCAGGACCAGGGGCGCGCTCACCCCGGCGCGCTCGGCCACCGCCTTGAGCGTGATGTCGGCGTGCGCGTGCCGCGCGAGCAGGTGGCGGGCGGCGCGCACGATGGCGGCCTTCGTCGCCTCGGCGTCGCGGCGCCCGGCGCCCGCGGCGGGCGCCGTCGGGCGCGGGGTGGAGCTGGTCATGTCGTCACTTTCCGTCGCTGGCGACTCGGTTCGGGCGGCCCGGTCCGAGCGTATGCGGCGAGCGCCGCACGGGCCACGGACAGCGGCACAGGGCGCAACGGCCCCACCGCCCCCACCACGTCGGGCGGCGGAAATTCCTGGACAGACGTGACATTACGCCCGCGTATCGCACACGTCTTCCCCGGACCGGAAGTGAATGGGAATTCACCTCGCGCGCCGAATTACCATTCGTAGGCCAAGAGTTGACGGAACGTCGAGAAATCGGCCGGGTTCCGCGCCCCCTCCCGCCGCTTCCCCGGGTGGTGCGCCGATACCTCCGCGTAAGGTCCGTACCTTTTGGCCGAGACTCGTCACCGAAGGGCCTCGACGGAACCGCGCGGCGCCCCGGCGCTCCGCGAAGATCGTCGCCCGCCCCGGCGCACCGGCCGTCCCGACCCGGCCCGCAAGGCGCCCGACACCCCTCCGCCATACTGCCGCCATGACCAGATTTCGGGTGGGTTTGATCGGCACGGGACCATGGGCGACCGCGACGCACGCACCGGCGCTCGCCGCGCACCCGGACGCCGAGCTGTCGGGCGTCTGGGGCCGCCGCCCCGAGGCCGCGGCCGCGCTCGCGGCCGCGCACGGCGCCACGGCGTACGAGGACGTGGACGCGCTCTTCGCGGCGAGCGACGCGGTGGCCTTCGCCGTGCCGCCGGACGTCCAGGCGCCGCTCGCGGCGCGGGCCGCCCGGGCGGGCTGCCACCTGCTCCTCGACAAGCCGGTGGCCACGGACGCCGCCGCGGCGCGCTCCCTCGCGGCGGAGACGGAGAGCGCCGGGGTCGCGTCCGTGGTCTTCTTCACGCTGCGCTTCGCCCCGCCCATGGCGGACTGGCTGGCCGAGCGGGCCGCGGAGGGGCCGTGGTTCACCGGCCGCGCCGACTGGTACGGCTCGTTCTTCGCGGCGGACGGCACCGGCGCCTTCGACTCGCCGTGGCGGGCGAGCAAGGGCGGCCTGTGGGACGTCGGGCCGCACGCGCTGGCCGTCCTCACGGCGGTGCTCGGCGAGATCACGTCGGTGACGGCGGCGCCGGGACCCGCGGACACGGTCCACCTCGTCCTGCGGCACGCGGGCGGCGCGTCGAGCACGGCCACGCTGACGCTGCGCGCGCCGGAGCGGGCCACGGGCGTGACGCTGGAGTTCCGCGGCGCCCGTGGGACGGTGTCCCCGCAGGCCTTCGGGGAGACAGGATGGGGCGATTCGGGCGACGCGTTTCGGTCAGCGGTGAGCGCGCTCGTCGCCGCGGCGCGGGACGGCCGGCCGCACGCGTGCGACGTCCGGTTCGGCGCGCGGGTCACGGAAATCCTGGCCACGGCGGAGGAACAGGTACGCGCGCGTGAGGACGGGGAACAACGGAACCGGACCACGCCTCAGGCCCCTTGAGCGCATATCAGCCACAAGGGCCGCCCGGAACAGCACGGGGCGGCCGGTACCGTGGCCGCTACGTAATGGCGAGTGACGGCACCGGCCGCAGCCAGTGAACCCAGGAACCGAACCGGGCGGTAACTGCCACGCGGGTACACACTGCTCAGTTTCCGACCACACAGATCGGAATACGAACAACCGGCCCCGCGCACCACCCGACTACGACCCCGTAGGCGTAGGAGGTATCCGACGCCGAGGAAATCCAGCCAATTTCATGCTCCCCGGACAGGATGCCCCTGAGTTGTGCCCACGAGCCCACCGACGATCAAACCTGCAGGTCGGTGGCCCCGCGTACTCCATGATGCCGCACGAGCTGATCGTTTTCTTCAGGCAATGTTTATGCCCAAAGATGATGCGAATATTTAGACTGCTGACGCTCAACTCGGCGTGTACGAAGAGGGATTACCCACCATGAACAAGACGGCGCTGCGCGCTCTGCTCCGCGAACGACGCGCCCTCATCGCCCCCGAATCGCACGGGTTCGTCCGCACCACGGGGCAGGGCAGACGCGCCCCGGGGCTCTCCCAGCACCAGGTGGACCAGCTCCTGCACCGCACGCTCGGCACGTACCACCGCCTCGAGTCCGGCAACTACCCCAACCCCCCGACCGCCCTCCTGCGCGACGTGGCCCGCCTCTTCGGGCTGAACGAGCAGGAATGGGTGTCCTTGTGCCGCTATGCCCTGCTCCAGGACCCGCCCGGGCCGCTGCACCTGTCGTCCGGCAAGGAGGTGCCCGGCGTCTGGCGTGAGGCCGTCAACGGCATCTCGCACATCGCGTACGTCACGGACGCCTCCTGGGACATGCTCGTCTACAACGACGCCTGCGCCGCCGTCTTCCCCGACGGCGAGGTCCCGTCCAACATCATGCGCTGGATGGTCCTCAGCCCGGTGGCCCGCGAGATCCTCCTCGACTGGAGCACGGACTGGGCGCCCATGCTGCTGCCCCAGCTCCGCGGCGCCCTCGCCACCCGGCCGGAGGACGAAACGCTCCAGCAGATCGAGAAGGAGGTCCTCGCCGACCCCCTGGCCGCCCCGCTGTACGGCGCGGACAAGCCCTACCCCCACCCCGACGGCGACGAGCGCCCCCTGCTGCACGCCCAGAAGGGGCCGGGCTGGGTCACCATGTGCGCCGCCCAGCCGCTGACGGCGCCGGGCGCCCGCATGATGATCCTGGTGTTCCACCCCGGGCGGGAGCGCGTGCACCCGCGCGCCCCCATGCTCCGCTCCACCTGAGGACGGCCCGCCCCCGGCCGCCCACGCTCCCCTTCACCCGCGGCACGACCACCGCGGGCCCCTCCGCTCACTCCTCGCGGCTCCCCCGGCCGAGCCGGAACCGCGACGACAGGACGCGCGTTCGACGTGGTGCAGTACGTTTCCTTATGCCCTCCACATCCGACTGCGCCTGGTGGGAGCCCCTCCGTGTCCGCATTTGTCCTCAGACCCCAGACTGTCGTCGGTGATCACAAGATCACCACCGCAGAGATCACCGACGACATACGTCGCCACCACGCCGGGCACCCCCGGCTGGGCGCGTTCCTGCGTGTCATCGGCAACTGCGGCGTCCAGACCCGCTACTTCACCCGCCCCCTCGACTCCCCCACCGTCTCCGGCACGGCCGACGTGCACGACCGGGCGACCGCGGCGTTCGAGGACGCCCTCGTCATGGCCGAGCGCGCCGCCACCGCCGCCCTCGCGTCGGCCGGTCTGACCGCGGCCGACATCGACGCCGTCGTGACCACCCACACCACCGGCTGGTCGGTCCCCAACCTCGACATCCACCTGATGGGACGCCTGGGGCTGCGCCCCACCGTGCGCCGCATCGCGCTGACCACGCTGGCCTGCCCCGGTGGCACGCAGTCCCTGATCAGGGCCGCGGACCTGGTCGCCGCGCGGCCGGGCAGCAAGGTCCTGGTGGTGGCCGCGGAAGTCATCTCCTCCGTCTACCACCACACCGACACCGGCATCGAGGCCATGATCTACAAGGCCCTGTTCGGGGACTCGGCGGGCGCCACCGTCGTCTCGGACGAGCCGCTGGGCCCGGGCCTCGCCATCGAGGACACGTACGAGTACGTGCTGCCGGACAGCATGGACCGCCAGCGCGGCCGGATCACGGCCGGCGGGTTCCACTTCGACTCCACGCGCAAGTCGCTCACCGCCGCGGACGACGTGCTGCCGCAGCTCCTGGAGTGGGTCGGTCCGGACGCGGCCGAGTTCGCGGTCATCCACCCGGGCAGCAAGCGCATCATCGCCGACACCGCGGCGGCCCTCGGCCTGGACACGGAGGACGCCCGGCACTCCACCGACACGCTCGCCCAGGAGGGCAACCTCGGCGGGGTGAGCATCCTGCGCGTCCTGGAGCGCACGCACACGACACCGCCCGCCGCCGGCGCCCGCGGCTACACCGTCGCGTTCGGCCCCGGCTTCACCACCGCCGCGCTCCGCTGCCGCTGGCACGCCTGAGCCGCCCCCGCCCCGGGGAATTCGGTTGCCCGGGCCGCGGCCCCCTGCTGGAGTGACCGGATGGATCACGTGGCGACGCTGCAGGCGTACGACGAGCAGATACGGCGGAACCTGGACCCCGACGGGCCCGGCGTCCGGGTCGAGCGGGTGGACGGCGTCGTCCGGCGCGTGGGCGGCTCCGCCCACGACTGGAACGCCGTGCTGTGGTCGGACCTCGACGCGGCCACCGCCGACGCGGCCGTGGCCGAGCAGGTGCGCTTCTTCACCGCGCTCGGGCGCGAGTTCGAGTGGAAGCTGTACTCCTACGACCGCCCGGCCGACCTGTCCGAGCGGCTCCTCGCGGCCGGGTTCACGCCCGAGCCGCCCGAGACCGTGATGGTCGCGGAGGTGGACGCGCTGCCGCTGGACACCGCCCCGCCGGAGGGCATCGAGCTGGTGCCGGTGACGGACGCGGCCGGGGTGCGGCTGATGGTCGCCGCCCACGACCGGGCCTTCGGCACGGACGGCTCGGCCCTCGGCCGGCAGGTGCTCGACCAGCTCACCACCGCGCCGGACACCCTCGCCGTGGTGGTCGCCCTGGCCGGTGACGAGCCGGTGAGCTCGGCGCGGATCGAGTTCCGGCCGGGCACGGACTTCGCGGGCCTGTGGGGCGGCGGCACGGCCGCGGAGTGGCGCGGTCGCGGCGTCTACCGCTCCCTGGTCGCCCACCGCGCCCGCCTCGCCGCCGCCCGCGGCGTGCGCCGGCTCCAGGTCGACGCCTCCGACCAGAGCCGCCCGATCCTGCGCCGCCTCGGCTTCGCCGAGCTGGCCACGACCACGCCGTACGTGTACCGGCCCGGCGCGTAGGCCGGTACCGGGGGCGCGGGAGCGGCGGCCGGCGGTCGCGGGGGCGGTGGCTAGCTGTTGGCCGGCGACTCGTCCGGGAAGATCTTCGTGACGACCTTGCCGCTCCTGGTCAGATAGCCGTGCAGCATGCCCGGGCTGCTGTGCGGCGCGTCGAAGGCGCCGTCGGGCGTGAGGGCGATCACCCCGCCGTCCCCGCCGAGGCCGGGGAGCCGCTCGACGATCACCTCGTACGCGGCCTTCGCCACGCCCACGCCCTTGAACTCCATCAGGCGCGCGATCGTGGAGGTGGCCGCGCCCCGGATGAACACCTCCCCGGCACCGGTGGCGCTCGCCGCGACCGTGCCGTTGTCGGCGTACGTGCCCGCGCCGACGAGCGGCGAGTCGCCGACGCGGCCCGGGAGCTTGTTGGTCAGGCCGCCGGTCGAGGTCGCCGCCGCCAGGTCGCGCCGCTTGTCGACGGCCACCGCGCCGACCGTGCCCTTGGACTGGGCGTCGGCGAGGGCGGCCGGGGACGCGGCGGCCCCCTTGTCGCCCTTCGCGGCCTTCTTGGCCGCCAGCAGGGCGTCCCAGCGGGCCTGCGTCCAGTAGTAGTCCTGGGTGACGGTCCGCAGGCCGTGCCGGGCGCCGAAGTCGTCGGCCCCCTCGCCCGCGAGCAGCACGTGCGGGGACTTGTCCATGACGGCCCGGGCGCCCTGAATGGGGTTGCGCAGGCTCTTCACGCCCGCGACGGCCCCGGCCCTCAGGTCCGAGCCGCGCATGATCGACGCGTCCAGCTCATGGCCCGCGTCGGCGGTGAACACGGCGCCCTTGCCCGCGTTGAACAGCGGGTCGTCCTCCAGCTCCATGACCGCCCGCTGGACGGCGTCCACGCTGGAGCCGCCCTTGTCGAGCACCTTCTGCCCGGCTCTGAGGGCCGCGGTGAGGCCGTCGCGGTACGCCTTCTCGCGCTCGGGGGTCGTCTTGTCCCGGTCGAGGGCGGTCCCTGCGCCGCCGTGCACGGCGAGCACCACGTCGCGGGCGTCGGGCTGGGCCTTGCCCGCGGGCCGGGCGGCGGCGGCGGTGCGGTGGTCCGGCGCGCGGTCCCCGCCCTCCGGCAGGGCGAGCGCGGTGGCGGTGACGGCGGCCGTGGCGGCGACAGCGGGAACCAGCCAGGTCAAGGGACGTATGCGCATGGGCACTCCTTGGCAGGACGGCGACGGGGCCACCGTACGGGCATGCACATGACGCCAACAGAGGGCGTGGGCGGCGGGGTCCACCCACCCCGCCGCCCACGCCCTCGTACGCGGACACCTACCGGCACCTACCGGCCGGCCCCGCGGACACACCTCACCGGCACGGCTCACGACGCGGCCCGCTCACCGGCGCGACACGCTCGGTACTGCTCCCGGCGCGGCGTACGCACCGGCGCGGCACACTCAGCGGATCGGCAGCCCCGACAGGGTCCGCGCGATCACCAGGCGCTGGATCTCGCTCGTGCCCTCGAAGATCGTGTAGATGGCGGCGTCGCGGTGCATGCGCTCCACCGGGTACTCGCGCGTGTAGCCGTTGCCGCCGAGGATCTGTATCGCCTGGGCGGTGACCTTCTTGGCGGTCTCGCTGGCGAACAGCTTCGACATGGAGCCCTCGGCGTTCTCGAACTTCCTGCCCGTGACCGCCATCCATGAGGCCCGCCACACCAGCAGCCGCGCCGCGTCGATCTGGGTGCGCATGTCCGCGAGCTGGAACGCCACGCCCTGGTTGTCGATGATCGGGCGGCCGAACTGCTCGCGCGTCCTGGCGTACTCCAGCGCCTCCTCGTACGCGGCACGGGCCGTGCCCACCGCCATCGCGCCGACGGCCGGGCGGGAGGCCTCGAAGGTCGCCATGGCCGCGTTCTTCACGCGCTCGCCGCCCTTCGCGGCCCGCTCCCGCGCGCGGGCGAGCCGCTCGTCCAGCTTCTCCTTGCCGCCGAGCAGGCAGGAGCCGGGGACGCGTACGTCCTCCAGGACGACCTCGGCGGTGTGCGAGGCGCGGATGCCGTGCTTCTTGAACTTCTGGCCCTGGGACAGGCCCGGCGTGCCCGGCGGCACGATGAAGGAGGCGTGGCCCTTGGAGCCGAGCCCGGGGTCGACGACGGCGACGACGACGTGGACGCCCGCGATGCCGCCGTTGGTCGCCCAGGTCTTGGTGCCGTTGAGGACCCACTCGTCCTTGGCCTCGTCGTAGACGGCGCGGGTGCGCATGGAGGCGACGTCGGAGCCCGCGTCCGGCTCGGAGGAGCAGAAGGCGGCGACCTTCACGTCGTTCACGTCGCCGTACATCTGCGGGATCCAGGTGCCGATCTGCTCCTCGGTGCCGTTGGCGAGGACGCCCACGGCGGCCAGGCCGGTGCCGACGATGGACAGGGCGATGCCCGCGTCCCCCCAGAACAGCTCCTCCATGGCCATGGGGATGCCGAGCCCGGTGGGGTCGAAGTACTGCTGGGCGTAGAAGTCGAGGGAGTAGATCCCGACCTTCGCGGCCTCCTGGATGACCGGCCAGGGCGTCTCCTCACGCTCGTCCCACTCGGCGGCCGCGGGGCGGATCACGTCGGCGGCGAACCCGTGGAGCCAGTCCCGGACCTCCTTCTGTTCGTCGTTGAGCTCCATGGTGAACTCGGCCATGACCCCTCCAGGCTGCGGACCCGCGGTGCGTTACTTTCGGTAACGGGAGTGTGTTACCGGCCGGTAGCGTGTGTCAACTCCCGGCAGCACGTTCGATGCGACCGCTCCACGGGCACCCGCGGGTGTTACGTTGCGCGTTGCGTCAGGAATCGCACGGGCGGAGAGAACACCTCATGGAGATCACGCAGCGGACCGATCAGCAGCGGTCCGCCGAGCAACGACGGCACGAACTCCTTGAGGCGGCCGACCGCGTCGTCCTCCGTGACGGGCCCGGGGCCTCGATGAACGCCATCGCGGCCGAGGCGGGCATCACCAAGCCGATCCTGTACCGGCACTTCGGCGACAAGGGCGGGCTGTACGCCGCCCTCGCCAAGCGGCACACGGATGCGCTGCTCGCCTCGCTGCGCGCGGCCCTGGACGCCCCCGCCGAGCGCAGGGAGCGCGTGGAGTCCACCCTCGACACCTACCTCGCGGCCATCGAGGCCCGGCCGCAGGTCTACCGCTTCCTCATGCATCCGTCCGAAGCGGCCTCCTCCGGCGAGAGCGGCGGCGAGGGCTTCGACGTGGGTCTGCACTCCGCCCCCCTGCTGCGGCGCCTGGGCGAGGAGCTGGCCGAGGTCATCGAGGAGCGGGTCGACCTCGGCCCGCAGAGCGCGGAGCTGGCCCGCGTCTGGGGCCACGGCATCGTCGGCATGATGCACGCGGCGGGCGACTGGTGGCTCGGCGAACGCCCCTGCCCCCGCGCCCAGTTGGTCAGCAGCCTGGCGGACCTCCTCTGGGGCCGCCTGGCAGCAGCAGGCAACCGCGCAGGCGGCCCGGGCTTCTGACCCCGGGACCCGGGACAGGGGTATCAGCCCGTCCGGCACACGAGCATCAGAGCGCGGCCACGGACGGTTTCAGCCCGTCCGGCGTTTGAGGACGAGGCGCGAAGCGCCAAAAAAGGGGGGAAAGGGGCACAGCCCCATCTGAAACCCCACCGGCGCCGAGCCGAAAAAAGGGGCACCGGCGCCGAGCCGAGAAGGGGGCCACCGGGGCGAAGCCCCGGTCAGCTCCAGGGGGCCCGCGCCACCTGGCGCAGGAGGCGCCGCCGCCGCCACCCGGCGACGCGATCGACGTACACCCCACCGGCAAGGTGATCGCACTCGTGCTGAAGGCACCGAGCGAAGAACCCCGTCCCATGCACCCGCACGGCCTCCCCGCTCACCGTCACCCCCTCGACCACCGCGTGGTCGAACCGCGGCGTCGCCGCCTCCAGGCCCGGCAGCGAGAGGCAGCCCTCGGGCCCGCGCACGGTCACGCCGTCCAGCTCCACCACCCGCGGGTTCACCACGTGCCCGAGATGGCGCGTGTCCTCGTCGTCCGGGCAGTCGTACACGAACACCCGCAGGCCCACGCCGACCTGGTTGGCGGCGAGGCCCACGCCCCGCGCGGCGTACATCGTGGCGAACATGTCCTCGACGAGCGCGGCGAGTTCGGGCCCGAAGTCCGTCACCTCCGCGCAGGGGGTCTCGAGCACGGGGTCGCCGAGCAGGGTGAGGGGTCGTACGCGCCCTGAGGCGCCCGGGATCGTGCCGTGTCGCATGGCGGTCAGGGTACGGTCCCTGGGAGGGCCGCGGTCCCAGGTGGTGGTGCGATTCGGGCTTGTCAGTCGATCTCGATAGGCTGGGCCGACACGATGCCGGGCAGGCGCGGCGCCGTACGCAAGGAGGACCCAGAACGATGGCAGGACACCCTGGCAGCTCAGAGTCGCTGTCGGCGCGGGCCAAGCTGGCCGTGACGGCGGGCAAGGCGGCCGCGGCGGTGTCGCGCGCGGCCGGCCGCGGCAGCGGTTCGGTGATCGGCGGCAAGGTCGCGCTCAGACTCGACCCGGAGCTCCTCGGCCGGCTCGCGGGCCACCTGGACGTGGTCCTGGTCTCGGCCACGAACGGCAAGACCACCACCACGCGTCTGATCGCCGAGGCCCTGCGCGCCAGCGGCCCCGTCGTGTCGAACGCGCTCGGCGCGAACATGCCGGCGGGCATCACCTCCGCGCTCGCGGGCGGCTCGGACGCCAAGTTCGGCGTGATCGAGGTCGACGAGAAGTACCTGGCGGGCGTGGCCCGCGACGTCGACCCGAAGGCGATCGCCCTGCTCAACCTCTCGCGCGACCAGCTCGACCGCGCCGCCGAGACCCGCATGCTCGCCGAGAAGTGGCGCGAGGGCCTCGCGGGCAGCAAGGCCGTCATCATCGCCAACGCCGACGACCCGCTGGTGGTCTGGGCGGCCTCCTCCTCGCCGAACGTGGTGTGGGTGGCCGCGGGCCAGGCCTGGAAGGACGACGCCTGGTCGTGCCCGGCCTGCGGCGGCGTCATGCAGCGCCCCGGTGACGACTGGTACTGCGGCGAGTGCGGCTTCCGCCGCCCGACGCCGAGCTGGGCCCTCTCCGGCGACCACGTCCTCGACCCGCACGGCTCGGCCTGGCCCATCCACCTCCAGCTCCCCGGCCGGGCGAACAAGGCCAACGCCACCTCGTCGGCCGCCGTCGCCGCCGTCTTCGGCGTGCCCCCGCAGGTCGCCCTGGAGCGGATGTATCAGGTCCAGGCGGTCGCCGGCCGTTACGACGTCGTCCAGTTCCAGGGCCGTGACCTGCGGCTGCTGCTCGCCAAGAACCCAGCGGGCTGGCTCGAAACGTTTTCGCTGATCGACCCGCCGCCCACGCCGGTGATCCTCTCGGTGAACGCCCGCGGCGCCGACGGCACCGACACCTCCTGGCTGTGGGACGTCGACTACACCCGCCTCGCCGGTCACCCGATCTTCGTGCTCGGCGACCGCAAGCTGGACCTCGCCGTCCGCCTGGAGGTCGCGGGCCTGGACTTCCGCGTCTGCGAGACCCTCGACGAGGCGGCGCAGATGGCCCCGCCCGGCCGCATCGAGACCATCGCGAACTACACCGCCTTCCAGGACCTGCGCCGCCGCGTCGGCAACTGACCGCGCCCCGACCGCCACTGAGGGACCAGAGGGACCAATTGAGCATGAGCGACAACAGCCTGCGTCTGGTGTGGGTCTACCCGGACCTGCTGTCCACGTACGGTGACCAGGGCAACGCCCTCGTCGTGGAGCGCCGCGCCCGCCAGCGCGGCCTCCAGGTCGAGCGCTACGACGTCCGCAGCGACCAGCCGGTGCCCACCTCCGGCGACATCTACCTGATCGGCGGCGGCGAGGACCGGCCGCAGCGGCTCGCGGCCGAGCGCCTGCGCCGCGACGGCGGCCTCCAGCGCGCCGTCGGCAACGGCGCGATCGTCTTCTCGGTCTGCGCCGGCTACCAGATCCTGGGCAACGAGTTCATCAACGACCTCGGCCAGCGCGAGCCCGGCCTCGGCCTGCTCGACGTGGTCTCCACCCGGGGCGAGGGCGCCCGCTGCGTCGGCGACGTCCTCGCGGACATCGACCCGCAGCTCGGCCTGCCCGAGCTCACCGGCTTCGAGAACCACCAGGGCGTCACGCACGTCGGCCCCGCCGCCCGCCCGTTCGCCCGGGTCCGCCTCGGCAACGGCAACGGCACCGGGGACGGCACCGAGGGCGCGTACAACGGCACGGTCTTCGGCACGTACATGCACGGCCCGGTGCTCGCCCGCAACCCCCTCATCGCCGACCTGCTGCTCAAGCTGGCCCTCGACGTGAACGCGCTGCCGCCCACCGACGACCGGTGGTACGACGCGCTGCGCGCGGAGCGGGTGGCTGCCGCCCAGCAGCCGGCGTAGCCCCCGGCGGGGCGCGCCCTCCCGGCGAGGGAGCCGCCTTTTCCGCGCCGCGCGCTTGTCCCCGAACGCCGGACGGGCCGGCCATGCCCGTCCGGCGTTCGGCTGTCCAGTACGTGGTCGGCTCCAGCGGCGTCAAAGGTGTCGCCGGTAGGGTTGCGGGCGTTCCAGCCGGACGACGTGGTCCGGTCACCCGCCCACGTTGCAAAGGTTTCCGCAGCATGCGTATCGGTGTCCTGACCTCCGGCGGCGACTGCCCCGGTCTCAACGCCGTCATCCGCTCCGTCGTGCACCGGGCCGTCGTCGACCACGGCGACGAGGTCATCGGCTTCCACGACGGCTGGAAGGGCCTGCTCGAGTGCGACTACCGCAAGCTCGACCTGGACGCGGTCGGCGGCATCCTCGCGCGCGGCGGCACCATCCTCGGCTCCTCGCGGGTGCGCCCCGAGCACCTGCGGGACGGCGTCGAGCGCGCCAAGGGACACGTCGCCGAGCTCGGCCTGGACGCCGTCGTCCCGATCGGCGGCGAGGGCACGCTGAAGGCGGCCCGGCTGCTCTCGGACGCGGGCCTGCCGATCGTCGGCGTCCCCAAGACCATCGACAACGACATCGCGGTCACGGACGTCACCTTCGGCTTCGACACCGCCGTCGGCGTCGCCACCGAGGCGCTCGACCGCCTCGCGACCACCGCCGAGTCGCACCAGCGCGTCCTGATCGTCGAGGTCATGGGCCGGCACACCGGCTGGATCGCGCTGCACTCGGGCATGGCGGCGGGCGCGCACGCCGTGGTCGTACCGGAGCGCCCCTTCGACATCGAGGAGCTGGCGCGCAAGGTCGGCGCGCGCTTCGACGCGGGCAAGAAGTTCGCCATCGTCGTCGCCGCCGAGGGCGCCAAGCCGCGCCCCGGCACGATGGACTTCGACGAGGGCGGCAAGGACGTCTACGGCCACGAGCGGTTCGCGGGCATCGCCCGCCAGCTCTCCCTGGAACTGGAGCACCGCCTCGGCAAGGAGGCGCGCCCCGTGATCCTCGGCCACGTGCAGCGCGGCGGCACCCCCACCGCGTACGACCGCGTGCTCGCCACCCGCTTCGGCTGGCACGCCGTGGAGGCGGTGCACCGGGGCGAGTTCGGCCGGATGACCGCGCTGCGCGGCACCGACATCGTGATGGTGTCCCTGGCCGAGGCCGTCGAGACCCTCAAGACCGTGCCGAACGAGCGGTACGAGGAAGCGGAGTGCGTGCTGTAGGCACCCGGGCCGGGCCGCCCCGGCCCCGAACCCGCCCCCGGTCGCGAGCGCGGCCGGGGGCGGTTCTACTCTGGTGCCGACACACACCGCACAATCTGTACGAACCAGGAGCCAGCGGATGGATCACGGCGGGCACGGCATGCAGGGCATGGACCATGGCATGAACATGGATCTGCCGCCGTTCACGCCGGCGCGAGGGCTCGAACTCTCGGCCGACCCCTTCTTCCTCATCGGCTGCCTGGTGGCGCTCGGCCTGTACGGCTGGGGTGTCATCCGCCTCGTACGGCGCGGCGACAAGTGGCCCGTCGGCCGGACCGTGGCGTTCGTCGTGGGCGTCCTGACGATCCTCCTGGTCATGTGCACCAAGCTGAACGACTACGGCATGGTCCTGTTCAGCGTGCACATGGTGCAGCACATGGTCATCAGCATGCTGTCGCCGATCCTGCTCCTCCTCGGCGCCCCGATCACGCTCGCGCTGCGGGCGCTGCCGGTCGCGGGCCGGGGCCGCAAGGGGCCGCGCGAGCTGCTCCTCGCGCTGCTGCACAGCCGTTACATGCGGATCATCACGCACCCGGCGTTCACGATCCCGATGTTCATCGCGAGCCTGTACGCGCTGTACTTCACGCCGCTGTTCGACACGCTCATGGGCTCCAAGGCCGGGCACATCGGGATGATGCTGCACTTCCTCGCCGTCGGCCTGGTCTTCTTCTGGCCGATCATGGGCGTCGACCCGGGCCCGCACCGGCCCGGCCACCTCATGCGGATGCTGGAGCTGTTCGCGGGCATGCCGTTCCACGCGTTCTTCGGCATCGCGCTGATGATGGCGTCCGAGCCGATGGTCGAGACGTACAAGAACCCCCCGGCCTCGCTCGGCGTCGAAGCGCTCGCCGACCAGAACGCGGCGGGCGGCATCGCCTGGGCGTTCAGCGAGGTCCCCTCGGTGCTCGTCCTGCTCGCGCTGCTGTTCCAGTGGTACCGCTCCGAGCAGCGCGAGGGGCGGCGCAAGGACCGCGCCGCCGCGCGCGACGGGGACAAGGAGCTGGAGGCGTACAACGCCTACCTGGCCTCACTGGCCGCGCGCGGGCGCTAGCGGCCGGGGCTCCTCCCGGGTGAGGATGGCACCGAGGCCACGGTCTCGGTGCTCCGCGTTCCCGGACGCCCGAGCCGTCCTTCGTGAGGAGGCAGGGCGATGCCGGGTTCTACGAAGACGATGGGCGCGTTCACGGTCGGCGGTCTGGTCATGGTGACCGCCTACACGGTGGCGCTCGGCAGCAACGGCTGGCTGTGGTTCGGCTGGGTCGTGCTCGGGCTGATCACGCTGGCGATGCTCTTCTCACGGCCCGCGTGACGAGCCCCCGCGTGACCTGAAGGGGGCCCGCCGCCCCCTGGGCGGTGGGCCCCCTTCCGCGTCAGAAGCGGAACACGTGCCCCGTGGCCGCCGCCATCTCGCACGCGTTGCCGTACGTCCGGTGCCAGGTGACCGGCCGGCCTCGGTGCGTGCCGGTCGCGCTCGCGGTGACCGGGTCGAACTGCTTGGTGCAGGCGCGGTTCTCCTTCGGCAGCGCGTCGAGGTCGCCGCGCGCGTGGTCCAGCTCCGCGCAGGCCCGCCCGGCGAACGGGTGCGGGCCCGACGGCTCGGGCGCGCAGCTCAGCCGCACCCCGCGGATCCAGGTGTTGTCCGACCCCGACACGGTGAGCAGGACGCCGCGCTCGTGGGCCGTCCGCCCGGGGGCCGACGGCTCGCGGGCGGGCCGCTGGTGGGCGGGCTGCGGCTTGGCGGTGGGCGTGGGCTTGCCGGCGGGCTTCGGCTTGGCGGCAGGCGTCGGCTTGTCGGCAGGCTTCGGCTTCGGCTTGGCGGCAGGCGTCGGCTCGTCGGCGGGCACCGGCTCGGCGGGGGCCGTGAGCGCGGGGGCCGTGAGCGCGGTGCGTACGGGTACGGGCGGGGCGGGGGCCGCGGTCGCGGGCGGGGTGAGCGCGGGCAGGGCGGTCGCGGCGAGCACGAGGAGCGCGGCGGGGGCGGCGGTGCGGGGACGCATGGAACCTCCAGGGGGTGACGGACGGACGCCGTCGCGGTACGGGCGCCGAACGACGTCGCGCGCGGGCGGTGACGGAGAGTGGCGCAGCGGCCCCTGTCCGGTCACGCCGCGCGACGACGTACGGAGGATGCCGGACGACGACGGGCGGCCCCCGGGGCGGACGCGGCGGCCACGGGGCGGTCGGCGGGCGGCGGTCCTGACCCGGGACCGACGACGGACCCGGCCCAGAGCACCTGCAGGGCCGGGCCTGCGTCCAGCGGGCACGCCGTCCGCTCCCCCACCCGGCCGGGCGCCGCGACCCGAACGGAGCACCGCGCCGACGATCGAAACGACCCGTTCGGGCTCTCGCCCAGGCGCCGGGGATTGACTACTGTGCGTCGGCACCACCCCTGGGGGAAGGCGGCGCCCGCATGTTCTACCTCGTGCTCAAGTACGTGGTGCTCGGTCCTCTGCTCCGGCTGCTGTTCCGGCCCAGGATCGAGGGCCTGGAGCACGTCCCGGAGTCCGGCGCGGCGATCGTCGCCGGGAACCACCTGTCGTTCTCCGACCACTTCCTGATGCCCGCGATCCTCAAGCGGCGCATCACGTTCCTGGCGAAGGCCGAGTACTTCACGGGCCCGGGCGTCAAGGGGCGGCTCACCGCGGCGTTCTTCCGCAGCGCCGGGCAGATCCCCGTGGACCGCTCCGGCAAGGAGGCGGGTCAGGCCGCCATCCGCGAGGGGCTCGGCGTGCTGCGCAAGGGCGAGCTGCTCGGCATCTACCCCGAGGGCACCCGCTCCCACGACGGACGCCTCTACAAGGGCAAGGTCGGGGTGGCCGCCATGGCCCTCCGGGCGCAGGTGCCGGTGGTTCCGTGCGCGATGATCGGCACCTTCGAGGCGCAGCCGCCCGGCAAGGTCGTCCCCCGCTTCCGGCGCGTGACGATCCGCTTCGGCGCACCCCTGGAGTTCTCCCGGTACGCGGGCATGGACGGCGAGAAGGCGGTCCTGCGCGCGGTCACCGACGAGATCATGTACGCGATCCTCGGCCTGTCCGGCCAGGAGTACGTCGACAAGTACGCGGCCGTGGTGAAGGCCGAGGAGGAGGCGGAGCGGGCCGGCCGTGGCGGTGAGCGGCGGTTCCCCAGGATGCCGCTGAGCTGACCCCCGCCGCCGCGGTGCCGAGGACGGTGGGGGCCGCGGGTGACGTGTCTGCTGATCGCGTAAAGGTCTGGGGCTGCGCCCGCGGCCGCCGTACGGTCCGGTCATGGGACACGCGGTGGTGGTCGGGGCGACGGGACAGATCGGGCGCGCGGCGGTGCGGGCGCTCGCCGAGGACGGCTGGACGGTGACGGCGGCCTCGCGGGCCGGCGGACGCGACGGCACCTGGCCGGGCGGGGTGCGGGCGGTGCGCCTGGACCGTGCCGACGACGGGGCCCTGGCCGCCCTGGTGGGCGACGGCTGCGACGTCCTGGTCGACGTGGTGGCGTACGGCGCGGAGCACGCGCGGCAGCTCGCCGGTCTGCGGGGCCGGGTCGGCTCGGCCGTGGTGGTCTCCAGCGGCGCGGTGTACGTGGACGACCGGGGCCGTAGCTTCGACACCCAGGGCGAGCCGGACGGCTTCCCGCGCTACCCGGTGCCGATCCCGGAGACCTGCCGGACGGTCGAGCCGGGCGAGGCGACGTACGGCACGCGGAAGGTCCGGCTCGAACGCGAGCTGCTGGCCCTCGGCGACGCCCTGCCGACCACGTTGCTGCGCGCGGGCGCGGTGCACGGCCCGCACTGCCGGGCGCCGCGCGAGCTGTACTTCGTCAAGCGGGTCCTGGACGGGCGGCGCGTGCGCGTCCTCGGCCACGGCGGCAGGAGCCGGTTCCACCCGGTGAGCGTGCTGAACCTGGCGGAGCTGATCCGGCTCGCGGCGGCCCGGCCCGGGTCCCGCGTGCTCAACGCGGGCGACCCGGACGTGCCCACGGTCGCGGAGATCAACGCCGCCGTGGACGCCGTGACGGGCTTCGAGAGCGAGACCGTCCTCGTCGAGGGCGATCCACCCGGCAAGGGCGTGGGCCTCACGCCGTGGTCCACGGCGCACCCGGTGGTGTACGACATGACGGCCGCGGGGCGGGAGCTGGGCTACACGGCGGTGACGTCGTACCGGGACGCGCTGCCGGCCACGGTCGCCTGGCTGACGGACCGGCTCGCCGGGAGGGACTGGCGCGTGGCCTTCCCCGACCTCGCGCGCGCGTACGCCCCGCTGATCGACCTCTTCGACTACGCGGCGGAGGACGCCTGGCTGGCGGGGCGGGGGCGCTGAGGCGGGGGTGGCGCCCAAGGAAATCGCCCCCGGGCCGGGCCCGGGGGCGATTTCCTCTTCCGCACATGGTCACTCAGGACGCGTGCCGCACTCCCGGCTCACGGCGTGGGCGTGGCGTGCGGGGCGCAGGTCACGTCGCGGCTGTCGACCTTGCCGGTGAGCAGGTACGTGTCGACGCGCTCGTTGAGGCAGGGGTTGGCGAGGTTGGTGATGCCGTGCGAACCGGCGTCCTTCTCGGTGATCAGACGCGAACCCTTGAGGCGCTTGTGCAGCTCGACGGCGCCCGGGTAGGGCGTGGCGGCGTCACGGGTGGCCTGGGCGATGAGGGTCGTCGGCAGACCCTTGCCGGTCTTGACCTCGACCGGCTGGTGCTGCTTGCTGGGCCACGTGGCGCACGGCAGGTTCATCCAGGCGTTCGCCCAGGTCATGAACGGGTGGTCCTTGTGGAGGCGGGAGTTGTCGCGGTCCCACTTCTTCCAGCTCGTGGGCCACTTGGCGTCGGAGCACTCCACGGCCGTGTAGACGGCGTTGCTGTTCTCGGAGGCCTTGTTGCCCGCGATGTCGGACAGGTCGGGGCTGGCGGCCTCGATCAGCGGCTTGCGGTCGCCGGCGACGAACTTGCTCCAGTTCGTGGCGATCGCGACCCAGGTGGAGTCGTAGTACGGCGCGCTCTGGAAGTACGAGACGAGCTCGGCCGGACCGACGACGCCGTCGAGCGGCGCCCTCTTCGCCTCGGCCCGCAGCTTGACCCACTGCGCGTACACCTTCTTCTGGGTGTCGCCGAGGTGGAAGGTCGCGTCGTGCTTGGCGACCCAGGTCATCCAGTCCTTCAGGCGGATCTCGAAGGCGACGTCCTGGTCGAGGTTGGCCTCGTACCAGATCTTCTCCGTGGAGGGGTTGACGACCGAGTCGAAGACCATGCGGCGCACGTGCGAGGGGAACAGCGTCGCGTACACGGCGCCGAGGTAGGTGCCGTAGGAGACGCCCAGGTAGTTGAGCTTCTTCTCGCCGAGGGCGGCGCGGATGACGTCGAGGTCACGGGCGGTGTTCGGCGTCGTCATGTGCGGCAGCATCCAGCCGCTGCGCTCCTTGCAGCCCTGCGCGTACTCGGCGGCGAGCTTGCGCTGGGCGCGCTTGTCGGCCTCGGAGTCGGGCACCGGGTCGAGCTTGGGCGCCTTCACGAACTCCTGCGGGTCGACGCAGGAGATGGGCGTGGAGTGCCCGACGCCGCGGGGCTCGAAGCCGACGAAGTCGTACGCCTTCGCGGTCTTCTCCCACAGCTTGTTCTTGTTCACGACGCGGGTGGGGAAGCGCAGGCCGGAGGCGCCGGGACCACCGGGGTTGTACAGGAGGGCGCCCTGGCGCTCCTTCTTCGAGCCGGTGTTGCCGATGCGGTCGACGGCCAGCTTGATCTGCTTGCCGTAGGGCTTGGCGTAGTCGAGCGGAACGGTGACCCAGCCGCACTGGATGGGCTTCGCGAGCCCCCAGTCCTCGGGACAGTCCTTCCAGTCGATGCCCTTCTTCGCGGCCCGGGCCGCGGCCACGGCGGCACCGCGGGCCTCGCGGTCCTTGGCGTAGGCGGCCTTGCCGCCGGCGGTGTCGGCACTCGCCGCGGGTGCGCCGAGCGCCCCGGCTATCAGCGTCGCGGCAACGAGAGCACCCGCGGACCCGAGCGTCACCGCTCGTCTGCTCCGCGCGGTCATCCGGGTACGTGTCAAGTGAAGCCTCCCGCACATCGATTCGGTCATTCGCTCAGTACGGGGATACTTCCGCCTGGACGGCGCGGTAGGACAGGTGTGGCTGGGGTTCTTTACCAATCCGATAAACGGTGCGAGGCATACCGGTTAGCGACCGGAGCAGGTCAGGGGCCCGGTCCCTGGGGAGGACCGGGCCCCTGGCGGTGGTGCGTGACTGTTTGGGTGGCTACGGCCCCGAAGATGCCATTCAAGGCGGCCACTCCGGTCTGATCACCGGCCGGATCTGCTTCCGGTAGAGCTCTACTGCCAGCCGCCGAAGGGCGGGTCACTGCGGCAGATGACGTCGCCGTCGTGCGTACGGATCCTCAGGGTGCAGACGCTGACGAGCTGCCCCCAGGTGCACGGTCGTGGCACCAAGGGCAGCTTCCGGAAAGTAGCGAATCCTCTGCCTCGAAACGTGCCCAGAAGCGAGTCTCCTTCTCCGAAGAAGTTGCCCCCAGAGGCAGTGGGATAGTTGAAGCAGGCCGATCCTTTCGGTCGGTCGGGCCGTGTCCGTGCTGGCGTGCGCGGCCCTTGGCGTGATCTCTACTTCACCACCTTGCCCCAGCGGGCCACAGCGGACCGCGTCCTGGCTGCTCGGCTGCTGGCGCCTCCACCGCCGCTACCAGCGCAAGCCCGCACACTTCCTCGCCTTCACTGCCATCGCTGCGACCCTCATATGCAACCGCCGACTGGCCAAGCGAAATGGCGCCTTAGAGGGCGTTCGTGCTGCTGACGTGCGGGTTTGGTGGATTTGTCGGCCATCCGAAGTAGGCCTATTGATACTTTTCACTCCGAGAGGTTGAGGGGTTCCACTCCCCCGCAGGACTCGTGTGTCGTCCCGTTCCGCCCCGAGAGCTCCTGTCCGGTTTGAATATGCACAGTATTGCCCTCATAGGCCACTCGGACGAGCGATATACGGGCGCCAACTTGCGGTCGTATCAGTACTGTCATGACGACGCAGCCGCCCCGCAAGTCCTATCCGAGTGATCTGTCCGATGCCCGCTGAGAGTTGACGGAGCCGACGCTGAGCGCCTGGCGGGCCGAGCGGCAGAAGGCCTCGCTCAACCTCGGCGGCAAACTCGCCGACCTGCGCGAAGTCATGAACGCGATCCTCTACGTCAACCGCACCGGCATCCCCTGGCGCTACCTGCCACACGACTTCCCCGCGCACACCATCGTCTTCTCCCACTTCAGTGCCTGGACCGCTGACGGCACTATCGAGAAGCTCGGCATCCGTCTGCACCGCCTCGTGCGTGAACAGGAGGGACGCAAGACCAAGCCGACCGCCTGCGCGATCGATGCCCAGAGCGTCAAACCGCCTCCAGCGTGCCCACGAGCACCCAGGGAATCGACGCCGGGAAGAAGATCGTCGGCCGCAAGCGCAGCATCGTCGTCGACGCCCTCGGCCTGTTACTGCTGGTCATGGTCACCGCCGCCAGCGTCTCCGACAACGAGGCCGGCAAACAGCTCCTGACCCAGCTCGCCGCCAGCCACCCCACCCAGGCGTGGGGCGACACCGGCTACAAGAACCAGGCCGTCGAACACGGCGCAGCCCTCGGCATCGACGCCGACGTCGTCCCCAGGAACACCCAGATCAAAGGCTTCTCGGTGACCCCACGGCGCTGGGTGGTTGAGCACAGTTTCGGGTGGATCATGATGCACCGCCAACTCGCCCGTGACTACGAGACCAAACCCGCCCACTCCGAGAGCACGATCCGCCTCGCCATGATCTCGCACCTCGCGAAACGGGCGACCAGCGAAACCACCCCAACCTGGCGAGACGCTTAAACCGTAAACACCCACGAACTACATGAACCAGACGCCCTCTTAGGCAGCCGCTTTAGGGCGAGCCTCTAAAATCATGGCCCCAGATCGGGACCTGCGGGCAGGCTAGGAGCCTTTCCGATCCGCTCGCCAGCGTGAGGGGCAATGATCATTCGCCCCAAAGCAGCTCCAACCCAAAGCCGCTACGCCGACCTATAGCGGCCGCGCTCCCGCATCAGTTCCGCCAACATCCGAACTGCGTCTGATTCCGTGATCTCCCATCTATCGAGGTGCCCACTCACTCTGCAAAAGGGTTCAAGAGCCGCCAGAGCCACCTTCGCCTCATGCATGGAGTCCGCAAAGCGGTCGATGCCTCGTTCCCTCAGCCGTTGATTGAAAGCTTCGACCGTTGCCGCGTCACCACCCACGTAGTGAGCAGGAACCCCGTTCGCAAAGTGGCGGGATACCTGGGCAACACGGAGAGCTGAGATCGCCACGTTGAACGCTTCGCGACGGGTACGTCGCCACCCCAAGTGGGCAGTCAGCCACGGCGCTAGCGACGCGCCCACGAACGCTCCCACAAGCCCCAGCACGGGCGCTAACCAAACGCTCATCAATCCTTACCTCCATGATCCAGACCAAAAGACGCAAACAGTCTTAGCTCAGTTCCGGGGCCGTCTCCGGGCCGTCGAGAGATGCTCAACGACAACCAACGCTGACAGCCAACAGCCACTAGGCCGCAGGTCACAGCATTGATTGTTTACGAAGTCGCAGGCGAGGGATCGGCCCCGTCACTTCTTCGACAAGTGACCCACTCGATCACCGCTCAGCTCAAGGCCACGATCGCCGCACGGGTAGCTACCCGCTGCGGAGCGAGCCTCAGGTCGGGTCGGTGTCTACCTGCCAGACCGCATAGGAAAGGCCTGATCCAAGGCGGTACTGGCTTGCCGCAGGAACTCTCGAACAGCTTCTTCGAGATCACTGAGCCTGCCAGAAAGTCCAGACGTGTATATGCCATTGCGCTGCTCGATCCTTCGTCAGCAGCCAAGTTCAGCAAGTGCATTATGCGAAACGGGGCCACTACGTCCGCTGCCGCTTCTGTGACCCTCGTTGCGTATGGCTCAAGTTTGGCCGGACCGTTAAGAACTACCTGGTGACCGGCGCGCCGCACATCGTCTGCCAACTCTATCGCGCGGCTCAGATAGCCGTCCCGAAGATCCTTGGATCTCAAGTAGGTAACGTCGTCGCTGGGCGAGACTCCAATCCGGCGGCCAACCTTGATCCACGGCTCCATGTGATCATGCAAGGCTGTCGCAGCCCAAGCAAGAGCTTCGTAAGAGGCCCTTCGTGGCTCCCTTCGATCTCGCAGCGACTCTGCGTTCAAGCGCATCTTGTCCGTCGACTTCGTGAGCACACCCAGCGCGATCGTACTGATAGCGCCCAAGGACGCCCCGAGCAGCGCCGCTATACCTGCGTCCATCAGGCAATGATGCCCGTCGGGAGGATGTTCGCGTCTCCAGCGCCCTGTCAAACTGCGGTCATGCGACGCTGCGCTGGGGTGACACGACAGGGACAAGCATGCAGGAACGCAGCCCGTTTGAACGGCTTCTGCCATCAACACGGCGGGAGGGGACAGCGCCACACATCCCGGCCCATCCGCGGCGCTGGCTCGGCTGTGACGTCCCAACGGCGGGGTTGGCTATGGCAGCTCTGGCGCTCTCTGATGGACTGGCTCGGCGGATCGGCTCGCAAGCAATCACGACAGCGGTAAGCGAGGCGGCACCCGTAGGTTCGCTGGATGATGCGTGCCGCCACGACTGGAGCCCTCGGTACTGACCTGTGGATGGGTGTCTAAGCGCGTGACAACGCCCACGGACAACAGCGGATAGGTACGGATGCCTTCGGACGATCGCAGCAGGTCAGAGGCGCACTCGCCCCAGACTGAGGCCTCCCCCAAGTCCCCAATCCGATAAACGGAGCAGGCTGTACCGGTGAACGGTTTGCGCACGTCGCGGTGGGACGGTGCAAAGCTCCTTATGGCATCGGGAGCCATGGCGCCGGAGTCAGCCGTGCTCCGGGACCTTCTCGGTCCTCTGCCCGTCTTCGCCGAAGATGTCGCCCATGGCTTCCGCACCCTCCGAGATCACCGGCCGTAGTTGCTTACGGTGGAACCCGCTCGGTTGTGCCGCTCGCGCAGGAGTGCAGGGCGACGGCCGCAGCGATGATGACGTCGCACGGTTAGTCGGCGACGCCGGCGCGGCTGTGAGTGGTGGTCTTGCGGGGGTTATGGCCGGTCATGCCGAAGTAGGCAGCGGCTGCTCCCCCTCCCCCCGGCCTCTTCGGCCACCTTCGACACCCGCTGCGCAATCTCGTGCCCCGGGGCGTTGTACGCGGACGCGCCGGTGTGGTTGGCCCGGTGCAGGACGGCGATGATGCGGGCGGTGACGGGCCGCAGAGCGGCGCTCATGCGGCCCGCCCCTCCGTACCGGAGAGGGGATATCAACTGGTACACATTCGCCGGTGAGGTCGTCGGGGATGCTGACCAGCACGCGGGGCGGTCAGCTCAGGCGGGCGTGGATGCAGAGCCGGTAGGCGGGGGCGGTGTCGGCGTGCAAGGTCACATCTGGCATTCGTCGGCCAACACCAGCGGGCCTGCACGCGGCGCGCCGCGGCGCACGAGGCATAAGCCGACCGGCTCTGGCAGGTGATCGAGCCGGGCCAGATCTTGAGCGCGGGCGTGGAGGAGCGCGCTGGCCCGGTCGGGGTCAGGTCCAGCATCAGCGGTCGGCACACCGTTCCCGCCCTACGCGAAGCCTCGTAGGCTACCGCAGTTGCCCCCGCTCCTCAGCACGCCCCCGACGGCGAGCCCCCGACCCTGGCGAACCTTCGAGCTGACGTCACCGAGGTATGGGACGTCTACCAAGCATCGCGGTTCGGCTTTTTCACCACCAGGCACTTGCCGCTCCGCCTTGCCGACACTCTCTTAGCCGCCCGTACGTACGCGGGGGGGGGAAGAGCTCAAGGAGGCATACGCCTGACTGGCGCTGACGTACCAGGGCGCTGCCATGGTGCTCGGCAAGCTTGGGGAGAACGAACTCGCCTGGATGGCAGCCGATCGTGGGCTGGTCGCAGCCCAGCAGAGCGGCGCAACAACGCACGTCGCTCTTCCGTGGCTCAGCGAGGCGACGCCCTCGTTCCTGTCCGTCTACGGAACCCTGTTCTTGACCGGCGCGATGGCGGCTGCCCGTGCGGAGGACCGCGCGACGACGCAGGCCTTCCTGCGCGGGGGCGGAAGCGGCGACAGCACGGCTCGGCTCCGACGCCAACCTCCTCTGGACCGCCTTCGGCCCGACCAACGTCGCCATCCACAAGGTGGCCACGGCTGGGGAACTCGGCGACTTCCAGATCGCTTCCGACCTCGGACCACAGATTGATACGAGCGGCCTCCCCGTGGAGCACCGGGTACGCCACGATCTCGAAGTAGCGCGCACTCACCGCCAGGAACCGCACGGACGAAGCACCCGCTGTGGTCCTCGAAGCGGAACTGATAGCTCCCGAGCAGGTCAGGCACCACTACATGAGCCGACAGCTCGTCCTTGGCTGGGTCCGCGGCACGCGCGGACGTCCGAGCAGCTCGATGGCGGACTTGGCCGAGAGGCTTCGCGTCGCCTGAGGTGGCTAGCCTCGGTCACGTGAGCGAGACCGAGAACGAACACGAGGCGAAGATGGCGCGCCCGCGCATGGCCGCGGGCGCGCTGTTCTTCGACGAGCAGGGCCGCATCATGCTCCTGGAGCCGACGTACAAGGACTACCGGGATATCCCCGGCGGGTACGTCGACGCCGGCGAGTCCCCGCTTGAGGCGTGCGTGCGGGAGGTCCGCGAGGAGCTGGGCATCACGCCCGGAATCGGCCGCCTGCTTGCCGTCGACTGGGCCCCGAGTCCTGCTGAGGGCGACAAGGTGCTGTTCCTCTTCGACGGTGGCGCACTGCCCGCACGGCTCCAGGAGCGGATCCAGTTGCAGCGCTCCGAAATCAAGGCTTACGCCTTCCACAGCCTCGACGACGTGGCCTCCTTGACCATCCCGCGCCTCGCACGCCGGGTCCGGGCGGCCGTGGGCGCTCGGGCCGACGGACAGGTGGCCTACCTGGAGCACGGCCAGCGGCCGGAGCGATGCCCGAACTGAGGACAGGACTTAACGCCGAGCGCCCCGCTCGTGCTGGGACCACCCTTCGTCGCCGACCGGTGATCGTCATATGCCGGGATCACCCCCGCGGGTGCGGGGACCACCCGACGACCGCGCCTCGTAGCGGGCCTCACGCGGGACCACCCCCGCACGTGCGGGGACCACAGGAACTGACCAGGCACGTTAGCCGAGTCGGCCCTGGTTTTTACTCACTTTCAGGGAAACGGACATTCCTGCCTTTCGGGATCGACGCCACGCGCCATAGGGCTTCCGTCGCAGCCCCGGCGGGAGCCAAACGGGGAGCCAACCCGAGCGTCTCACGGTGGACGCTCGCGGACCCTCGCGAACGGACCGGGCCCGTGCTTGCAGCCGATTCTGGAGTCTTCGAGGAACGTTCGAGATGTCGGGTTACCAATCCGATAAACGGTGCGAGGCATACCGGTTAGCGACCGGAGCAGGTCAGGGGCCCGGTCCCTGGGGAGGACCGGGCCCCTGGCGGTAGGTGCGTGACTATCTGAGTGACTACGGCCCCGACGGTGTTCCGAAGATGTCGTCCATGGAGCTGGGCATCGCATCCGGGACCAGCCGCCCGTTCGACGTCGACTGAGCCCTCAGGCCTGCTGAGGGCGACAAGGGGCTGTGTGGTTGCGTCGTGTCAGCCGGTGGGGACGCGTTCCGCGGAAGGGGAGCGTCGCGGTGTCGGGTGGTCCAGGTGGGCCACCACCGTGGCGTAGAAGCGGTGCACGGCATCGTCCACGCTGCGGATGAAGCCGGACTCGGCGTTGCCACGGCCGCTGCCCATGCTCTTGAACAGCGACAGCCGGAAGCCGGTGATGCGCGCGTCGCCCTTCGGCAGCATGTCGCCGGGCTCCCGGCGCAGCCGCTCCAGCGTGCCGCGCGGGCCTCCCTCCGCGCCGTCGACAAGGGTTTCGACGTGGAGGTCGGCCGGGGCCTCGGCGAGACGTCGGACGAGCCGTTTCGCCCAGGTCAAGGGGTACCCCTGGGTGGGGGCCGGGATCTCCGTGCAGGTGCGCAGTCGGCCGGTCCGCAGGTCGGCGACGACCGCGAGGAGGCCGGGGGTGCCTTCGATGCGCACCTCGGCGTGCAGCCTTCCCTCGCGGCAGAGCTGGTCGGCGAGGCCCGCCCGGCGCTCCCCGGGGTCGGTGCCGCGCTTGGAGCGCTGCGCGGGCAGCACCTTCTGGCCCAGTTCGCCGCCCAGCCGGAGACAGACCTGGCGGATGAGGCGCTCCCAGCTCTCCACCACTTCGAGGGCGCGCGGGTCCCCGTGGCACAGGGTCTCGTCGTCGATGCCGTTGCGTACCGGGACCCAGGCCGCCCCCATGTTCTGGAAGCCGTGGCAGCCGGAGCTCTCGTGCTGGAGGTAGTGGAGCAGTTCCTGGAGCAGCCAGGCGTGCGCCATGTTGCTCACGCCCTCGTGCCGGATCAGCATCTGCGCCTGGTGTGCCACTTCGGCCCAGGAGAGGTGCCGGAGAGCCACCTTGTGCTTGCGCCGGCCGTCGGTCTTGACGTCGACCAGCGGCCTGCCTTCCAGGGCGACGTCGTTCGACAGCGTGATGACGGCCTCGTAGCCACGGCGTGCGGCGATGTCCATGTAGGCCTGCACCTGGTCGGCCTTGAGCGCGTTCCCGTTGGTCTTCGTCTCCAGCAGCGCGGTCCACAGCTTGCCCGCCCGTTCGACGCGGATGACGCCGTCCGGGCGCCTCGGTGTCTCACCGTGCGGCAGGGAGACCTCGGCGAACGTCTCCATGCGGCCCGCCGGTGCCCCGAAGGGGGCGGTGAGCCTCCTGCCGAACTCGGGCACCTGCGCCATCACCGACAGGAGCACCGACGTGGCGCGCGTCTCGCGATCGCGGTCGCTCTTCAGCGCGGTGACGGGGAAGAGCCGTGCCCCCTTCCACGACTCGTTTTCCGCCAAGGTCTTCTTGGCCGTCTTCGGCAGGGTGACCTTCTTCTTGGCGGTACGAGGACGCGGCGCGGGCTTCTTCGGCTCCGTCCCGTCGGCGGACTGCCGGGGCGGTGGGACCGCCGCCAGGACCGGCTGCGAGATGCTGCCGACGGCCGTCGCCGCGGCCACGGCATCGGCATCGGCATCGGCATCGGCTACGACGTCGGCCACGGTGCCGCTCGCCGCGCTGTCCCGCGTGTCCTCGGCGGCCGCGTCCTCGGCGGCTGCCTCCTCCTCCGCGGCCGCGTCGTCCTCGATGTCGACCCCGAAGTCCGACGCCAGGCCCGCAAGGCCGGCGTCGTAGCCCTGTCCGACGGCCCGTAGCTTCCACTCGCCGCCGCGGCGGTAGAACTCGCCGAAGATGAACGCGCTCACCGCGCCCGCATCGCCGATCACGAACCGGAGCAGGTCGTCCCCGGAGCCGTCCGACAGCGTCAGTTGCAGATCGTCCAGCTCTCCGAAGTGGCCTCCGTCGTACCGGCTCGCGGCCACCACGATCCGGTCGACGTCACCGGGGATCGCGGTCAGGTCGAAGCTGATCCGGTCCCGGTTGCCGTTCCCGCTGGGAGCCTTGCCCAGGAGCTGAACGCTTCCGTCCGCGGCCACCGGGTTGTTGTAGAAGTAGAAGTCCCCGTCGCTGCGCACCTTGCCGTTGAGGTCCAGCAGCAGGACGGAGACATCCGCGTCGCCCTCCCCCGTCGAACTGGCCCAGTCCAGGCTCACGATGACGGAACCGACGTTCTCGCTCAGGGATGCCAGCCTGACATTGGCACCCTTGGTCAACTCGTACATGCCCCACCCCTCTTGCGTACACCGGGCACCGGACGCGTGGTGCCCGCCCCTCGCCGATCGCGGCCGTCCCTCGAGGTACGTACCGCCACATGCGGCGCACGGCAGGACTCTAGTCCGCGGCGGGCGACCGCTGCGGCGCTCCGGTGAAAACCGGGAGGGTGCGGGGCGGGGCCGGTCACGGGTCCGGGGCCGCCCTTCCCGTCAGCGGTTCACGTCCACCGTTCCCGCGCCTCGTCGAGGATGCGGCGCAGCCGCAAGCCGTCCGGGGCCACCGCGGTGACGAGGATGCCGGGGCCGGCGAGCGGGGTGAGGGTGGCGTGCTCCCCCAGGACGGCCGCGGCAGGCGGGTTCGTGCGGAACTCCGGGCTCACGACGACGAGTTGCCCCACGGCCCGGTGGCCCGCCAGGACCGCCGGGCCGTCCCAGCCGGCGGGTGCGCCGGGGCCGCAGGCGAGTTCCTGGTCGAGGAGTACGCGGTCGGCGTGGCGTACCGTGAGGCGGCTGCGGAGGAGGCCCGGTGGTTCCGCGGTCCGGCCCAGGGTCTGTTCCTCGCGGAGGATCAGGTGACCGCCCTCGGCGACGTCCGCTCGGGTGGTGACGTGCAAGGCGCTGCCCCGTACCGAGATCAGTTGCTCGGGCAGCCAGTGGAGGGTTGAGTCGGCCGCGACCGTGAGGCGGACGTCGTAGCGCGCCTCGGGGGACGCCTCGCCCTGGCCCGGCAGGGCCATCGTCGCCGCCGCCGAGCCGACGCGCAGGTGCGCGCCCGGTTCCGTGGCCGCCTCGACGGTGAGGTGGTCGCCGCCCAGCGGTCCGCTCATCGCGCCGACCAGCAGGACGTGCGCCGCCGGGCCCGCGGCCCGGGTGCGGCGCAGGGCCAGCGGGCCCTCGCCCTGGAGGACGGGCAGGGCCGTGCCGCCGCGGCCGTCGGGCCGGGCGGTGACACGGGCCGTGGCTCGGACGCCCGCGGGCGCGAGGGCCCGAGCCGCCGGTGCGCTGCTCGTCATGCCGCGGCTGCCGCCCAGGCCGCGTACCGCGCGCGGACCCAGTCCGCCACCGGCGCCACGTGCTCCTCCGACCGCAGCGACTGGAACACCACCGGCAGCTCGCCCCGCTGCGCCTTCGCGTCGGCCGCCATGCGGGCCAGGTCCGAGCCGACGTACCGTGCCAGGTCCGTCTTGTTCACGATCAGCAGGTCGGCCGTCGTCACGCCGGGGCCGCCCTTGCGGGGGATGTCGTCTCCCCCGGCCACGTCGATCACGAAGACCTGGGCGTCCACCAGGCCGCGCGAGAACGTGGCGGTCAGGTTGTCGCCGCCCGATTCGACGAGGATCAGGTCCAGCGGGCCGACCTCGTCCTCCAGGTCCTCCACGGCCTCCAGGTTCGCCGAGATGTCGTCCCTGATGGCGGTGTGCGGGCAGGCGCCCGTCTCCACGGCGGTGATCCGCTCGGGCGGCAGGACCGCCTCCCGGAGCAGGAACTCGGCGTCCTCGCGGGTGTAGATGTCGTTCGTGACGACCGCGAGGGACAGCTCGTCCCGCAGGGCCCGGCACAGGGCGGCCACGGTCGCCGTCTTCCCGGAGCCGACCGGGCCCCCGAGGCCGATGCGCAGCGCCCGGCGGCGGCCGTCCGGACGGTGCGCGTCGGCACTGACCGCCGCCGCGTCGGAGTGCGTGTGGTCGTGGTCCAGGTGCATGGCGGTGCCTTTCGTCGTGTGTGGGGTGGAGTGATGTGGGGTGGGGTGATGTGGGGTGGGGTGGAGCGCCCGCCGCCCTTACGACGCGAACAGCCGTACCGGCCACGCCGCATGCGCCTCGCCCCCGATCTCCAGCAGCGGGGCCGACGCCGCCGGCAGGGCGTGGAGGCCCTCCTCGGGGACGCGGTGGGCGGCCCGTACCGCCGCCGCGGCCACCTCGTCCAGGTCGGCCCCGAGCCGGGCCAGTACGGCCGTCGCCTCGAAGGGGTCGAGGCCCAGCAGGCGCACCACGGCGGTGGCGGGGCCGCTGACGGTCTCGTAGGCGGCGCAGTACGCCGCGTCGGCGGGGCCGAGGCCGGCCGCCCGCGCGGTCGTGCCGAGGACGACCGGCTGGTGGGCGCCCTTGGGGAACGCGCGGGCCAAGGCGTCCAGTTCGGGCGACGGCCAGGTGGCGCGGCCTGCCCGGAGCAGTTGGCGCCCCAGCTTGCGGGCGGCCGTGCGCAGGGCGAGCGACCGGGTGTGGGCGTCGACGGCCTCGTCGAGGGCGGCGCGGCCGTCGGCGCCGAGCGCGGCGGCCGCGGCCAGCCCCGCGGACACCAGGCCGGTGGTGTGCAGCCGGCCCCGGCAGAAGTCCTCCAGGCTCGGCGCGCCCGTGACGCGCCCGGCCTTGACGGCCGCCTCGGCGCCGCCGGAGTGGGCGTGCCCTCCGGCGGGGAAGCGGCCGTCGGCCAGGATGAGGAGTGCGGCTCGTGACATGTCGTACGGCGACCAGGTGCGAGAGGGGAGGACGGGGGCAGGTGCGGGTACGGGGCCGGGGTCAGAAGAGGAAGTAGCGCTGCGCCAGGGGAAGTTCGGCCGCCGGGGACGGCTCCACCAGTTCGCCGTCGATGGTCACGGCGAAGCTGTCGGGCGCCACCTCCACCCGGGGCAGGGCGTCGTTCTCCCGCATGTCGGCCTTCGTGCGGCCGCGGGTGGAGCGGATGGCCACGAAGGGGCGGTCCAGGGCGAGGCGTTCGGGCAGGCCGTCGTCCAGGGCCGACCGGGTCACGAAGTTGAGGGAGTTGCGCGCGGGGGCCTTGCCGAGGGCGCCGTACATCGGCCGCGGCAGCACCGGCTGCGGGGTGGGGATGGAGGCGTTGGCGTCGCCCATCTGCGCGTACGCGATCTGCCCGCCCTTGAGGACCACCTCCGGCTTGACGCCGAAGAACGCCGGGTCCCAGAGGACCAGGTCCGCGAGTTTGCCGCTCTCGACCGAGCCGACCTCGTGCTCGACGCCCTGGGCGATGGCCGCGTTGATCGTGTACTTGGCGACGTAGCGGCGGGCCCGGTGGTTGTCGGCGCGGGTGTCGCCGGGCAGCGCTCCCCGGCGTCGCTTCATCACGTGCGCCGTCTGCCAGGTCCGCAGGATCACCTCACCGACGCGGCCCATCGCCTGGGAGTCCGAGGACATGATGGAGATGGCGCCCAGGTCGTGGAGGATGTCCTCGGCGGCGATGGTGGTCGGCCGGATGCGGGACTCGGCGAAGGCCAGGTCCTCGGGGACCGCCGGGTTGAGGTGGTGGCAGACCATCAGCATGTCGAGGTGCTCCTCGACGGTGTTGACGGTGTGCGGCCGGGTGGGGTTGGTCGAGCTGGGGAGCATGTTCGGCAGCGAGACCGCCGTGATCATGTCGGGCGCGTGGCCGCCGCCCGCGCCCTCCACGTGGAAGGCGTGCATGGTCCGGCCGCCGACCGCGGCGAACGTGGCATCGACGAACCCGGCCTCGTTCAGCGTGTCGGTGTGGACGGCCAGTTGGGCGCCGGTCTCCTCGCAGACGTTCAGGCAGGCGTCGATCACCGCGGGGGTCGCGCCCCAATCCTCATGGATCTTGAAGCTGACGGCGCCGGCACGCAGTTGGGCGTGCATCGAGGCGGCGTTGGTCGTGTTGCCCTTGCCGAGGAAGCCGATGTTGACGGGGCTGTGCTCCATCGCCGCGAACATCCGCGCCAGGTGCCAGGCGCCCGGGGTGATGGTGGTCGCCTTGCTGCCCTCGGCGGGGCCCGTACCGCCGCCGATGAGCGTGGTGACGCCGGAGGCCAGGGCCTCGTCGACGATGCCGGGCGAGATGAAGTGGATGTGCGTGTCGATGCCGCCCGCGGTGAGGATCTTGCCGTTGCCGGCGAGGATCTCCGTCTCGGGCCCGATGACGAGATCGGGGTGCACCCCGTCCATGGTGTCGGGGTTGCCCGCCTTGCCGATGCCGGTGATCCGGCCGTCGCGGATGCCGACGTCGGCCTTGACCACGCCCCAGTGGTCGATGATGACGGCGCCGGTGACCACGGTGTCGGGCGCGCCCTCGGCGCGGGTGGCGCGGGACTGGCCCATCGACTCGCGGATGACCTTGCCGCCGCCGAACACGGCCTCGTCCCCGGAGCGGCCGGGGCCGCCGGAGCGGTCCTCCTCGATCTCCACGAGCAGGTCGGTGTCGGCGAGCCGGATCCGGTCCCCGGTGGTGGGGCCGAACAGGTCGGCGTACGCCGCGCGGGACAGTTCAGGCACCGGGTGCTCCGTTCGCTTCCGTGCCGGCGCGCCGCCCTCGCGGGTCCGTGCCCGTGAGGTGCCCGCGCGGGCCGTGGGTCGTACGCGGTTCCGCCGCCGGGCGGGCGTCGTCCGCGTCGAGGGGTCCCCGGGTCAGGCCGCGCAGTCCGGGCACGACGCGGGCGCCCGCGAGGGGGACCAGCTCGACGTCGACGGGAATGCCCGGCTCGAAGCGCACGGCGGTGCCCGCGGCGATGTTGAGCCGCTTGCCGTGCGCGGCGGCGCGGTCGAAGTCGAGGCCCGGGTTGGCCTCGGCGAAGTGGTAGTGGGAGCCGACCTGGACGGGCCGGTCGGCGGCGTTCAGGACGGTAAGACGGGTGGTGTCGCGGCCCTCGTTGTAGGGGACGGGGGTCTCGGCGAACAGGATCTCCCCCGGTACCGGCGGTCCGGAGGGCGTGGCGGGACGGGTCATGCGGCGCGTACTCCCGTCACACGATGGGGTCGTGGACGGTGACGAGCTTGGTGCCGTCCGGGAAGGTCGCCTCGACCTGGACGTCGTGGATCATCTCGGGGATGCCCTCCATGACGTCGTCCCGGGTGAGCACCCTGCGGCCGGACGACATCAGGTCGGCCACGCTGCGGCCGTCCCGGGCGCCCTCCAGGATGTGGGCGGTGATGAGGGCGACGGCCTCGGGGTGGTTGAGCCGCAGGCCGCGCGCCTTGCGCTTCTCGGCCACGTCCGCGGCCACATGGATGAGCAGTCTCTCCTGCTCGTGCGGGGTCAGTCGCACGTCCCACCTCACAGTCCTCGCCCCGGACCGTGCGGGGTCCGGCTGCCGCGGCCACCGCGACGGGTTTAGATGTAACACGCAGCGATGCGCGTGCCGGTGTCCACTGTCGCTTACGAAAACCCCAGGTGGCGTGGGAGAGCAGGCTAGTTGGGCGGAGTTTCAGCGAGGTTAACCAGTCTTTGACCGGCTGATGACCTTCAGCGGGGCTGCGCCATACCCGGCGGGGCCGGGCCGTATCCGGCGGGGCTGGGCCATGCCCGGCATGGCCGCGCCCATGCCTGGCGGAACCGCGCCACGCCCGCGGGGCGCGCGCAGGGCCGCGCCGCGTCAGGCCGGACCGACCCGCCCCGGCCCACCACTGGCCAGGTCAGGTCCGGACAGGTCAGGTCACGTCAGGTCCGGACAGGCCAGATCAGTCCGGCCAAGTCAGGTCCAACCAGGCCAGGCCAGGCCACGTCAGCTCATGCGCGGCCCGTGGTGCTCCGCGGCGATGCCGAAGCGCTGCCGGTCCCCGCCCGCGGGCGACGTGGAGCCGATCGACGACACCGAGCTGATCACCTGCTCCTGCGCGGGCTCCTCCGCCTCGTCCAGGCGCCGCAGGTCCTCGGCGGACACCAGGGCCACGAGCGGCTTGCCGTGCCGCGTGACGACCACGCGCTCGCCGCCGTACACCACGCGGTTGATCAAGTCGGCGAGCTCAGCCCGGGCTTGCGTCACCGGAATCTCGTAGGCCATGCCCCCATCATAACGTCACGTACATCCTGTACATTTTTTACAGAGGCCGCCGCGGAGGGCTGCGGCCCCGCTGACTGGAGGCGTGCCATGCGCGGACCGTCCGCCCGTTCCGTCCTGCCGGAGTTCACCGAGCGCACCAGTACGGGGGTGCGCACCTGGGATCCGTACTCCAAGCTCCTGGACGAACGGATCGTCTTCCTCGGCACACCGATCGACGAGGTCTCGGCGAACGACGTGATGGCGCAGGTGCTGTATCTGGAGTACGCGGCTCCGGACCGGGACATCTCGCTGTACATCAACTCGCCCGGCGGCGACTTCAGCGCGACGACGGCGATCTACGACACGCTGGTGTACGCGGCGTGCGAGGTGGAGACGGTCTGCCTGGGCCAGGCCGCGTCCGCCGCCGCGGTGCTGCTCGCCGCGGGCACGCCGGGCAAGCGGTCGATCCTGCCCGGCGCCCGGGTACTGCTGCGGCAGCCCGCGCTGCCCGAGCCGGTGCGCGGCCAGCCCACCGACCTGGAGATCCAGGCGGAGGAGCTGCGGCGCACCCGCGCCCTCCTGGAGGAGATGCTGGTCCGGCACACGGGGCGCACCCCCGAGCAGGTCTCGGCGGACATCGAGCGGGACACGGTGCTCGACGCCGCGGGCGCGGTCGACTACGGCCTGGTGGACCGGGTCGTGCCGAGCCGCAAGGCGTCGCGGCCGAGCGCGGGGTGAGCCGCCGGTGCTGCCTCCCGAACCACCGCCGCTGCCCGCGCTGACCCGGGCCGAGGGTGACGTGGTCGACGCGTACCTGGCGGTCGTCGACCTCCTCGGGCGCATCAACCCGGCCCGCGCCGAACACACGTACGGCGGCCTCCGTGCCGCGCAGGCGCTCGTCGCGCGTGCGGCCGAGCTCCGCGACGCGCTGGCGCTCATGCATCAGCGCGGTGAGAGCGAGGTGCACGCGCCGACGCTCGCGCGAGCCCTGCGCGTCCTGGACGGCGAGCGGCGCGCGGCGCGCGTGACGCTCCCGCCGTCGACGGGGGCGTGAGGCCCCGGCGTGCCGCGGTGCCGTCGACACGGCCGGTCGGGCGGGGGCGGGCCGCGGCCGTGCGCCCGGAGTGCCGTCGACACGGCCGAGCGGGCGGAGATGCGCCGCGACCTTGCGCCCGGGGTTCCGGCGACGCGAACGGGCAGGCGGAGGCGGGTTGCGGCCGTGCGGGGGCGCCCGGGTGAAAGAGCGTCATGATTCCGTCCGGTTCACCCCCCATGTCCCGCCTCCGCATGCCAGACTTCCGGTCTGACTTCCCTCTTTTTCGGCCGGGCCGCGACGCGCGCCGGTCGCACCGGCCTCCCGTGGGCGCGCCCCGGACCCAGCGCGCCCGCGCCGTCCGCTCGTTGAGGGTGGGTACCGATGTCGCGCCATGGCCGGGGCTGCCCGGGAAATAACCAGAAATGATCGCGCTTTCGCCGTAGTGGACCATCGTCCCGGCGAGCACCCGAAGATGCGCAACTCCCTTACGCAGCAGCCGGAATCGGACCTTCCGGCGCTGATGGGGCAATCATCGCCGACTGTGATCTGAGTCCCATTCGGGCGCTGTCCACCGGAACGGGTCAGCCGTGAGGAGCCTCACATACTGCCGATTCGGCTCGGCTTTTTCGCCACTCTCGGGTGAAGATCCCTTCCGACGACAAGCCCCCGCCACAGGCGGCGGGGCGATCCGGGCGGACGCCGAGTCCTGCCGCCGCCCGGATGCCCGGTCGACATCTGTGCACCGGCAGGAGTGGAGGACCCAGCAAGGCGGGCCGTCCGGCTAGTCCGGTCGGTCCTTGGGGTGAAGTCGCATGCGCGGCCGGGCATCTTCGCCTGCCCGAACCCGACAGGTCATCCTTCACAGGCGGCTGACGAAGGGTTGCGCATGACCGCGCTGCAACGTGTTCCGTCGCTGCTGACGAGGGCCGGTACGGCTTCGGCTCTCACGCTCGCCGCCGTGGGCGGCACCATCGTGGCCCCCGGGCTCACCGGGGAAGCGGAAGCGGCCACCTCGCACGGAACGAAGGCGCTCAAGATCGCGGCGTCCAAGAAGGGCTCCCCGTACCGCTACGGCGCCGCCGGGCCGAACCGGTTCGACTGCTCGGGCCTGACGCTCTACTCGTTCAAGCGCGTCGGCAAGAAGCTGCCGCGCACCGCCCAGCAGCAGTACAACAAGACCCGCCATGTGTCCGCCGCCAACCGCACCCGCGGCGACCTGGTGTTCTTCCACTCCGGCCGGAGCGTGTACCACGTCGGTATATACGCCGGCAAGGGCAAGATCTGGCACGCACCGAAGCGGAACACCGTGGTGCGGCTGGAGAGGATCTGGACCAACAAGGTCTGGTACGGCCGGGTCCGCTGACCCGGTGAGCGCGCGGCGGCCGCCCCGTACGGCCCGTGCCGCCGCCCGCTCCGGGCGCCCCCGGGCGCCTCGGCCGCCGTCCGTCCGGCACACGGACGGCGGCCCCCGCCACCCGGCGTGCCGAACGGGTGGCGGACCCCGGACAGCGGGCCCCGGGCAACGGGCCCCGCGGAGCCCGTGTCACCCGCCCGGCTCCGCCGCCGGGCCGTCACGACGGGCGTGGAGCGGCCCCGCGCGGATACTCGTGGACCATGGCCGATCATCACCCCCATTCGTCGGGCACCCCCAGACCGGGCTCGTCCCGGCGCACCCGCAACGAGACCCCGCTGGAGCGGGCCGACCGCAACTTCGGCGAGCTGCTCCAGGAGCTGCGGGTCACGCAGACCGGCGTACAGATCCTCTTCGCCTTCCTGCTCACGCTCGCCTTCACGCCCCGCTTCCCGTCGCTGGACAGCGTGCAGCGCCACACGTACGTCGTCACGCTGCTGCTCGCGGTGCTCGCCGCCGCGCTGTTCACCGCGCCCGCCGCGGTGCACCGCACGCTCTTCCAGCGCGGCGCCAAACCGCTGATCGTGCGGGTCTCCTCGAAGCTCGCCGCGGTGGGCCTCGGCGTGCTCGTGCTCGCGCTGACGGGCTCCGTCCTGCTCGTCGTCGACGTCGCCGCGGGCCGCACCGAAGGGGTGATCGCCGGGGTGGCCACCTTCCTGGTCTGCACCGGGCTGTGGGGCGTGCTGCCGCGCGCGATCGGGCGCGCCAACGGCCGGCTGTGACGCGGCCGGTCCGGTCGCGGGGCGGATGCCGTACGCGTACGACCTGACGGTCCGGCGGGACGGCGGGGCGGCGAGGCGGCGGGACGGCGCACGTGGCCGTGCCGTCGCGCGGGGCGCCGCCTCAGGGCCGTGAGGGCTCAGCGCCGCACCGGTAGCGACCAGGGCAGGGTGATCCACACCGTCTTGCCGCCCTCCGCCGTCCGGCAGACCGAGAGTCTGCCGCCGCACTCGGCGGTGAGCCAGCGGATGATGACCATGCCGCGCCCGTTGTCCTGCTGCACGGCGGCGGGCAGGCGCTGCGGAAAGCGGGGGTGACTGTCGGTGACCCCGATGCGCAGCCGCTCGTGGCGGTCGAGCTGGACGTCCACGGTGAACGTGGGCGAGAGGCCCGAGGTGTGCTGCACCGCGTTCGTGGCGAGCTCCGAGACGATGAGCCGGACCGTGTCGGCCACGTCCGCGTCCGGGGGCAGGCCCCACTCCGTCAGGACGTCCCCCACGTACTGACGGGCGGTGGAGACCGAGACGGGGTCGCTCGGCAGGGTGATTGATGCTTCCTGGTGGTCTGCCATGACGGCGCCGTCCCTTTCCCACCGGGACCGGTACTCCGACGCGTGGCGGAAGCACTCAAGGACCGTCCCGGAGCTGGTGCTATGCGTCAGACTGCCACTGTCACGCGGGCCGCGCCCGGCGATCCACCGAGATGTGCATATATCTGTCGCTCGAAGCGGTGAACTCTGCGACGGCAGACCGTATTTGGGCGTAACACTGGCAGTTCCCCCACCGTCCTCTACGGTTGGCGCGGACTTCCGGCGGACCCCAGAAGGAGACAGCCATGCAGTACGGCCCCGCGGTGCGCCGGCGCAAGCTCGGCGCGGAATTGCGGGCGCTGCGCGCCGAGGCGGGCCTCACCAGTGGCGAGGCCGCCGCGCTCGTCGGCTGGCACCAGTCGAAGGTGAGCCGGATCGAGACGGGCCGCAGCGGTGTGAAGGCCGCGGACGTACGGCTTCTGCTGGAGACGTACCAGGTCAAGGACCCGCATCTGCGGGAGCTGCTCGTCGCCCTCGCGGGCGGCGGGGACGAGCACGGGCGCCACCACTGGTGGCACGCCTACCGGGGGCTCCTGCCGCCCGCGTACCGCGACTTCATCAGCCTGGAGTCACAGGCCTGCCGGGTGCGCACGCTGGAGACCACGGTGGTGCCCGGTCTGTTGCAGACCCCGGAGTACGCCCGCGCGGTGACACGTGCCGCCCTCGGCGGGATGCCGGAGGAGCAGGTCGAGGCGCTGGTGCAGGTGCGCCTCGCCCGCCAGGACGTGCTGCGCAGCGAGCCGCCGCTGCGGCTGAGCGTCATCCTGGACGAGGCGGTGCTGCGGCGGGAGGTGGGCGGGCCCGAGGTGCTTTCCGGACAGTTGCGGCGGTTACTCGACGCGGCCCAGTTGCCTCAAGTGCGGCTCCAGGTGCTGCCGTTCACCTCCGGAGAGCACATGGGCCTGATCAGCCCTTTCGTTATTCTTTCCTTTCCGAACATTTCTGATCTGGATGTGGTTGTTCTCGACCACTTGACGAGTAGCCTCTACCTCGAACGGAAAGAAGACCTCCAGGCGTACACCGACGCCTTCAACTCCCTCCAGGGACAGGCGCTTTCCGTTCAGGATTCAATGGATTACCTCGCCGTTTTAGGTGACGGCGCGTAAGGAGGCACCATGACTGCACTGCCTCGGTCCGTTCCCTCCAGCACGTCTCTCAGGGACGCGCGATGGTGGCGCAGCAGCCGCAGCAACGGCATGAACAACTGTGTGGAGACGGCCTCGCTCGGCTCCGGCCCGCTGGCGGAACTGCTCGCCGTGCGCGACTCGAAGAACACGGCAGGACCAGCCGTGCTCTTCTCACCCACGGCCTGGGAAGACTTCATCGACGCCCTTCGGTGAAGCCCCCTCGGCCCTGAAATGAGGCCCGAGTGAGTGCGCCGGACCCTGGACCCAGGTCGTAGGTGCCAGATCTCAGGTCAGGGTGCGGTGCGGCTGATCACACCGACGACCTCGGCGAGTTCCGAGTCGCCCAGGTCGGCGCGGGCGGTCAGCCGCAACCGCGAGACGCCGTCGGGGACCGACGGCGGACGGAAGCACCCCACGGCAACACCGGCGGCCCTGCAGTCGGCCGCCCAGCGCACCGCCGCCGCGGGCGACGGGGCGCGTACCGAGACGACGGCGGCGTCCGGACGGACCGCCGAGAACCCCTCCCCCACCAGCAGCTCGTACAGCCGGCCCGCCACCGTGCGCGCGCGTGCGGCGCGCTCCGGCTCCCGGCCGAGCAGCCGCAGGGCCGCCAGCGCCGCCCCGGCGGCCGCGGGCGCGAGGCCCGTGTCGAAGATGAACGTCCGCGCGGTGTTGACCAGGTGGTCGATGACCCGGGCCGGGCCGAGTACGGCGCCGCCCTGGCTGCCCAGGGACTTCGAGAGCGTGACGGTGACCACCGTGTCCGGCGCGCCCGCGAGCCCGGCCGCGTGCGGGGCGCCCCGGCCGCCGGTGCCGAGCACGCCGAGGCCGTGGGCGTCGTCGACGACCAGGCCCGCGCCGTACTCCCGGCAGGCAGTGGCGAGTTCGCCCAGCGGCGCGGCGTCGCCGTCCACCGAGAACACCGAGTCCGTCACCGTGATCGCGGGCCCCTCGTGGCCGGCGAGCGCCTTGCGCACCGCCTCCGGGTTCGCGTGCGGCACCACCTGGGTCGTGCCGCGCGCCAGGCGGCAGCCGTCGATCAGCGAGGCGTGGTTGCCCGCGTCCGAGACGATCAGCGAGCCGTACGGGGCGAGCGCGGTGACGGCCGCGAGGTTCGCCGCGTACCCGGACGACAGCACGAGGGCGGCCTCGGCGCCACAGAACGCGGCCAGCTCGCGCTCCAGTTCGGCGTGCAGTTCGGTGGAGCCCGTCACCAGGCGCGAGCCGGTCGCGCCGCCGCCCCAGCGACGGGCCGCCGCGGCCGCCGCAGCCGTGACCTCAGGGTGGCGGGCGAGGCCCAGGTAGTCGTTGCCCGCGAGGTCGAGCAGGGGGGATTCGGCCGGGCGCGGGCGCAGGGCGCGCACGAGCCCGGCGCGCTCCCGCTCCCGCGCCCGCTCGTCGATCCAGTCGAACGGCGCGCTCGCCATGGGGCCTCCAGGTCGTCGTCCGCACGGGCGGTGCGAAAGGATGCGTTTGTAGACAGTGCACAGACCCTAGCCGCCGCGCCACCGGGCCATGGTGTGGCAATACCCACACCTGCTCCGGGTTCTGTTGTGCGGTTTCTCCATGGTCAGAGAGACTGTCGTACGTCAGGATCGGCGCCATGGATCTGCTCAACACCTTGGTGGACAAGGGGCTTCGGCGGGAAGCGCCGACCCGTGACGAGGCGCTGGCCGTGCTCGCGACCTCCGACGACGAGCTGCTCGACGTGGTGGCGGCGGCCGGAAAGGTACGGCGCCACTGGTTCGGGCGGCGGGTGAAACTCAACTACCTGGTCAACCTGAAGTCCGGCCTGTGCCCGGAGGACTGCTCGTACTGTTCGCAGCGGCTCGGCGCGGACACCGGCATCCTGAAGTACACCTGGCTGAAGCCGCAGGAGGCCTCCGAGGCCGCGGCGGCCGGGCTGGCCGGCGGCGCCAAGCGCGTCTGCCTGGTGGCGAGCGGCCGGGGGCCGACGGACCGCGACATCGACCGGGTCTCGGACACCGTCAAGGCGATCAAGGAGCAGAACGAGGACGTCGAGGTCTGCGCGTGCCTCGGGCTGCTCTCCGAGGGCCAGGCCGAGCGGCTGCGCGGCGCGGGCGTCGACGCGTACAACCACAATCTGAACACCTCGGAGTCGACGTACGGCGCCATCACGAAGACGCACACCTACGCCGACCGGGTCGACACCGTGCGGAAGGCGCACGCGGCCGGGCTCTCCGCCTGCTCGGGGCTGATCGCGGGCATGGGCGAGACGGACGCGGACCTCGTCGACGTCGTCTTCTCGCTGCGCGCGCTCGACGCGGACTCCGTGCCGGTGAACTTCCTCATCCCCTTCGAGGGCACCCCGCTGGCCAAGGAGTGGAACCTCACGCCGCAGCGCTGCCTGCGCATCCTCGCCATGGTGCGGTTCGTCTGCCCGGACGTCGAGGTCCGCATCGCGGGCGGCCGTGAGCTGCACCTGCGCACGCTCCAGCCGCTGGCCCTGCACCTCGCCAACTCGATCTTCCTCGGCGACTACCTGACCAGCGAGGGCCAGGCGGGCAAGGCCGACCTGGAGATGATCGCGGACGCCGGGTTCGAGGTGGAGACCACGGAGCAGGTGACGCTGCCGGAGCACCGCCGCGGCGGAGGCTGCGGTTCCGTGTGCGGGTCGGATGCGGCGGAGGCGTGCGGGACCGAAGCCGGGGCGGCACAGGCCGCTGGGGCGGCGGGGACGGACGGGACGGCCGCCGGGCCGGGGACGGACGGGACGGCTTCCCGGCCGGATGCGGACGGGGCGGCTTCCGGGCCGGGGGCGGCCGCGGCGGAGACCGCCGTGCCCGGGGCGCGCACGGACCTGGTGGCCGTACGCCGCCGGGGCCCGGGGACGGACCTGGCGCCCAATGCCTGACCCCGTGCTCGACGTACAGCGGATCCTGGATCTCGACCGGGCGCACGTGTGGCACCCGTACGGTCCGATGCCCGGGCAGCAGGAGCCCCTGGTCGTGGAGTCGGCCGCGGGGGTGCGCCTCAAGGTCGCCGGTGCCGGTGAGCTGATCGACGGCATGTCCTCGTGGTGGTCGGCCGTCCACGGCTACAACCACCCCGTCCTCAACGAGGCGGTGCGCGGGCAGCTCGACCGGATGAGCCACGTGATGTTCGGCGGGCTCACCCACGAGCCCGCCGTGCGCCTCGCCAAGCGGCTCGTGGACATCACGCCCGAGGGCCTGGAGCACGTCTTCCTCGCCGACTCCGGGTCGGTGTCCGTCGAGGTCGCGGTCAAGATGTGCCTCCAGCACTGGCGCTCGCTCGGCCGGCCCGAGAAGCGGCGGATGCTGACCTGGCGCGGCGGCTACCACGGCGACACCTGGCAGCCCATGGCGGTGTGCGACCCCCAGGGCGGCATGCACCACCTGTGGCAGGGGGTCCTGCCCCAGCAGGTCTTCGCCGACCTGCCCCCCGCCGGCTTCGACGCGTACGACGAGACGTACGCGCAGCACCTGCGCGACCTGGTCGGGCGCCACGCGCACGAGCTCGCGGGCGTCATCGTGGAGCCCGTGGTGCAGGGGGCGGGCGGCATGCGCTTCCACTCGCCGCGGTACCTGCGGGCGCTGCGGGAGGCGTGCGACGCGCACGACGTGCTGCTCGTGTTCGACGAGATCGCGACGGGGTTCGGCCGCACGGGCGCGCTGTTCGCGGCGGACCACGCGGCCGTGACGCCCGACGTGATGTGCCTCGGCAAGTCCCTCACCGGCGGCTATCTGACGATGGCGGCGACGCTGTGCACGGCGCGCGTCGCCGAGGGCATCGCGCGCGGCGAGGTGCCCGTGCTCGCGCACGGCCCGACGTTCATGGGCAACCCCCTGGCCGCGGCGGTGGCGAACGCGTCCATCGACCTGCTGCTCGGCCAGGACTGGCAGACCGAGGTCAAGCGCATCGAGTCCGGCCTGCGCGCGGGTCTCGCCCCGGCCGCCGAACTGCCCGGGGTCCGGGACGTCCGGGTCCTGGGCGCCCTCGGTGTCGTCCAACTCGACCACCAGGCCGACGTGGAAGCGGCCACCCGGGCCGCGGTGCGGGCGGGCGTGTGGCTGCGGCCGTTCCGCGACCTCATCTACACCATGCCGCCCTACATCACCTCGGACGACGACGTGGCGCGCGTCGGACAGGCCGTCCGCGCGGCGGCGCGCGCGAGCACGGAGGCACAGAAGTGAGCACGCGAGACACAGGAATGAGCGCGTGAAGCGCAGAAGTGAGCACACGAAGCGGAGAAAGCGCTGAAAGCGCAGAAGTGGGCGTGCGAAGCACGGACGTGAGCAAGGAGGGCGCGGCGTGAGTGTCGTCGTGGTGTCCGGGACGGGCACGGAGATCGGGAAGACGGTGACGACGGCGGCCGTCGCCGCGGTGGCGCTCGCCGCCGGGCGCAGCGTCGCCGTCCTCAAGCCCGCGCAGACCGGGGTCGGGCCCGGGGAACCGGGGGACGTCGACGAGGTGCGGCGGCTCGCGGGCGAGGGCGTCACCGGCCGGGAACTCGCCCGCTTCCCCGAGCCGCTGGCCCCGGCGACGGCCGCGCGGCGCGCCGGCCTCGCGCCCGTCACTCCGGCCGAGGTCGCCGAGGCCGCGGAGAAGCTCGCGGCCTCCCACGACCTCGTCCTCGTCGAAGGGGCCGGAGGCCTGCTCGTACACCTCGACGACACGGGCGCGACCCTGGCGGACGCGGCGCGGGAGCTCGGCGCGCCGGTGCTCGTCGTCGCCACGGCGGGGCTCGGCACGCTCAACGTCACCCGGCTGACGGGCGAGGCGCTGCGGGCGCGGGGGCTGGAGACGCTCGGCGTGGTCATCGGGAGCTGGCCCGCGGAGCCGGACCTCGCGGCCCGCTGCAACGTGGCGGAGCTGAGCCCGATGGCGGGCGCTCCGCTGCTCGGCGCGGTGCCGGAGGGGGCCGGGGGCCTGGACGGCGAGCGGTTCCGGGCCGAGGCCGCGGGGTGGCTCGGGGCGGAGCTCGGAGGGACGTGGGAGGCCGGGGCGTTCGCTTCCGCCTCTGCTTCCTGACCGGTCTCCGATCGATTCCGCGCCGCCCTGCCCCGCTCCGCCCCTTTCTGCTCCGCCCTGCCCATTTTCGGCCACGTACCGTCCGAGTCCCGGGTGGCGTCGGCGTCCGGGGGCGGGGGCAGGGACGGAGTCTTCCGTTCCGCTCACCCGCTCACCCGCTCACCCGTTCGCCCCGTTGCGCCGCGGGCGCGGGTGAGCGGGGAGTTCGGCGCGGGTGCGCGGGGAGGTGGGGAGCGGGTGCGCGGGGAACGGCCTGTTGTGCAGCGGGGTGCGTCCGCCGCGATGCGGAAGGGTTTCCGCCGGTCCGGCGTTCGCGGACAGGGCGCGCGGCGCCGGTTGGGCCGCCACGGGAAGGGGGAGATATCAGCCATCCACCCTCCGTGAGGAGGCCGCCGTGCCGACCGCGAAACCCGCCGTCCACCACCCTCTCTTCGCCCGCTTCTACGCCCGCGTCAGCGTCGCGTCCGAACCGGCGGTCGCCCCGCACCGCGCGGAGCTCCTGACCGGGGCCTCCGGCCGTGTCATCGAGGTCGGCGCCGGCAACGGGCTGAACTTCCCGCACTACCCCGCCACCGTCTCCGAGGTCGTCGCGATCGAACCGGAGCGGCTGCTGCGGCAGTTGGCCGTGTCGGCCGCGCTGCGCGCCGACGTACCGGTGGACGTGGTCCCGGGGGCCGCGGAGGCGCTGCCGGTCAAGAGCGAGGCCTTCGACGTGGCCGTGGCCTCGCTCGTGCTGTGCAGCGTACGCGACGTCACGCGCGCCCTCGGCGAGCTGCGGCGGGTGCTCCGGCCGGGCGGCGAGCTGCGGTTCTTCGAGCACGGCCGGGCCCCGGGCGCGGCCCACGCCCTGGCGCAGCGCGCCCTGGACCGCACGGTGTGGCCGCTGCTCTTCGGCGGCTGCCACACCGCGCGGGACCCGGTGGAGGCGCTGCGCCGGGCCGGGTTCGAGCTGGGCCCCTACCGCCGCGTCCGGGTGCCGGCGGCGGGCCCGGGCCTGCCCACGTCCCCGTGCGTGCTCGGCACGGCGCGGCGGCCGCGGGAGGACGGGGACTGAGCGGCGGCCCGGGGGCGCCTTGGGGGGCCGGGCCGGTGCTCAGATCGGCTGGACCAGGTTCACCTTGTTGCCGTCCGGATCCTTGACGTGCGCGACCCGCTGGCCCCAGGGCATGTCGTTCGGCGGGCCGAGCACGGTGCCGCCGAGTCCCTCCACGTGGCCGAGCAGGGCGTCGACGTCCGGGACCAGGACACTGAGGAGCGAGCGCTGCGGCGTGTCGAGGGGGGCCTTCTCGTCGGCCACGAGGCCCAGCTCCGAGTCCCCCACGCGCAGCGCCACGAAGAAGACGGGCCCCTCGTCCGGGACGCGGGTGGTCTGCTCGGCGCCGAGGAGCTGGGCGTAGAAGGACTGGAGCCGGACGACGTCCGGAGTGACGAGCATCGGCTGGATGGTGGCGGACATGTCCGACCTCCCGAGGTCGCGAAGGGTGCACGGTTGTGCGAGGGTGACCGCCGGGGCGCGCGGAACTCATCGGTCCACGCCGCAAGGCTCGCGCGACGCGCTCGAACGCCCGGCACGAAGACGCAGGGCGCGGAACTCACCGGTCCACGCCCCGCGGCCCGCGCGGCGCGCTCGGACGCCTGGTACGAAGACGCAGGGCACGGAACTCACCGGTCCACGCCCCGCGGCCCGCGCGGCGCGCTCGGACGCCCGGCACGAAGACGCAGAGCACAAGGAAGCCCGGTACGAACTCGCAGGCTCAGGCAGGCCAGGGAAGTGGCAGGAAAGCCGGGCGGTCAGCCCCTGTTCACCCGGCGGCGGCAGCCGTCCGGTCCGGCGCGCCGGGCGTCAGCGGCTCCACTGGCGCAGCTCCCGCGCTATGTCCCGCACGCCCGCCCCGCCCTCCTTCACCAGGTGGGCGAGGTCCCGTACCTGCTCCGGGGAGGTCAGCACCTTCACGCCGCTCGCGACGAGGTACGCGTACGCGACCGACACGGCGAAGAGCGCGTTCGAGCGCTCCAGGGCGGGCACGTGCAGCAGGACCTGGAGCAATGCGGCGGCGCGGTCGTGCGGGCCTTCGTAGACGGGGACGTCGAAGATCTCCGCCTGATGCCGGGCGACGGCCGCCACCAGGGCGCCCCAGTCGGCGACTTGGGGGTCTCCCGGAGTCTTCTGTTCGGCGACCATGAGGAGCCAGGCGAGGTCGATGCGCAGGTTCAACGGTCAGCGACGACCTTCGCGGTCCGCGCCGAACTCCTCGGCGAAGACGGACTCGTACTGCTTCATGAAGTCGGCGGCGGCCTCCACGAACGTGTGGCCCTGCCGGCCGACGTCCTGCTTGACCAGCTCCTCGATGTACCGGTTCACGCTCATGCCGCGGGCCGTGGCGCGCTCGCGCGCGGCTCGGGCGGTGTGTTCGTCCACCCGCACGTTCAGCTGCGTCTTCGCCATGTCCTCAAGCTAGCGCCGCCGCGCTAGCACCGACAAGGGGCCCCGGAGGGTGCCCCTTACATACGTCTCGTGGCCCGACCTGCGACGGATACCGGACGCTCCGCGGTGCCCCTACCCTCACAAGCCCCTCCGCGCTCCGCGGACGGTCACAACCAGGGAGGCGGCCGTGTCCACACCTGCTTCGACGCCGGGAACCGAACGCGCCGAGCCCTCGGGCACCGCCGCCCGCGCCCGCGGTCTGACCAAGGCGTACGGTGCGGGCGAGACCGCGGTGCTCGCGCTCGACGCGGTGGACGTGGACATCGCCCGGCGGCGGTTCACGGCCGTGATGGGGCCCTCCGGCTCCGGCAAGTCCACGCTGATGCACACCCTCGCCGGGCTCGACTCGGTGTCCGCGGGCCAGGTGTGGCTGGGCGACACCGAGATCACCGGGCTGAAGGAGCGCGAGCTGACGCGGCTCAGGCGGGACCGCGTGGGGTTCATGTTCCAGTCGTTCAACCTGATACCGACGCTCAGCGCCCGCGAGAACATCACCCTGCCCATGGACATCGCGGGCCGGCGCCCCGACCCCGAGTGGCTGGAACACGTCATCGACACGCTCGGGCTGCGCGACCGGCTCCGCCACCGGCCCGCGCAGTTGTCCGGCGGCCAGCAGCAGCGCGTCGCCTGTGCCCGGGCCCTGGCCGCCCGGCCGGAGCTGATCTTCGCGGACGAGCCGACCGGCAACCTCGACTCGCGGGCCGGCCTGGAAGTCCTCGGCTTCCTGCGCGAAGCCGTGGACGCGCTCGGCCAGACGGTGGTGATGGTGACGCACGACCCGGGCGCGGCCGCCCACTCCGACGTGGTGCTGTTCCTCGCCGACGGGCGGATCGTGGACGAGATGGCCGCGCCGACGGCCGAGGCGGTCCTGGAGCGCATGAAGCGCTTCGACACCTCGCAGGGCACCGCCCGCGCCACCGGGACCGCGCCCGCTGCCGCCCCCGGGAACCCGGGCCACGACTCCGTACGTACGGACCCCGGAGCGCGCGGCGCTTCCCCCGGCCCCGCACCCGGCGCCACTGCCCCACCACCCGCCCCTCCCGCCCCTGAGGCCCACGCCGCTCCCCCGGACGCCGAACCGCGCGAGGACTGAGGGGACCGCCGTGCTGAAGGCCACGCTCCGCAGCTTCCTCGCGCACAAGGGGAGGCTCGCCCTCTCCGCGCTCGCCGTGATCCTCTCGGTGGCGTTCGTCGCGGGCAGCCTGATCTTCTCCGACACCGTCAACCGCACCTTCGACCGGCTCTTCGCGTCCACCTCCGCCGACGTCGCGGTGTCGCCCAAGGACGACGGCCTCGACGAGAGCCTGCCGACCGGGCGCACCCCGACGCTGCCCGCGCGCGTCGCGCGGCAGGTGGCGAAGGTCGACGGCGTCGCCGCCACGTACGTCGACGTGTCCGTGGAGAACGTCACCGTCGTCGACGGCGACAACGAACCGGTCGGCCCGACGACCGGCGCCCCCACGGTCGCCGTGAACTGGTACAAGAGCGAGCGCAGCCCCGTCGAGCTGACGTCGGGGCACGCCCCGCGCGGCCCCGGCCAGGCGCTGATCGACGCGGACACGGCCGACAAGCGGGACGTGGGGATCGGCGACACCCTGCGCGTGCTCGCCGCGCCCGGCTCCTTCGAGGTGAAGGTCGTCGGCATCGCCACGTTCCGCACCACCAACCCCGGTGCCGCGCTCGTCTTCCTGGACACGCGGGTCGCGCAGACCGCGCTGCTCGGTGACGAGGACGCGGCGACGAGCATCGCGGTGGACGCGGCGACCGGCGTCAGCGACGCGGAGCTCAAGCGGCGCATCGCCGCCGAGCTCGGTCCGGCGTACGAGTTGAAGACGGCCGACGAACAGGCCGAGTCCGCCGCGGCCGAGCTCGGCGGGTTCCTGGACGTCGTCAAGTACGTCATGCTCGGCTTCGCCGGGGTCGCCGTGCTCGTCGGCGTCTTCCTGATCGTCAACACCTTCTCCATGCTCATCGCGCAGCGCACCCGTGAACTGGGGCTGCTGCGTGCGCTCGGCGCCGACCGCCGGCAGGTGCGCCGCTCCGTGCTCATCGAGGCCGTGCTGCTCGGCGTGGTCGGCGCGACGCTCGGGCTCGGCGCGGGCATCGGCCTCGCCGCCGCGCTGATCGAGCTGATGGGCCTGCTGGGCATGAACCTGAAGTCCACGGAGATGGTCATCGGCTGGCCCACGCCCGTCGTCTCGTACGCCGTCGGGGTCGGCGTCACTTTCGTCGCGGCCTATCTGCCGGCGCGCCGGGCCGCGCGGGTCTCGCCGATGGCGGCGCTGGCGGACGCCGAGATCGCCGGGGTGGGGCGGCCGCTGCGGCTGCGGGCGGTCGTCGGCGCGGTCGTCGGGGCGGCCGGTGTCCTCGCGCTCGTGGGCTGCGCGACGGCGGACAGGACGGCCACCTCGGCCTCGCTGCTCGGCCTCGGCGTGGTGCTCACGCTCGTCGCCACCGTCGTCGCGGGCCCGCTGCTCGTCCGCCCCGTCATCCGTGTCCTTGGCGGTGCCTTCCCCGCCGTCTTCGGCTCCGTGGGCCGGATGAGCCAGCGCAACGCGCTGCGCAACCCGCGCCGCACGGGCGCCACGGCGGCCGCCCTCATGGTGGGACTCGCCCTGGTCGGCGGCCTGTCGGTGGCGAGCGCCTCGATGACCAAGTCGTTCGACGAGCAGATCGACAAGACGCTGGGCGCCGACTTCGTGGTGCAGAGCGGCAGTTGGCTGCCGTTCCCGGCGGAGGTCACCGCCGCGGTGCGGGACACCGAGGGCGCGGACACGGTCGTACGCAACCGTTTCACGCCCCTGGAGCTGCGGATGCCGGACGGCAGGACCGTGAAGTCGACGGCCGCGGGCTACGAGAAGGACCTCGACGAGGTCGTCAACGTGACCTACGCCGAGGGGGACACCGCACGGGCGCTGGCCGCCGGGCACATCGCCATGGACCAGGACTTCGCCGAGGACCACGGCGTACGCGTCGGCACCGTGCTGCCCGTGCGGTTCCCGAAGGGGCGCGCGGCGGAGCTGACGGTCGGCGCCCTCACCGACCAGGACACCGCGGAGGGCCCCGGCATGAGCGGCGGCCTCTTCATGGGGCTCGGCACGCTGGAGAAGTACGTGCCCGACGGCCAGGACACCGCCGTGTACGTCAACGCGGCCGAGGGCACCGGCGCCGGGACGCTGCGCGACCGGCTCGACGCCGCACTCGACCCGTACCCGCAGGTCCAGGTCCGCGACCAGGCCGACTACAAGGAGCTGATCCGCGAACAGATCGCCGTGATGCTGTACCTCGTGTACGCGCTGCTCGGCCTCGCGATCATCATCGCCGTGCTCGGCGTGGTCAACACCCTGGCCCTGTCGGTCGTCGAGCGCACCCGGGAGATCGGGCTGCTGCGCGCGATCGGGCTCGCCCGGCGGCAACTGCGGCGCATGATCCGGCTGGAGTCGGTGGTCATCGCGGTGTTCGGCGCGGTGCTCGGGATCGCGCTGGGGCTGGTGTGGGGGGTGTCGACGCAGCAGGTCCTGGCGTTGCAGGGGCTGAAGGCGTTCGCGGTGCCGTGGTCGACGGTCGTGGCCGTGGTGGTCGGCTCGGTGGTGGTGGGCATCGTGGCGGCGCTGCTGCCGGCGCTGCGGGCCTCGCGCATGAACGTCCTGGAGGCGATCGCGCACGAGTAGTGAGGTGGGGCGGGGGTGGGCCTCCTGGGATCGGCGCGTGGGGGTGTGCCTCGCCTCGGGGCGTGCCTGGCCCCGGCGTTCACGTCGTGCCCGCCGCGCCGGAGTGGCGTACCGCGTGCATACGCCGTGCGCGTACGGGTACCGGCGTGCGCATGAGGGCATGGCGGCGGCGGGCGCGGGACGACGTGGGGCTGTCCGGATCGTGGAAACACGGGTGGCGGGAGGAGGCGCGGTGATGAGATGCGGGGCATGAACGACCCACGCATACGCCCCGCCTCGGCCGACGACCTGGACGCGGTGCTCGCCTTCTGGAAGGTGGCCGCGGAAGGCACCAGCATCAGCGACGACCGTACGGGGGTGGAGCGGCTCGTGGCGCGCGACCCCGAGGCCCTGCTGCTCGCCGAGTGCGACGGCGACCTCGTGGGCACGGTGATCGCGGGCTTCGACGGCTGGCGCTGCCATCTGTACCGGCTCGCCGTCCACCCGGACCGGCGGCGGCGCGGCATCGGCTCGGCGCTGCTCACCGCGGCGGAGGAGCGGTTCGCCGCGCTCGGCGGGCGCCGCGCCGACGCGATGGTGCTGGACCGCAACGAGCGGGCCCACCACACCTGGCACGCCGCCGGGTACGCGCCCGAGCCGCAGTGGAGCCGCTGGGTGAAGCCGCTCCCCGAGTAGAGCCGATTCCCGCGTGGAGCCACTTCCCGAGTGGAGCCACTTCCCGAGTGGAGCTACTTCCTGAGTAGAGCCGCTGCCTGAGTAGAGCCGCTGCCTGAGTAGAGCGTCGCACCGGTGAGCACGGAAGGTGACGTCGACCACAGAACGTGACGCTCCGCTACTGCTTTGCCGATCCTTTACCATAGAAGAACCTCTGTCACCCCCAACGAAAGGTGTGAGCGTCCGCCCATGGGCGAGCCTCCCAGTACCCGACATCGCGCATTCACCACGCCCCTGACCGATCATGGGACGGAGGTGACCCGATGACCGAAGTGCTCCTTCTCCTGGTGGCGGTACTGCTGTCGCTCGCGTGCGGCCTCTTCGTCGCGGCGGAGTTCTCGCTCACGACCGTCGAACGCAGCGAACTGGAGCGTGCGGTCGACCGCGGCGAGAGCGGCGCCACGAGCGCGCTCAAGGCGGTCAAGAACCTCACGTTCCAGCTCTCCGGCGCGCAGCTCGGCATCACCGTGACCGGCCTGGTCGTCGGCATGCTGGCCAAACCGGCGATCGGCGACCTCATCGAGGGCCCGCTCGCCGCCGTCGGCGTCCCCGACGGGGCCGCGTCGAGCGTCGCCCTCGTGATCGGCACGGCGCTCTCCACCGTCTTCCTCATGGTCGTCGGCGAGCTGGTGCCCAAGAACTGGGCGATCTCCTCGCCGCTGCCCATCGCCAAGCGCGTCGCGACCTTCCAGCGGGTCTTCAGCGCCGCTTTCCGCCCCTTCATCACGCACCTGAACAACACCGCGAACCGCGCCGTACGCCGTATGGGCCTGGAGCCCGCCGAGGAGCTGGCCTCCGCGCGCGGCCCCAAGGAGCTCGCGGCCCTCGCCCGGCACTCCGCGAAGGAGGGCGCCCTGGAGGCCGAGGCCGCCGAGCGGTTCATGCGTACGCTGAACCTCGCCGACCTCACCGCCGAGAACGTGATGACGCCGCGCGTCCAGGTCATGGCCCTGGAGGCCCAGGCCACCTGCCAGGACGTCGCGAACGCGACCCGCGCGAGCGGCCTGTCCCGCTTCCCCGTCTACCAGGGCTCGCTCGACCGGGTCGTCGGCGTCGTCCACATCAAGGACGTCATCGCGCTGCCCGCCGAGCGCAGGCCCCGCGTACCCGTCAGGGAACTCATGCGCGAGCCGCTGCTCGTACCGGAGTCCCTGACCGTCGACCGGCTCCTCGACCGGCTCTCCGGCAAGCGCACCATGGCCGTCGTCATCGACGAGTACGGCGGCACGGCCGGGGTCGCGACGCTGGAGGACATCGTCGAGGAGGTCGTCGGCGAGGTGCACGACGAGCACGACCCGCACGAGACGCCCGACCTGGCCGCCGCCGGCACCGACGCCGACGGCCGGACGCTGTACTCGGCGGACGGCGCCGCCCGCACCGACGAACTGGCCCGCGTGGGCCTGCGCGCGCCCGACGGCCCGTACGAGACGCTCGCCGGGCTCGTCGCGACCGAGCTGGGCCGCATCCCCGCCGTCGGCGACCACGTCGAGGTCGGCGGCTGGCACCTGGAGGTCGTGGACGCCAGCGGCCGCCGCGCCGCGCGCGTGCTGATGCACGCGCCGCCCCCCGAGAACGACGGCGACGGCGACGGCGACGGGTATGGGCACAGGCACGGGGACGACGCCAGTGATGACGACAGGTCCCGGAAGGCCGCCGGGCGCGGCCTGAAGGCCGGACACGACGGGAAGGGGGCGGAGGGCCGATGACCGCCGTCCAGCTACTGATCGGCCTGGCGACGCTCGTCGTCAACGCCTTCTTCGTGGGCGCCGAGTTCGCGCTGATCTCCGTACGCCGCAGCCAGATCGAGCCCTACGCCGAGGAGGGCGACCGGCGCGCCAAGAGCGTGCTGTGGGGTCTGCAGCACGTCTCCGCGCTGATGGCGGCGGCGCAGCTCGGCATCACCCTGTGCACCCTGGTGCTCGGTGTCGTCGCCGAACCCGCGATCGCGCACCTCCTTGAGCCGCTGTTCGACGCGGTGGGCGTACCGCACGGACTGATCCACCCCATCTCGTTCGTCATCGCGCTGGCCGTGGCGACGTACCTGCACATGCTGCTGGGCGAGATGATCCCGAAGAACGTCGCGCTCGCCGAGCCGGTGCGCAGCGCGCTGCTCCTCGGCCCGCCGCTGGTGACGCTGGCCCGCGCGGTGCGCCCGCTGGTCTTCACGATCAACGCGTTCGCCAACGGCATCCTGAAGCTGCTGCGCGTCGAGACGAAGGACGAGGTCGCGGCCACCTTCTCGGACGCCGAGCTGGCTCGCATGGTGCAGGACTCCAGCGAGGCTGGGCTCATCGACGACCGCGCGCAGGAACGGCTGCACGACGCCCTTGAGCTGGGCCGCCGCCCGGTGCGGGACGTGGTGCTGCCCCTGGAGCGGGTGGTGTACGCCCGCGTCGGCGTCACCCCCGAGCAGTTGGAACGCCTGTCCGCCGAGTCCGGCTTCTCGCGCTTCCCCGTCGTGGACGAGGGCCGGCGCATCGTCGGCTATCTGCACGTGAAGGACGCTCTGGAGGTGACGCCGCGCGACCTGCCGTTCCGGGTGGCGGACATGCGGCAGATCGCGCGGGTCCGCGAGACGACGCCGCTGGACGGCGTGCTCTCCGCCATGCGGGGCAGCCGCACGCACGTGGCAGCCGTCCTCGGCGCCGACGGCCGCCTGGCCGGGATGGTCACCATGGAGGACGTGCTGCGGGAGCTGTTCGGGCAGCCGGTGTGAGGACGCACGGGCCGGCCGCGTGAGAGGCCCTGACCGCGGCGTGTGTGGGGCTCGGCCGCGCTTCCGTCACAGGACGGGGGCGCGGCCGTCGCCGTTCGGGGGCTCGGTGGTGGGGCCGGGGTCCGGGACGGGTTCCGCGCCGCTGCCGCTGTCACTGCTGCTGCCGCTGCTGTCGCTGCCACTGCCGCCGTCGCTGTCGCTGCCGCTGTCGCCGCTGCCGCTGCTGCTGCCGCCGCCACTGCTGCCGTCGCTGCCACTGCCGCTGCCGTGAGGGCCCGGGGTTCCACGGCTGGGGGTGCCGGGGCCCGAGGTGCCAGGGCTGGAGTGCCGGGCCCGGGGTGTGGGAAAGGTGCCGGCGGCCCCCCGGTCGTCGGTCGGCGGGGCGCGTTACCATCGATGCCGCCATGGAGATCAATGCCAAGTACACGAGCCTCGTCGCGGTCGGCGACTCCTTCACGGAGGGCATGTCCGACCTGCTGCCGGACGGCAGCTACCGCGGCTGGGCGGACATCCTGGCCGAGCGCCTCGCCGCCCGCACCCCCGGCTTCCGGTACGCCAACCTGGCCGTGCGCGGCAAGCTCATCGGGCAGATCGTCGAGGAGCAGGTCGGCATGGCCGCCGCGCTCGGCGCCGACGTGATCACCTTGGTGGGCGGCCTGAACGACACGCTGCGGCCCAAGTGCGACATGGGCCGCGTACGCGCCCTGCTCGAACAGGCCGTGGAGACCCTCGCCCCGTCCTGCAAGCAGCTCGTCCTGATGCGCAGCCCGGGCCGCCAAGGCCCCGTCCTGGAACGCTTCCGCCCGCGCATGGAGCAACTGTTCTCGTACGTCGACGACCTCGCGGACCGCCACGGCGCGGTCGTCGTCGACCTGTACGGGGCGGCGTCCCTCGGCGACCAGCGACTCTGGGACGTGGACCGGCTGCACCTGACGGCGGAGGGGCACCGCAGGGTCGCCGAGGCGGTGTGGCAGACGCTCGGCCACGCCGCAGAGGAGGACTGGCGGACCCCGCTGCCCCTCGGTGTCCGGCCCGCCTGGGCATCACGGCGCGTCGCCGACGTGCGCTTCGCCCGGCAGCACCTGGGCCCTTGGATCGGCCGCCGCCTCACCGGCCGCTCCTCCGGCGACGGCCGGACGGGCGCCCACGTGGACCCGACCACGGGCCGCGCCTTCTGGGTCACGCCGACCGACCACACGAAACCCGGCCCGGTCCAGGACTGGCAGCGCGTGGAGCCGGGCCCGGCCTGAGCCCGCGCCCGCCGTCCGTTCCGCCCGCCCGCCCGACAACCGCGGGGAGGGGGAAGGTCCCACCGGACGATCGGCCGAGGGGAAGGTCCGCCGGAATAGCCGCGAGGAGAGGGCAGTTGGCGACAAGGCAGTAGTGATCAACTTGCCTCGACGCCCCCACGCCAAGGAACGCCCCATGACCACTCCACCTCCCGTTCCCGGCCCCACCCCCTCCGTCGGAACCGCTGCGCACGGTTTGCGCGACCGCACCGTCGTCCTGATCGGCGGCGCCTCCGGCATCGGGCTGCGCGTCGCCCACCAGGCGGTGGCGGGCGGGGCCCGGGTGGTGCTCGGCGGACGGTCCGCAGAACGTCTCGCCACGGCGGCCCGGTCCCTGGGCGACGCGGCGACCTGGCGCACGGTGGACGTCACCGACCGCCCGTCCCTCGCCGCCTTCTTCGAGCCTTTGGAACGCGTCGACCACCTCCTCACCACAGCGGGCACCTACCAGGTCGGCCCCATGCTGGAGCTGAGCGACGAAGACGCCGAGAGCCCCTTCGTGTCCAAGTTCTGGGGCCAGTACCACGCCGTGCGGCTCGCCGCGCCCAAGCTCGCGGCCGACGGCTCCGTGGTCCTGATGTCCGGCGCCGCCGGCGCCCGCCCTCCGGGCCCCGCCCCGGCCTACGCCGCCTGCAACGCCGCCCTCGAAGGCCTCGGCCGCGGCCTCGCCGTCGAACTCGCCCCCGTCCGCGTCAACGTCGTCTCCCCCGGCACCGTCGACGGCAACCTCTGGCAGGGCCGCCCCGCCGAAGCCCGCGAACAAGCCTTCGCCCAGTACCGCCGCGACACCCTCCTGCACCGCCTGGCCACCGAGGACGAAATCGCCCACGCCATCCTGTACCTCTTCGGCAACGGCTACACGACGGGCTCGACTGTGTATCCGGACGGCGGCTACACCTTGCGCTGACCGCTGCCTAAGGTGCGGCCCCTCGGGTGGGCCCCCCTCCCCCTCCCCCCTCCCCTCCTCCCCGCCCCCTCGTAGGTTCAGACGAACCCAGCCATGGCGCTGGCCTGCAGAAACCGCCAGTAGAATGGCCGACTGTGACTGCTGCGCCTGCTAAGCCCCGTATCCCGAACGTCCTCGCCGGGCGTTACGCTTCCACCGAGCTCGCCACGCTCTGGTCGCCCGAGCAGAAGGTCAAGCTGGAGCGTCGGCTCTGGCTCGCTGTGCTGCGGGCGCAGAAGGACCTCGGCATCGAGGTGCCGGACACGGCGCTCGCCGACTACGAGCGTGTCCTCGACCAGGTCGACCTCGCCTCCATCGCCGAGCGCGAGAAGGTCACGCGCCACGACGTGAAGGCCCGGATCGAGGAGTTCAACGCTCTCGCCGGTCACGAGCACGTCCACAAGGGCATGACCTCCCGCGACCTGACGGAGAACGTGGAGCAGCTCCAGATCCGGCTCTCCCTGGAGCTGGTGCGCGACCGCACCGTGGCGGTGCTCGCGCGGCTCGGCCGTCTCTCGGGTGAGTACGCCGAGCTGGTCATGGCGGGCCGCTCCCACAACGTCGCCGCGCAGGCGACCACCCTCGGCAAGCGCTTCGCCACCACCGCCGACGAGCTGCTCGTCGCCTACCGGCGCCTGGAGGATCTCCTCTCCCGCTATCCGCTGCGCGGCATCAAGGGCCCCGTCGGCACCGCGCAGGACATGCTCGACCTCCTTGGCGGCGATGCCGGCAAGCTCGCCGACCTCGAGCGCCGCATCGCCACACACCTGGGCTTCGACCGCGCCTTCACCTCCGTCGGCCAGGTCTACCCGCGCTCTCTCGACTACGAGGTCGTCACCGCCCTCGTGCAGCTCGCCGCCGCGCCGTCGTCCCTGGCGAAGACGGTCCGTCTGATGGCCGGGCACGAGCTGGTCACCGAGGGCTTCAAGCCCGGCCAGGTCGGCTCGTCCGCCATGCCGCACAAGATGAACACCCGGTCGTGCGAGCGCGTCAACGGCCTGACGGTCATCCTGCGCGGCTACGCCTCCATGACCGCCGAACTCGCGGGCGACCAGTGGAACGAGGGCGACGTGTCCTGCTCCGTCGTCCGCCGCGTGGCCCTGCCCGACGCCTTCTTCGCGCTGGACGGACTGCTCGAGACGTTCCTGACGGTGCTCGACGAGTTCGGCGCGTTCCCCGCCGTCGTCGCCCGTGAGCTGGACCGCTATCTGCCGTTCCTGGCGACCACCAAGGTGCTGATGGCGTCGGTGCGGGCGGGCGTGGGCCGCGAGGAGGCGCACGAGGCGATCAAGGAGAACGCCGTCGCCGCCGCTCTCGCGATGCGTGAGCAGGGCGTCGAGCGGAACGAGCTCCTCGACAAGCTGGCCGCGGACTCCCGTATCCCGCTGGACCGGGGGCAGCTCGATGAGCTGATGGCCGACAAGCTGTCGTTCACCGGCGCGGCCGGCGACCAGGTCGCCGCGGTTGTCGCCCAGATCGAAGCGGTGCTCAAGGAGCGTCCCGAGGCCGCCGCGTACACGCCTGGCGCGATCCTCTGAGGCGTGACGCCGCGCGTGTCGCGTGGCGTCGGTCGGCGGGCCGTGGTGCGCGCGCCCGGCACGGTCAGCTCCGTGCCCGGTGCGTGCCGCGGCCCGCTGTGCGTATGCGCACCACGACGAAGACCAGGACGACGAGGGCCACCACGACGAGCACGGCCTTGGAGTAGAGACCGACCAGGTCCGTGACCTCGTGCCAGCGGCTGCCGAGGGCATGGCCGACGAGCACGAACACGCCGTTCCAAATCAGGCTGCCCGCAGTGGTCAGGCCGAGGAAGACGGGGAGCGGCATGCGCTCGATGCCCGCCGGTATCGAGATCATGCTGCGGAAGATCGGCACCATGCGGCCGAAGAACACGGCTTTGGTGCCGTGACGGGTGAACCACGCCTCTGTCTTCTCTATGTCGGACGTCTTCACCAGTGGCAGCCGGGCGGCTATGGCGATGGTGCGGTCGCGGCCGAGGAGGGCCCCGATCGCGTAGAGCGCGAGGGCTCCCACGACGGAACCGGCCGTGGTCCACAGCAGGGCCGCGAGCAGGCTGAACTTGCCCTGGCTCGCGGCGAACCCGGCGAGCGGCAGGATCACTTCACTGGGCAGGGGCGGGAAGAGGTTCTCCAGTGCCACGGCCGCGCCCGCGCCCGCCGCGCCCAGGGAGTCCATGAGGTCGGCGGCCCAGCCCGCGATACCGCCCGCGGGGGCTTCGGAGGAGCCTGCGGCGTGGGTGGTGGTCAGGTGCGCGGCGAGTGCGCGCTCGGCAATGAGGATCATGCATACGACGGTACGAAGGTGCAGGCCACGGCGGTATGAAGGATGCCGCAGACTTCCCTGTGGGCGGCCGCAGTGGAGCCCTGCGGGGCGCCGTAGCCGAGGTCTGCGGTGGCCCGCAGTGAGCTGTGCGGTTTTCCGCAGTCCGCCGTGACCGCCGCTCGGCTAGCGTGATCAAGCATGCGAAGCTTTCTCAGTCGCCGGCTGCGCGTCGCCGTGGGCGTGCTGCTCGGACTCCTCAGCGCCGTCGCCGAGTTGCTGCTCACTCTGGCGTCGGGCCTCTGGCTGCTCCTGACGCTCGGGCGGTCGGGCGCGGGGCGCGGCGAGCGGGGGCTGCTGGCCCGGGTCGCCCGTGCGTGGGCGGAGGGGCAGCGGTGCCGGATGGCCCGATGGTACGGCGCGGAGATAGCCCCGCCGACGAAGGGCGCGTCCGCGCTCGCTTTCGTGGCCACGCGCTGGCCGGTGGGGCTGCTCGGGGGAATGGTCCTGTTCTGCGCCCTGGTCGGTGGTGCTTATGCCTCGTTGCTGCTGTGGGGCTGGGTCGCGGTCGACCTGAGCAGATGGGTGGTGACCATGGGGCTTTCCGGTTTCGGCGGACTGTTCCTGCTGTTCCTGTCCGCGCAGGGCCTGCGGGCGGTGGCATTGATGGACGAGCGGCTGGCCCGGCACTTCCTGGGTCCGAGCGTCCGCCAGCGGATGCAGCTCCGCATCGGGGAGCTGGCGGAGAGCCGGGCCGGGGTCGTGGAGGCCGTGCACGACGAGCGGCGTCGCATCGAGCGGGACCTGCACGACGGGGTGCAGCAGCGCCTGGTCGCCCTGGGCATGCTCCTCGGTCGGGCGCGGCGGACGCCGGACCCGGAGAAGTCGGCGGCGCTGCTGCGGCAGGCGCACGAGGAGAGTCAGCAGGCACTGGTGGAGCTGCGGGAGGTGGCGTGGCGTGTGTATCCGGCGGCGCTGGACGAGGGCGGGCTGGCCGCCGCTCTGGAGACGGTCGCGGAGCGGTCCGCGATACCGGTGCGGCTGGACTGCGAGCTGCGGGTCGCGCCGCCGCAGGCGGCCCAGGCGGTCGCGTACTTCGTCGCCGCCGAGGCGGTGACGAACGCGGTGAAGCACTCGGGGGCGAGTCTGGTCACGGTGCACGCGCAGGACGACGAGGGGGTGTTGCGGCTGCGGGTGGAGGACGACGGCCGGGGCGGTGCCGATCCGGGAGGCGGTGGCCTGCTGGGGCTGACACGTCGAGTCGCCGCGTTGGACGGTAGGTTCAGTGTGGCCAGTCCGGCCGGAGGTCCCACTGTGATTACCGCGGAGTTGCCGTGCGTGTGATGCTCGCTGACGACTCGACGTTGCTGCGTGAGGGGTTGGCGCGGCTGCTCGCTGACGAGGGGCACGAGGTGACGGCGTCCGTGGGGGACGCGCGGGCGCTGCTGGACGCGATCGCGGCGGATCCGCCGGACGCTGCGGTGGTCGATGTCCGGATGCCGCCCACCCACACCGACGAGGGGTTGCGTGCGGCTCTGGAGATCCGCCGCTCGTGGCCGGATACGGGGGTTCTGGTGTTGTCGCAGTACGTGGAGCGGCGGTATGCGACGGATTTGCTGACGACGGCCACCGAGGGTGTCGGCTACCTCCTGAAGGACCGGGTGGTGCAGGTCGACGAGTTCTTGGACGCGCTCGAACGGGTGGGGGCGGGCCGTACCGCCTTCGACCCGGAGGTCGTACGCCAGTTGCTGACATTCAGCAGTCATGCCGATCCGCTGTCGCGGTTGACGGACCGGGAGCGTGAGGTGCTCGGCAAGATGGCGCAGGGGCATACGAACGCGGCGATCGCGGAGCAGTTGCACGTGTCGCAGAGTGCCGTGGAGAAGTATGTGAACGCGATCTTCGACAAGTTGGAGCTGACGGCTGCGACCGGGTACAGCCGTCGGGTTCTGGCGATCCTGCGGTTCCTCGGGTCGTGAGAGGGTGTCGGGGGCCATGGGGAGGGGCCGTCCGGGGACGACAGGGCAGCGGCGGCCCGTCCCGTGGGCGTCAGAGTCCGACGTCTCGGCTGCGGAAGTCCTCCAGGGACTCGCGGCGCACCAGGAGTCGTGCGTGGCCGTTCTGGACGGCGATGACCGGTGGGCGGCCGACGAGGTTGTAGCCGGAGGCCATCGACAGGTGGTAGGCGCCGGCCACGGGTACGGCCAAGAGGTCGCCGGGGCGGGTGTCGCCCGGCAGGTCGATGTCGGCGGCGAGTACGTCACCGGCTTCGCAGTGCCGCCCGACGACGGTCATGGTGGCGGGGGCGGCCGTCGAGTGGCGTCCGATGAGGCGCGGCAGGTAGCGCACCCCGTAGAGGGCGGGCCGGGGGTTGTCGCTCATGCCGCCGTCGACGGCGACGAAGGTACGGTCCCCGGTGCGTTTCACGGACAGGACGCGGTAGAGGGCGAGACCGGCGGGTCCGGCGATGGCGCGGCCGGGTTCAACGAGCAGGCGGGGCACGGGGAGGCCGGCGGCCGCGCAGCTCTCGGTCAGTTCGGCGCGGACCTTGCGGGCGAGGGAGGTGATGTCGAGGGCGTCCTCGCCGGGGCGGTAGGCGATGCCGTGGCCGCCGCCGAGGTCCAGTTCGGGCAGGGTGACGCCGTGGTGGTCCTTGATGCGTGCCATGAGCCCGACGAGGCGCCGTACGGCGCACAGGTAGGGCTTCTCCGTGGTGATCTGGGAGCCGAGGTGGCAGTGGAGGCCGACGAGCTCCAGGCCGGGCTGGTCGAAAATGCGGGCGATGGCGTGCTGGGCGGAGCCGTCGGTGATGGACAGGCCGAACTTCTGGTCCTCGGTGCCGGTGCGGATCTTGCTGTGGCCGCCCGCGGCGATGCCCGGCACGACCCGTACGAGGACCTTCTGGCGGCTGCCGCGGGGCACGGCCGCGGCGAGGCGGGCGATCTCGGAGGCACTGTCGATGACGATGCGGCCGACGCCGAGGCGCAGCGCCGTGTGCAGGTCCTGGGGGCTCTTGGCGTTGCCGTGCAGGAGGATGCGGTCGGCGGGGAAGCCGGTGGTGACGGCGAGTTCGAGTTCGCCGGCGGAGCACACGTCGAGGCCGAGGCCCTCCTGGGCGACCCAGTGGGCCATGGCGCGGCACAGGAACGCCTTGGCCGCGTACAGCACGTCGGTGTCGGGGAAGGCATGGAGGTAGGTGCGGCAGCGGTCGCGGACGTCGTCCTCGTCCAAGAGGTAGGCCGGGGTGCCGAAGCGGTCGGCTATCTCGGTGAGGGCGACGCCGCCGACGGAGAGGTCGCCGTGGGGAAGGCGCCTGGTGGTGTGCGGCCAGACGGTCAGGTCGTCGGCGGTGTCCAGGGGGGCGTCGGGCGTGGTGTGCGTGCGGGCGGTCGGCGGGTCGGCCAGGGGCATGGCGGGTTCCTCGTGGGGCCTCGTCGTCTTCATGTGGTCACCTCGCCGTTTCAGCCGAGCCGGGTGGTCGGTGCGCCGGCCAGGGCGGTGGCTCCCGTGGGGCGCAGGGCTGCCACAGGCTGCGGGTCCCGTTCCCGCCAGGGTGTGGTGCGACGGGGTGCCCCAGCGGGTACGGGGGCGGGAGTGGCGGCGGGGGCCGAGGGCTGCGGGGTGGTCAGCGCGGCGTCGGTGAGACGTGGGTCGACAGTGACGAGGGCGACGCCCAGGGGTTCGGCGAGGGCTCGCAGCGCGGGTTCGGAGAGACGGATCCAGGGCTGGCGGGAGCCGAGCGTGGTCGTCAGGCGCTGGGCCGAGGTGAAGGCGACGGCGGTACGACCGCCGAGCGGGGTGCGGAACAGGCGGGCGACGCAGCCCGCGGGTCCCGGCCGGACGGGGACGAACAGGGGTCCGGCCGGGCCGCGTTCGGCGGGCTCGGGGTCTTCGCCGCACACCAGTTGCCGAGTCATGGGGTTCCTCCTTGAGCGGCCTCGGTCGAGGCCCTCGTAAGTCGTGGGGCGCCACGGGCTCAGTGGTGGCGAGGGCGCCTGGGGCCCGGTGGCGGGCACCGGGCACATGGTGACGTTATGCCCGGCACGGTGTGCCAACCGACCACCCATGACGCTCCGTTGACGGGGAACGGGCGCACGCTGACACTCTGCTGACGCATCCGCCGGTCCACGGGCCCGGAACGAGTGAACCCGCCGTGCGAGCGGCGCGCGCGAAGGGGCGCGAAGGGCCGTGTGCACGTGGGTTGGTGTGGTTGCTGTGGTCGATGCAGTCGGTGTGGTCGATGCCCTGGACTTCAGTGGTCGGCGGGGTCGGCGGGGTCGGTGGCGGACAAGGCGACAAAGAGGTGAGGAGACAAGGGAACCAGGGGGCAACTAGGCAAGGGGACAGAGAGACAAAAGGGCGAGAGGGACAAGGGGGGAGGGCGCGGTGCGGGTGTTGACGTGGAACGCTGTGGTGGCGGTTCGGGCCGTGGGAGCGGCGGCGCGCGGCGTTGCTCACGGTGTTGCGGGAGCTGCGGCCCGACGTCGTGGGCCTTCAGGAGGTGTGGGAACGGGACGGTGAGAACCTCGCGCGGTGGCTTGCGGAAGCGCTGGGCCTGCACTGGACGTGGGAGCCGTCCCGTGCGCCCGGGGAGTGGCAGCGGCGGGCCGGTGAGCCGGGGACGGGCTTCGGCAACGCCGTGCTCAGTCGCTGGCCGGTCGTGGAGCGCGCGGTGGCGCAGTTGCCCGCGCCGGACGGGCCGGATGACGGGCGGGCGGCGCTGTTCACGCGGCTGGCCGCGCCGGGAGGGGACGTACCGTTTTTCACGACGCACCTGACCTCGCCGCCGTACGCGTCGGCGGTGCGGTGCGCACAGGTTGCCGCGCTCGTGGAGTTCGTCGCGAAGCGGGGCGGGGGCACACCGTTCCCGCCGGTGGTGACGGGTGACTTCAACGCGTTTCCGGACTCCGACGAGATACGGCTGCTCGGCGGGTACCGCACGGCGCCCGCCGTGCCCGGCCACGTCCTGATCGACGCCTGGGAGTACGCGGAGCCGGGTGCGCCCTCGGCGACCTGGGACATGGCGAACCCGAATGTGGCGGCCTCCTTCGGGCCGAGCGTGCGGATTGACTACGTGCACGTGGGGTTGCCGGGCCCCGGCGGTCTGGGGCGGGTGCTCGCGGTGCGGCGTGCGGGGGACGGGCCGGTGGGCGGCGTGTGGCCGTCGGACCACGCGGCGGTGGTGGTCGACCTGGCGGACAACGCCTGAAGCGGTCCCGCCGCGCCCGCGCCCGCCGCCGTAGCCCCACCATCCGCCGTAGCCGCGGCCGCGGCCGTGGTCATGCCCTCCACCACACCCACCCGCACTCCCTGCGCCACCCGCCCCCCTCCTCCTTCCTCCCTTCCCTCTCGCCTCCCCCCGGGGACCCTCACTCCTCGAACCGGTACCCCATGCCAGGTGCGGTGATGAGGTGCCGTGGGTGGGACGGGTCGGGTTCGAGTTTGCGGCGGAGCTGGGCCATGTAGACGCGGAGGTAGTTGGTGCGGGTGCGGTGCGTGGGGCCCCATACCTCGCCGAGGAGTTGTTGCTGGCTGACCAGGCGGCCACGGTGGCGGACGAGGACCTCCAGGAGGTGCCACTCGGTCGGCGTGAGGCGTACGGGGCGCCCCGCGCGCTGGGCCTTCTTGGCGGGCAGGTCGAGGGTGAAGCCCGGCGTCTCGATGATCGCGGGCTGCTCGTCGCCGTCCGTGGGCCGGGTTCTGCGGGCCGCGGCGCGCAGCCGGGCGAGGAGCTCGTCCATGCTGAAGGGCTTCGGGATGTAGTCGTCGGCGCCCGCGTCGAGCGCCGCGACCTTCTCGTCGGAGGCCTGGCGGGCGGACACGACGAGGATCGGCGCGCGGCTGAACCCGCGTAACCAGCCGATCAGGTCGAGGCCGTCCATGTCGGGCAGCCCGAGATCGAGGAGCACCACGTCCGGGGGCCGTGCCGAGGCCAGCCGCCGGGCCGTGGCCCCGTCGACCGCCGCGTCCACCGCGTACGTGCGCGCCTTGAGGTTGATCTCCAGAGCCCGTACGAGCTGTGGGTCGTCCTCGACCACCAGCACCCGGGTCATCGGTGTGCCGCCTCCTGACAGTGCGGGCGGGCCAGGCCCACGGCCGACGTCGGCGGAGGCGGAACGGGCCCACGGATCCAGTGCGTTCCCGTGCAGCCAAGCGTCCGCCCGCCTGTCCGTCGGCGCTCTTGACAGCTCTCATACGGCGGTGCGCGGGGAGTTGACACAACCCTTACGTGCCGGGGGCGGCAGGGGGCCGGGCCCGTGGCGCCGGGCGTGCTCACGCGGCGCCGAGCTCCCGGACGATCTCCTGGGCGTTGGCGTAGCGGCGGTCCGCGGGGAGCCGGGTCGCGAGGTCCACGAGCCGGTCCGGTGCGTGGTTGTCGCGGAGGCTGCGTACCAGTTCGTCGCGGTGGGCGGGGTAGACGCGGCGGTTCAGGTGGCGGGCGAGTTCGCCGCGGAGTTCCACTTCCCTGGGGGTCATGCCGGGCGGTGTCGAGCCCGGGCGGGGCGGTGCGGGAATCGGGTCGGCCTCGGGCCGGTCCTCGCTGGACGGCTCCAGCTCCAGTTCCTCGTGTGTCCGTGTCTCGTGGCCGCTCAGGAGGTGGCCGCGCATCTCCTTCTTCAGCTCGTCGTCCCGCAGGGCTCCGGTCTTGTTCTGGCCCCGGTCGCTCATCCTCGCTCCTCGTCGGCTCTGCGGTAATCGTTCCGGCGGTCGCGTATCCCAGCAGCCCCGGGCCAAACCACACCGGGCCGCATCGGCATCTGCATCACCGTGCGTCACGCTGTGCCCCGGGGTTGCCGCGCGTCCCACCACGAGCGCCCACCGCTGAGCGCCCCACCGCCGCCCCACCCTGCCCTGGCACCCCGTCCTGCCGCCCTGCCCCAATCCCGCTCTGCCCCAATCCCGCCCCGCCGCCGCGCGCACCACGTCCCCGTCAGGCGCTCGCCCGCTCCCGTACGCTCTCCGCCACCGCCTTGTCCAGGGCCACGCGGACCAGCGCCGCCGCGAAGGCCGCGTACCGGTCGTCCGGGACCAGCCGCGCCAGGTCCGGCGGGTCCTCGGGCAGGCCGAGCCGGTGTGCTCCGCGCAGGGCCTTGGCGTCGAAGTACGGGGTGATCCGCCAGACGTCCTGGGCCTCGCGCAGGTAGATGTCGGCGCCGGTCGGCCCGATGCCGGGCACCTGCCGCAGCAGACGGCTCAGCTCCGCGGTGTCGTCGCCGGCGCGTTCGCGCAGCCGCCGCAGGTCGCCGCCGTACTCGCGCAGGACGAGCAGCGCGCCGTCGCCGAGCTGGGTGGACGTACGCTCGTCGTAGCGGCGGTAACCGCCCCGGCCCAGGGCGTCCACGCGCTGCTGCCACGACGCCTCGGCCATGCGCCGCGCGTCGCGCATCCCGGCGGCGAAGAGCTCCTTGGCCGCCGCGACGGCCGTGGCGCCGCGGATGCGGGCGCTGAGCAGGTCGGTCAGGACGAGGAGCTGGTACAGCGGCTGGGGCGTGTCGCGCAGCCGGATCCCGGCCTCCTCGGCGTACGTGACCCCGTGCGCGTCGAGCAGGGTGCGCGCCACCCGTGCGGGGTCTGGGCTCCGTCGCCCGGTCATGGCCGGCCTCCTCGGACGGGTCGCGGACCTCTGCGGCCGCCGCGGCCACTGCGGCCACTGCGGCCACCTCGGACACTGCGGACACTGCGGACACTGCGAATATGGGTCACCCCACTGTGCGCCCGGTCAGCGGCGGTGTGGGCGCGCCGGCGCCGTGGCGCATGCCGTGCAGCAGCTCCTCGACCGCTTCGGTGGCGGTGCGCTCGGGGCGCCAGCCCAGTTCGGTGCGGGCCCGGGCGCAGTCCATCACGGGCAGTCGCAGGACCGCGTCGAAGAGCTGCGGGGACGCCGGGAGGAGGCGCAGTCCCCAGGCCGCCGCGAGCGCGGACCGGGCCGCCCGGCGCGGTACCCGTACGACGCGGGCGTGGAAGAGCTCGCCGAGGACCTGGGCGTCCAGCGGTGGCTCGGCGGCGAGGTTGAAGGCGCCGCGCGCGTCGCCGAGGGCGGCGAGGCGGTAGGCGCGAGCGGCGTCCTCGGTGTGCAGGGCCTGGATCCGCAGGCCGGGGATGTCCGGCAGGACGGGCAGCAGGTCGGGCCGGGCGAGCTGCCCGGGCTTGAAGCGGCCGGCGAAGAGCCTGCGCTGCTGGCTCGCCGACTCCTCCTTGAACAGGAAGGCGGGCCGCATGCGCACCACGCGGAGCTGCGGGTGCTCCCGCTCGAAGGCGTCAAGGACGCGCTCCAGGTAGGCCTTCTCCCGGCAGTACGCCGCCTCGGGCCAGCCGTGCGTGGGCCAGTCCTCGGTGACGGCCCTGTCCTTGGGGCCGGGCGAGTAGGCGCCGACCGACGACGCGTACACGAGGGCGGGCACCCCGGCCGCGGCGACGGCACGGAAGACGCGGACGCTGCCGAGGACGTTGGTCCGCCAAGTGGTGGCCGGGTCCCGGGCGGGCTGGAGCTGCCAGGCGAGGTGCACGACGGCGTCGGCGCCCGCGAAGTGCTCCGCGAGCTCCTCCACGGCGGCCCGCCCGGGGTCGCCCCTGAAGGGTTCCCCCTGACGGCCCGAGCCACCCGGACCGCCCGAGCCGACCTGACCGCCCGAGCCACCCGGACCACCCGGACCACCCGGACCACCCGAGCCTCCTCGACCACCCCAGCCGTCCGTACCGCCCGTACCGCCCGAGCCGCCATGCCCGCCCAACGCCCCGAAAACCACCGGCGCCCCCAGGTCCACCGACGCCCATTCGGCCCCAGCCGTCTTCTCGTCGGGCAGTCTGCGGGCCAGGCCCAGGACGGAGTCCACCGCCGGGTCGGCGGTGAGGGCGCGCACCACGCTCAGGCCCACGTTGCCGGTGGCGCCGGTGACGACGATCCGCTTGCCCGGGCCGCCGGGTCCGCTGCCGCTGTCGGAGCTCATCGTCCGCTCCTTCCGGAAGAGTTCGGGTCGGTCGCACCCGAGTACCCCGCGCGGCGGTGGAGGGAACGCCTGGCGCGGCACCCCACGCGGCGGAGGTGCGAACGCCTTCCGCACGCGCGCCCCCTTCCCACTATCCCCGCACCCCGCGACAGCCACACCCCTGCGCGACCCCACGTCACCCCTGAGATCCGGTGCGTGACGACCGGCAATACCGGCCCGCCCGTCCGAGTTCAAGAGGATGTGAAGAGTGCAAGGTCACAGCGGTGCCCCGGTCCGACATAGCGATTCCGCCCTAGCATCGGACCATGACGGTCCTGCCTGACGACGGGCTTTCGCTGGCCGCCGATTTCCCTGATGCGACCCATGAGCAGTGGCAGCGCCTGGTGGAGGGCGTACTGCGCAAGTCGGGCAAGGACGTATCGGGGGCGGCGGCCGAGGAAGCGCTGTCCACCGCGCTCGAGGACGGGCTCAGCACCCGGCCCCTGTACACCGCCCGTGACGCCGTGGCCGACGTCGGCCATCCGGGTTTCGCGCCGTTCGTCCGGGGCGGTTCCGCCGTCGGCGGGGCCGCGACCGGCTGGGACGTACGGCAGCGGCACGCGACGGGCGATCCCGCGCGGACGAACGAGTCCGTCCTCGCCGACCTGGAGAACGGGGTCACGTCGCTGTGGCTGGCGCTCGGCCCGGACGCGCTGCCCGTGTCCGGCCTGGAGCGGGCGCTCGACGGCGTGTACCTGGACCTGGCGCCGGTGGTGCTGGACGCCGGAGCGGAGTACGCGCCGGCGGCGCACGCGTTCCTCGGGCTCGTCGAGGCGGCGGGCGTCGCCAAGAGCGCCGTGCGCGGCAACCTGGGCGCCGACCCGCTGGGCCACGAGGCCCGTACGGGCGCGGAGTTGGACGCGGACGCGGCCGTGGAGCTCGCGCGGCGCCTGGGACGCGAGTACGGCGGGCTGCGGGCGCTGACCGTGGACGCGCTGCCGTACCACGAGGCGGGCGGTTCGGCCGCGCAGGAGCTGGGCGCGTCGCTCGCCACCGGCGTGGCGTACCTGCGGCTGCTCATGGAGGCGGGGCTCACGCTCCAAGAGGCGTGCGCGCAGCTCGAGTTCCGGTACGCGGCCACCGCCGACCAGTTCCTGACCATCGCCAAGCTGCGGGCCGCGCGGCGCCTGTGGGCGCGGGTGGCCGAGGCGAGCGGCGACGCGGGCGCGGGCGCGCAGCGGCAGCACGTGGTCACCTCGCCGGTGATGATGGCCCGCCGCGACCCGTGGGTGAACATGCTGCGGACGACGGTGGCGTGCCTGGCCGCAGGTGTGGGCGGCGCCGACGCGGTCACGGTGCTGCCGTTCGACCACGCGCTGGGCCTGCCGGACGCGTTCGCGCGCCGCATCGCCCGCAACACCTCGACGATCCTCCTGGAGGAGTCGCATCTGGCGCGGGTGGTCGACCCGGCGGGCGGCTCCTGGTACGTGGAGCGGCTGACCGCGGAACTCGCGGACGCCGCTTGGACGTTCTTCCAGGAGACCGAGCGCGCGGGCGGCCAGGCGGCAGCGCTGCGCTCCGGCATGCTCGGCGAGCGGATCGCGGCGACGTGGGCCGAGCGGAGCAGGAAGCTGGCCAAGCGCCGGGAGCCGATCACGGGCGTGAGCGAGTTCCCGAACCTCGCGGAGAAGCCCGTCGAGCGCGAGCCCGCGCCCGCCGGGCCGACGGGCGGCCTGCCGCGGGTGCGCCGCGACGAGGCGTACGAGGCGCTGCGGGCCCGCTCGGACGCGCACCTGGCGGCGACCGGTGCCCGGCCGAGGGTGTTCCTGGCCGCGCTCGGCCCGGCCGCCGCGCACACGGCGCGGGCCGCGTTCGCGGCGAACCTGTTCCAGGCGGGCGGGGTCGAGCCCGTCCACGACCCGGTGTCGGTGACCGCCGACACGGCCGCGGAGGCGTTCCGGGCCAGCGGGGCGAAGGTCGCGTGCCTGTGCTCCAGCGACGCGCTGTACGCGCAGGAGGCGGCCGGCGTGGCCGCCGCGCTGAAGGCGGCGGGCGCCGAGCGGGTGTTCCTCGCGGGGCGCCCCGGCGAGTACGGCGACGTGGACGCGTACGTCTTCGCGGGCTGTGACGCGGTCGCCGTCCTGTCCTCCACCCTCGACCTCATGGGAGTGGCGCCATGACGATCCCCGACTTCTCCGGCATCGGCCTGGAGGCGGACGCGCCGCCGCGGGGCTCCGCCGAGCAGTGGCGCGCCGCCGTCGAGGCGGCGACCGGCAAGGACGCGGACGACCTGCTGTGGGAGACCCCGGAGGGCATCGCGGTCAAGCCGCTGTACACCGGCGCGGACGTGGAGGGCCTGGACTTCCTGGGCACGTACCCGGGCATCGCGCCGTATCTGCGCGGCCCGTACCCGACGATGTACGTCAACCAGCCCTGGACGATCCGCCAGTACGCGGGGTTCTCCACGGCCGAGGAGTCGAACGCGTTCTACCGGCGCAACCTGGCCGCCGGGCAGAAGGGCCTGTCGGTCGCTTTCGACCTGCCCACGCACCGCGGCTACGACAGCGACCACCCGCGGGTGACCGGCGACGTCGGCATGGCGGGCGTGGCCATCGACTCGATCTACGACATGCGGCAGCTCTTCGACGGCATCCCGCTGGACCGGATGACCGTGTCGATGACGATGAACGGCGCGGTGCTCCCGGTGCTCGCGCTGTACATCGTCGCCGCCGAGGAGCAGGGCGTGCCGCCGGAGAAGCTGGCGGGGACCATCCAGAACGACATCCTCAAGGAGTTCATGGTCCGCAACACCTACATCTACCCGCCCAAGCCGTCCATGCGGATCATCTCCGACATCTTCGCGTACACCTCGCAGAAGATGCCGCGCTACAACTCCATCTCGATCTCCGGCTACCACATCCAGGAGGCCGGGGCGACGGCCGACCTGGAGCTGGCGTACACCCTCGCGGACGGGGTGGAGTACCTGCGGGCCGGGCGGGAGGCGGGGCTCGACGTGGACGCGTTCGCGCCGCGCCTGTCGTTCTTCTGGGCGATCGGCATGAACTTCTTCATGGAGGTCGCCAAGCTCCGGGCGGCGCGGCTGCTGTGGGCGAAGCTGGTCAAGCAGTTCGACCCGCGGAACCCCAAGTCGCTGTCGCTGCGTACGCATTCGCAGACATCGGGCTGGTCACTGACGGCGCAGGACGTGTTCAACAACGTGACGCGCACGTGCGTGGAGGCCATGGCGGCGACGCAGGGCCACACGCAGTCGCTGCACACCAACGCCCTCGACGAGGCGCTGGCGCTGCCCACGGACTTCTCCGCGCGGATCGCGCGCAACACCCAGCTCCTCATCCAGCAGGAGTCCGGCACCTGCCGCGTCATCGACCCGTGGGGCGGCAGCGCGTACGTGGAGCGGCTCACCCACGACCTGGCGCGGCGGGCCTGGCAGCACATCCAGGAGGTGGAGGCCGCGGGCGGCATGGCGCAGGCCATCGACGCGGGCATCCCGAAGCTGCGCGTGGAGGAGGCGGCGGCGCGTACGCAGGCGCGGATCGACTCCGGGCGGCAGCCGGTCATCGGCGTGAACAAGTACCGGGTCGACACCGACGAGCAGATCGAGGTCCTCAAGGTCGACAACTCCTCGGTGCGGGCCCAGCAGATCGAGAAGCTGCGGCGGCTGCGCGCCGAGCGCGACGACGCGGCCTGCCAGGACGCGCTCGCCAGGCTGACGGCGGCGGCGGAGCGCGGCTCCGGCGCGGGCCTTGAGGGGAACCTGCTGGCGCTCGCGGTGGACGCGGCCCGCGCGAAGGCGACGGTCGGCGAGATCTCGGACGCCCTGGAGAAGGCCTACGGGCGGCACGCGGGCCAGATCCGTACGATCTCGGGTGTGTACCGCACCGAAGCAGGCCCGTCGCCGTCCGTGTCGCGCACCCGTGCGCTGGTGGAGTCCTTCGAGGAGGCCGAGGGGCGCCGGCCGCGCATCCTGGTCGCCAAGATGGGCCAGGACGGCCACGACCGGGGCCAGAAAGTCATCGCCTCGGCCTTCGCCGACCTGGGGTTCGACGTCGACGTCGGCCCGCTGTTCCAGACGCCCGCGGAGGTGGCGCGGCAGGCCGTCGAGGCGGACGTGCACATCGTCGGCGTGTCCTCGCTGGCGGCCGGGCACCTGACGCTGGTGCCCGCGCTCCGGGAGGAGCTGGCCGCCGAGGGCCGCGAGGACATCATGATCGTGGTCGGTGGTGTGATCCCGCCGCAGGACGTGGACGCCCTGCACGAGGCGGGCGCGGCGGCGGTGTTCCCGCCCGGCACGGTCATCCCGGACGCGGCGTACGACCTGGTACGGCGGCTCGCCGGGAGCCTCGGCCACGAGCTGCCCGCCGAACCCGCGCCCGGGCAGTGAGCCGCTGACCCCATGGCACCGAGGATCGATCTCGACAGTTACGTGAAGGGCGTGCTCGACGGCAAGCGCGCGCACATCGCGCGCGCGATCACGCTCGTGGAGTCCACCAAGGCCGAACACCGGGTGCTCGCGCAGCAGTTGCTCACGCAGTTGCTGCCGCACGCGGGGCGGGCACGGCGCGTCGGCATCAGCGGGGTGCCGGGTGTCGGCAAGTCGACGTTCATCGACGCGCTCGGCACGATGCTCACCGCGCTGGGGCACCGGGTCGCGGTGCTCGCCGTGGACCCGTCGTCGACGCGTACGGGCGGCTCCATCCTGGGCGACAAGACCCGGATGGAGCGGCTCTCGGTGGACCCGATGGCGTTCGTGCGCCCCTCGCCCACGGCCGGGACGCTCGGCGGCGTCGCCAAGGCCACCCGCGAGTCCATGGTGGTGATGGAGGCGGCGGGCTACGACGTGGTGCTCGTGGAGACCGTCGGCGTCGGCCAGTCGGAGACGGCCGTCGCCAACATGGTCGACACGTTCCTGCTGCTGACGCTGGCGCGCACCGGGGACCAGCTCCAGGGCATCAAGAAGGGCGTCCTGGAGCTCGCGGACGTGATCGCGGTGAACAAGGCCGACGGCCCGCACGAGCGGGACGCCCGCTCCGCGGCCCGCGAACTGGCGGGCGCGCTGCGCCTGATGCACGGCAAGGACGCCGCGTGGACGCCGCCGGTGCTCAGTTGCAGCGCCCGCGAGGGCACGGGCCTGGACACGCTCTGGGACCGCCTGGAACAGCACCGCGCGTTGCTCGACTCCACCGGGCGGCTCGCCGCCAAGCGCCGTGACCAGCAGGTCGACTGGACGTGGACGATGGTGCGCGAGGAGCTGCTCGGCCGGCTGCACGCCCACCCCGAGGTACGCAGGCTCGCGCCCGAGCTGGAACGGGGCGTGCGGGAGGGCACGGTGACCGCGACGACCGCGGCGGAGCGCATCCTCGCGGCGTTCCAGGACCCGCCGGGGCAGGCGGGCCTGGCACCGGCACCGGCATCCCCGCAGGCGCCGCCACCGGTTCAGGCCGCGCCACCGGCTCAGGCCCCGACACCGGCCCCGGCTCAGGACGACGTACGCCCGGACGTGCCCCCGAACGCACCCCCGGGCGTACCTACGAAGGGCGGAAACACCTCGTGAGTCACGACGCGCCACCGGTCCTGTCGCGCACCGAGGGCCACGCGGGCCACCTCGTCCTCAACCGGCCCCGCGCCCTCAACGCCCTCGACCACACGATGGTCCGCCTCATCGACGACGCGCTCACCGCCTGGGAGCGGGACGAGACGGTCGCCACGGTCGTCGTCACCGGCGCCGGGGAGCGCGGCCTGTGCGCGGGCGGCGACATCCGGGCCGTACGGGACGACATCCTCGCGGGCGGCGGCGCGGCGTCGGCGGCCTTCTGGCACGACGAGTACCTGCTCGTCTCCCGCATCGCCCGCTACCGCAAGCCGTACGTCGCCGTCATGGACGGCTTCGTCATGGGCGGCGGCGTGGGCGTTTCGGCCCACGGCGCCGTGCGGGTCGTCACGGAGCGCTCGCGGGTCGCGATGCCGGAGACCGTCATCGGCTTCGTCCCGGATGTCGGCGGGACGTACCTGCTGGCGCGGGCGCCCGGCGAGCTGGGCACGCACCTGGCCCTGACGGGCGCCTCCGCGGGGCCCGCGGACGCGCTGCTGTGCGGGCTCGCCGACCACTTCGTCCCGGCCGGGCGGCTCGGTGACTTCGTGGCGGCGCTCGCCCACCGGGAGGCGGGCGAGGCGGTCGCCGCGTACGCCGAAGCAGCGCCCGGGGGCGAGCTGGCCGCGCACCGGGAGTGGATCGACTCCTGCTACGCCGCCGGGTCCGTGGAGGAGATCGTCGACCGTCTGCTGGCCTGTGGCGAGCCCACCGCGAAGGAGACCGCGGAGACGCTGCTCTCGCGCTCGCCGACGTCCCTGAAGGTGACGCTCGCCGCCGTGCGCCGGGCGCGCGCCCTCGGGTCCCTGGAGGACGTGCTGCGCCAGGAGTACCGCACGTCGTGCGCGTGCCTCACGGCTCCGGACTTCCCGGAGGGCGTCCGCGCGCAGGTCGTCGACAAGGACCGCCGGCCCCGGTGGTCACCGGCGCGCCTAGCGGACGTGTCCGAGGCGGACGTCGCGCGCTTCTTCCTGCCGTCGCCGTACGGCCGGTTGGGGCTTCCGGCGGACGTCTGAGGCGCTGGGCGGCGCGGCGACGGGGCGGACCTGAGGCGCTGGGCGGCGCGGCGGACGGAACGGGCCTGAGGCCTTGGGCGGCGCGGCGACGGGACGGGCCCGAGGCCTTGGGCGGCGCCGTGGACGGGACGGGTCACGGCGGGTCGACCTCCGTCACCAGCGCGAGCAGTTGCAGCGCGCCCCGCTCGCCCCACCGGGCCACGCCGACGGCTATCCACTGCTGCCCGGCCCGCCACAGGTGCACGTCGGGCACGGTCTCGCTGACGGACGCCCACGGCTCGGGCACGTCCGGCGCCTCGGCCACGTGGCGGGCGAAGGCACCGGCCAGGCTGAACACCTGGGCCGGACCCCAGCGTCCGTCCAGGAGCACCGCGAGCGCGTCCCGCTCGGCCTCGTACTGCTCCTCCGCGTCGGCGTACGCCGTGCCGTCGTCGTCCTCCCCCGGCTCGTACGTCCGTAACTCCGCGAGGTGGAACCCCGGTCCGGCGCGGCCGACGCCCGACCTGCCGGGCGCCTCGGGGAAGCCCCTGGCGCGCAGCAGGTCGATCGTCGCGAGGTCGTCCGCGCTGCTCATGCCGTCGCTCCGTCGCTCATACCGTCGCCCCGTCCACCGCCCATGCCGTCCTTCCGTCCGCCGCGCATGCCGTCGCTCCGCCGCGCATGCCGTCGTTCCGTCGCCCATGCCGTCCAGTAAAGCGGGACCCACTGACAATCAGTCATCACCGCCTGTGCGCCGCAGGTCAGGCGTCCCTGCGCCGCAGTGCCCACCACCCGGCGAGCAGCGCCGCCGCGGTCCAGGCCGCGGTCACCGCGAGCCCCTGCCAGGCGCCGAGCGCGCCGGCCGGGTCCTCGTGCAGGATCTGCTGCCCGGCGCGGTCGGGCAGGAACTGGGCGGCGCCGCCCGCGACATCGCCGACCACGAAGGACACGATGAGCAGGAACGGGATGAGCAGGCTGAGCACCGCCACCCCGCTGCGCAGCAGGGTCGTCAGACCGGTCGCGAGCAGCGCCATCAGCGCCAGGTAGAGGCCGCCGCCGACACAGGCGCGCAGCGCCCCGGGGTGGCCGAGCCCGATGGCGTGCTCGCCGAGGAAGGCCTGGCCCGCGAGGAACGCGGCGAAGCTGGTGGCGAGGCCCACGAGCAGGGCGGCCGCGCCGACGACGGCGGTCTTCGCGGCGTAGAACAGGCCCCTGCGGGGTACGGCGGCCAGCGAGATCCGCAGGGCCCCGGTCACGTACTCGGAGCTGACGGCCGTGGTGCCGAAGCCGAGGGCGGCGATCTGGCCGAAGTTGAGGGCGTAGAAGGCGTCGAAGACGGGTTCGGCGTCGGCGTTGTCGGCCTCGGCCCGGCCGACCGTGGCGAACGCCAGGACGGTGACGGCGAGGGTGGCGCCGAACACGGCGAGGAGCGGGAGGAGCGTGCCCCGCAGCGACTTGATCTTGATCCATTCGGCGTGGAGGACGGCGGTGGTCGACATGGTCAGGCCTCCGGGCGGTGGGTCGATGCGGGCACAGGGGGCTCCGCGGGTGCGGCGGCCGTCCCCGGCGCGGAGAACTCCGCGGCCTCGGCCGTCAGGGCCAGGTACGCCTCCTCCAAGGAGGCTTCCTCGTCGGCGAGTTCCAGGAGCGGCACGCCCTCGTGTGCGGCGAGCGCGCCGATGTCCTCGGCACGGGCGCCCTCGACGGTCCAGCGGCCGTCACCGGCGTCCTCCAGGGTGTGTCCGGCGCGGGCGAGGGCGGTGCGGAGGCGCGCCGGGTCGCTGGTGCGGGCGCGGACGCGCCGGGTGGAGTGGGCGGCGATGAAGTCCCGCATCGAGGTGTCGGCCAGGAGTCGGCCCCGGCCGAGGACCACCAGGTGGTCGGCGAACGTCGCGGTCTCGTTCATCAGGTGGCTCGACACGAGCACGGTCCGGCCCTCGCGCGCGAGGCCGCGCATGAGTGCGCGGATCCAGATGATCCCTTCGGGGTCGAGGCCGTTGGACGGCTCGTCCAGGAGGACCACGGCCGGGTCGCCGAGCAGCGCGGCGGCGATGCCGAGGCGCTGGCGCATGCCCAGGGAGAACGTTTTGATCCGCTTGTGGGCGACGGCGGTGAGACCGGCCTCCTCCAGGACCTCGTCCACACGCCTGGAAGCGATGCGGTTGCTGACGGCGAGGGCGCGCAGGTGGTCGCGGGCGGTGCGCGAGCCGTGGGCGGCCTGGGCGTCGAGCAGCGCGCCGACCTGGCGCAGCGGTTCGGCGTACGCGGCGTAGGGGCGGCCGCCGACGGTGGCGGTGCCGGAGGTGGGCCGGTCGAGGCCGAGCACGAGGCGCAACGTGGTGGACTTCCCGGCGCCGTTGGGGCCGAGGAAGCCGGTGACGCGGCCGGGGGCGACGCCGAACGTCAGGTCGTCGACCGCGCGCCTGGTGCCGTACTCCTTGGTGAGGTGGTGGACGTCGATGCTGGTCATGGGGCAACTGTCACGGCCGGGCGGGGTCTTGGTCCTCCCCCGGTGGTGGAGATCGTCTCCCCCGTGCGGGGGAGCCGCGGCCCGCGCGCGGGCTGGCACGATGACCGCATGTCCCGCTTCCCGCGCCTGTCGGCCCGCGTGGTCCGCATGTCCCGCTTCCCACGCCCGCCGGCCCGCGTGGTCCGCCGCGCCCGCTCCCCGCACCCGCCGGCGCGCGTGATCACGTACACCCGATGGCTGCGCCCGCTGGCCCGCGCCGTCACGTACACCCGATGGCTGCACCTGCTGATCGCCGCGACGGTCGTCCTGGCCTCCGGGGCGGTCTACGGCATCACGGACGCGACAGCCGCCGACTGGGGCCTGATCATGCTGCTGCCGGTGCCGTTGGTGGCGGCGGCCGCGATGGTGCCCGCGATGCGCAGGGCCGAGGGGCTCCAGGCGCGGCTGATGCTGTTCCCGGGGTCCCACGCGCGCGTGGAGCCCGACGCGGCGGACGGCGACCCGGGGATCTCCGTGGCGCCCTCGGCGTCGTGGCGGGACCGCGGCAGGACGGCCCTGTGGCTGGTGCTGCGCCTTGAGGCGGGGTGGTTGATGGGTGTCGCCACGACGCAGCTCATCGGGTACGCGCTCGCTCTGCTCGGGGCGGCGTCGGAGCCCTCCGGGGACGACGGTCTGGTGCTGCCCCGGCCGGGGCTCGGTGCCTGGGACGCGGCGCTCGTACCGCTGCCGCTGCTGGCACTCCTTGCCCTGGTGGTCGCCTCCGGGGCCCTCATGGCGGCGGCGGCCCGCAACCTCCTCGGCCCCTCCCCCACCGAGCGGCTCGCCGCCTTGGAGGAGCGCACCGAGCAGCTTCTGGAGCGCAACCGCATCGCCCGTGAGCTGCACGACTCGATCGGGCACGCGCTGACCGTGGCGGTCGTGCAGGCGGGTGCCGCGCGCGCCGCGGCCGACCGGGAGTTCACCGACCGCGCCCTGGAGGCCATCGAGGAGACGGGCCGTGACGCCCTGGAGGACCTGGAGCGGGTGCTGCGCGTGCTGCGGGAGGACGGGCGGCCCGCGCGGCAGCGGCCCACCCTGGCCGACGCCGCCCGGCTCCTGGACTCCGCGCGGGCCTCGGGGGCGACGGTCGACGCGGAGGTGACGGGCGCGGTGGACCGGCTGCCGGGGCCCGTGTCGCGGGAGGGTTACCGCATGCTCCAGGAGGCGCTGACGAACGTCCTGCGGCACGCGGGGCCGGTCCCGGTGCGGGTGCGGGTGGCCGCCCGGGACAGCCGCCTCGTCATCGACGTGCGCAACGCGCTGCCGGCGGCGCGGGCAACTGCCGGGCGCGGCGGCAGCGGGCTGCGCGGCATCCGGGAGCGGGCCGTGCTCCTGGGCGGGCGGGCCGGCGCCGGGCCGTGCGACGGCGAGTGGCGGGTACGCGCCGAACTGCCGTTGCGCTGATGCCCCGTCACCCGCCCTGCGGGCCCGCATGGGGCGTGACCTAGGCTGGCCGGGTGCCCGTGACCGTTCTGCTCGTCGACGACGAGCCCCTCGTCCGCGCGGGGCTGCGCGCCGTCCTGGAGGCGCAGCCCGACATCGAGGTCGTCGGCGAGGCCGCCGACGGCGCCGCGGTGATCCCCCTGGCCCGCGGGCTGCGGCCCGACGTGATCGCCATGGACGTACGAATGCCGCTGCTCGACGGCATCGAGGCCACCCGCGCGGTGCTGCGCACGGTGCCGGACCCGCCGAAGATCCTGGTGGTCACGACCTTCGAGAACGACGAGTACGTGTACGAGGCGCTGCGCGCGGGCGCCGACGGCTTCCTGCTGAAGCGGGCCCGGCCCGCGGAGATCGTGCACGCCGTGCGCCTGGTGGCCGAGGGCGAGTCGCTGCTGTTCCCGGCGGCGGTACGGCGCCTCGCGGCCGACCACGGCCGGGAGCGGGGCGAGGACGGGGCCCGGGCGGCGTTCGCGCGGGCGGGGCTCACGGGGCGTGAGGAGGAGGTGCTGCGGCTGATGGCGCGCGGCCTGTCCAACGCGGAGATCGGCGAGCGGCTCGTGGTCGGCACGGAGACCGTCAAGTCGCATGTGAGCGCGGTGCTCGCGAAGCTCGGCGCCCGGGACCGGACGCAGGCGGTGATCGCCGCGTACGAGTCCGGTTTCGTGGCTCCGGGGTGAACCGGGCCCGGTCGCGGCGGCGGGATCGGCACTCGCCCCGGCCGACGGCTTCCGAGTACGATCCGGCCATCATGCGCACGGGACGGAAGGACGGACGTTGGGGCGGCTGACCGGCGGAGATCCTTCTCTGCTACGGCGGATCAACTCCTCGGTGGTGCTGCACGCGCTGCGCGCCGCGGATGTCGCGACACTCACGGAGATCACCCGGGCGACGGGTCTGTCGCGGCCCACGGTCGAGGGTGTGGTCGAGGGGCTCATCGAGGCCGGTCTCGTGGTGGAGACGGACATCGACGACGGGGCCGCGCGGCGGCAGGGACGCCCCGCGCGGAAGTTCCGCTTCCGGGCGGAGGCGGGTCATCTGCTTGGCCTGGAGATCGGCCCGCACCGGGTGGCCGCCGTCCTGTCGGACCTGCACGGCAAGGTCCTCGGGACGGCGGCGAAGGACGTCTCGGAGACGGCGGCGGCGGACGAGCGCCTGGAGCGGCTGCGGGGCGCGGTCGCGGATCTGCTGCGCCGGGCCGGGGTGGCCCGCGGTTCGCTGCGCGCGGTCGGCGTGGGCAGCCCGGGCATCGTGGAGGCGGACGGCTCGGTGCGGCTGAGCACGGCGCTGCCGGGCTGGACGGGCCTGCCGCTGGGTGAGCGGCTGCGCCGCTCCTTCAAGTGCCCGGTCCTGGTGGAGAACGACGCCAACGCGGCGGCGGTCGCCGAGCACTGGAAGGGCGCGGCCACGGAGTCCGACGACGTGGTGTTCGTGCTGGCCGGGCTGAGCCCCGGGGCCGGTTCGCTGATCGGCGGGCGGCTGCACCGCGGGTACGGCGGCGCGGCGGGCGAGATCGGCGCGCTGCACCTGCTGGGCCGGGAGGTGAAGCCGGAGACGCTCCTGTCGACCACCGACGAGCCGCTGCATCCGCTGGACGAGCAGGCGGTGGCGGAGGTCTTCGCGCACGCGCGGGAGGGCGACGAGCGGGCGCTGGCGGCGGTGGACCGCTTCATCCGGCGCCTGGTGCACGACGTGGCCGCGCTGGTGCTGGCGCTCGACCCGGAGCTGGTCGTGGTGGGCGGCTGGGCGGCGGGCCTGGACGGCGTCCTGGAGCCGCTGCGGCGCGAGCTGGCCCGGTACTGCCTGCGGCCGCCCCGGGTGGCGCTGTCCGTGCTGGGCGAGGCAGCCGTGGCGACCGGGGCGTTGCGGCTTGCCCTCGACCATGTCGAGGACGAGCTGTTCGCCGTGGAGGGCGCGGTGACCGCGGGGCGGTAGTGTGCGGGGCTCGGCCCCGCCGCCCCGGGGGGTGGGGTTCGCTCGGGGCGGTGTCCCTCGGCCCCCGGGCCCTGTCGCCCTGCGGTGTCGGCTCCCCGCGGCCCCGTCCGCGGTTTGGGGGCTTCGCCCCCTTGCCCCCTGTCGCGCTCCGCGCTCGTCCTCAAACGCCGGACGGGCTGAGATGATCGCCGCCGCGCGCCCTGGAACGGCCGCCACGGCACACCCCGGACGGGATGCCCTAGTGGTGCGGCATACGCGCAGGGGCGCGTACCGGGAGGGGCGTCTCAGGAAGCGCGCTGTTCCGGGCCGTGGTGGATCTCGACCGCGCCCTCGTCGCCGAAGGTGAGGCGGCAGGTGTCGGCGCGGTACGTGGCCATCGAGAGGGCCGCCGTGCGGCCGGCCGCGAGGAAGCGGGTGGTGACGACCAGGACGGGGGCGCCGGGCAGGCGGTCCAGGGCCTTGGCGTCGTCGGCGCGGGCGGAGCCGAGCTCGACGGCGCGGTCCTGGCCCTCCAGGTCGAGCCGGGAGAGCTCGCGCAGGACGGCACGCGCGCGTGCGGGCCCCGCGGGGGCGTCGATGGCGGTGAGGTCGGGCACCGAGGCCGCGGGCACGTACAGCAGCTCGGCGGCGACGGGCTGGCCGTGCGAGACGCGGGTGCGGCGCACCGTGTGCACCGGCTCGTCCGGGGCGGTCCCCAGGGCGCGCGCAACGTCGGCGGGCGGGACGGCGGGCTCGCTGTCCGCGGGCTGCCAGTCGTCGCCGGCCGCGCCGGGCCAGCTCCCCCGCTCGGTGGTGACGGCCACGCCCATGCGCGGCGGGGCGACGGTCGTGCCGACGCCGCGGCGGCGCTGCAGCCTGCCTTCGAGCTCGAGCTGCTCCAGCGCCTGCCGCAGGGTCGCGCGGGCGACGCCGAAGCGGGCCGCGAGGTCCCGCTCGTTCGGCAGGATCTCGCCGACGGCGAACTCGGAGTCGAGTGCTTCGCTGAGCACGGTCTTCAGGTGCCAGTACTTCGGCTCCGGCACCGGTTCGAGCTGCGTGGTCCCCACCCTGTCCTCCGCAATCGCCGTGCGCAGGCGGCTTTTCAGCGCCTTGTTTATTAAAGGTTCCTGCACTATCTCAGCGACGATAGAGCCGCGCTCATCCTTGGTCAAGACCAATCCTCCTTCCGTTACGGACCGCACAGAAGTGGTGCCACAGAGCATTCATGCGGTGTTCGCGCGGGTGCGACACCCGGCCCCCGGGGGTGACGGAATCCGATACGTCGCGTTCACGTGCGCACGGCACGAAGCCCCCGCCCGTGGCACGGGCAGGGGCTTCGTTGGGTACGCCCGCGGCTCAGCGCGCGAGGCTTACGAGCTTGTCCGGATTCCGCACGATGAAGACGCGTTGGATACGACCGTCGACGGCCTCGACCTGGAAGACGGAGTCCACCTTGCCGTCCAGCAGGAAGACGACGGAGTCGGCGCCGTTGAGCTCCATGAACCGGAACTCGACGTTCTCGGCCCCCGACGCGGTCTTCCGCGCGGCGCCGACGACGAAGCGGCCCACCTTGTCGGCGGTCTCCAGGACCCGCAGCGGCGCCCTGGCCTTGCCGCCGCTGTCGCCCACCAGGCGTACCTCCGGGGCGAGCAGCGACATCAGCCCCTCCAGGTCGCCGTCGGCGGCCGCGGCGAGGAACCGCTCGGTCAGGTCGCGCCGCTCGGCGGGGTCGACCTGGTAGCGCGGCCTGCCCTCCTCGACGTGCTTGCGGGCGCGCCCGGCGAGCTGGCGCACGGCGGCCTCGCCGCGGTCGAGGGTGACGGCGATCTCGGAGTACGGGAACCCGAAGGCTTCGCGGAGCACGAACACCGCGCGCTCCAGGGGCGAGAGGGACTCCAGGACGACGAGGACGGCGAGCGACACGGAGTCGGCGAGCATGGCGCGCTCGGCGGTGTCGGGCACGGTCGGCCCGAAGTCGGTCACGAAGGGCTCGGGCAGCCAGGGGCCCACGTACGACTCGCGGCGGGACTGGGTCTGGCGCAGCCGGTCGATGGCCAGGCGGGTGGTGACGCGTACCAAGTAGGCGCGGGGTTCGCGCACTTGGTCGCGGTCGGCGGCCGACCAGCGCAGCCAGGCGTCCTGGACGACGTCCTCCGCGTCGGCCACCCGGCCGAGCATGCGGTAGGCGACGCCCAGGAGGACGGGCCTGTGTTCTTCGAAGACGTCGGTCGCGGTGTCGGTAGCCACGGTTCCATCCCAGCTCACGGGGGTCCGGCTGTCCACCCGCGAGGGGCAGGGCGGACGAGGATCACAGTGGCCCGCACCCGGCCCGTCGCGTCCCGGGTGCGGCAGACCCCTTGAACTCGGCGCTACTCAGCGGTAATTGTTGCTGACAAGGTGTCTAAGACAGGATAGGACAGGAGTCCGCATGTCCGCAGAGGTGACAGGGGCGTCAGGGGTGGCAGGGGCGGCCGAGGTCTCCTTCGGCGTCGAGTCGCCCCGAGGGCGGCGCACGGTGACCGTCTCCTACCGGCGCACGGGCAGCGGCGCCCCCTTGCTGCTGCTGCACGGCATCGGTCACCACCGCCAGGCCTGGGACCCGGTCGTCGGCATCCTGGCGGCCGAGCACGACGTGATAGCGGTGGACCTGCCCGGCTTCGGCGCGTCACCGGCGCTGCCGGAGGGGCTTCCGTACGACCTGCCGACGGTGGTGCCCGTCCTCGGCTCGTTCTGCGAGGCGCTGGGCATAGGGCGGCCGCACGTGGCGGGCAACTCCCTCGGCGGCCTGCTCGCCCTGGAACTCGGCCGCGTGCGGCTCGTACGGTCGGTCACGGCGCTGTCGCCCGCCGGCTTCTGGACGCGGGCGGAGCGCCGGTACGCGTTCACGACGCTGCTCGCGATGCGCCGGATCGCCATGGCCATGCCGCTGCCGACGGTCGAGCGGCTGTCGCGCACCGCCGCGGGCCGTACGGCGCTGACGAGCACCATCTACGCCCGCCCCGGCCGCAGGGCGCCGGAGGCCGTCGTCGCCGAGACGCTCGCGCTGCGGCACGCGACGGGGTTCGAGCCGACGCTGTCCGCCGGGCGCGAGGTGGTGTTCCGCGACGACGTGCCGGGGCTGCCGGTGACCATAGCGTGGGGCACGCGCGACCGGCTGCTGCTGCGCCGCCAGGGCCTGCGCGCCAAGCGGGCCGTGCCGGACGCCCGGCTCGTCCGGCTGCCCGGGTGCGGCCACGTGCCGATGAACGACGACCCCGCGCGCGTGGCCCGCGTCATACTCGACACCTGCCGCGCCGGGGCCTCGGATCAGGAGTTGGACCACGCGCGCGTGCTGAGCACCAGCCGGTAGCCGTCCGGGTCCTCCACGGTGACGCCCCACTCGTTCCAGTACGGGTTGGGCGAGAGCACCCGCCTGCCGCCGTGCGCCTCGAGGCGGGCGACCAGGTCGTCCGGCACCTCGCCGTCCACGTAGACGACGAGCAGGTCCTCCTCGGTGGGGCGCGGCCGCACGGGGGCCGCCGCCTCGTGGACCAGCTCCAGGTGCCAGGAGGCGTCCGGCCAGCCCACCATGAGCAGGGCGTGCTCGCCGGGGCCGCCGCCCTGCTCCTTGCGGAAGACGACGTCCAGGCCGAGCCCGTCCTTCCAGAAGCGCTCCGCGGCGGCGAGGTCGCGTGACGGGCGGGCGATACGGATGTGGCTGCGGCCGTTGACGGGCACAGGGGGCTCCTCTCGTACGGGTCGGCGTGCGGTGCGCTGCTCCGCGTGCCGTGCGGGTCGACTGTAGGAACCGGCCGGTCCCGCGGGCATCGGGCGCCGGTCCCGGTGCGCGGGACCCGCGGCGTACGACCACGGGACCAGGACCCGTCGGCGCCGCGCGACGCTTCCCCCAGGGCCATGGCCAGTTGTTCACTTGGGGTTCGCGCGGGGGCCGTGACGTGGCAGTAGACGTGGCACCGCACACCGACCGACCGCCGTTCCTGGAGGCGTCCCCATGTCACACCGTCTGCCGAGCCCGTCCCCGCGCCGCCGCAGCCTGCTGCGCGGCTCCCTCGCCGTGCCCGCGGCGCTCGCCGTGCCCGCGCTCGGCGGCGGCGCCCCGGCCTTCGCCCGCTCGGGCCGGCCCCGTGCCCGGTGGGGAGTGCAGGCGGGCGACGTGGGCGCGCACTCGGGTCTCGTGTGGGTGCGCTCGGACCGTCCCGCCCGCATGGTCGTGGAGACCGCCGCCACCGAGTCGTTCCGCAGACCCACGCGCTGGTACGGCCCCCTGCTCGGCCCGGGCACCGACTTCACCGGCACGACGCGGCTGCGCGGCCTGCCCTCCGGCGAGCAGATCCACTACCGCGTGCTGCTGGCCGACCCGGACGACCCGCGGCGCACCGGGGAGCCGGTCACCGGGACGTTCCGCACGGTCTCGCAGCGGCGTCGGGACGGCGTGCGCTTCCTGTGGTCGGGGGACATCGCGGGCCAGGGCTGGGGCATCAACCCCGACCTCGGCGGCTGGCGCGTGTACGAGGAGATGCGCAAGCGGAACCCGGACTTCTTCCTGTGCAGCGGTGACAACGTCTACGCCGACGGCCCCATCCAGGAGAGCGTGACGCTGCCCGACGGGCGGGTGTGGCGGAACGTCACCACCGAGGAGAAGTCGAAGGTCGCCGAGACCCTCGCGGAGTTCCGCGGGAACTTCCGCTACAACCTGCTCGACGAACACGTGCGCCGCTTCAACGCGCAGGTGCCGGCCGTCGTGCAGTGGGACGACCACGAGGTGCGCAACAACTGGTACCCGGGGCAGATCCTCGACGACCCGCGCTACACGGAGAAGGACGTCGACGTCCTCGCGGCCCGTTCGCTGCGGGCGTTCAGCGAGTACTACCCGATCTCGACACGGCGTCCCGGCGCCCGGGAGGGGCGGGTGTACCGGGTGCTGCGGCACGGCCCGCTCCTGGACGTGTTCGTCCTGGACATGCGCTCGTACCGCAACGCCAACTCGCCGAACCGGCAGCCGGACGACGCGACGGGCATCCTCGGCGCCGAGCAGCTCGCCTGGCTCAAGCGGGAGTTGTCGCGGTCGCGCGCGGTGTGGAAGGTGATCGCCTCGGACATGCCGCTCGGTCTGGTCGTGCCGGACGGGCGGGTGAACTTCGAAGCCGTGGCGCAGGGCGATCCGGGCGCGCCGCTCGGGCGTGAGCTGCAGATCGCTGAACTCCTGCGGCACATCAAGCACCGTCGTATCACGGGCACCGTCTGGCTGACCGCTGACGTGCACTACACCTCGGCGCAGCACTACGATCCCTCACGCGCCGCCTTCAAGGACTTCGCGCCCTTCTGGGAGTTCGTGTCCGGCCCGCTCGCGGCGGGGGGCTTCCCGGCGGTGAAACTCGACGGAACCTTCGGTCCGGACCAGACGTTCGTCAAAGCGCCGGACCGGGCCAACACGTCGCCGGCGGAGACACCGCCCTACTACGGGGAGGTGGACATCGACGGCGACAGCGGCGAGATGACGGTACGGCTGCGGCAGCAGGGGGGCGGCGTCCTGTTCACCAAGGTGCTGCGGCCGGGGCGCGTGGGTCAGTGAGCTTCCGGCGGGCGCGCACGCCCTGCCGGTGGCGGCCGGGCGCGGCCGTCGGCAGGACGCCGGCCGGGGGCGTCCGCCGGGCGGGCACC